>CAXXRY010000063.1:0-43635 GCA_963668335.2 Aminobacteriaceae bacterium | reverse complement strand
CCCGGACTCAGGAAAATTCTTTCCTGCTCCGTCTACATGGGAATGGCCTTCTTCTTCATCCTCTTCACGGCCTTCTTCTTTCTCGACCTCCTGCGCTTCTTCGTCTGGCTGATCGATTTGCTTCTCTCCGCCTGCTTCGGCGACATCTTTCCTCCCCCAAAATCCGCGCGGTGCTGGCGGTCGGATTCGCTTTCTTCGCCTGCACCTACGGCTGGTTCGAAGCCCTTGCGGTCCGCCCCGTGCACATCACCATCGCCACGGACAGGCTCCCCAGAGGGGTGGATAAACTCCGGATCGCCCACATCACGGACGTGCACCTCGGCTGGGTCGTCCAGGAAGAGCGGCTTGGCCGCATCCTCGAAGTGGTCAGAGCCGCGCAGCCCGACATGCTGGTGAGCACCGGAGACCTTGTCGACGGCGACATGGAGGAGCGCGAGGCCGAGGTTGCCCTCTTCAGAGGACTGAATCTACCGCTCGGTATGTACGCCGTCACCGGAAACCACGAATACTACGCGGGCGTCGAGCAGGCGCTTGCCTTCAAGGAACACGCCGGAATGCAGGTGCTCCGCAACGAGGCGCTGCGCGTCGGCGGCATCATCCTGGCGGGCATGGACGATCCTGCGGCGCTGCGCTTCGGCGGAACGCTGACACCGGAGATCGACGTCCTCGCCCCGCTGCCCGAGAACCGCTTCGTCCTGCTCCTCAAGCACCAGCCCACGGTGGAGCCGGATTCCATCGGGCTCTTCGACCTCCAACTCTCCGGGCATACCCATAGGGGGCAGATATGGCCCTTCTACTGGCTCACCAGAATGGTCTACGAGTACCGGCCGGGGCTGCGCGCCCTCGCACCGTCGAAGAGGGGAGAAGCCTACGCCGCCGGAGCCGCTCGGGAGAGCCGCGTCTTCGTCAGCAACGGATCCGGGACGTGGGGGCCGCCGATACGCTTCTTTGCGCCGCCCCAGGTGGGCATCATCGACATCGTGAGAAAATAACAAAAGCGCCCCCGTGCCGAACAGGGGGCGCTTTTGCTATCCGTAAATTCTTCGAAGACAGGCCCCGCAGAGCGCCCCCAGGCTGGAGACGGTTCGCTCCTGCGGCAGCCCCGACGCATCGTAGGCGAGAGGCAGCTCCGTGCACGCCGCGCACACGGGAATATCCCGTTCGCGCCACAGCGCCTCCACAACGCCCTTCAGCAGCCGCCCACCCTCCTCTTTTTTGCCGCTCTTCACCAGCTCGATGCTCCGCTGCACCTGCCGCTGCGCCTCCTCAGGGGAAATGAAAAACGAGTACCCCTGCCGTTCCGCTTCTTTTTGATACAGGCCGCTCCCCATCGTTCCCAGCGTCGCCGTCAGCCAGGCCCCCTTCGGACTCAGAGCGGCCGCCGCCTTTACCGTCTCCTCGATGATATGCACCAGCGGTACGGGAAGCTCGTCCCGGAAGCGGTCGATAAAGTAGTGCGCCGTGTTGCACGGAACCGCCAGCAGGGTCGCCCCCCAGCGCGTCAGCGTCAGCAGATCGTCCTTTAAACGCTGCGTCGGGTCCTCCCCGACGCCGAGGATTGCGCTGCTCCGGTCGGGAACCTGCGGGTCCGAAAGAAGGTACGTCACGGCGTGCTCCTGGTCGCACGAAACGGGAGCGCGTTCAGCAAGCAGCCGCAGAAACTCCGCCGCCGCCGCCGGCCCCATACCGCCGAGAACCCCCAGAACCGTATCCGGTCTGCGTATTGTCGTCATAAAAAACACCTCCGGAAAATATGCTCCGTGTATTATACATGGTATATGTTTTTCTGAAAGAGCGGAGCTCCTACTGCCCGCACTGCGGCAAACGGCTGCGGTGAGTAGAGGAAAGCGGAGGCGCGATTACGTATCGGCACGAGCGCAGCGGGGGATCCGCCGTCGGTTCGAGTTTCCCCACGGACGGATCCCCCGTGTTTTCCCCTGTTTTATTTTCCGTCGTGCGTCAATAACCGTCCTCCCGGTAGTTCTCCGTGCCGTCGGGGTTGGTCGGCGGAATTTGCGTCGTTATGTCGATCTGGGCGTAGGGATCGCCGGAGCCTGTTCCGTCGTGGTACTTCGGCGTCAACAACCCGTCGGGCAGGCGGACTGGCGGCGTGAAGCTGAACCTCGACACGTCGGCGCGGCATTGCTCTATCCGGTCGGGGAAGACGCGGAACACCATCAGGTCGAAGGACCAGACGATGTCGCGCCCCATCTTCACCTCAGGACAGTGCGCCTGTACGCTGGTCAGGGCGCTTGCGACGGTGTCGTCGGCAACCGGAAAGTGCGTGGCGACCGTCAGCCTGGGCTTGGGCTCGATCTGGCCGAGAATGTACCCGAACGCCCCCTGCGAGGTATGCGAGCTGTTCTGCACTCTCGTCAACCCCTGGACGGTTTTCTGGAAATCGGCGTAGTTCGGGTCGCCGGGCGCGGGCGGAGCGTTCAACCCCATGTTCTTGTACGCCCACACCACGGGCGGAACCACCATCTCGTGAATGAACACGTCTACGCCGACGCCGCTGTTCTTCGCCTGTTCGACGCTGTTGGTCTCGGGCTTCGTATCGCTGGTGTAGATCATGTTCAGCACGGCGCCGGTCGGCGTCGTCCACTCGAGCTTGTACCCCATCGACCCCTGCCGCGCGTGGATCACCGGGAAATGCGTGATCTTCGCGCCCGTGGACGCGTTGTTGTATGCCACGCCGCCGACCTTGGTCCAATCCAGTTCGATCGGCACCAGCGCGTAGGCGTCGTTCGGACTGTCGTCGCCTACCGGTACAGGATCATGCGGCAGCCCCCAGCTCTCCTTGGTAGGCCGCACGTATCCGGAGTAGGCGGTTGTCTGAAAGCTGAAGCTCTCCGTGTGCCATCGCAGAGCCTCGCGAAGGTGCATGCAAAAAGCTTTGACCCCGTCGTCGTAGTAGGCGCCACCGGAAGCGGTGGAGCCTGCGACGTCGCATCCTCCCGCGGATGCATTGAAGTAGGACGGATTTTTCACGCCCGATGGTTTCGAACCCCAGACATAGAGGGGGGATTTGCGGTCGCTCGACGGGCCGAAACAGTAGGTATGAACCAGGTCGTTCATGTGGTCGGCGTGCAGATGGTTGATGAACACCTTGTCCATTCTGCGGTACCCGACCTTCGCGGCGGCGTAGTTCGCCGACACCCCCGCGCCCATATCGAAGACGAACTGATCCACCGGCCTGCCGCGGTAGTAGGGGTCGCTCGGGTCGTCGACCCACCCCACCTCGACGAAGACGCTCATCTCCGCCTGCGCCAGACGCACGGGCAGCGGAATCATCGAGCCCATGAACGTAATTCGCATCTCGTTGCTCTCAAGCGGAGTGAGCGGGTCGAACAGCGGCAGATTTTCAAAGTAGGTGTAGCGCTCGGTGTCCGGCGCCGCGAACGAAGCGCTCCCGAATCCCGCCAGTACCGAAAATACAACAACTGCTGCGAGCACCACCGTCGCCAGTTTTGAGCCAATGCTTTTTTTCATCCGGCCTTCCTCCCTTCGGTTGCTGATCAAACACTCTCAACGAGCCGCGCATAACGGCGGCGGCCGATCCTCCCGAGGCGATTCGGAGGATCTTGAAGCGCATGATCCTGCGGAAGCCATCTACGGCGCATTCTCACCTCCCTGCGACTCCAGCCGCAATCGAGTGTTGTTCATGGGAGCAAAGCGTGCGGGCAGTGTGCAGTTGTTCCAATCATGCTCATGCTGCTCGCAGCGTTGAAAAGAAGCTACAACCGCTTGTTTATCAGTCTCTACGGAATACATAATATCTTACAACAAAACAGGCGGAAAAGTCGCAACCTGCCCAAAATTATTGATAGCTTTCGCTTCGCCGCAGTCCGGCGATGAAGACGCTCTTCGCGAAGGGGATGCAGAACGGGGCGCCTACTGCCCGCACTGCGGCAAGCCGATCAACCGGTTATTTTGCTCTTCGTCGCACCGTCCACGTCGCGGCATTGTCAAGGAGATAGCCGGAAACACTTTTTAAGAAACCAAGACGAGTCGGATAGTAGTATGCCGACTCGAACCACCCTTTGTCTTTATAATACGTGTAGTCTTGGCTTGTCTCGTCGAGTTTCAGCCGCATGCTTGTTCTGGCGAACCTGAAGGCCATGAGTCTGAAGAGCGAGGGCGAGGGAAAAGCCGGCTGCTGCAATCTCTTGTAGAAACGATCGCTCTGCGCCGCAAGCGCTTTGTCGTTTTCTCTCCGTTCCGTCTCGGTCATCGGCTCAAGCGCGGTAAGGCAACTTCCCCGCACCGTATTGAACCCGAGACCTTCGGCAAAGAAGTCCAAATAGCGGGTTATTTGTCGGCCGCCGTAGATGCCCTGTGCAACGATGCTTGTAAAAGCCTTTCCGAAGAAAAAGGGGCGGTGGAGGAAAAAGGCAAGCCTGTCGATAAAAATCTTCATACAGGCGGAGACATGATAGGCGTAGTTCGGAGATGCGAAGACGACGCCGTCGGAGAACGCCATCTTTTCGATAAGCGTGTCCCGATCGTCCTTCAGCGGACAGAAGTCCTCCCCCTTTTCAAAGCAGAGTTTGCACCCTCGGCAGGTTTCCAATCTGTAGTCTCCGAGAGGGACGATCTCGCAGGCGACGTCTCCAAGCGATTGCAGCCGCTCCGTAAAGCGCTGCACAGCGCTCCGGGTATGTTTTTTGCTGTACGTCCCGAGGAAAGCTGTTACTTTTTTCATCCTTCGCACCTCCCGGCATTCGGCGTCGACAAGGAAATTTACCCGTTTTCGGGTTTGTGATCGCATAGTGACGAACAAACTGATGATGATCTCCTCTGATGCGTTCCTAAGTCCATCTGTCCGCTTCGATGATCTCAATCATCCCTCTCGAGGTTTCGGTCTTGATCATGCCCGACCCCTCTCATCCAAGGAGAACGTAACACTTTGTATTATAAGCGTCAATAAAGGAGGGGATTTTGCATTCCAACCGATTGAAAAGTTCAATCCACACGGAGACGTGATTCCTCCCGTGCCGCCTCGAAGACGATCATTTTCTTTGTGTGTATGGCGGCGGAGTAAGGGTGAGATATTTTCTGATAAGGAGGCGAATGACCATGAGGCAGCTTGAACGTGCAGTGAGCATTCTTGAAGCCAACGAGGAACTGTTGAAGCAGTTTCATGTTCGCTCGTTATCGGTGTTTGGTTCGGTGGCACGCGGAGAGGCCGGGCCGGGCAGCGACATCGACCTGCTGGTGGACTTTGAACCCGGCGCGCGGATTGGATTCTTCCTCTTCGCTCTCCTTCAGAAATGCCTTGAAGAGTTGCTCGGGACAAAGGTCGACTTGGTCACTCCGGATGCGCTGCATGAAGAAATGCGAGAGGAGATCATCGAGGGGTCCGTCCATGCGATGAATAGCGTCTCGGATCGGCCTGTCGATTCGAGATGATTTGCCCAGTTTGTAAAACAGGCTTAACTAGCAAAGCGATGCTTATTTTTCGATACAGTATTTTTGAAAGCGCATTATGCAGTATTGAAGTAACATGAATAGAAATGAGATATTTAAATATGCAATAGTCTGCGAATAAATTTTTTAGTGATATAATGATGTCGTTTTTTTAGAAACCTTCTGTGCGAGGGGCAATCATGAACTCAATGAAAGGAACTTACATTGCTCATGTAAGGGAAAAAGATAGAGCGGTTCAGTCCTTGGAGGAGCATCTATTTAATACTGCTGCATTGAGCAGGAAGTTCGCTGAAAAGATCGGCCTCGGAGCGATGGGCGAGCTACAGGGCCTTCTTCACGACATCGGTAAATTCAGCGCCGATTTTCAGGCCTATCTTTCCTCGGCCGAAGGTCTGGTTGATCAAAACTGCGATGAGTATGTGGACGCGGAGCAGCTTCGGGGTAAGATTGATCATTCCACTGCTGGGGCGCAGTTCGCATGGAGCAACTTTAATCACAGTACCACCGTGCCCTTTTTAACTGCGCAGATTTTAGCTCTCTCTCTTGCTTCTCATCATTCCGGCCTGATCGACTGCCTGGCTCCCGACGGCGCGGATGTTTTCACAAAGCGTATCGAAAAGTCTATCAAAAAAACCCACTTCGATGAAGTAACTGAAAAGATTCCCCCCAAAGTTAAAGATCGGATTGGCTCGCTCGTTCAAGAGCCTGAACTTACTATCGAATGCAAGAAATTGTTCTCTTCACTGATGAAGACAGAAAAGAGTAAAAATCCCTCCAAAGCAATGGAACGATCGAATTTCATGATCGGACTGACTCTTCGCTTCCTGTTCAGTTGCCTTATCGACGCGGACAGAACCGACACGGCCGATTTCGAAAAACAGTGGTTACCTCAAACTAGACAGGCTGGAAGATATGTGCCGTGGAATCTGTTGGTTCAACGGTTCGAAAAAAGCCTTGCGTCTTTCGAAAACTATGACCCTATCAGTGAAGCACGAAGAAAAGTATCGGAAGAATGCTGGCAAGCCGCCGGACAACCCAAAGGGTATTTCACCCTCACGGTGCCGACAGGTGGCGGTAAAACCTTGGCCAGTCTCCGTTTCGCCCTAAATCATGCCCTTAACTCAGATAGTTCGGCGCGGAAAATCGACCGTATCATCTATATAATTCCCTACACCTCGATTATTGACCAAAACGCCCAAGTTGCAAGAGAAATCCTGGAACCACCCGAAGAAAGAAACATGATCGTGTTGGAATCTCACTCGAACCTTTCCGGAGAACGGGAATCGTGGAAGAATCGCCTGCTCTCCGAGAACTGGGACGCCCCCATAGTTTTCACTACAAGCGTTCAATTCCTTGAAACTCTCTTTGCCGGCGGTACGAAAAGTGTGCGCCGAATGCATCAACTTGCCCACTCGATTCTTATATTCGATGAAATACAGACTTTACCCATCAGAACCGTGCACATGTTCTGTAACGCCCTTAATTTTTTGGTGGAGCACTGCGGAGCAAGCGCAGTGCTATGTACAGCCACACAACCGTTGTTGCATCGGGTTAATCCGGCACTAGGCTCTTTAAACCTTGGAAAAGAAAACGAAATAGTTCAGGATGTACCCGCTCTTTTTGAAACTTTTCGTAGGGTTAAGGTCTATAATAAAACCATTCCGGTCGGATACACCGACGAAGAAATTGTTTGCTTGGCGCTTGAGCAGCAAAAAAACTTTCAGACCTGTCTTGTGGTCGTAAATACCACTGGAATGGCCCGGAGACTCTATCGTCTGCTCTCAGCGCTTTTCCCCAACACTGTTCACCTTAGCGCCTCCATGTGCCCCGCTCACAGAAGGGAAGTCCTCGCAAGGATCAGGCGTTCTCTAGGCGAGGACCCTCAATCTCCTCTTGTGTGCGTCTCAACACAGGTTATAGAAGCAGGGGTGGATGTTGATTTCGGATGTGTGATCCGATGCCTCGCCGGCATGGATTCAATCGCCCAAGCCGGAGGGCGGTGTAACCGCCACGGCAAACGTGATATAGGGCACGTCCTGATTATTAACCCACGCGAGGATCCTATCGACCGCTTGATCGACATTAAAGTAGGGCGGGATGAGACAAAGCTGATGTTGCTCGAATTGAAGAACGAGAATTTAGAACCCGCCGACTTTTTAAGCCCCTCAATTATGTCCCGCTATTTTGAGCGCTATTTTTTTAAAAGGGCGAGTGAAATGGCTTATCCTGTGGCCAAACACCGAAACGACACGCTCCTGAACATGCTGTCGTTAAATACATACGCCGCAGGATGCTACCTTTCACATGGGAACACGCCCCAGATTCCACTGAAACAATCTTTCGGAAGCGCGGCAAGTATTTTCAGCGCTCTTGACGCAACGACGAGAGGAGTGCTCGTCCCCTACGGCGATGGAGCGGAAACAATTGCCGAGCTGTGCGGGGATATTTACGAACCGTCAAGAATAAGCGCCCTGCTACACAAAGCACAACAATTTTCCGTTAACGTATACCCGAATATTTTGGAAAAACTCGTAAAAGCAAACGCAGTATATGAACTTAACGGACTGGAGGTGTGGGCCCTGCGTGAAGAGTATTACAGCTTGGAGTTCGGCCTGTCCGATGAGGCGATAACCGGTTTGAGAATGGAGGTGCATTGATGAGAAACAGCATTGAATTCCGCCTGTGGGGAAGATTCGCGCTCTTTACCGACCCAATTACCAGAGTAGGGGGAGAAAAGTGCACCTACCACATCCCCACGTACGAAGCCTTGGAGGGAATTACACGATCAATTTATTGGAAACCCACCTTCAACTGGTACATCGACGCTCTCAGAGTGATGTGCCCCGTGCGCACGCGGAGCAAGGGGATTAAACCTCTGGACTACTCTGCAGGCGGCAATACCCTGGCCATGTACACCTATCTTTCCGACGTGCAGTATCAGGTACGCGCCCATTTTGAATGGAACACCCTCTTTTCGGAACTGGAGGCCGACCGCAACGAAGGGAAGCATTTCGAGATAGCGAAACGAATGCTGGAACGGGGCGGGCGCAGGGATATTTTTCTGGGTACGAGAGAATGTCAGGGATACGTGGAGCCCTACCCGTTCGGATCTGGAGAGAGCTTCTATGACGACAGCGGAGAAATCGCCTACGGTCTGATGTTTCACAGCTTCAGTTACCCTGAAGAATCGGGAAGAGACGAGCTTCACAGTCGATTCTGGCATGCGACCATGACCGACGGGTATGTCGTGTTCCCAAGACCTGAAGAATGTACCATTACCAAATTTATCCGGGAAATGAAGCCGACTCTCTTCACACCCGGGACTTCCTTTTCCGGCTTGGCGGAGGAGGGATTGTAATGAACTGGATGCAGCGGCTGTATGAAACCTATGAACTTGCCATGAAACTTCCGGAAGAGGGCGAAAATCCTCGACCACTCCCAACGAGCCACATCGCCCAACAAGCGTACATAGAGATAACGCTCGACGTAAACGGCAAGTTCCTTGATGCATCGGTAGTGAACAAGGAAGAAACTCTTCTTCCTGTAACAGAGGATTCCGCAACGCGCGCGCACCCCGGTTCACCCCACGCTTTATGCGACAAAATCCAGTACATTGCAGCCGATTATCCAAAATACGGAGGGAAAAAACCGACGTACTACGAGGACTTTGGAAGTGATACGGAAAAAAAAGATGGATACAAGTCGCTACTTACCAAGTGGCTTACTTTTGAACCTCACCCCAAACTAAGGGCAGTAAAAATGTTCATCGAGGAAGGGCGCGTCGTTGAGCGCCTTGTTACGGTTGGCATTCTCCACGTGGACGAACACGGACAACTCCTAACACACTGGGAAGACCAAGAGACAACCCCCCTTCTTTTCAAGCTTCTTGCAAAAAAAGATGGAGTTCAAGATCAGGGCGATGCTCTTGTGCGCTGGAGAGTTCGCATTCCTGGGGAATTGGAGGATCGCGTATGGAAAGATGAAACCTTAATCACGTCATGGCAAAAGTTCGACGCTAAATTTCAAGACACAATGGGTATATGTATGATAACAGGCAAGACCGTACCTCTCGGAACGAAGCACCCAGCAGCTCTACGCCACGGAGGCGACAAGGCCAAACTACTCTCTTCCAACGATACATCGGGCTACACTTTCCGAGGGCGCTTTACCGAAGGAAAACAAGCCTGCTCCGTTGGATACGACGTCACCCAAAAGGCCCACAGTGCTTTGAGATGGCTGATTAAAAGACAGTCCTTCAGAAACGAAGACCAGGTAATCGTCTCTTGGGAACCTTCCGGAAAGACTCTTCCTCCGCTTGCAGCAAATTCCCTTGAGGCTTTTTTCGAGGTCGAAACAGGCGAAAATATCGCTGCGGATATACAGAGTACTTTAAGTACGGGGGATATCGGGCAGGAGTTCGCCCTGAAACTTAAAAAAAAGATCGCAGGGTGGAGCGCAAAACTCGGAGAGGCTGACCGAATTATAGTTATGGGCTTAGACTCGGCCACCCCAGGTCGGATGGCTATAACGCTCTACCGGGATTTGAAGGGTTCGGATTTTCTTCACCGCCTTGAGGACTGGCATACTTCTTTTGCATGGTATCAGCGATATAGTAAAGATGTGCACTTCATCGGGGCGCCCTCGCCCAAAGACATTGCGGATGCCGCGTACGGCAGGAGGATAGATGTAACGTTGAGCAAAGCCTCTGTGAACAGGATACTTCCCTGCATAGTCGATGGAGTACCTATACCACTGGATCTGGTGCGCTTAACTTGTTTCAGAGCGGCTAGTAGGACTGGGCTCGAATTCTGGGAGTGGCGCAAAATTCTTGGAATCGCATGTGGATTATACAGGGGCTCACACAAGGAAAGGGGATATCGCATGGCACTCGAGACACAAAGGAACACTAGAGACTACCTTTTCGGCCGTTTGCTTGCGGTAGCGGAGAACATCGAATCCTACGCTCTTTATCTAGGCGGAGAAAAGAGGGATACAAACGCCGCAAAACTCATGCACCGCTTTTCGGAACGTCCCAACACTACCTGGCTTCTAATACGTCAGGCGCTGACGCCTTATATCACGCGACTGCAAAGCCAGCGACCGGCCTTTTTGTATGCGATGAACAAGCTTCTCGGCGAGATTCATTCTGCTTTTGGAACCGAGGATTTCCTGGAAGATACGCCTTTGTCAGGTGAATTTCTTCTGGGTTTTTACTGCCAACGGCACGAACTAATGCAGATCAAAGGAAAAGAAGGACAGAACGATACTCCGGAGTCCGAAATCGAAAATAGCCTGCAGGAGGAGGAATAATCCATGTCGCTCAGTAAAAAAATCGATTTTGCGGTTCTGTTAAGCGTACGCAACGCCAATCCTAACGGAGATCCTCTCAACGGAAACCGCCCCAGAATCACCTATGATGGATTGGGTGAAATTTCCGACGTATGTATAAAGCGAAAAATCCGCGACAGAATCATGGAAAGCGGCGTACCAATCTTTGTCCAGGCGGATGACAGGAAAATCGACGAATATCATTCACTGAAGGCTCGAGCTGAGGCTACTTTGGGCAAAAAAATGGGAGGCGCCGATACTGTTAAAAAAGCCTGCGAAACATGGTTTGATGTGCGAGCATTTGGGCAACTTTTCGCTTTTAAGTCCGGAAAAAACGATAATTCCGGAGTTTCTATCCCAATCCGAGGCCCGGTGACCGTTCAGTCAGCGTTCACCATCGAACCCGTCAGCGTCACAAGCACGCAGATAACTAAAAGCGTTAGTGGCGAGGAAGGTAAAGATGGCAAGCGAAGTTCCGATACCATGGGTATGAAACACCGGATCGATAGCGGATACTATGTTTTTTACGGTAGCATGAATCCTCAACTAGCAGAAAAAACCGGCTTCGACGACCAGGATGCCGGAGTAATCAAAAACTTTCTACCCAAACTTTTTGAAAACGACGCCTCATCAGCCCGTCCCGAAGGCAGCATGAGGGTATGCAAAGTATTCTGGTGGGAACATAACTCCAAGTCAGGTCAATACTCGTCCGCCAAAGTCCATGGTACGGTACGCTTCAACGTGGACGGCACATACGAAGAGCACCGGCTGGACGGACTGACTCCCGAGGTACTGGAGGGATTTTAACTCCTCATGTACTCCGACGAAGATTTACTTTTAATTTCTGGACTACAGCACCTGAGCTTCTGTGAACGCCGATGGGCAATAATTCACATGGATCAGGAGTGGGCAGAAAACGTCCTTACCATTGAAGGGAAACAGTTGCACCAGCGAGTTCACGAGCAGGGCGCCGAATTCAGAGGCCAGGTGCGCCTTGTAAGGGGGTTGCAGCTCCACTCTTTTGCACTTGGCCTCTTCGGTGTTGCGGACTTGGTCGAATTTCATCGCACTCCCGAAGGGTTAAAACCCTATCCCGTGGAGTATAAACGGGGGGGAAAGCGCTATGAACGCTCAGACGAGATACAGCTATGCGCACAGGCGATGTGCCTCGAAGAAATGCTCGGAGCGTCAGTTGCTGAAGGAGCGATCTTCTATGGCCAGCCGCGGAAAAGACACCAAGTAAACTTCGATGTACTGCTAAGAGAGAATGTCGGTTGTCTTTGCAAAAGAGCAAGGGAGCTTTTGGAAAAAAAGCGTATCCCTCCGGCGATTATTGCGCCTCACTGCGGCAACTGCTCTTTAAATTCCGTATGTATGCCTGAGTTAAGCGGAAAAGATCGATCTAAACGATATTTAGAAGAAATTATGAGTTGTATCGAGGACAATGTAACATGAGACAGATACTGAACACTTTATTTGTGACCACTCAGGGAACCTGGCTTTCTCAAGACGGAGAGAATGTAGTGGTTCATCTGGACAGGGAGACATCGAAAAAGTTCCCGATACACCTATTCGAGTCTATTGTGTGTTTCGGCAAGGTCAACGCAACTGGACCGTTGATGGGTTTCTGCGGACGTAAGGGGGTTCCGATTTCTTTCCTTTCAGAAAACGGACGCTTCCTCGCACGCGTAGACGGTCCCGTTAGGGGCAACGTTCTTTTAAGGCGCGAACAATACCGAGCAGCCGACGACAAAGACAGATCGCTTGCCATCGCTAAAAGTGTTCTTATTGGAAAAATTGGCAATACCAGGGCCGTGCTGATGCGTAGCGCAAGAGATAATCCGGACGCCGCGCCTGAAATACTCTCTGGAGTGGTGAAATATTTAGCGAGGACAACGGAAGAACTCAAGAGAGCAGCTTCAACAGATATATTGAGGGGTCTTGAAGGGGATGCGGCCCAAAGTTATTTCGGGGTCTTCAATAACATGATCCTCAGCCAGAAAGAAGAATTCACTTTCGAGGGCCGGTCCCGAAAACCTCCAATGGACAGAGTGAATGCTATGCTCTCTTTTGTCTATTCATTGCTTGCTCATGACATAGCCTCCGCGCTTGAAGGGGTTGGTCTTGACCCGGCTGTAGGCTACCTTCACAAAGAACGTCCTGGTCGCCCCAGTCTGGCGTTGGACATTATGGAAGAATTCCGCACTTGGCAGGTCGACCGCCTTGTTCTCTCTCTTATTAATCTGAAACAGGTCAAGCCAGAAGGATTTGAAAAGAGTGAAAGCGGAGCTGTCCTGATGGATGATGTGACGAGGAAGGCTGTAATTAAAGCTTGGCAAAGAAGAAAGCAAGATGAATTGATCCATCCTTTCTTAGGTGAAAAAATGCAGATAGGGTTAATCCCTCATATTCAGGCTCGGCTTATGGCTCGCCATATCAGAGGGGAATTGGAGGTATACCCTCCATTTCAGTGGAAGTAGGCTATTAATATGATGGTTCTAGTGACATATGACGTCAGCACAGAAACAGAAGGAGGGAAACGCCGTTTGCGCAGAGTGGCCAAACATTGTGAGAATTTCGGTCAAAGAGTGCAGAACTCGGTATTCGAATGTTTGGTCACTCCAGCCCAATGGGCCGATCTCAAATTCAAACTTGAAAAAGAGATCGATGAAAAACATGACAGTTTGAGATACTATTTTCTGGGAGCCAATTGGGAACGTAGGGTTGAGCATGTCGGAGCAAGAGAATCATACAATCCTCAGGGTTTGATCATGATCTGATTGTTTTGCGCGAAGCGCTGGCTAACATCCTGCCCGAAATGGAAAAACTCTAAAAAAACTAGTATCTATGCGAAGTTATGGTGATAACTGGAATTAACATTCGCGATCCGCACCTTGACAACCGTTGCAATCATTGGAGAGCTTATAAAGCAAAAAAAAGGATATTTATTTGGCACTTCGCGGAACATATGTTCTAAAACCTTATGGCATCATGCTTTAAGGAGGGTGCTGTCGCCCCCTACGCGGGGGCGTGAGTTGAAACGAACTGCATCTTCAGGGCGGAAACGGCGGTCCCGTCGCCCCCTACGCGGGGGCGTGAGTTGAAACGCGTACTCCGCGCACTCGTGATCGTCCGGCACGAGTCGCCCCCTACGCGGGGGCGTGAGTTGAAACTGTTCCTGACGCTACAGACTCGGTCAAAGGCAAGTCGCCCCCTACGCGGGGGCGTGAGTTGAAACAGCCCGGAGTCGGCAAGCTTTCCCATCGCGGCGGTCGCCCCCTACGCGGGGGCGTGAGTTGAAACCGGTGTATTGCCAGCTGCAATCCAGCGCACAAACCGTCGCCCCCTACGCGGGGGCGTGAGTTGAAACTGGACGGCCGCATGTGGAGCGTGCTGCAGAACGGTCGCCCCCTACGCGGGGGCGTGAGTTGAAACCAGAGTACAATTCATGTTTTACCGCGTTGATGGTGTCGCCCCCTACGCGGGGGCGTGAGTTGAAACGAATTCGCCGTTTGCAAAGACGGTCCCGATCTTGTCGCCCCCTACGCGGGGGCGTGAGTTGAAACCGGCTACAAGGGCGACGACCGATAAAATGGCGGTCGCCCCCTACGCGGGGGCGTGAGTTGAAACCACGCCCGAGATGTCGAAACGCCAAAGTCGCGTGTCGCCCCCTACGCGGGGGCGTGAGTTGAAACTCTCAACTTTCAGATTCAATGATTCGAGCAACAAGTCGCCCCCTACGCGGGGGCGTGAGTTGAAACGGCTGATACAGCACGTATGCAAGGCGCGCGACTGTCGCCCCCTACGCGGGGGCGTGAGTTGAAACCGTTTTCTGTGTGCCCGCGAGACGCAGCTTTCCATGTCGCCCCCTACGCGGGGGCGTGAGTTGAAACCCCTGACGATTAAGACGTACTGCTCACCAGCCTTGTCGCCCCCTACGCGGGGGCGTGAGTTGAAACAAGAGATATCCGCATGGGATCACCACCGGTTCAGGTCGCCCCCTACGCGGGGGCGTGAGTTGAAACGTTGGGATGGGTACGCGCTCGACGGTCGTATTCAAGTCGCCCCCTACGCGGGGGCGTGAGTTGAAACGACGGAGGGTATGTTCCTTCCCGAGTTTGTCCGCGTCGCCCCCTACGCGGGGGCGTGAGTTGAAACTTTTATCTCCGATTTTTCACCGAAACCGGAGCGTCGCCCCCTACGCGGGGGCGTGAGTTGAAACCGTGACCAAGTGACGATCCCCAGGAGACGGAGAGTCGCCCCCTACGCGGGGGCGTGAGTTGAAACCAAGGCGTCTCGGAAGTGCATTCTCTGGACGGGTCGCCCCCTACGCGGGGGCGTGAGTTGAAACCGATCGCTGAGCCTGTTGTTTTTGCTGTTTCCGTCGCCCCCTACGCGGGGGCGTGAGTTGAAACCATGCTGGTTCCTATTCTCGACGACGAGGTGGAGTCGCCCCCTACGCGGGGGCGTGAGTTGAAACGGTTCAACTTCAATTCGCGACAAGTTGACGGAGGTCGCCCCCTACGCGGGGGCGTGAGTTGAAACCGCCATCGCGACGCACATCCGCTCCCGCTCCCAGGTCGCCCCCTACGCGGGGGCGTGAGTTGAAACAACAGAATGTCGCTCCATCGTTTGTGGAACCACGTCGCCCCCTACGCGGGGGCGTGAGTTGAAACACCGGGTTTTCTTTCCACATCAGGTCGGGCGCCGTCGCCCCCTACGCGGGGGCGTGAGTTGAAACGATTTTGACGGGCATTGCTGACACCCCACGGATGTCGCCCCCTACGCGGGGGCGTGAGTTGAAACCGTTCATGTTTGACCCCGTACCCATCACTGTCGTCGCCCCCTACGCGGGGGCGTGAGTTGAAACCACCAGCAGGCGCACTGTCGCGCCGGCTGCCGAGTCGCCCCCTACGCGGGGGCGTGAGTTGAAACCGCAATGACTATGGAGAAGTTTTCCTACGGTATGGTCGCCCCCTACGCGGGGGCGTGAGTTGAAACGTCCAAGCAAACAATCGACGGATACCACCAGAAGTGTCGCCCCCTACGCGGGGGCGTGAGTTGAAAACGCTGGAAACGTGACGACAACCTCCACGACCGGAGTCGCCCCCTACGCGGGGGCGTGAGTTGAAACTCCGTACACCGTCCCGGAATATGCAAAATCCTCTAGTCGCCCCCTACGCGGGGGCGTGAGTTGAAACACGGACGTCGGGATATACGCGAGGGTGAACGAGTCGCCCCCTACGCGGGGGCGTGAGTTGAAACTCCAAGCTCTTCGACGCTTTGAGCATCCTCCACGTCGCCCCCTACGCGGGGGCGTGAGTTGAAACGTTGAGTAGGCACAAAAAAAGACCGCCCTGGGGAGTCGCCCCCTACGCGGGGGCGTGAGTTGAAACAGACGGACTAGTACAGGCTGGGAGAAGTCCCGGGTCGCCCCCTACGCGGGGGCGTGAGTTGAAACAGAACGTCCTTCTGGCACAGCGACAACGGCGCGGGTCGCCCCCTACGCGGGGGCGTGAGTTGAAACACACAGCGCCGCGTTCTGACGATTCGCCTCCGGAGTCGCCCCCTACGCGGGGGCGTGAGTTGAAACGATGTAGACCGCGCCTTCGCCGTCCGTGGCGTGTCGCCCCCTACGCGGGGGCGTGAGTTGAAACCGTATTCCGCGAGCAGCCCACAGCCGACCGTCGTCGCCCCCTACGCGGGGGCGTGAGTTGAAACCGACGAGGCGGGGGTAGGGATTGCGCCGTGGGGTCGCCCCCTACGCGGGTGCGTGAGTTGAAACACCTTCGAGAGCTTGCCGTCTCCGTCGACATACAGTCGCCCCCTACGCGGGGGCGTGAGTTGAAACGACAACGACTTCAAGCAGTCCCATCCACACGTCAAGTCGCCCCCTACGCGGGGGCGTGAGTTGAAACCGTAGGCGTATCATCCACCTCGACCACAAGCGTGTTGCCCCCTACGCGGGGGCGTGAGTTGAAACGTGTCCAGCGGTATTTCCTTCGCCCCGATGCTCAGGTCGCCCCCTACGCGGGGGCGTGAGTTGAAACACCGATGCCGAGATATTTGATCATCCCCGGTTCGTCGCCCCCTACGCGGGGGCGTGAGTTGAAACCGTCAAGTCTGGCTTCGCGCCCTATCCGGTATCGTCGCCCCCTACGCGGGGGCGTGAGTTGAAACGTCAATCACCGCTGAAGCGTCTCCGCGCTTGGATGTCGCCCCCTACGCGGGGGCGTGAGTTGAAACCGTCTCGGAATTGCTATCGACCGTGATGGACAGTCGCCCCCTACGCGGGGGCGTGAGTTGAAACATTCCCAGCCCGACCGCAGCAAGAGCCTTGCGCATGTCGCCCCCTACGCGGGGGCGTGAGTTGAAACGCGTATGCGGCGGCAAGCGCGGCAGCGTCCACGGTCGCCCCCTACGCGGGGGCGTGAGTTGAAACTGCCTTGGGTTCGGGCTGAACGAATGGATCTCCACGTCGCCCCCTACGCGGGGGCGTGAGTTGAAACGCTTAAGCGATTAACTTACGCCGATGTGTTCGGTCGCCCCCTACGCGGGGGCGTGAGTTGAAACGATTTAACAGTTTCTTTTCAGGAGTACGCAATAGTCGCCCCCTACGCGGGGGCGTGAGTTGAAACCAGAAGGGGGATATCAAGGGCCTCCTCGGGGACGTCGCCCCCTACGCGGGGGCGTGAGTTGAAACCGTGATCTCTGCTGGGGGCTCAAGGCACAAGGGTCGCCCCCTACGCGGGGGCGTGAGTTGAAACCTTCAGCTCAACATGGGTCAGTCCGAGACTCTCGTCGCCCCCTACGCGGGGGCGTGAGTTGAAACGGTCCACAAACTGCTCGGGGAACAGACGGACTGTCGCCCCCTACGCGGGGGCGTGAGTTGAAACCAGACGATGCTCGGACACAGGGACATGAGCATGAGTCGCCCCCTACGCGGGGGCGTGAGTTGAAACTGCTGGAAAGCGGCGACGGCGGAGGATCTTACGCGGTCGCCCCCTACGCGGGGGCGTGAGTTGAAACGCTCATAAATCGCGAGTTCGCGCTCCAACTCCCGTGTCGCCCCCTACGCGGGGGCGTGAGTTGAAACCCCCTCGGTCTCCGTGTACTCCGCGAACTGCGGCAGTCGCCCCCTACGCGGGGGCGTGAGTTGAAACGTCCACCTCCGCACCGTCGCAGATTGCGGCGCGCGTCGCCCCCTACGCGGGGGCGTGAGTTGAAACCACTTTGAGCCGCGTTGCGAGCGGATTTCCGGGTCGCCCCCTACGCGGGGGCGTGAGTTGAAACTGAAGTAATGCCGAAAACGCACATAGGGGAAAGTCGCCCCCTACGCGGGGGCGTGAGTTGAAACCCGACGCCCTGATCGGGCATCGACTGCGCCCGTGTCGCCCCCTACGCGGGGGCGTGAGTTGAAACACTTGAGGCGTCGGGTACGACATAACCTCCCCGGCGTCGCCCCCTACGCGGGGGCGTGAGTTGAAACCTCCTCGAAAGCGGTCTGGAACTCGTGTCCTTGTCGCCCCCTACGCGGGGGCGTGAGTTGAAACATCTACCATACTGCGTAAGGGTATTTAGGGTACGTCGCCCCCTACGCGGGGGCGTGAGTTGAAACAACAGCCGCGTTGTTTCGAGAACCATGTCCCTGGTCGCCCCCTACGCGGGGGCGTGAGTTGAAACTCCCTCGTGAGTACGGACGGCACGGAGACGGCAAGTCGCCCCCTACGCGGGGGCGTGAGTTGAAACCGCCGAGGATGGAATGCTGTACAAATCCGACGAGTCGCCCCCTACGCGGGGGCGTGAGTTGAAACGTCGTGGCGGCGGATACGCCGAGCACGCCCTCGTCGCCCCCTACGCGGGGGCGTGAGTTGAAACACGAATTGGGGCACTTTATCCTAGGTCACGTGGGGTCGCCCCCTACGCGGGGGCGTGAGTTGAAACCCGACTTCCGCACGATGACCATGATAGGGCTGGGGTCGCCCCCTACGCGGGGGCGTGAGTTGAAACGAAGCAGCGTATTGAATCCATCGCTCGCTACGACGTCGCCCCCTACGCGGGGGCGTGAGTTGAAACGGACTTCGGCGCAACGTCGCGGGAGAGCGTCACGTCGCCCCCTACGCGGGGGCGTGAGTTGAAACAAAAAATAGCAAGTTTTTTCCACGTTTCTCGCGTCGCCCCCTACGCGGGGGCGTGAGTTGAAACACGCCGCCGGGATTGAAACGGTAGCATTCTGCTGTCGCCCCCTACGCGGGGGCGTGAGTTGAAACAGAAAAGGATGAACATTGACAACGAGACGGAGCGTCGCCCCCTACGCGGGGGCGTGAGTTGAAACATCGCGTTCGTGGTGATGATCGTCTGCCGTCCGGTCGCCCCCTACGCGGGGGCGTGAGTTGAAACCGCAGTTGATTGCATGAGGGCAGCTTCGACCATCGTCGCCCCCTACGCGGGGGCGTGAGTTGAAACGCAGGACGTATCGCTGCGAACGCCCCGCGGAGATAGACCTCGACCTGTATGAGTCGCGCACTATGTTGACGGGGTTCCCCCGCATGCGCGGGGATGGACCCTATCGCTTGGCTACGAATACGGGTATCGGGACGGTTCACCTGGATAATGGACGCTCTCTCTGCCGTGAACTATGAAGAGTGCTAAAATAACGATGAAAAGGGGGTGACGACTATGCCGATGACCGTGGAACGGGAAAAACTCGCGCGGAACATTCTGGCGCTGGCGGACGAGGAAGTTTCTGCGGTGGCCGCGTTCGTTCACGATTTACGTGAGGACGAGCCGTCATTGAGCGACGACGAATTGGCACAGATGGCGAAGTTCGACGAAGACATCACGGCGGGTCGTTTGACCCCTTGGAAAAATGCAAGACGACGTCTTGAGGTTGGGATAACGCGCATTTCTCTGAGTCCCCGTGTTGTGACGCCTACAAGTAAAGCTCCCGCACGGGGGGCTTTTTTCATAACGCTCTCAGGCGAGAGAAGGCGGAGGATGCACTCTTTCCGGAGCATGAATCGGCGAAGAGAGCTGAACCGGTTTTCGGATAGGCGCTTTTTTGAAAAACGCCCGGCGGAAAAGCTCGTGAAAATGCGCCGTAGGGCGCTGCTGCCGGAATAGGGGAGTTTTTTCTATGAAAAAAGAACAGAAGGAGTCATGTCGATATTCAAAAATAGATCAACTCGCGGAGGTTTCTCTGCTTGAAGCGTTCTTCGTGTCTTTTTCGTACGCGCCGCACGCGCACGATACGTTCGCCGTCGGGCAGACCTTGTCCGGATTCCAAGACTTCGTATGTCGAGGGAAAGAACACAGAGGGTTCCCTGGAACGCTCATCACCATCAATCCGGATGAAGTGCACGACGGTCATTCCGGGTTGGAAACGGGTTTCGCTTATCGAATGCTGTATATCCCCGCAGAAACCATCTTCTCGTTGGCGCAGGAGATATGGGGAGAACAACGACATGCGTCTCCGTATTTTGTGGAAACCGTGCATCGGGATACGAGTTCCTTTCTTGCAGCTTCGCATTTTTTCAATCTCCTTAAAACGCCGGGCGCCGAAGCGCTGCATCTGGAAGCCTCCCTCCTGGAAACCCTTGCCGCCTTGCTTGAACGCCACGGAGAATGTCGAAAAGAGTTCGATTCCGTACCCTCGGGGGTCAAAATCGTACAAGACGCCAAGGAATACCTGCGGCATAATCTGGCCGGAAAGGTGACATTGGATGAGCTGGCTGCCCGTTTTGGCGACACGCCCTACATGTTTCTCAAGAGATTCCGGAAAATAACGGGTATGCCTCCGCATCGTTTCCAACTTCAATGCCGCGTGGATCTGGCTCGACAGTTGCTTCTCAGGGATCTCCCGCTGGTTGAAATCGCTGCGGAGACGGGCTTTTGCGATCAAAGCCATTTCAACCGCAGATTCCGGGAGGTTGTCGGCGTCTCGCCCGGGGCGTACAGGCACGCTGTGCGAACGAAAGGGAGGATTTTTTATGGAATCGGAAACCAAGGTGGCGGTGGTCATTAGGGAGGATCTGCAGGTGTGGCAGAAGATTAACGTAACGGCCTTCACGATAGGCGGGATCGCGGGAATACCGGGGTTGCTCGGCAAGCCGTACGAAGACAAGGACGGAAGGTCGTATCTCCCGATGCTTCGCCAGCCGGTTCTGGTGTTCGCTGCGCCGAAGGAAAAGATGCGCCGAACGTACGAACGGGCTCTGGTACAGGATGTCTCCTTTTCCATCTACACGGAAGAGCTGTTTGCTACCTCGAACGATGAGGACAACAGGGCGGAAGTAAAAAAAAGGGCAAGCGCCGACCTTAATCTTGTGGGGCTTGCCCTTTTCGGTGATCGCAAGGCCGTCGATCATGTGGTCAAGGGATTGAAACTCCACTCCTGACGCTCATAAGAGCATGCAGTGGCGCACACGGGAGGATGTTCCCGGCCGAAGGAATGGTATGGCGCCGCTGCACATCGTAAGGGATCCGCCGAGGGAGCTGTTTTCGATGGTATAATAATTCACAAAAATTTTCGAAGGAGGACGAATCTCATGAACCTGAAAAAGCAAGCGATTCTCTGTCTGACCGCACTTCTGTTCCTGTGCTGCGCGCGCTCTCCGCTGGCGGCGGCGGAGAGGATGGCGATCCCCTCGTGGGATTCGCATCTTCACTATCTTGATTTTACCCAGAGGACCGACGGTTTTCCTGCGCTCGTCGAGCAGATGGACGCCATCGGTGTGGAATCCGCGGTGATCTTCGGCATGCCCATCGTGAAGATGTGGAGCGAGTCCGATCCCGTCCGCCCCGACTACTACCTCGACACGGACGCGCGGGGCTACTACTATTCGGCGACCGACTTCATCCTGGCGCAGGAGCTGCTTCAGCAGCCGGAAGAGGTCCGGAAGCGGTTCTATCCCCTCATCTCCGGCGTCAATCCGCTGGACCGGAACGCCGCCGAGTATATCGAGACCGTGCTGCGCCTGTATCCCGGCTTCTGGCGAGGGATAGGGGAGCTGATGTCCCGTCACGACGATCTGACCGCCTTCACCTACGGAGAGCCTCCGCGCGCCGATCACCCCGCGCTGATGGAGGTGTACCGCGTGGCCGGGAAGCACGGTCTCCCCGTGTTGATTCATCACAACATCTCCTCCGTCTCGAAGAGGGAGCCGATCTACCTCGCGGAGATGGAGCGCGCCGTCGCCGCCAATCCGGACACCGTCTTCATCTGGGCGCACGCGGGCATTTCGCGCAGGGTCGAGGTTCCCACTCTTCTCAAAGAGCTTGCGCGGGTGCTTGAAGCCTATCCCAACCTCAATTTCGATCTCTCCTGGGTGGTGTACGACACCATCGTCGCGGACGCCGAGAGCTTCGCGGGGTGGATCGCGCTGATCGAGCGGTTCCCGGACCGTTTCATGGTCGGATCGGACAAGGTCGGCCACTGGACGACCTACGCGGACGAGATGACCAAGTACAACGTGATGCTCCGGGCGTTGTCGCCCGAGACGGCGGAGAAGTTCGCGCGCGGCAATATCAGGAGGCTGCTGGGCGAGGAGAATGCGGAGGAGCCGGTCTTTCTGGAACAGGAGTCGGAGAAGAAGGTCGAGCCTATTGTCTGCAAATAAAGCCCCTGGAGGAGAATTTGCTGTACGAGTACGCGAGGCGACTCTCTCCGATATTCCGGGGATCGTGAGGGTGAACATTGCAACTTGGAGGGATGCTTACAAGGGGTTGATCCCTGACGGCATTCTGGATGGTCTGTCTCAGGAGGAGCGAGAGAAGGCGTTCGCTGAGCTTCTCTCTGAAGATGGCGTTTTTTCGTATATTGCAGAGGATGCGTCGGGGGGCGTCACGGGCTTCATGGTTGCAGGTCCTGCAAGATTCCGGGAGTACAATCATGAAGGCGAAGTCTACTCTTTGTATGTCGAGAAAGAGTTCCAGCGGCGGGGGGTCGGCGCGCTTCTTCTAGGCGCCGCCTTCAACAAGTTTAAGGAGAAGAGCGTTCGGTCAGTCTGCTTGATGGTATTGGAGGGAAGCAGGTACGGGCGGTTCTACGAGAAGAACGCCGGAAAACTGCTTTGCTCGAGAAGCATAGAAATCCAGGGCGTTTCGCTTCAGGTTGTCGCCTACGGGTGGGAGTTGCAATCGTAGACTTATTGATTGCATTGTTTTCTTTTTTCTCAGCAATGAGGGTGTGGATGAGGAAAACGTTTACCGTTCCCCGCGCCTTTCATACATCACAGCTCCTCTGCGGCGGATATGCTCAAGCAGAGCCTTGTTGGCGATCATGGAGTGGATCGCCACGTCGAAGGAGTAGGGGACCGGAAGGTCGTCGAGTTCGCGCACAATGCTGTAGAGGACGCGCTCGGTCAGGCCGTCGCCTCCCTGGAGCGCCAGGTCGATATCGGAACCGCTTCTATAGTTGCCCTTGGCTCGCGATCCGTAGAGTATGACTCGCTCGACTTCCGGATGGCGGGTGAAGACGGCGGCGATCATTGCTATGGTCTCTTCCGGGAGGCCGTACCGTTTGTTCATGACGGGGTTGTTTCTTTGAAGCGCTCCATCGTGGCGCGGAAGCGTTTGAATTCGCCGAAGTAGCTCTCCAGGATTCTGGCGGAGATTCTGGAAGCCGTGGCTTCGTCGTAGGTGTGCGAAGTAAGGTTGCGGCTGACGATCATGTCCATCCAGACGTCGCCGTCGTTGACGAGGCCGTTTCGGAAGGCTTCCCGCGTGGTGTCCTTCGAGCCGTAGAGGTCCTGGGTTCCCCTGCTTTCAAGGAAGTTCTTCAGCGTCTTCCATGCCAGTTCATGGGTGAATTCGAACGCTTGAATAAGCCCCTGCTCCTCGAGGCGGGAGAGCGGACGCGACGCGGCAAGCACGTATGCTTCTTCAAGCTGGGAAAGCGCGCGAAGAAAGCTGTCGAATCGCTGTATCCACCGGATGTCCTCCATCGGCGAAGTCCCTCCTTTTTTTAAAAAACTCCTGACGCTCATAATATACCTCCAAACGGATTCTACCATGGAAATATCCATAGCGTCCTGCTTTCTCGGTTTCTCCGACATTCCCCCGTTACGAACGTAACGTCATCGTTACTCATCTGTTACATACTTTTGGAACATCCGTTACGCACGCCTCCTATACTGTGCGTGTCGATCGGGGATGGTCCCCGGCGCACAAAGACGAAAATTCAAGGAGGCTATTCGGTATGAAGAAATTCGCGGCAGTTCTGGCGGCATGTGCGGTCCTCTCCATTTCCGGCGCGGCGTTTGCGAACGCCCTTGTGATGAACGGTTCCACCACGGTGCTCCCCATCGCCCAGGCGGCGGCGGAGAAGTACATGGCGGCCAACAGCGATGTGAAGATCAGCGTTTCCGGCGGCGGCAGCGGCAACGGCATCAAAGCGATCATCGACGGCACGACCGACATCGCCAACTCATCCCGCTTCATCAAGACGGACGAAGTGAAGGCGGCGGTGGAGAAGGGAACGTACCCGGTACCCTTCGCGGTGGCTATGGACGCGCTGCTTCCCATCGTGCACCCGGAGAACCCCGTGAGCGACCTGAGCATCGAGCAGCTTCGTAACATCTATTCCGGCAAGATCACCAACTGGAAAGAGGTCGGGGGCGAGGACAAGGGAATCGCGGTTGTCGGTCGCGACACCAGCTCGGGCACCTACGAGACGTGGCAGGGGATTATCATGAAGAAGGATCGGGTTTCTCAGCGCGCCCTCGTGGTCGCCTCCTCCGGCGCCATGCTCACCACCGTGGCCAAGAACAAGTACGCCATAGGCTACGACGGTATCGGCTACATCAACAACACCGTGAAGCCTCTTATGGTCGGCGGCAAGAAGGGTTCAGCGGAGACGGCGCTCGACGGCACGTACCCCATCGCCCGCTTCCTCTACATGTTCACGAAGGGTTGGCCCACCGGCGAAATCATGAAGTTCATCAACTTCGTCCTGAGCGACGACGGGCAGAAGATAGTGGCCGAAACCGGATTTGTTCCCCTGAGAGTGCTGAAATAACATCTACGGCTCATCCAAAGTTCCTCCAGCCTTACCCCTTCCCCTTCCGGGGAGGGGGCTTTTTTCCGGGCCCGCCCAGGGCGACGAATTCGATGAACGAAAGAGGTTTTTTCATGAAAGACAGGCTTCCGGGAATTGTAATCAAGGGAATATCGAGCGCGGGGATCTTCATCATGATCTTCATCCTCTATTTCCTGTTCAGAGAGGGTATTCCCGTGCTGAAAGCGGTCACGCTGAGGGATCTGTTTTTCGGCGATCTGTGGTATCCGGCGGAGACGCCTCCGGTGCTGGGGATGTTTCCTCTGATCGTGGGAACGCTTGCGGTGACGGCGGCCTCCTCGCTGCTGGCGCTTCCGTTCAGTCTGCTGATCGCGGTCTTCGTTTCCGAGGTGGCCCCCAGGCCGGTGCGCGAGTTGCTGAAGCCGGTGCTTGAACTGCTGGGCTTCTTCCCCTCCATCGTGCTGGGGTTCATCGGGATGGTGGTGCTGGCGCCCTGGCTGCAGGAGACGTTCGAC
The DNA here is from genome assembly GCA_963668335.2 of Aminobacteriaceae bacterium. GTDB lineage: Bacteria > Synergistota > Synergistia > Synergistales > Aminobacteriaceae > JAAYLU01. Next base: position 18,345 of record CAXXRY010000063.1, on the reverse strand, counting down.
ATGCTCTCGGGGTTGAATTTGCTGAACTCCGCGGTATTGCTCGGGGTGCTGACCGTGCCGATCGTGAGTTCGCTCGCGGAGGAAGCGTTGAGCGCGGTGCCCGCCGATCTGCGGGACGCCTCCTACGCGCTGGGCGCGACACGGTTCGAGACGACGCGGAAGGTGGTCGTGCCCTCGGCGCTCCCCGGTATTTTGAGCGCGTCGTTGCTTGGGGTGATGCGCGCGCTGGGGGAGACGATGGTGGTGCTGATGGCGGCGGGCGGCGCGGCGATCATCCCGCTCTCGATTTTCGACCCGGTGCGTCCGCTGACCTCCACCATCGCTGCGGAGATGGGGGAGACTCCGGTAGGGTCGCCGCACTACGCCGCGCTCTTCTTCGGCGGGATTGTTCTGCTGCTGATGACGCTCGGGATCAATCTTCTCTCCGCGTGGATAGAGAAGAAGGGAAAGTTGGTGCAGTAGATGGACGGGCGTAGATTTGCCGACATGTTGATGACGCTTCTCTCCTGGGCGGCGGCGCTGCTGCTGACCGGGATGGTGGTCGCGATCATCGGCTTCGTCGTGGTGCGGGGGTACAGCGTGCTCTCGCTGGACTTTTTGATCGAGCCTCCACGCGACAGCATGACGCGCGGGGGTATTATGACGCCCCTTGTGGGGACGCTGCAGCTCGTGGGGGTGGCGATGTTCTTCGCGATTCCCGTGGGCGTGGCGACCGGGCTGTATTTCGCGGAGTACGCCCGCGACGACATGTTCACGTCGATTCTGCGGCTGGCGATTCGCTCGCTTGCGGGCGTGCCGTCGGTGGTGTTCGGGCTTTTCGGCTTGTCGCTCTTCGTGATTCTGCTGGGGTTCGGCCCGAGCCTGCTGGCCGCGGCGCTCACGCTCGCCTGTCTGACGCTGCCGCTGATGGTGACGGCGTCGGAGCAGGCGTTCCTGGCGGTACCGAAGGACTACCGGGACGCCTCGTACGCCCTCGGGGCCTCGAAGTGGCAGACTATCCGCAAGGTGGTGCTGCCCGCGGCGGCCCCGACGGTGATTACCGGAATCATCCTGAGCGTCGGCAGGGTGGCGGGAGAGACGGCGCCCATCATGTTCACCGGCGCGGCCTTCTTCGCGCCGCACATCGCGCGCAGTCTCTTCTCCGAAGTGATGGCGCTGCCGTACCACATCTACGTCCTTGCCACGGCGGGGACGTTCATCGAAGAAACCCGGCCGATTCAATACGGCACTGTGCTCGTGCTGCTGCTGCTGGTTCTGGGCATCTGTTCCGGAGGCATCTACATGCGTTCCCGTCTCCGCAGGCTGATGCGGCGATAGGGGTGGAGGGACTATAATGGAAAAAATATTGGTGAGTTCACGCGGCGTGAATCTGTATTACGATTCGGCGCGCGTGCTGAAGGATATCACGTTCGACATTATGGAAAAGCAGGTCACGGCGCTCATCGGGCCGTCGGGGTGCGGCAAGAGCAGCTTTTTGCGCTGCATCAACCGGATGAACGACTTCATCCCGAGCGCGCGGGTGGAGGGAGAGATTCTGGTGGGCGGCAACAACATCTACGCGGGCGGCGTGGACGTGATCGCGCTCCGCCGGAACGTGGGGATGGTCTTCCAGAAGCCGAACCCCTTCCCGATGTCGATCTACGACAACGTGGCGTACGGTCCTCGCCTCCATGGCGTCAAGCAGAAGGACAGGCTGGACGACATCGTGAAGCAGAGTCTCGTGGGCGCGGCGCTCTGGGACGAGGTGAAGGATAAGCTGAAGACTCCCGGTACCGGGCTCTCCGGCGGGCAGCAGCAGCGTCTGTGCATCGCGCGGGCGATCGCGACGGAGCCGGAGATTCTGCTGATGGACGAGCCGACGAGCGCGCTCGACCCGATGGCGACGGCCCGCATCGAAGAGCTGGTCCGCGAGCTGAAAAAGCGGTACACTGTGGTTATCGTGACCCACAACATGCAGCAGGCCGCCCGCATCTCGGACCGCACCGCCTTCTTCCTGATGGGCGACCTCGTCGAGTACGACGCGACGCCCAAGATGTTCACGTCGCCGGAGGACAAGCGGACGGAGGACTACATCACGGGGCGGTTCGGTTAGGAAGGCCGGGAGAGAGGAGACGATGATCATGGAGCCTGTGAGTACACGGAAACAGCTTGAGGCGGATTTGACGGAGCTGAAGCGGATGGTGCTCCGTCTCGGGAAAATGGCGGAGGAGTCCATCGGGAAGGCGATCTGGGCGCTGAAGAATCAGGATGCGGAGCTTGCCAGAACGGTGCTGGCGAAGGACGACGACATCGACGACCTCGCCGAAGCGCTGGACAACGCCTGCATGCATTTCGCCGCGCGTTTCCAGCCTTTGGGCGAGGATCTGCGGGCGGTGACCTCGATTATGCATATGGCCGTGGACCTGGAGCGCATCGGCGATTACGGCGGCAACATCGCGAAGGTGGCGGTGGATCTTGCGGACAAGGAGTTGATCAAGCCCCTGATCGACATTCCGCGGATGCTCGACGTTCTTTCCGCGATGATGTCGAAGGCCTTGGCGGCGTTCGACACGGACAACGCGGAGATGGCGAAGGAGGTCTTCGCCATGGACGATCTTATGGACGACCTGGAAAAGCAGATAATGAGGGAGCTGCTGCTCCTGATGATGGAGCGCCCGCAGCGCATCGAGCAGGCGACGCAGCTCCTCAACGTGGCGCGGACGCTGGAAAGGGGCGGCGACCACGTGACGAACGTCGCCGAACGGGTGATCTACATCCTCACCGGGAAGACCGTGAAGGCCTCCGCATTCCGGCGGCCGCGCCCCGCGGCTCCTTACGCCCGCAAAGAACACGAGGAGCGGTGAGGGACGTGCCGGGAGCGCGGATTCTCATTGTGGAGGACGAGGAGGCGATCATGGAGATCGTCTCCCAGGCGTTGCGGCGTCACGGCTACGAGACGGCCTCGGCCTCGGACGGCGACGCGGCGCTGGAAAAAATCTTCTCTCTCCGTCCCGACCTGGTGATCCTCGACCTGATGCTGCCGAAGATGGACGGTTGGGAAGTCTGCCGCCGGATGAAGGCGGAGCCGGAGACCGAGCGGATTCCCATCATGATGCTCACTGCGCGCCGCGACGAGCGGGACGTAGTGGAGGGGCTGGAGCTGGGGGCCGACGACTATATGAAGAAACCGTTCTCGCTGGCGGAGCTGACTGCGCGCGTGAAGGCGCTGCTGCGGCGTACCGGGGAGCGGCGGGAGAGCCGTATCGTTGAAAACGGCGATCTGCGTATCGAGCTCGACGACGAGACCGCGTTGCTGCGCGGAACTCCGCTCGACTTGAGCCCGACGGAGTTCCGCCTCCTTGATGCGCTGGCGCGGAAGATGGGGCGGACGGCGTCGCGCGAGGAGCTGCTGTCGAAGATATGGAGCTTCTACGGCGGCGACACGCGGACCGTGGACGTGCATATCTCCCGTCTGCGGAAGAAGCTGGACGACGGGAAGTCGCCGGCGTTGGCGATCAACTCCCTTCGAGGGAGAGGGTATCGCCTGGTGTGGGAGTGATGGCCATGTTTACGTTGAAGAAGAAGATTGTCGCGGTGATCTCGCTGGCGGTGATGCTCGCGTTCGGCATCAGCTGGCTGCTGCTGTACGGGGTGGTGCGGAACGGCATCGTCCGCCAGAGCACGCTGGAGCTTTCGCAGCAGACTGCGCTTCTTGCGGCGTCGCTGAAAGACGGCGGTATGGAGCGTTTTTCCGCGAATGTGAAAAAATGGGAGGATATTCTCCGCGGCCGGATCACGCTGATAGGATCCAACGGCGTGGTGCTTGCCGACACGGAGCGGAACCCGGAGGCGATGGAAAACCACCTGACGCGGCCGGAGGTGAAGGAGGCCCTTGCTTCGGGCGAGGGGTCCTCGCTGCGTTACAGCGCGACGACGAACATGTACTACCTCTACTTTGCTCGCAGAGTGGAGACCGAAGGGCGCGTCGCGGTGCTCAGGGCGGCGTACCCGCTGGAGTTTTTATCGGAGGTCTTCGCGGAGACCCGGAACAAATTCATTCTGTACCTCTTCGTCGCCGTGGTGCTGATCCTCGCGTTCGGCACGTGGCTTGCACGTCTTTTCTTCCGTCCGCTCGACCGGATTGTGGAGTTCGCGGGGAAGATAGCGCAGGGGGAGGCGGTCCGTTTTCCGATTATGGCGGAGCCGGAGCTGCAACGTCTTTCCAGCGCGCTCGACGCGATGTCCGCCCGGCTTCGGGGGGCGCTGGCGGAGCTTCGGACGGAGCGCGAAGACCTCTCCCGCATCGTGACGGCGCTGCCGGTGGGCGTGATCCTGCTGGACGAGGAGCGGAGGGTCCGGTATCTGAACGACGTGGGAAAACGCCTTCTGTGTGTAAAGGAGGATATCCCGAACGGGGTTCCCGTGGAGCGGATTCTTCCTTCCGGTGATATGTACCCCCTCGTGGCGGCGGCCTTGAACGGGGATGAGGACTGCCTGACGCTCGACCTTCCGGAACTGGGGAACCGGTATCTGCGCATCTGCTCGCGCCGGACGTCGAGCGGGGTGTTGCTTGTCATCTCCGACCTCACCGAGGAGTACCGCTTGGAGCAGTCGAGGCGCGATTTCATCGCCGACGCCGGGCATGAGCTCCAGACGCCGCTGGCGAGCATCAGGCTGGCCGCGGAGTTCCTGATGGAGGGGCCGAAGCGAACCGACGAGGACGAAAAGTGCCTGACGACCATCATCGCGCAGCAGGAGCGGATGACCCGGCTCGTCGACGATCTGCTGCTGTTGTCGCGGATGGAGTCGGAGCCGCCGCTGCACGCGGAAGAGGAAGTCGACCTGTGCGGCCTGCTGTCCGCCGTGGTGGAGGATAACCGCAGCCATCCTCTCGCCGGGCGTATCCGGGTGGAGGAGGAGTACGAGTGCGAAGCCCCCGCCGTGGTGCGGAGCGAGGATATCGCCCGGGCGTTGAACAATATCGTGGAGAATGCGGTGAAGTATGTTCATGAGAAGTTCGGCGACGAGGAGGGCGGCAGAATTCTGGTGTCGATTCGTCCCGAGAAGCTTTTCTGGAGCGTTCGGGTGGAGGATAACGGGCCGGGGATTTCGTCCGAGACCGCGGGCGTGCTCTTCCAGCGTTTCCGCAGGGGGGATAGCCACCGCGCGCGCGGGAAGTGGGGGAAGGGCGGCTACGGGCTCGGCCTGGCGATCGCGCGGAAGATCGTGCTCGACGCGGGAGGGGATATTCTGCTTCACCCGTCCGATGCGGGCGCCGTCTTCGAGGTGCTGCTGCCGCGGAAGGACTGACGTACGACAACAGGGGAACACAGGGCGGAAGGGCGCCGTAACGGGCTCTTCCGCCCTTTTTCATTCGTCGAATTCGAATCGGTTTTCCCTGAAGAGCGCCGTGCATGCGCGGACGGCGTCGGGATCGTACTTCGTTCCGATGCCGTTTTCGATCTCCTGGAGCGCGGCATCTATCCCGAGCGCCGGGCGGTAGGGGCGGTAGCTGGAGATTGCCTCCACGACGTCGGCGACGGCGATGACCTTCGCCTCCATCAGGATTTCGTCGCCGGCGAGCCCTTCGGGATAGCCTGTGCCGTCGATCCGCTCGTGATGCTGCGCGATCATCCGGCCGACGGGCCACGGGAAGAGAATCGGGGAGACGATAGCCTCGCCGACGCCCGGGTGTTCCTGGATGAGCGAGAACTCGAGCGGGGTGATTTTCCCCGGTTTGCTGAGGATCTCGGAGGGGATCTTTATCTTCCCTATGTCGTGGATTCGCGCGGCCATGTGAATGCCGCGAAGCTGCTGGGGGTCGAGCCGCAGCTCGTTCCCCAGGGCGAGGGCGAGCGCGGCGCACCGGACCTGGTGTCCCGCGGTGTAGGGATCTTTCGTTTCCACGGTGTTCGCCAAAACGGAGATGGCCTGGTCCAGGATCAGGGCGAGACGATTCGCGCTCTCCTTGAGTTCCTTGGTTCTCTGTTCGACCAGATCTTCGAGTACGTCCATCTTCGTCTTCAGCAGCGTTTCGGACTCCTTGACGCGGAGCATCGCGCGCACCTGCGCGACCAGCTCCTCCTCCTCGATGGGCTTGGAGAGGAACGCGTCGGCGCCGACCTTCAGCCCCGCGGTGCGGTTCGCCGCGGTGTTTTCGGCCGCGGTCAGGAGGATCACCGGGATGGACGCCGTATCGGGATCGGCCTTGAGGCGCATCGTCGTTTCATAACCGTCCATCCCCGGCATGAAAATGTCGAGCAGAATCGTGTCGGGGTGCTGTTCCTTCGCGATGCGGATTCCTTCTTCGCCCGAGAGTGCCTGAAGCAGGACGCAATCGGGAAGGCGTATCTTCATCATGGCCCGAAGCACCACGAGATTGTCTGCTTTATCGTCGATCGCAAGTATTCTGTTCACCTTTCAGTTCCCTCCCCGAGGCTCTCTTCGTTCACAGGAGACGCTGCCTGCGAGATCATCTTCCATATTTTCCGCACCAGGTCTTCGGGATCGACGTTCCCCTTGAGTGCAAGGAAGCGAATTCCGTTTTCATTGAGAAACTTCGCGTCCTCTTGCGTGAGTACCTTGGCGGTGAGGACAAGGACGGGAATGGCGAACTTTCGTCTGCGCAACTCTTTCATAAATTCGAAGCCGTCCATGTCCGGCATCATGAGGTCGAGGACGATTCCGTCGGGAATTTCGGTCTCCATCGAGTCGAGCGATGTCCTCCCGTCGGGGAATGTGGAGACCCTGAATCCCTCCGGTTCGAGCATCCGGCGGATGTGCATGGACGCGATAGGGTTGTCCTCGACTATATGAAGATGGGGCTTGCGGCGGCGAGCGGCGAAGGTGGAGGATGTTTCCGGTTCCGAGGCGGAAGCCTGCGAGTCGGTCCGCAATACGGGAGACGAGGGGATACGCAGCGAAAAGGTGGTTCCGCTTCCCGGCCTGCTGGTTACGGAGATGTCGATGCCGAGGATTTCGGCGTACTTCTTCGCGATGGCGAGTCCGAGTCCGGTCCCCTCGAATTTGCGCGCCATCGACCCGTCGCTTTGTCGGAATTCGTCGAAGATGAACGGCAGTTCGTCCGCTTCTATACCTATCCCGGTGTCCTCTATGGCGACGAGTACGCCGTTGCCGTCGGCAGTTGCGCAGAGACGGACGCCGCCCGTCTCGGTAAACTTGACCGCGTTGCCCGCGATGTTGATGAAAATGCGGCGCAGTTTCTCTTCGTCGGTGACTACGCCGGGGAGGTCTTGTGGAAAGTCGCAGTCTATCGAGATCCCCTTTTCCCGGGCGAGCGGGCGCATGCTTTCGACCGTTTCCAGAAGCAGTCGGCTTGCTTGGGTCTCTTTCATGCGCAGGTCTTCGCGTCCGGCTTCTATCTTCGAGAGATCGAGAATGCCGTTGATGAGCGCGAGGAGGTTTTTCCCGTTCCGTTCGATGATGTCGAGGTACTCCTGCTCTTCGTTCGTAAGGCGTTCCTTCCCCTCCGCGCGCAGCACCCTTGAAAGCGCCAGAATCGAGTTGAGCGGCGTTCTGAGTTCGTGGCTCATGTTCGAGAGGAATTCCGTTTTCAGCCTGCCGGTTTCCTCCGATTTTCTTCTCTGGATGTTCAGCTCGGCGTTCTGTTTTTCGAGTTCGCGAGTCTGATACTCCAGCTCCTCCGATTGTGCGGCAAGCTCCTGGTTCGCCGCTTGGAGGTTCTGGACGAGCTCGCGCTCCCTCTCTCCGGCGAGAAGGTTCGCCATTGCGGCGTTCAGCCCCTCCCGGACGATGGAGAACGCGTGCTTGTACTCCTCCGGGTAGGGAGTCAACGAACCGATGGCGAAGAGGGCGACCGGCTCCTCCCGTACGTTGATGGGGAGTGTGAGCAACTGCGCGGGGAGGAGTTGCCCCGCGATGGTGTGAAAGGCGGGCGAACGCGCCGGAGGAATGTCGAGGAGAAGCACCTCGTTTGAAAGAACAGGCGCGCCGAACTGCCCTTCCAGGGAAGACAGGGCAATGGAGTGTACGGTGTCCGGAGGAAGTCCGACGGACGCTATCAGATCAAGCTTGCCGGGTTCCGCTTCGTTTCGGATATAGAAAGCCGCCATGCAGGAACCGGTTTCTTTCATGAGGAGCCTGATGAAATTCCATGCCAGGTCCTCTTTCGTCCGCGAAACAGCGGCGACGTTCATGATGTCGTTCATCGCCTCCTGGACGCGCATTCGTGACCGGAGCAGCGAGGACATGGAGACGAGCGCGGAGGAGAGTATGGCGAGTTCATCTTTTCTCTTCGGGGCGGCGGCGTTTTCGATGTCGTTTTTCAACTGTTCGAGCGCGTCGCTGAAAAGGGATGTCTTTTGGTCGGAGGAGGTATCCGAGGGTGAACTTTTTCTCGAGGACAGGAAGGAATCCGTCTCGGAGAAGCGGTGTATGGCGCGCGTCATCCCCCGCAGCGGCGCGACCAGCTTGAGGATGTTGAATGTGGTCAGCGCGAGGAGGGCGGCGAGGATCGCCCCCGAGAGCAAGAATATCCTCCGCATGACGGATTGTTCCGTGGCGGCGGTATTCGCCTTGAAAGAGGCCAGGAGCTCTTCGCGCGTTGCTTCGCTCTTTTTGCGCATGAACTCAAGGTGCGCGGTGCTGAGGACGAGCTCCACCGAACCGATCTTTTCTCCCTCGCGCACGATGTCGGATGTGAACGTCCGGGAGTCTCGCCCGCCGTTCTTCGAACCGATGGTCATCTCGCCCGCGGCGATGGAGCCGTCTTCATTGTAGATGACCGCGGCGAGGACATTGGGGACGCTGAGCATTCCTGCGGCGTAGTCGGACAACGTTTTGTAGTTATAGTCCCACAGAGGGGGGAGCGCGATCCAGGCGAGGTATCCCGCCATGGCCTTCCCGTAGACTTCCGCGGTCTGCTCGTCGTTCAGTACTTTATTCCGTATGTCCTCGTCCAGAATACGATCGGTAGTGGACTCCATGGCGCGGGAGAGTTGGTCCACGCCTCTTCGGGCGAGAAACGCCAGGGCTCCTCCAAGAACAAGCATGCCCATGATCATAAAAAGAGCGAGTCGCGTGACGATGCTTCTTGACATACAGCACTCCTCCTGTCCGGTTGCGCAACAAAAAAGCGGGAGCTGCCCTTGTCTTTCGGAACACATCGGCAAACCGGCGCCTTCTCTTCGTGGGGAGAAGCGTCGCCGGTTTCAGAACTAAGAATAATTGTACAGCAGGGAGACGATCAGTGAAAGTTTTTTCGTTGCATACGTATTGCGGATGTAGAGAAAAAGGAGCAGAAAAAAAGAGTTGACATCCTCGCCCCTGTATCGTACCTTAGTAATGTTTCATCCAAAGAATCGCTATTTTGGCAGGTGGAATTATAATGGAGAAGAAGAGCAGCGCACTATTAAAAACTTCTGCAGAAACAAAGGAGAACAGCGCCGGCATTCGTATTTTTTCGGATGAAGACGCAGGGAGCGTGCAGCGGGAGTCGGGAGCCTCCATCAGGGTGCTTGACCGCGCGGTTGCCGTGCTCGGCTTCATGGCCGAGCAGAAACGGCAGGTTGGCATCACGGAGATCGCCGAGGCGATCCATCTTTCAAAAGCGACGGTGCACCGTATACTCTCGACGCTCCGCGACTATTCCGTCGTCTTGAAGGACGAGTCGGGAAGGTATCAGATGGGGCCTTCCGTCCTCTACTGGGCGGACGCGTACCGGAAACATTCCGGATTGGCCGAACTGGCCCGCCCGTATCTGCACACGCTGTGGGAGATCGCGCGGGAAACGGTGCATCTCTTCGTCTTCGAGGCGGGGGAGGCGTACTACATCGACAAACTCGACAGCCCGCACCCGGTGGGCATGCGTTCGCGCATCGGTGCGCGCCGGGATCTCTACAGCACGTCCGGCGGCCGCGCAATCCTTTCGTTTCTTCCGGAGGCGGAGCTGAAGGCATATCTCGACAAGACGGAGCTTCGTCCCCGAACCAGGAGAACCATTACGGACAGGAAGGTGCTGGAGGAATTCCTCGTCGAATGCCGTAAGCGGGGCTTCTGCGAGGAGGTGGAGGAGAACGAAGAGGGGATTCGCTGCGTAGGCGCCGCCGTGCTCGACCTGCGGGGTTACCCCGTGGGCGCCGTCAGCGTGAGCGCTCCGGCGTACCGTTTCGACGACAGGGCTTCTCAGACAATTGGAGAGCGAATCCGGGAGACGGCATTGGCGATCTCCCGCGAACTGGGGTACAGGGGGTAAAAAACTCATGGAACAGGTAGACGCTCTTGTAGGACGCCTGGAACGCTGGATGTTGATCCTTCTTCTGACGGTGATGGTGGGACTGGGACTCCTCCAGATCATCAGCCGGTTCGTCATCAAGGCGCCGATCACCTGGTCGGAAGCTCTTCTCATGTATATGTTCGTCTGGTTCAGCTTCATCGGCGCAAGCCTCGCCGTAAAGGAGCTGGCGCATTTCGAGGTCGAGATTTTCATGGTCCCGTCTTCCGCAGCCGCTGCAGAAGCTGGTTGCCGTTGTCGTGTACTGTTTGATCTTCGCCTTCGCCCTCTTCATGATCTGGAAGGGGGTTTTTCTTGTGAAGCTCAACCAGCGACAGCTCATGGCGATGATGCCCTTTACGATGAGCGTCCCCTACATGATACTGCCGCTGAGCGGCGCGTGCATTGCGATTCATTCGCTGAAACATGTCGTTGGCCTTATCGGCCGTCATTCTTCGGAGTGGAGGGATTGACATGGCTGCCACTATTTTCGCGGTCTTCACGCTGCTGCTCGTCATCCGTATGCCGGTCTCCTTCTCGCTGGCCATTTCCGCGGCTGTTGCCCTCGTCTTCGCGGGGAGCATGGATCCGCTCATCGTCGTCCAGAGAATGTACACTTCGGTGGAGTCGTTTTCCCTGATCGCCATCCCGTTCTTTATTCTCTCAGGAGGATTCATGGAGCACGGCGGGATCTCGCGCCGGTTGATCTCCTTCTCGTCGAGCCTCGTCGGGCATATCAGGGGTGGGCTCTCCATGATCAGCATCGTGGCGGCTATGTTCTTCGCAGGAATCTCCGGCTCCACGGCGGCAGACACTGCCGCCGTGGGCAGCGTGCTCATCCCCGCGATGGAGAAGAAGGGGTACGGCAAGGATCTGGCGACCAGCGTGGTGGCGACGGCGGGCGCCATCGGCATCATCATCCCCCCGAGCATCCCGATGATCATCCTCGGCATCACGGGGAGCATCTCCAATCGGCGGGCTCTTCCTCGGCGGCGTCTTCCCCGGGATTCTGATGGGGCTCGCCTTGATGACCACCAGTTTTCTCTTCGCGAAACAACGCAATCTGCCTTCGGAGGAGCGCGCCACGTGGAAGGAACGGTGGTTTGCGTTCACCGATTCTATTCTTGCCCTGATGACGATGGTCATCATCATGGGCGGCATCCTTTCGGGCGTCTTCACAGCGACGGAGGCGTCCGTGGTGGCGGCGTTCTATTCGTTTATCGTAGGGCGCTTTGTCTACGGCGAGCTGAAATGGAGCGCGATTCCCGGAATCCTGGTGAAAACGGGGATCACCACCGGCGTGGTGGTGCTGTGCATCGCCACGGCGTCCAGCTTCGGGTGGATACTCGCGGCGGAGCAGATCCCCGGTAAAATAGCCAAGGCCGTCTTCGCCCTTTCGGAGAACCGGCTTGTCATTCTCTTTCTGATGAACGCACTGATGCTCTTCATGGGAACCTTCCTCGACATCTCCCCGATCATCATCATCCTTGTTCCCATCCTCTTCCCGATAGCCCGGCAGCTCGGCGTGACGCCGATCCAGTTCGGCATCATGACCATCGTGAACATGGCCATCGGCCAATGTACTCCTCCGGTGGGCATCTCTCTCTTCGTGGCGACGGGCATCGCGAAGGCGAAGCTGGGGGAGATCCTGGGGGCGTACATGAAGTACCTGTTTACCATGATCCTCGTGCTTGTGATCATCACCGTCTTCCCGCAGATCATTACGTTTCTCCCGCAGATGGTGATGGGATTGAAGTAATTCTGCGACGGCGGGGCTTCACGCCAGGCCGGACATCGAACGAAGGGCGGTGGGAACGGGCGGCGGAGTGTACAAAGAACAGCGCGAGCAGGATTCACCCCTCGGCGGTGATGAGGGAAAGAACAGCAGTCCATCAGTTGATACGCGAAGGAGGTTGCATTATGTCGAAAAAGTTGTTTGTTCTTGCGCTCCTTGTGATGTTCACGGTTATTTTGACTGCGTCAGCGGTGTCCGCCGCAGTTGTCCTGAAGCTGTCCAACGTTCTCCCCGACGGCAATCCAACGACGGAGTCCATGGTTTTCTTCGCCGAGAAGGTGAAGGAGAAGACGGGCGGCGAGGTGGAAGTGCGCCTCTTCAACAACAGCGCGCTCGGCGGCCAGCGCGAAGCGCTTGAGAGCATGCAGGCAGGTACGCTTGAGATGTGCATGGCCAACGCCGGGCCGATGGCCCAGTTTGTCCCCACGATGGACGTTCTCTCCCTCCCCTACGTCTTCCAGAGCACGGAGCATATGTTCAAGGCGCTCAACGGGAAGGCCGGCGAGATGATCAAGGCCGACATCGAGAAGGCCGGATTCGTCTTCCTCTACTGGGGCGACGGCGGTTCGCGCAACCTGATCAACAACAAGAAGCCCATCACGAAGCCGGAAGACTTGAAGGGGCTGAAGATTCGCGTCATGGACAGCCGCCTGATGGTGAACACCCTCAACGCGATGGGGGCCATCGCCACTCCCATGGCGCAGGGCGAAGTGTACAGCGCGCTGCAGCAGGGCGTGCTCGACGGATGGGAGAACAATCCCGTCACGCTGCTCACGCTGAAGCTCTACGAGGTGTCCGACTACTTCTCGTGGACACAGCACTTTATGGTACCCGATCTTGTGCTCATCAGTAAGCAGGCGTTCGAAAAATTGACTCCCGAACATCGGAAAGCGCTGCTGGAGGCCGGGCGCGAGTCCGAGGCCAAGCAGCGAGAGTACTGGAACGCATTCGTGGGCAAGACGGTCGAGGAGCTGAAGTCGCACAACGTGAAGTTCAACGACGTGGATATCGCTCCCTTCGTCAAGTCCGTGCAGCCGGTGTGGGAAGATTATAAACAGAAGTTTGGAACGGAGCTGCTCGATCTTATTACTGGGGCTGCGAAGTAACGTACCTTTTTCCGGGGGAGGGCGGCGCGCTGCGCCCCTTCCTTCGTTCTGCGAAAGGCGGGAGCGGGGCATGGCGAGATGGACAACGGATAAAGAGCTGTTCTCTCTGATGAAAAATGATCTGTTTACAGCGCTTGTGGGCGATGTGCTGGATACGATGGGGCTGACGAAGCAGTTTCTTCCTCCGCGGATACGGCCTCTTCTGCCGGAGATGACGCTCGCGGGGCGGGCGATGACTGTGTTGGAGGCGGACTGCTGCGGCGCGGGGGCGAAGCCCTTCGGGCTGATGTTCGAGGCGCTCGACGATCTGAAAGAGGACGAGATATATATCTGCGCGGGGGGCTCGCCCGATTTCGCGCACTGGGGCGGTCTGATGACCATCCGGGCGAAGCATCTGAAGGCGGCCGGGGCGGTGACGCACGGCTACACGCGCGATACACGGCAGGTGCTGGAGCTCGATTTTCCGGTGTTCTCGTGGGGAACGTACGCGCAGGATCAGGGGGCGCGAGGGCGCGTGATCGACTGGCGCTGTCCGGTTGAGTTCGTCAACGGCGTCCGCGTGGAGACGGGAGACCTCCTTTTCGGCGACATGGGCGGCGTCGTGGTTGTTCCACGCGCCGTGGAGGACGAAGTCATCGAGAAGGCGCTGGAGAAGGCCGAGGGAGAAAATTTGGTGGCGAAGGCGATCATGGGCGGCATGTCCACGGTGGAGGCTTTCGCGACCTTTGGAATAATGTAGATTCTGGCCCGAAAGGGCGGAGGTGAATGCTGTGAGAAGCGCAAAGCTCGTTGCACCCAAGCAGATCGAAATTTTCGAGGATAGGATGCCGCTTCCCGGAGAGGGAGAGGTGCTCGTTCGGGTGAAGGCCGCCGGGATTTGTGGTTCCGACCTGCATATCTACCAGGGGGAGAGAGCGGACGTGGCGCTGCCCCGTATTCTGGGCCACGAGCTGGTGGGCGAGGTCGAGTCCACAGGGGGCGGCGCGGACCGGTTCTCCAAGGGAGACAGGGTGACGATCGACCCCGTGGTTTCGTGCGGAAACTGCGTTTCGTGCAAACGGGGGTACGATAACCTGTGCAGCACGGTCAAGTGTCTTGGGGTGCAGGTCGACGGTGGGTATTGCGATTTCATCGTCGTGCCGGAGGAGAAGGTGTACGCGCTCCCGTCCTCTCTGCCGTGGGAGAAGGCGGCGCTGATAGAGCCTTTCTCGATCGCGGCGGAGGTGCTTTCAAGAAGCGAGGTCCATGAAGGAGACAAGGTGCTCGTCCTCGGAGCCGGGACGATCGGCCTGTGCATTCTGCAGGCGATGAAGTTCGCAGGGGCCGAGGTACTGACGAGCGATTTTGTTGACAGTCGGCTGGAGAAGGCGAAGCTCCTTGGGGCCGACAGGATCGTGAACAGCAAGACCGGCGATCTTTCGGCGGCGCTGCGCGAGTTCACCGGGGAATTCGGCGCGGATGTGGTGGTCGAGGCCGTGGGCGTTCCCCGCCTTCTGGAGGAGAGCCTCGGCTACGCCGCTCCGGGAGGGCGGATCGTGGTGCTCGGCTTCAACCCGGAGCCCGCGAAGATCCCCGAGGTGCTCGTCGTGAAGAAAGAGCTGAAGATCATCGGTTCCCGGATGAACTGCCGGAAGTTCCCGCAGGTGATCGAGTGGTTCGAGAAGGGGTTGGTGAACCCGGAGCCGCTTATCTCCGCGACATACCCCTTCGAGAAGATCAACGACGCGTTCAGGGATATTCTGCGCAACCCGCAGAAGTACCTTAAGGTGCTTATCACCTACTGATAGGTCGGTTGTATATTTTTTTCCAGAGAGGAAGGCGAATGAACAGATGATCCTGGATCTTTTCAAGCTGGACGGCAAGACCGCCATTGTTACAGGCGCCCGCAAGGGATTGGGCTACGGTATCGCGGAGGGGCTTGCCGAAGCCGGCGCCAACATCGTCGGCGTGGGGCCGATCGCAATGCCCGAGATCGAGGCGAGGGTGAAGGCCCTCGGGCGGAAGTTTCTTCACGTGGAGGCGGACCTGACCACGCAGGCGCGCATCCCCGACATCGTGGCGGAGACCGTGAGCGCGATGGGCGGCGTGGATATTCTGGTAAACAACGCGGGCATCATCCGCCGCGCCGATATCCTTGAGTTTACCGAGAAGGACTGGGACGACGTGATGAACGTCAACCTGAAGAGCCTTTTCTTCCTGTCGCAGGAGACGGCCCGCCGGATGGCGAAGCAGGGCCGGGGAGGCAAGATCGTGAACATCGCCTCCATGCTCTCCTTCCAGGGCGGTATCCGCGTGCCATCGTACACGTCGAGCAAGAGCGCGGTCGCGGGCCTGACGAAACTGATGGCCAACGAGATGGCGCAGTTCGGCGTACAGGTGAACGCCATCGCTCCGGGCTACATGGCTACGGACAACACCGAGGCCCTGCAGAAGGACCCGGTGCGGAGCAAGGAGATTTTGGCCCGCATTCCGAACGGGCGATGGGGAACTCCCGACGATCTGAAGGGCGCGGCGGTTTTCCTCGCTTCGGCGGCCTCCGACTATGTGACGGGGTACGTCGTGGCGGTGGACGGCGGCTGGCTCTCCCGATAAATACGGCTTCACACATACTCATCTTATATAAGGAGGAAGTACTCACAATGAAGAAACTGGCACTTTTCGCAACGCTCCTGCTCCTGGTGTTCGCCGGAACTGCTCTCGCGGCCGACTTCCCGGCAAAGAACATCCGCCTTCTCGTTCCCTTCGCAGCCGGCGGCGGTACCGACGCCGTTGCGCGCGCGCTTGCCGCTGCGGCCGAAAAATACCTCGGTCAGCCCGTCGTGGTGATGAACAGGACCGGTGGTTCCGGAGCGGTCGGCATGACGGAGGGCGCCACGGCGAAGGCCGACGGCTACACCGTCACCATGATCACCCGCGAAATTGCGTGGCTTCCTCAGATGGGTCTTGCGCAGATCACCCCGGACAACTTCGACATGATCGCGCTGGTGAACGAGGATCCTGCGATTATGCTCGTCCAGCCCGATTCGAAGTTCACGTCGGTCAAGGATGTCATCGAGACGGCGAAGGCCGCTCCGGGAACCGTGAAGTTCGGCAGCACCGCGAAGCCCAACTTCTACCTTCTCGCCCTTGAGCTGAACCAGAACGTGAAGTTCAATCAGATCCCCTACAACGGTGCGGCCGAGGCCATTCCGGCGCTTCTGGGCGGCCATGTGGAGTTCTCCATGGTCAACCCCGGCGAGGCGATCTCCCAGATCATGGCGGGACAGCTGAAACCCCTGGGCGTCTGCTCCGACGTGCGCATGGCCGGGCTTCCCGACGTACCGACGATGACAGAGCTCGGATATCCCATCGTCACCGGTACGTGGAGAGGCATCGCGGTTCCCAAGGGAACGCCCGAGAACGTCAATGCGGTTCTTGGCGCGGCTTTCGAGAAGGCCGTCGCGGAGAAGGAGTTTGTCGACTTCATGAATGGCCGTACGCTCGGGATCCGTTTCCTGAACGCAGCCGACTTCAAAACCTTCGTGGACAACGACGTGAAGGCTCTTGACGCAGTCGTCGCGGAAGTGAAGAAACAGCAGCAGAAGTAAGAGAACGCTTCGCTTTCGTTACAGGACGTACCTACGCGGGGGGCGCCGGTTCCGACGGCGGCCTCCCGCCCTTTCCCAACGCTCCACAGATAATTTCGGAGGAGAATGTCACGTGAAAAAAGCCAACTACGGCATCGTACTTGTTTTTCTTTTGCTGAGCGCATTCGTGATCTACCAGGCGAATAACTTTGAACAGACCCTCATCCAGGATGATTACGTCGGCGCGTCCTTTTTCCCGGAACTGCTCGCCTGGATGACCGCCGGGCTTGCTCTCTTCCTGGGGTGGCTGAACTTTCGTGGCAAAATGGATGACGACGGACGGGCGCTTGCAGATCTCTTTCCGCGGCAGATCCTGCTTGCCATTGTCGGGTTGGGGCTCGTCGTCGCCTACGCGCTGCTCCTGGAACCTCTCGGTTTTATTCTGGCAACCATTGCACTGAACGCGGCGCTGCTTCTGCTCTTCGGCGTGCGCAGCCCTCTTGTCCTTGCACTCTTTCCCGTGATCGTCTCGCTGTCGGTCTACGTGGTGTTCTATAAAATTCTAATCGTGCCCCTTCCCGAGGGGTTCTTCTACTTCTAGGAGGCGGCGGAAATGTTTACTCTGCTTTTGAATGGTCTGCACACTACCTTTTCCCTCGCCATCTTTCCCTTCCTTGTCCTCGGCGTCGCCGGAGGCATCGTCATCGGGGCGCTTCCCGGCCTCACCGCGACCATGGGCGTCGCGGTGCTGCTTCCGCTCACGTTCGGCATGGAGTCCACGCGGGCCTTGGTGATGCTGGCAGGTATCTACATCGGCGCGATCTACGGGGGCTCCATCTCGGCGATTCTGTTGAAAACTCCCGGGACGCCCGCCGCCGCGGCCACGGTCCTCGACGGCTACGAGCTGGCCCGGAAGGGCGAGGCTGCCAAGGCGCTCTCGATCTCCGCGATCGCCTCGTTCACCGGCGGCATCGTGAGCACGGTCATGCTGATCACCATTTCGCCGATACTGGCGAATTTCGCGCTCCGCTTCGGCGCGCCCGAGTACTTCGCGCTCGCTGTCTTCGGCTTGAGCATCATCGCGAGCATCTCGGGGAAGAGTCCCGTGAAGGGGCTTCTTGCGGGGATGTTCGGCCTGCTGATCTCGACCGTCGGGCTCGACCCGGTCACCAGCTTTCCGCGCTTTACCTTCGGCGAGATCAACCTGTACAACGGATTGGCCATCATTCCGGTGCTTATAGGGCTTTTCGCGCTTGCCGAGGCTTTTGTGCAGATGGAGAAGATCTTCGAGCCGGCGCAGGCGGTGGACACTAATTTCAAGCATGGGATGGTCTCTCTCAAGGAGACGATCTCTCTTTTGCCTGTGATGATCAAATCGGCCTTTATAGGAACGTTCATCGGGTCGATACCGGGCGCCGGCGCCGATATCGCCGCTTTTGTCTGTTACAACGAGGCGCGCCGGACCTCTAAAAAATCAAAGGAGTTCGGAACCGGTTGCCTTGAGGGCATCGCCGCGCCGGAGGCCGGAAACAACGGCGTTACGGGCGGAGCGATGGTGCCGCTGCTGACGCTCGGCGTACCGGGAGACGCGGTGACGGCAATTCTGCTTGGCGCCCTCGTCATCCAGGGGTTACAGCCGGGGCCGCT
>CAXXRY010000062.1:0-45433 GCA_963668335.2 Aminobacteriaceae bacterium | reverse complement strand
GTATAGAAGACCGCCCGTTTGCATGTCCATATTCTGCTCATTCTGCTCATTTTTCGGAGGTTTCGAGAGATGCGCGAGAAGAGCGTGTTATAATCGTCTGTACATTATCCGTTTTTTTGTTCGAGGGGAGGAAAAAGGGGTGCGCAGAGAAGCGCAAAGGCGACTTATCGAAGCCCTTGTGGTGGACGACGAAGCGGCGTCGCTGCGGATACACTGCGGAGCCGTCCTGCGGGCTCCGGGCTTCCGTCTTGCGGGCACGGCCGGGAACGGGGTGGAAATGTTCGACTTTCTTTCCCGGGCGCATGCGGATCTGGTGATCCTCGACCTTTTCATGCCGGAGATGGACGGCCTTCTTTGCCTCCGAAAGCTGCGGGCGGAGGCGTCTTCCGTCGACGTGGTCGTCATCTCTTCGGGAAGCAGAAAAGAGACGATCCGCCACTGTTTGCGGATGGGCGTCTTCTCCTACCTGATCAAACCCTGTCCGCTGGATCTTCTTCTGAGGACGCTCTCCTCCTACAGGCGTTTCTTCGAGACGATAACATACGCGGAACCGGGCGAACTGAACCAAGCGTCGGCGGACAGACTGCTGGGAATGTCTTCGGGAGGGTATTCGGAACCGGTTTCCGGTGCGAACCCGGCAAGCGAGAAAACCCTCGAGGGGGTCAGGTCGGCGCTGCGCCTCTGCCCTATGCCCGCGGCGGCCGAAGAGGTCGCGGAGGTCGCCGGCATCTCCAGGGCCACTGCCAGACGCTATCTGGCGAATCTCGTCCGGCTGGGGGAGGTCTCTATGGAGATGGAGTACCGGCGCGCGGGCCGTCCGCTGCATCGCTTCCGCATTCTCGAATAATGGACGGAGGGTATTTTCAAATGATCGATACCAGAACCGTCATCCTTGCGTGGTGCGTCGTCGACGCGGTGATCATGGTAACGAAGATTTCGATGTACTTCCGTTACCGGGAGCGCTTCGACGGCATCTTTTTCTGGGCGCTGCAGATGATCCTCCAGACGACGGGCCTTGTGCTTATTCTGCTTCGGGGAGCGGTTCCGGACACCGTTTCGGTCGTCCTTGCCAACACGCTCATTCTCTGCGGCATGATCGCCCTCCTGATAGGACTGGAACGGTTCGTAGGAACAAACGGGAGGCGTCGTTGGAACTATGCGACGGCGGGAACGTACGTCCTTCTTGTGTTCTACTTTCTGCGGATTCACCCCAGCGTAACGGCACGGATCATCCTCATATCGGGAACGGTGGGGATGCTCACACTGGAGGGGTGCGTGCTGATGCTGCGAAAGACGCCTCCCGCTTTGCGCCCCATTACCAGAATGACCGGTATCGTTCTGGGAAGCTACACTGCCGCGCATATCCTCAGAATAGCGATGGTACTTTTCTTTCCTATCGAATCGAACGAATTCTTACACCCCGGAAGCGTCGACTCCATCGTACTGCTGCTCACCCTCGTACTGGACGTCGGCCTTATGGTGGCGATGATCCTGATGCTGCCCCGCCGTCTTTTGAAGTCGCTGGAAGAAACAACGGAACGAGCGAATCGGATGGCGGCGGAGGCGGAGATCGCAAACAAAGCCAAGAGCGATTTTCTGGCCGTGATGAGCCATGAAATCCGCACGCCGATGAACGGCGTCGTCGGGATGACGGACCTTCTGCTGAACACATCTCTGTCCGAAGAACAGTGCCGGTACGCCCGGATGGCGCATGCAGGCGCGGAGTCGCTGCTGGATGTTTTGAACGACATTCTGGACTTCTCGAAGATCGAGGCAGGAAAGCTGGAATTGGAGCGTGTGGAGTTCGACCTCTCCACGCTGCTGGAAGACTTCGTTGGTGTGATGGAGCTATCGGCCTTCTCCAAGGGGTTGGCTCTGCGGCTGTCCGTCGCCCCCGGAACGCCGATCATGCTCCGCGGGGATCCGGGACGTGCGCGTCAGGTGTTGACGAATCTGACCGCGAACGCGATCAAGTTCACGCACCAAGGAAGGGTCGATGTGGAGGTATCCGCCGCGGAGCAGGACGAAGAGCGCGCGACGCTGCGTTTCGGCGTGCGCGACACGGGCATCGGCATTCCAAAAGAGAAACAGGGGACGCTCTTCGAGAAGTTCAGTCAAGCGGACAGCTCGACGAGCAGGAAGTTCGGCGGAACGGGACTGGGACTGGCGATATCGAAGCAGCTCGCGGAGCTTATGGGCGGAGAGATCGGGGTGATAAGCAAAGAGGGCGACGGGAGCGAGTTCTGGTTCACCGCCGTCTTTGAGAAACAACCCGAGGGTTCGGCGAAGAACGTACTGCGATCTTCCGCAAGCGAACCTCTTCGGTGTGAACGACGGGGAGCGCGCATCCTTCTGGTCGAGGACAACATCACCAATCAGCAGGTTGCGCTGGGAATTCTGCGCGCATTCGGCCTGCGTGCGGACACGGCGTCGGACGGGGCGGAGGCGCTTGCAGCCCTCGAAAGAAGGAACTACGACCTTGTGCTTATGGACTGCCGGATGCCGAACATGGACGGCTACGAGGCGACGCGGAGAATCCGCCTGCTCGAAGGGGACGTCCAGAACGTTCCAGTAGTGGCGATGACCGCCCACGCGATGCCGGGCGAACGTGAGAAGTGCCTGGAGGCGGGAATGGACGATTACGTTGTCAAACCAATCTCTCCCGGAATTTTAGCGGAGGTGTTGAACAAGTGGTTGCCGGTCTGCGAACGCTCGGAGAACGGTGCACGGGAAGGCGCTCTCCCGGTGAAAGAGCCTTCCCCCGAGCCGTCCGTCTGGGATCGGGACGCTTTTCTGCAGCGCCTTCTCAACGACGAAAGCCTTGCGACGGAGGTTCTGTCGGCATTCCTAAGCGATATCCCGGAAAAGACGGAGCTGCTGGAATCGGCGTTCGCGGCGGATGATCGAGCAGCGGTCTCGGACTTGAGCCACGCGATCAAGGGAGCGGCTTCGGCCGTGGGGGCCGACGCTCTGAGGAACGTGGCGCTGGCGATGGAACATGCGCTGGAGGAGAACGATCAGGAACGTGCGAGGAGTCTTTTGCCGCGCATTCGGGAAGAGTGGAACACGCTGACGCGGACGATAGAGCGATGGGTTGCGGAGAACGGTCCCCGAAAAAGAGACTAAGGACGCTTACGGCGACGTTTACAAAAGAGGCCGAAGCCACTCGATAAAGAGAGCTTCGGCCTTTTTCATCGTCTTCGATCGGCAGCTAACAGCTGCCGGAACAACCGGCTCACCCGCCGCCGCAGCTGCCGCTCCGGAGGCGTTCGATGGCCGGAAGAAAGACGTCCAGAATGGGCTGCAGGTGTTCGGTTCCCTCTTCGCCCGCTTCAAGGCCGAGGACTTCCATCAGTCCCTCGGGCGTGTCGACGCCGTCGGCTGCCGCCTGCACCACGTCGCGCAGCGTAATGTCCTTGCTCTCCACCACTACGGTATCCGCGGGCACTCTTCCCCAATCCATGACGACTCCTCCTTCCTCAGTAAAGTCAGCCCTTTTTCCGAACATAGCGCTCCGAAGAAAAAGCTTTCGATATTATACCTTCTTTCGACAAATGCGCCATAGGCGTTTTTTCGTATATGCCGATATAGGGTATTTTCGTCGAATGGAGCCGTCGTTCCTCCTCCTATTTCAGCAACGCCGGAAGCCAGGTGGAGACCGCCGGGACGAAGGTGACCAAAAGGAGAATCAGGACATTGCAAATGATAAAAGGAAGCGCGTGGACAAAAATCTCCGTGATCGGCTTCTTGCATATCTTGGTGCAGACGTTGAGGCACATCCCCACCGGCGGCGTCACAAGACCGATGGCCATGCCGGTGATCATGATGGCCCCGAACTGGAGGTCGTCGACGCCGAGCCCTCTCATGACGGGGAGCATCACCGGGCAGAGAAGCAGTATGGAAGGAGCCACGTCGACGAAAAGCCCGACGAGCAGGATGAGCGCGTCGAGGAAGAGGAGTATCCAGAAGGGGTGGACGTCGAGCCCGAGCATGAAGGCGCTCACCATGTTGGGGACCTGTTCCACGGAGAGAATCCAGACGTAGATGGTGGAGAATCCGACGACGAACATAATGGAGCTGGAGCTGAGCACGGTTCTCTTGAGCATGCCACCGAGCTGCTTCAGGTCGAGTTCGCGGTAGACGAAAAAGCCGAGGATGAGCGCGTAGAGGACGGCGACGCCCGCGGATTCGCTGGCGGTGGCAATGCCCAGCGAGACGGAGAGAACGATGATTACGGGCATCAGGATCGCCAGGATTCCGTCTTTGCAGGTGTGCTTGAAATCAGCGGCGTCGAAGGGCGTGCGGGGAGGATGGTACCCTCTCTTCCGCGAGATGCCCCAGACAAGCGCCATCTGCGAAACGCCTATCAGCACGCCGGGGATGAGTCCCGCGAGGAAGAGCGAGCCGACGGAGGCCCCCGAGACCATGGCGTAAAGGAGCATGGGGATGCTCGGCGGGATGATCATGCCCATCGTGGACGAAGCAACGGTGACGCCGGCCGAAAACCCCGTGTCGTATCCGGCTTTTTCCATCTCCGGAATGAGAATCGAGCCGATGGCGGAGGTGTCTGCCACCGAGGAGCCTGTGATACCGCCGAAGATCATGCTGGCGATGACGTTGACCTCCCCGAGGCCTCCGCGGATGGGCCGGACGAGGTAAAGACTGAATTTGAGAATGCGGCGGGTGATGCCGCCGCTGTTCATCAGTTCCCCCGCGAGGATGAAGAGCGGCAGGGCGATGAGAACGTAGCTGCCGGACCCCGCCCAGACTCTTTGGGTGAATATGCCCATGAGCGACGGTTTGAGCAGCAGGAAGTAGGCCGCGGCGGAGGCTCCAAGCGAGTAGCAGATAGGAACGCCGATGACGACGCAGAAGATGAGGCTGGATAAGAGAATGAGAGTGGCCATGTTGTTTCCTCCGCTTTAAAGTTCGTTCCCCGCCGCACCGGTTACTGCGCAGGCGGGCGAGGCGCCGTCCTTTTTCCCCGAGAAGAGCGAGACGAGCCGGACAGACTCGTAGAAAGTGACTATTGCAGCGTTGATGGGAAACATCGCGTAGATGAATTTGACGGGAACGCGCAATCCGGGAGTCAGCGTACCGCCGACCTTGGCAATCCAGTTGAGCCCGACCTTGAGCAGAAAAATCTGAAGAAAGATCACCACGGCGATCTGCAGCGCCTTGATCGGGCGTTCAAAGGATGAGGGCATTTTTGCGGTGAAGTAGTCGATGCGAATATGCTCGTCGCAGCGAACGCCCAGCGCCGCGCCGAAGTAGGTGGTGGCGAAGAAGAGCACCGATACGGACTCCTCTGCCCAGATAAACGTGATGCCGAGGACGTAGCGACTGAATACGAGCGTGATGACGGCGGCGGTCATGGCGCTCGTCACGAGCACGCACCAAAAACAGAGCAGCTTGTCGAATCTCTCCAGTAATTTTGCCATGGTTCCCCTCCGATACGAACGGGCAGGGAGCGACGCCCCCTGCCCGCGCTGAGTGAACGAATCGGGCTACCGGGAGGCAGCCTCGCGCATCCTGTCGATCATTTCCTGAGTGAACATGCCCTTGGCGATATAGTAGTCGTAGACGGGCTGCACCGCCTTGACGAAAGCGGCGTGCTGTTCCTCGGTAAGCGTGGTGATTTCCATCTTGTCTTTGAGGAACTCGAAACACTTGGCGTCGTCCGCGGCGACGATCTCGTCGCTCATCAGCATCATTTCTTTGGCGGCCGCCCGGAGGATCCCCTGGTCTTTCTTGGAGAGCGCCTCGAACCAGTCCTTGTTCACATAGAACATCTCGGCATGGTACTGGTAGTTCACCAGCGTGAGGTACTTCTGCACCTCGTGGAATTTCATGGAAACGATATTGGTCAGCGGGTTCTCCTGGCCGTCGGCGACGCCGGTCTTGAGCGCCATGTAGGTCTCGACGAAGGGGATGGAGACGACGTTCGCCCCGAGCGTTTCCATCGTCTTGACGATGGTGGACATCGGCGGGGTGCGGATTTTGAGCCCTTTCATATCTTCAGGCTTGACGATGGGGCGGACGTTGTTCGTGATGTGGCGGAAGAGGCCGGAATCACCCGTTGCGATAATGACAAGTCCCGCGGGTTCCGCGGCTTTCGCGATCTCCTCGCCGAGAGGGCCGCGGGTGATATTGTGAATCCCTTTGACATCCGTGAAGAGGAATGGCATGGAGTAGATCTCGAGCAGAGGCGCAGCCTCTTCGAAGCCGCCGCTCCTGAAGCCTTCGACGGAACCGAGCTTCACCGCTTCCAGCGTCTCCATCTCGGTGCCGAGCTGCCCGGACGGGTAGATCTCCACCGCAACGCGTCCTTCGGTCTCCTTCTCGACTATTTCCTTGAACTTGAGCAGCGACTTCTGGCGGAACGTCTCCGTGTTCATCGAGTGCCCGATTTTCATCGTCGTCTGCGCCGCAGGAGCGCTCTCGGCGAAAAATCCCACAAGCAGCGCGCACGCCAGCAACGCCGCGAGGAACCCCATCTTCCGTACGTTTCTTTTCATCTTCATACACCCCTCCTTAAAAATATGACAACAGCCCGAATACTCCCGAAATTCCTTCGTTGAACCGCCCCTCCTTCGGCAGTAGCCGGATAACCAACGGCAAGTTGGTCGTCCGCTTATTTCATCACCGACATCGGGACGTGGTCCATGTCGGTGAAGACCTGATTTTCTCCCACCATGCTCCAGATGAAACTGTAGTTGGACGTGCCCGCCGCGCTGTGGATCGACCAGCTCGGATTGATGACGGCTTCCTCGTTGCGGACGACGATATGGCGGGTCTCCTCGGGCTGCCCGAAGATATGGAACGTGACGCCGTCCTGGGGAATGTCGAAGTAGAAGTACACTTCCATGCGCCGCTCATGAGTATGGCACGGCATAGTGTTCCAGACGCTGCCGCTTTCGAGCTGCGTAAGCCCCATCATGAGCTGACAGGTGGTACATACCTCCGGGTGGATGTACTGGTTGATGGTGCGGACGTTGGCCTTTTCCGGCTCGCCCATTTTCACTTTTTTCGCCTTTTCCATGTCGATGTAGCAGTTGGGGTACGAAGTATGGGCGGGAGCGCTGCTGAAGTAGAAGTGCGCATGGTCGTCGTGCTTCTCGCTCTCGAAGACGATCTTCTTTCCGCCCGCTCCGAGGTAGAGCCCGTCCATCTTCTTGAGGGTGAAGCGCTCTCCGTCGACGGTGACCGAACCGGGAGCCCCCACGTTGATAATTCCCATCTCGCGGCGCTGAAGGAAAAAGTCCGTCCCGATCTCCTTGCCGCACTCCAGCGACAAGGGGATGGTGGGGCAGGCGCCGCCGGTGATGATGCGATCGATATGGCTGTACGTCATCTTGATCTCTCCGGGGACGAAAAGATGCGTAATCAGAAAGTCCTTGCGCAGTCGCTCGGTGTCGTAGCTCTTGAAGTCGCACGGGTTCGCTCCGTGCCGGATGTCGAGTTTCATGATGAGTCCCTCCTTAGTTTCAGAGGCCGCCCTGGCCTCCGTTTGTACTGTAGCCAAGCTGGTAGGATATAATCCGCGCCGTGCCGAAAACGCGATTGCCCACACTCTCCACCCTATCGTCGGTGAAACGGAAGACGGGGCCGGCGACGCTGACCGCTCCGACCGGATAGCCGTCCTTCCCCAGAATGGCCGCGCCGACACAACGGACGCCGACCTCGTTCTCCTGGTTTTCCTCGGCGTACCCCCTTGTTCGCGCGTTTTCGACGATCTTCCCGAACGCCTCCTTGTCGACGACGGTCCAGTCGGTTCGAGGAAGCAGCTCTCTGGAAGAGAGGTACGCCTCGAACTCCTCCTCGGGGAGCGCGGCCAGTATGGCCCTCCCCGCGGAAGTGCTGTACAGTTCGAGCCTCGATCCGATGCGCGAATCAAGACCCGTGACATTGTAGGTGTGCATCTTCTCCAGATAAAACGCCTCGCCCTTTTCGTAGATGAAAAGGTGGACCGTTTCGCCGACGTCCCGAAGCAGCTCCTTCAGATGCTGGCGCGCGATCTTGGCCAGCCCCGTCTGCTGCTGGTAGGAGTTTGCCCAGACGAGGCTTCTCGGCCCGATGCGATAGCGCCCGATATTGTCCTTGAGCACGACGTAGTTCTCCTCGCAGGTGGCCAGAACACGATGCACCGTCGTCCGCGACAGTCCGGTGGCTTCGGCGATCTCCTTGATCCCCGCGTAGTCGTGCCGCTCGGCAAGGAAGGAGAGGATGTCGAAGAATCGCTCAAGAACGCGGATTCCCTGCTTGTCTGCCGATGTCTCTCCCCGTAGTTCCGTTTTTTTCACGCTCGAACACTCCCCTGCTCTCCCTTGGGCGAGATTTTGCCCGATGAAATGTTCTCTCTTTTTATCCGTAAAATACTTTCATCATTCCGTTCAGCGGATTTATGATTCCGTTTATATGGCATAATACCCCTGTTTTTTGATTTTTGCAATACAGAAATCTTCTGCGTTCGTCCGGCGAGCAAATGCCCCTAGCGAGACGCCTCATGATGCAGCCCGTAAAAACACACCCCAACTACCACTTTTTCACAAAATAAACCGACAAAAATAAGTATAAAGTACAAATTTCATGGTAAATTTATACTTGACTGTTTTTTCAAAATGATATATAATTATTTTGTTGAGAGCGAAAGGTCGAAGCGATCAACTCGCCGACAGGTAATGAAACGAAGTCGGGTTGCTCTGCAATATCGTCGCTCGCTTGCAATAGAGAGGGGAGAAAAGAACATGCTTCAAGGTCGAAGGGTCATAGAGCGACTTGCTCGCTTTCGATTTCCCATACGGACGACAATGCGATCCTTTCGGCGTTCACAGCAGAATCAAAGCGTTTTTCCAGGAGGAGGGAGTCGAATGGATATAGTGAAAATTATTGCAATAGGGCTGATCGCAACCGGCGCACTGGGGCTGACCTACGGAGGATTCACCTACACACAGACAAGCCATGAGACTGGACTGGGGCCGATCAGATTCTCCGTGGACGAAAATCACACCGTCTATATTCCGCTTTGGGCGAGCGGAACCGCGGTCGCTATCGGGGGACTCCTTCTGCTCTTCGGAGGGAAACTGATATAAACCATCTCTCCGGCCTCGCCGTTCCAAAGAGGAGGCTGTTCGCCGAACGTAGGAGTCGCGTTTGAAAAGCATGAGGTGAGCCCGATAAATGAGATGTCGCGCATGAGCGCAAGTGAAACCCGCAAACAAAACGCAGAGGCCGGCCCGGAAATGCTCCGGGTTCGGTTGGATCAACTGAAGACTCGGGCAAAGAGATCGGAGTCCGGGAATGGGCGTTGTTTTTTTGGACGCCGGGAAAATCTGGAAAGGACTTGGGAGGCAGCAAGAGGAGATGGCGTAGTGTATGCAATTACAAAGGCAGCCTATAAACGTAAAATTCAGGCTCGATTGGGGCTGGCGCACGCTCAAGCCAAACTAAAGGAATTAAAGAAGAAGAGCGATATTTCTTCATCGAATCCGGTTCTAGAGTACGGCAGCGAAATCAACGAGCTTGAAAGGAATATCGGAGAGGCAAGAGAACGTCTAAACGAGCTGTATGAAGCTGGAGACGAGGTCTGGGAGAATATCGACAGCGTTTCGGAGCAGATATGGAGCGCGTTGCGGACCGCCGTGAAAAACGCAGTCGATAAACAGTAAAGGCACTTCAAAACCTCGATATTCAGCCGTTCAGAGCCGTTTATCGAGTTTTTTTACCCCCCCGAGACGCTGAAAACACACGAGAGCGAGCTGCGTTTCGAATGTACGAATCGAGACAAGGGGATGACCAGCATGAATATAAAGGAAGCGTACGAGCGGAAGAGCGAGGGCGAGGCGGAACTTTTGAGCGCTCGGTTGGACGAGATGAAAGCGCGGGCCAGAATTGCGTCTGCGAATACGGCTATCGAATTCAGCAGGGAGACGGATACTTTTGAAAACACGCCGGCAAGAGAGTAGAAAAGTCGTCTGTTCCAGGATAGAGAAAGGAGAGAACACCATGCTCGAAATAGTCGCAGTCGTACTGGTTGTACTCTGGGTTCTGGGAATGGTTTCATCCACCACAATAGGCGGATTGATTCATGTCCTCCTTGCCATCGCACTCGTGGTGGTTTTGATTCGTGTGATTCAAGGCCGAAGGGTGATTTAGAGGTTCGATCGTTTTCGCTCTTCCGTTCTTGCGACGGTCGTATTAAAGCGCATTTCACGGTGTGCTCAATGATTTTTTCTTCTTCGAGGAGAAGGCACAATGAGTATGATGAAAATTATCGCAATAGTTCTAATCGTAGCCGGCGCTCTGGGGCTGGCTCACGGAGGATTCACCTACACGCAGGCGACGCATGAGGCGAGACTGGGGCCTATCGGAGTGTCCGTAGACGAAAAACAGACGGTCAACGTCCCGCTTTGGGCCGGCGCCGGAGTACTCGCGCTCGGCGGTGTGATCCTTGTTTTCGGAGGCAAGCTGTTCTAGTTCGCTTCTCAGCATTCGCGCGGCCGACGGAAAATGCTGTTCGTCGGCCGCACCGGGAAAAGCCTCAACATGTTTGATTGATCGATAAGGGAGGATGGTACATATGAGTACGAAGGAAGCCTATAAGCAAAAGATCGAGGCCGAACTGGAGCTGGCCAAGGCTCAATTGGAGCAGTTACAAGCTCAGGCGAAGATTTCTTCGGCGGACGCCGCCATGGAATTCAGCAAGGAGATCGACGACCTCGAAATGAATGTCGGCAATGCGAAGACCAAGTTGAAAGATCTGGAAGATGCGGACGATACCACGTGGGAGAATATCAAGGACGGCGCCGATCACGCGTGGAACTCGTTGAAAACTTCCGTCGGCAATGCCGCCGCCAAATTCAAAAAATAAACCGGAATCTCGCTCTGCGTCCGCTGAGGAGAAGATCCAAGTTTTTCCAACGGGGCCGCAGATTTCATATCCTCGATAAAATTCGCTGTGCAAGCGCCCGGAAACCGATTCCGACGACAGAACAAAGAACAGAGAGCAACGATAAGCACTCGCGATGTTCATACGCACAGAATATGTCAGCGATGATCAAGCAAAGACTCCATGCAATGAGGCCGCTTCTTGATCAGTGCGGTTTTCAGCGGTTTTTGCGAGCTCCACAGCTTGAACGAACAATACACGATCTCGGAGAAGCGGAGAGAGGATGATTCCCCCCTCTTTCCGCTTCTTCCTGCGTCCATTACTCTTACTCCTCGACCAAACAGATTTTTTATCGAGAAGCTACACGCAACGGACCGTCGATCAAGACACTCTCCTCGCCTTTTTTTGAAAACCCAAAATGATAATTGAGGAAATACAAATTCCCTCTTGCGATTTTTAAAATTTACTGTATAATTTAATTCGATGTATATATTTTTATTCATTTATTATTACAATTTGTTTGGAGAAATATGTGCGTATTCATTGAAAGTTGCCTCATAAAAATACTCGCGGCACAAAGAAAAGTTTTCATAACGACAAATGCTGTATCTATTATAAGGAGGTGGCGCCCGTGGACGAAAAAACAATCTACAAACAGAAGATAGAAGCACGATTGGCGTTGGCGCACGCGCAATTCAAATTGAACGATTTAAAGACCCTGGCTCAAAATTGCCCGGAAGATAAGGTTCTTGAATTCAGCAAGGGGATCGAAGAGCTTGAAAAGAATTTCATCCACGCGAAGCTCAAATTAAGAGAACTCAATGAAGCCGGCGATGATGCGTGGGGGCATTTCAAGGAGAGTGCGGAGCAAATCTGGAACACATTGAGAGTATCCGTCAGAAATGCAACTGCCAGATGCAAGGAGTTACATTAAAAAAGAGAACAACGACTCTCCAGTGTCGAACCGAGGCCGCGAGCGAAAGGACTCTCCGCTCGCGGCGAGTCGTGCAGAGCTCCGTGCTCGGGCTTGTGAGAAGCAGCCGTCAGTTCAAGAAAACCTTTGCCGGATCCGCTTGTGCAGAGTCCACTTGTGAAGGAACTTCCTGAAAAGGATCAATTCGGCGCACCTCCTGTCCATCGTAGTCCGGGAAAGAAAGAATCAGTACTTTCGCAGGTTCCATCGAAAAAAAATTCATTCGCACGATGTTGTTCATAGCCCCCGCAGGCCAAGCAGTCGTAACAACGGTATCGTTCTCGGACGCCGCGGCGCTCTCCTTGTCGCCTGTCTCTTCGCTTGCGACAAGAGCGCCGCACGTAAGAGTGATCGAATAGACAACGAACAAACCGAGCATTGCGAAACGTATTCTCTCCAGTGACTTCAACATTTGTGTTCCCTCCTCTCTGAAGTTGCGATAAAGAAAGCGTTAAAAAACCTTCGGGCGCATGGTGCGCCGACGAGAACGCTCCTCCGGGAGAAATCTTGTGAGAATAGATCTCAGCTTAAGGAGACATTCGCCGGATCCGCTTTCCGGCGGATCGTTCAGAAAGTCGTTCATCCGCCGGATCATGGCCAGGGCTCCGGAGAGATAGCGGCAGACGGAGCTGTCGTAAGGAAGCCTTCGCCCCGAACCGGCTCCCGTCCGAGATCTATTTTGGACAAGAGGGCCGCGCGTACATTGTTTTGGCGAATGCGTTGAGGTCCATCGCGTTGTCAAGATAGCTTATAGGAATGTCATGCTCTTCGGCGAAACGAGTGAATTTTTTATCCAGATCCCCGTCCTTGTTCACCACGATATGGGAGGCATACGGCAAAACAGCGTCTATGGAGCGCTCGTCGGCGCTCCCCGGGTTTCCCCGGCGGGCCTTGCCTTCGATGTGCGCGGCGATGATCCGGATGTTCAGCTCTTTGGCTTTGGCCAGAAGAGCGTGCACGCGCTCTATTTCCTGATCGACAGTGATGCCCGAAGCGCCCAGTCCCTTTGCGGAGGAACCGATGACCACAAGGATGGTCTTGTATCCGCCCGCGGCGATATCCTTGGGTTTCGGCTCCGCGTTATAGATCGGATTCTCCACGACTTCCGCGCGGGCCACCAAAAGACGCCCCATTTTTCCGCCCGGTCCTTGTCCTGCGTTGGTGATCAGCAGGGGTTCCTCTCCCTTCGGAGCCTCGGCGCCGGTAACAGCCGCGAACGAGGCGGACGTAAGAAACACGCAGAAGGAAAGGAGAACAAGCAATATTATTCTTTTCATTTCAAAAGACCTCCCAATGATTACTCGATAGTTGCTACGATGAAGAGGCGAGCTTTAGGCGGCGGATTCCGAAACACTCCCGACAGCCGCTTCGAAGTCGGGGCGAAGAGTTCCGGGAAAGAGCCGCTCCGGCTGCGCCGATATCGGAAGAAAAGGTTCCCCGAAAAAACAGGAAACCTTTTCCATTTGACGCCGCAAGGGCGTCGTGCACTTATTTTTTCAGCAGCAGCAATCCCAGAGGAACGAGAAGGAAGAGAATGTCGGGAGCCGCTGTCCCCGTAGAGCATCCGCCTGAAGAATCGGGGACCACCGGATCTTCTCCCGTAAGCCAAGGCTTATAGTCCACATAGGACGAGACTCTGTTGCCTGTTCCGTTGAAATTATTGTAGTTCGGCGTTCCGGGAAGCGTTTTCTGATCTCTCGGACCGCTGGAGTGCCCCCACCAGTTGCCGGTGGCCGCGACAAGTCCGGCATCGCAGTAAAATCCGTATTCGGAGTTGTTGACGAAGCTGTTTCCGTTGGAAATCAGAGACGAGCCGACGCTGTTCGTGATATATACCCCGTACCTTCCATCCTTCACACTGTTGTTGTCGATATGCCCGGAGGACGAGAGGAGCGCGCCGATATCTATTCCGGTGCCGCACCCTGTGATGGCGTTGCGGTTGACCTGGAGGGTACATCCGGAAAGCCTGCCGAGGAAAATTCCCGTTGCGCAATTATTGAGAGTATTGCTCTCGACAGTAACCCTCCTGTTCGTTATGTACCCTACGTCTTCGCTCCCCCAAACACCGTACACAGCGTAGGAGGCGAAGCCTTCGAGAGTATTGTTCTTTATAGTGACGTCGCTTGCGGGATTGCCGCCGAGGTGGACGATGCCCGATGCGTTCGACACGGCTCCGGGAGCGATGGAGAAGCCGTCGATGGTAACTCCGAGATCAGGACCGATATACACTGTCGCTCCCCCGGACGGAATCGCCTCGGGATTCAGACCAAGCTCGCTCGTCGCCGTCGATCCCCGGATGACGGCTCTGCCCGGACCGTCGATCGAAACAAGGGTCAAAGCGTCTCCCAACACATAGAGGCTCTCATTGTAAGTTCCCGCACGTACCTGGATCACGTCGCCGGTCGCCGATGCGATAATTGCTGCCTGTATTGTCGAGTACCCGTCGGGAACCACTCTGGTAACAGCTCCGGCGCTCCCTACGAGCACACACACCATGATAATCGCCGCGCACAGCAGACCGCTTCTTTGGACAAATCGCTTCATAACACATTCCACCTTTTTTCTAATTTTTGCCGATACTCTCTGAGCATCCTCGCGTCGTCCTGTAACGGAAAATTGCGTTGACAGCTTCCGCATCGTTACGCGTTTTTCGCAGTGCTTCCGCATCCGTTTTCAAATTTTTCGAACGCAGACATCCTCTCCTGCGGTGTATGAGAGCGGGGGGATGAGAAATCCATTACCCCCCGCTCTCGTCACTGTGTCAACTCGTCGCGGTCGTTACCGTTCCATCCTCCCATGTTACGGAGATTCTGAAATTCGACGCTCCCTGGCGTAAACTTCCGTTGTCCTCCATGAACAGTTGAAGATTGTGGTTGGGAGGTACATCGAAAGAGACGGAGCCGTCGCGTCTGTTCAGCAGTCCCTTTCCTCCTTTTCCGGGAAGAACCACTCCAATAGCCCAGTTGCCGTTTCCGGGAACGGTGTCCCAAACGCCGGAGGAAGCGCCGATACATTCAACCACGATCGCCTTCACTCGCCCTTTTCCCGAGATCGTAAACTCGAAGAGCCAGTCGAAGCTACCGTCCCGCCCGATGCGCTCGCGTGCGCCGACATAATCGCTGCTGGAGGCTCTTCTGGGACCGGAGAAACCAATTTCTCTTTTGTCGTCGTCCCGACGATCTCTTCTCTCCGGCCGGTCCGTGCCCACACGGCGGACGATCTCTCCGACAAGTTCCCTTCCGTCGTCGTAAAGTAGTGTGAGACGCGACCTGACGCCGCTGTCGCTCAGGGATCCGTTATCCTCTATCCATAGATCGAGATCAGTCTCTCCGGGAATCGCTATAAGGACCGAGCCGTCTGACAGATTCAAAACGTTACCGTTCCTTGCGGTTACTGCTACGAGCCATCGACCGCTTCCCGGAAATGTATCCCACTGCCCTGCGGAACCGGAAGTATTTTCGATTTTCATCCCTTTGACGGTGCCGGCGGTGTTGACCTTCAGCTCCACCCTCCAATCGTTCGTTCCGTTGCCTCTCATGCGTTCGCTATTCCCCACATAATCGTGCGTTCCGGGGCCCCTGAGAACCGCCGACCCGGAAAACGTTCCTTCCCGAACCGCCGCTTCCTTGGAGATTTCCCTTGCGATCGAGGTTCCATCCGAGAAGTCGAAACGTACTTCGAATCTGGATTTTTCGTTCGCTATTGAACCGTTGTCCGTTACCAGAAGATCGAGAGTGGACTTCCCCTGAATCTTCGCCTCTATGCTTCCATCCGGCCTGTTGAGCACTTTATCGGATTGCACCACTGCCACAAGCCATGAATCGCTGTTCGGTAAGGTGTCCCATTGAGCCGCTTCCCCTTCGATGCTGCGCACCGTCGCTCCCGTGATCGTTCCCGTCCCTTGGAGGACAATCTGCACGCCGTAGTCGGGAGTGCCGTCGCCCCGAAGCCGATCGTTGCGCCCCGTGAGATCCCGCGTTCCCTTGCCCGTCATTCGTGCATAGAGGATTTCGACCTGGCCGGCGGCGGGTGAAGGCAGCCCTGCGGCAGCGGGGACGCTTATCGTGGAACGGCTTTCGGACCCGTCCACAAAACGCGCCGTGACGATAAATTTCCCGCCCCTTGCGACGGAGCCGTCGTCATGGACAGCGAGAGAAAGATTCATGCCGAGGAGGAAGGGGGTAAGCGGTATTCCCTCGTTGCTCTCCGCAATCACGTTTCCGTTGCTGTCTTGCACTCGTATTCCCGGTATGTTGTTGCCCGGCGTTGTATCCCATGAAGAGCGTCCGTTCTCGCTTTGCAGATGGAGACCGGAAAGAGCGCCCCCGGCTCCCGAGAGTTCGAGAGAGAATTTTGCATCCGCTTTACCGTCGGGCGCGGCGCTTTCACCGGGACCGAGAACATCATCCGGGCCTATTCCATGGAAGGTGAAGTTCCGCACCTCCGCCATGGCCGCCCACCCCAACGAAGCTGCCAGCAGAACGCACATGACCGAACCGATCACGATGTGAATATATTTATTTCTCATTTTTTCCAACTCCTTTTCGATGTGTTGCAGCTACTTCAAGTTTCGATTCGATACGACTTTGCTGCATCCGCGCGTTCTATTCGAAAGCATAGACATTTCCGTCGAAACCGCCGAAATAGAGCACGCCGTCCATAACCACAGGATCCGACATGATCTCCCTGCCCGAATCGAACTTCCACACTTCCCGTCCGCTTGCGGCGTCAAGGCCGTACAATGCGCCTCCATCGCTTCCGAAGAAGACGATTCCCGAATGCACCGCCGGCGTCGAATGAATCCCGCCCGGGACGGCAAACTCCCACACCTGTGTTCCGGAGGATGTATCGAGAGCGACGAGTTTTCCGTTGATCGTCCCGAAGAAGAGACGCCCTCCGGCGACCGCGACGGATGTGGTGATCGATTCGCCTGCGGAGAACTTCCACTGGGGAACGACCCCTTTAATGACTACGGCCTGAAGAACGCCGTCCCAACTGCCGAAGTACACCACGCCGCCGGACACCGTCGCCGCGGAACCTATGGCGCCGCCGCTTCCGCCGCCCCACTCTTTCTTCCCGGTCTTTGCATTCAAGGCGTGGAAGAGACCTTCGTACGCTCCGATGAACACAAGACCGTCGCTGTAGGTCGGAGCCGAGCGAAGCGCCCTGCCCGTATCGAAGTTCCAGAGAAGAGCTCCGCTCTCGCCGTTCAGAGCATAGACTTTCCCGTCGACGCTGTTAAAATAAACGCGCCCCTCGCCAGCCGCCGGAGACGACCACGATCCACCCGGGGTATTGACTACTACGGGGCTGTAGCGCCAACGCTCTTTCCCCGAACTTATGTCCAGGGCGAAGAAAGTGCCGTCAGTTCCGCCGAAATAGACGGTTTTTCCGATAGCGGCCGGCCGCCCTTTGATTGAAGCTCCCGTATTGAAAGACCACAGCAGCTTGCCAGAGTTCTTATCCAGCGCGAAGAGCTTTCCGTTGTTGTCGCCTATAAGAAGAGTGTTTCCTACGACGAGCGGAGATCCTGAGACGCTTGTCTCCGCGTTGAATACCCATTTTTGAACTCCTTGCCATGCATGAGCCGGAGCCATACCGAGAAACGCGAAAATCGCCACCGTGAGGATCAGCCTGTACGTCGGGCGCTTTGTTACTTTCGTCATGATGCCACCTCTTCCTGCTGTTTTATTTTGAAACTTAAAAAATTTCTTAAAAATCATTATAACACATAACCATCTTTTTTGTTTAACAAATTTTCGATAATTAAAAAATAAATTTTCCATAATAAAAATTCTTATATTTATTCGGACGTTTTGTTGTTTTCACATGCCATGGCTGTAAAGGCCGGCACAAATTCGACGAAATGCACGAAGTTTCGTCTCCAGATCCCCTCGATCCGGAAAACATTCTCCGCGCAGCGTACGACAGCCGAGGTAGTACACCTTACCAGAACGGCGCCCCGATACATATCACTTATAATTCTAAAGTTAAAAAATTTATTGACATTTAACTTGAGTAGTAGTATAATATATAAAGATTTCCGAATATACTAACGACTGGGGGCTTCACAATGAAACACGTAACAAAAATGTACTTGGCAGGCGCACTCGCTCTTGTTCTGCTTTCGAGCGCCGGCATCGCCGACAAGGCGTTCGCCGCCGCGCCGGACGGGTTGATCCAGGACTCGATAACAGCTCTGCGGGAAATGTCGACGCAGGAAGATGCCGGCACGATGGGAGATCTGCTCCATCATGCACGAGGCGTGGCTATTTTCCCATCGGTCATCAAGGCGGCGTTCGTGTTCGGCGGTCAATACGGAGAGGGCTTGGTGCTCCGTCGGGATCCCGATACGAAGAAATGGTACGGACCTTCCTTCGCCTCGGTGACAGGTGCTTCCTGGGGGTTGCAGATAGGAGCCCAGTCGATCTCTCTGGTGCTTGTAATAACGAACGATCCCGGCTTCAAGGGGTTCACCGAAAACAACGTGACCCTCGGCGGCGATATCGCCGTTGCGGCCGGCCCCGTGGGCCGGAGGGGGGAGCTCGGAACGGACTATAAGCTGGATGCCTCGATTTACAGCTACTCGATGACACAGGGACTGTTCGCCGGAATTTCGCTCAAGGGAGCAGCCGTTTCAGTGAGCGAAAAGACCAACGAAGAATATTGGGGCAAGCCGACTTCCGCACAAGAGGCCTTCGGCAAAAGCGCTTCATCCGCAGCTATACAGCCTCTTATCGCAGAGCTGAATACATTGATCCGCGAAGCGAAGTAACTTCTTCGGAAACCGCACGAACGGGGAGCGCCTTATTCTTAAGGCGCTCCCCGTTCGTTTTTCAAACCGACATTCACGATGCAAACCTAGACAGGAGCGCCGACCATCTTTTCACACACGCAACGTCCGCGTCGTCGATGCGTCTCCCGATTGGAGCGGCATACTACTGATCGTATGTTTTCGTTTTCGCGCTTCTATCGAAAACACTCATTGCGGGTCTCCTTTCGCTCATCCTGATTCACTGCAGTCTATAGGTGACAAAACCTTTATATTCAACTCTATGAACGGTGAAGTCCCGGTCTAGCCGTTCGAAAAAACGTCCGGGTATCGGTATTTTGGCGCGTTTTCAAAAACGTGGCGATCTCGAACTGATTCATGGGATGCCGCCCGATAATACCCAGTATGGCCCGGTAGTCGTCTTTTTCGCTGCTGAAGAAGCCCTCTGAGTCCAGACGGTCGATAGAGATTCCTCCAAGGAGCTTGACGGCCTTATCCATCGTCTGCGCAGCAACGGGACGGACGTACTCCTCCGCAGGCGGACGGACGGACGTGTTCAGGTACAGCCGGGAATGTTTCACACCCTCGATCAGGGTTTGCAGCTTCCGAAGACTCTCTTCATCGTCGTTCATTCCCTGAATAAGCATGGTTTCCAGCCAGAGCTCCCCGGCGTAGGAGTCTGCAAAATCCACCAGCCCGCGGTAACACCTCTCGAAGTTCAACCCTACGTACGGTCTGTTGATCGCATGGAACGATGGCTCGTCGAATGCATCGAGCGAGGGAAGGACGATATCCGCCTCCGAGAGTTCGCTCCGCAGCCCTTCTTCGTAGAGCAACGCGCCGTTGGTAATGACGGCCACGGGCTTTTCAGTGAGTTCCTTCATAGCGAGGATCAGCTCGCCGATGCGGGAATAGAGCGTCGGCTCGCCCTCTCCCACGAGAGTGACCGCATCGAAGTACGCGCCGGCTTCAAGAGCTTGCCGGAATTCCTCGATAATCTTCTGCAGCGGGAAGAACTCTGAACGTGTATTGGTCATTGTATCGGTCCTTCCGAGCTGACAGTAAACACAGGAATAGTTACACGCTTTCTTCGGAATAGGGCTGATTCCCAGCGACTCCCCGAGCCTTCTGGAAGGAACGGGTCCGTAGACGCATCGATGATCCTGCATAATTTCACGACCTTTCCGAGTAA
Source organism: Aminobacteriaceae bacterium (assembly GCA_963668335.2). Lineage (GTDB taxonomy): Bacteria > Synergistota > Synergistia > Synergistales > Aminobacteriaceae > JAAYLU01. The sequence goes on along the minus strand of CAXXRY010000062.1, from coordinate 25,608 downwards.
AGTATAGACTTCTTCGACGTTTTGTTCAAATTTAGTCAGAATCAAGAGGTCACACTTTTGGATCAGACGCCTGAGAAGTTTTTTCTCTTTCACATGCCACTGGACAGGGAGGGGCCGGAGGCGTATTCTTTTTTCCGGCAGTAAAAAAAGAGAACACTTTTCAAGGCAAGAAAACACAGCCCGGCCGGTAGTCCGGGCGAACCTCACGCGAGGTTCCAGTAACCTGCCGCCGTCGGCGGCTGTCCATTGCCTATTCTTGGTGTAGTATCTTGCGGAGGGATAGGTATGGTTGTATTGACAGTGTACCACGACGGGCAGTTCTGGACGGGCGTTGCCGAGCGCAACGAGGGCGGCGCGCTAAAAGCGGTGCGGACCGTCTTCGGGTGTGAACCGACGGAGCGGGACATTCTTGAATTCGCGCACCGCGCGATACGCGAAGCCCTGGATGCGGCGAAGGGGTGCGTCGAAGCGCCGGAACACGCCGTCGTGCCCGGGAATCCGAAACGGCGGCAGCGTGAGATCCGGAGGGAGCTTGCGGCGGTGAAAGGCCCTTCGACGAAGGCGCAAACTGCGCTGCAGAGGGAACGCGAAGCGCGAGGCGCCGAGCGGAAGAAGTCGGCCAAGCTCTTCAGGGAGGAGACAAAAGAACGCAAGCGCCTCCTCCTGCTGGAGAAAAAGAAGGAAAAACACAGGGGACACTGAACGGAGGGGCGGAATGAAGCAGCGCATCGGGCACGTCGCTCTTCTTGTGAGGGAGTACGACGAGGCGATAAATTTCTTCGTCGGCACGCTGGGATTCGAGTTGCTGCACGACGCCCCCATACCGGAGCAAAACAAACGCTGGGTAACGGTCGCCCCTCCCGGCGCCAACGGAAGCGCGCTGCTGCTCGCCAAGGCGGCGAGCGGCGAGCAGTCCCGCTTCGTAGGGAATCAGTCGGGCGGCAGAGTCTTCCTCTTTCTGGAGACAGACGACTTCCGCAGAGACTACGAAGCGATGAGGGGAAAGGGCGTCGAGTTCGTCCGTGAGCCGATGGACGCCCCGTTCGGCACGGTGGCTGTCTTCAAGGATCTGTACGGCAACCTGTGGGACCTGATCCAGCCGAAGAAGTAACTCCCCGGCTTCGACTTCGGTTGCGCTTCAATTCGAAGACTCGTTTCTCGATAAGGGGAAAAAGCGCTTACTTCGCTTTTTGCATCCCGAAGGGCGCTTCCAGGCGGCAGCGTTCGAGAAGAAGCGTGTCGGCAAAAACGTCGCGCGTCGGTCCGTCCGCCGCGATTTCCCCCTTCGTGAAGAACGATCGTGCGGGGACAGACGTCCAGCACCATATCCAAATCGTGCGTCGCAATCAGGCGGGTATGCCGAAATTCGCTCAGCAGACGAATCAGAAGGCGGCGTCCGTACGGATCGAGTCCGGAGCCCGGTTCGTCCAGAATCAAGATGTCCGGCAACATCGCGAGTACGGTTGCGATAGCGACTGCGCGCTTCTCTCCTCCGGAAAGGCGGTGGGTCGGCCTGTCCGCCAGATGTTCCGCACCAACTCGTGCGAGAGAATCCGCAACCCTGTCGCGAACTTCCGCTTCCGAAAGATCCTGGTTCAGAGGACCGAAGGCTACGTCGTCGAAAACCGTAGGCATGAAGAGCTGATCTTCGGAGTCCTGAAAGACGAAACCAATCCTCCTGCGCACGGCGTCCACGGTCTTCTTCGACAGCATCGTTCCTCCCACGTCGACCGCGCCTCCGCTCGGGAAGACGAGGCCGGTAAGGGCAAGCAACATCGTCGACTTCCCAGCGCCGTTCGCGCCGACGAGGCCGACGGCCTCCCCGTGCTCCAGCCGGAACGAAATCCCCTTCAGCGCCTCCGTCCCGTCGGGGTAGGCGTAGCGGAGGTCGCGGACGTCCAAATAGTGGTGACTCATCTGCCCATCGCCGCAAAAAACAGAAGTTCCGGCAGATTGACGAAACGACACATAAGGAAAAAACCTCCCCATACGAGAATGAAGAGCCCGTCCGTAGCGCCTTTGAAAGAGAGCGGCCGCAACAGACGCACTTCACCGTCGAAACCTCTGGTCAGCATGGCCCGGTGAATTCGCGTCGCCCGGTCGAGCGCCCGCAGCAGCAGCGTTCCGAGCATCGGAGCGTACGTCGAAAACGAGAGCTTCCGGCCGTTTTTTCCCGATCTGAGGTCATGCGCCCTGAGCATCCGTTGCGCTTCTCCCGCCAACAGGCCGATATAGCGATAGAGAAACTGCAGTTGTACGACGAAAATCCGCGGGACCCCCATTTTCTCCAGGCCAAGGCAGAGACGATCAAAACGGGTAGTGAGCACTAGAAGCACCGCGGCCGAAACGGCGAGGAACGCCCGGAACATAATCGCAAGAAACGACAGCCACCCTCCGGTCACTACGAAGGAACCGATCCGGAGCAAAGGCTCGCGGTCGAAGAAGGGATTGAACAGACCGACCAGTACGATAAATGGCGCCGCAAGCAGCGTCCGCTTCAAAACCGCCCCGACGCGAACGCCGGAAAGCGCGGTTATGGCGACAGGGTAGACGGCGAACGGCATGAGACGCGATAGCTCATACCTACCGAACGAGGTCACGGACGCTATGAAGAAAACAACAACAAGACATTTCGCCCTGGGGTCGAGCCTGTGGATCGCGCTCGCCCCCAGGGCTACCCCTGCAGCGTCTACCAGCTCCGTAATATTTTTTTCGATGGAATGCGGCATTCGGAAAGACGAGAGAGGAAACGACGCTGTTCCCGGCGCTTATTTCCCCGGCGCTGGACGAGCGACGAAGAAACAATCCGATCATTCCGGTCAACAGCAACGTCAGAGCGCCGCCGACAAGGCCCGAGACGCTTGTTCCCGGCGTCGGGGTTCGGCCAGGCGTCGGGCTCGGACGCCTCCGCGGCAGCTTCCGCCGTTTTTTTCCGCGCTTCCCGGCTTGAAGCCGTAATCGGGCAGGAATGCGGTTTTCTCCTGAATACCCGCCAACGTCGAATGAACCGGTCGCTTCGGGGACCGCAAGTTCTTCCGTCCGGAAGTCTTCGCTATGGACCATTCAAGACCGTCGGGGAATGTCGAAGCGAACCATGAAAGCATTCCGCCCGTAACGATAGCCGCCGCCGCGAGTACTGCGAGCACTGTTTTGAAGGAGACTCTGCGCACAGAGGAAGCGCCGGCCGCTATTTCCAGCACTTCGGGACGGGCCTTCCATACAAAGAGAACCACTGCCGCGGTAACGAGCCCCTCGACAATTCCGATCGCGAGGTGAATCGGCTGCATCAGCAAGACAAATGTTCCGAAGGGCAGTTCGGAAATCCCGGACGCAAGCGTTTCGAGCACCACGGAGAAAGCGCCGAGCTGTAAGCCGATTACGGCGGAAAGTGTGGCCGCGATGAAGATCCTCTTTCTGGACGGCGTGCCGTCGACAAGCTTTTTATAGATGAACGGATAGGCGAAAAAACAGGTGAAAAAGCCCATGTTGAAGATGTTGCACCCTAACGCGAGCAAACCGCCGTCCGCGAAAAAAAGCGCTTGGACGACGAGGACTGAAGCCAGCGTCAGAAAAGCCGCGTGGGGCCCCAGCAAGATAGCCAGAATCATCCCCCCTCCAAGATGCCCGCTCGAACCTGTGACCGGAATGCTGAAATTGATCATCTGAGCGGCAAAGACAAATGCTCCGAGGACTCCCATCAGGGGAACTCGCCCGTCATCGGAATTTTCCCGAAGTTTCTTCGCCGAATACGCGGCCAAACCTGCGGTCGCGATCCACATCGCGCCCCCAACTGCGGGAGAAATCAAAGCGTCGGCCATATGCAAGATGAACACTCCTTTGTGCTACGATTTTTGCATATTGTAGCACCCACATCTTCACTGTCAATATTTTTCTCCAAGATCTCCCCGGTCGCCGGAGGCAAGAACAGAACGGGAGGCGACAAAGCGCCCGCGGATCGAGGCGAAGTTCGATCCGCGGGCCAGGATGATCCGCGAATAGGCAAAAACGTACCGCTCCTTGCTAAAACGCAGCGCTTCTCCTCATTCCGCCGCCGCGCCGATGAAGATGGAGACGACGTTGCCGTTCTTCACCGTGAAGACGACTCCTCCGTAGATGGAACCGACGACGATCGTCTCGGGAAGACTGCTTTCCTCGTTGTTGATCTCCGCCGCATAGGCCTTTAATATCTCTTGCTGCGCGCTCCCTATTCCTATTCCCCGACTCGTCTTCTTCTCCGACGGCGCGGAGATCGTGACTGAATGCGCCTCGCCGAGGCCGGACTTGTCCTCTTTGACAAAATCGACGGCGATCCCCTTTTTCTTGTAGAACCATTGCTGGTGAATGAGCCCGTCCGCGCCCCACAGCTCGGCCTTCGACTTCTTCTCCGGCTTGCCGAGGAGCTTGAGCACGTCCTTTTCCGTCTCCGCATCGTCGAGGACGAGGAGCTTCTCTTCGGCAAGCAGCCTGAATCCCATCGCACTGAAATCCTTGCGCACCACGCTGCCCGAAGGGGGCAACAGCCCCTCGCCTCCGGCGCGCCGCGGCGCCCATCTCGCAGAGACATCCCCCTCCTCCATCGCGAGCACACCCTTTTCGTCCCCGGCCGAAAACGATGCGCGGCGTCCCTCCACGGAACCGTCGATATGGGCCTCTCCGTACTTGTCCAGCAGAGGATCGTAGGTCGAAAACGTACCTTCGAGCGCCGAACCCCGCTGGATCAAGTCGAACGAGTACTCCGTCCCGTCCTCCTTGGAAAAGGTCCATATCCCCGTAAAATCAACGGCCGCCGCCGGCGCGGGGAAGAGCAACAGCAAGAAAAAAACGAACGAACACACGCGGCGTTTCACAACGCATCCCTCCCGAAAAAAACTCATTCGAATGAACGTCCCGTCCGCTCCGCTGGAAAACGAACTTTTTTCAACTTTCTATCCTTGACCAAACGAATCCTCAACGTAAAAAACGCCCCCGGTTACACCGCCAAATCCAAGGGGAGGTCGCTTATGTCCTTCAAGCGGTTACCGCGAATCATGTTGTCGATGAGTTCGGCGGAATCCTCCGCGCCGATTGCTTCTATCGCCTGTTCCAGCTCCTTCAAGGCGAAGTGGTAGACGTAATCCACATCGCCGGATCCGTCAGGAGGCTTTCCAAGCTCTTTCCTTGGATTCCGCGATGCTGTCGAGGGCTTCTTTGACCTGCCTCGCTACGGCCGCCGCCAGAGGCGGCGGCACTGCGTTGCCTATCTGACGGGCTATCTCGGTCTTACTGCCGCGGAAGAGAAAATCGTCGGGAAAACCCATGAGACGCGCAGCTTCGCGGTGAGTGATGGGGCGGTGTTTCTCCGGGTGGAGGTAACGCCCTTTCTCCGGCTTGAAGAACTCCGTTCGGATAGTGACGGAGGGGCGGTCCCACCAAAGACGGCCGAAGAGATCCGTGCCGCCGGAGGTCTTCTTGCGCCAGCATTCCGGGAGCAACTCAGGCGCGTTCTTTTGCAGGTCGAAACGGTTTCCCCCGGGAGGCACGGCCTCGTATCGCTCCCTGCTTGTCTTCGTCGGGTTCCTCCCGAAATGGAGATCAAGAGGCGGTTCTTCGTCTCCTATCTCGGTTCCCTCGGGTTCGGGAAGATCGCCGATCGCCTCGCGGACAGTGCGCCAACGGCCTGTATGCGTCGGCTCTGGGAGGGGTATCCCGAAAGGGAAGAAGTCCGACTTGGCTCCTACGGTGACGGTCCGTTTGCGTGTCTGGGGCGCGCCATAGTCGGCGGCGTTGAGAACGGATGCGTGGAGCTGAAATCCGTGCTCCTCGGCCCGTTCGTTGATCTGGTGCATTTCGGGAGAACGAAGCAGCTCCGCGACATTCTCCATGACGAAGACCGCCGCGCAGCTGCGGAACACGATTTCGAGAAACGGCTCCCACAGAGCGCGTCTGGGGTCTCCCGTCCGCGTCTTATTCAGAAGACTGAACCCCTGGCACGGAGGGCCGCCGATAACGATATCGGACTGCGGCACGTGCGCGCCGGAGGAGAGAAATTCCTCGATATCTCCGACGACGCCCTCTCCGTCGAAGTTGGCGGCGTGCGTGTTCATGGCGGAAGCGTCGCTGTCGAGCGAGAGAACGCATTCGTACCCGCCGCAGAAGCGGTCGTCGACGAAACCCAGCGTCATGCCTCCGGCCCCCGAGAAGAGATCGATCAGTCGGTACACTTCGCCCGCCTCCTTTTCTATAGAATGGATGCGTCTATTCTATATGCAGCAATGGCTTTTTGCACGCTGAAGTCTACGCGCGTTCAGTTCCCCCAATACAAAATGAAAATTGGGTACTTCTCTTCTCCGCGTCTACCATTTTTGTATGTTTTAAAACCTCTTCGCCGGTTCAGTTCCTTCTTCGCTTGAAACAATGAATTCGATTGTAGAAATTCCGCCCCATTCTTCGGTATCATCAGGCCACGTTTCGGGGACTCCGAGAGGCGCTTCCGGAGACTCATCGGTCGAGTTTTTTGCGAACAATCCCCTCTCCGAAAGCAAAAACGCCATCCGCCGATCGAAAAAACTATTCGCTCCAGAGCTTCGGAGAGTACACGCTCTCAGCTTTTCTTCAAGGCTTCGCGGAGCCAGCTCGCGGACTTCAACAGACCGGCGTACGCGTTCGAGCAGAGAACGAACGAAAGCATCCTGCCCGTCGAGCCGGGGTCCGTCAGATCGGCAAGATTCCAGATCATGGCGAATATGCCGATGGTGAAGACAAGGAAAAACGTCCCGGCCGAGGCTTTCGAAAACCTGCCGTCTCTCTTCGAAAGAAGGAGAAAAGAGAGCCCAAAGACAAGCACAACAAAAAGGAGCGAAAATTCATTGAAAAAGATCACGGCGATTCCCTCCAATATGCACGTCAAGGAGAACAAGCTTCCAACGCGTCGTTTACTTTTCATCACGCATCATATCACGGACGATGTTCGCTTCGCGGATTCGCTGCGCAACAAATCTCTGGACGGACACGGGCCGAAGGCGTGCTCTTTACTTCAGCAACAGTAAAGAACAAAGAAAGCGAACGCTTTTCAAGGCAAGACAACATGGGCCGGCCGGTAGTCCGGGCGAACCTCCGCGAGATTCCAGCAACCAACCGCCGACGGCCCCTGTCCATTGTCTATCTTTGGAGTAGTATCTTGCGGAAAGGCAGGTATGGTCGTATTGACGGCGTACCACGACGGGCAGTTCTGGACGGGCGTTGCAGAGCACCTGCTCCTTCTGGCGAAAAAGAAGGAGAAATACAGGGGACGTTGAACGGAGGGACGGAAAGGGCGCAACGCCTAGGGCGCGTCACCCTTTTTGCGATGGATCTCTGATCCAGCCGAAGGCGTAATCGTCCGGCACGCCTTCGGCTGCGCTTGAATCGAAGGGTCGTTTCCTGAAAGAGGGAACCTGTCTACTCCGCGGTGCCTCGCCTCGCTGGATCAGGTCGAACGAGCGATCCGTTCTTTCCCTGTGCAATCAACAGCCGCCGCCATCGAGGGAACGAACGACGGCAGGAAAAAACGATCGAACACACGCGGCATTTCACAGCATCCCCTTCCCGAAAAGGAACGCATCGGAAAATCCTTCCGTACGTTTTCCGAGAAGAGAAGACAGGCGATTTAGAACGTACTCTCTTTCTTCACGACGACGCATTCGTTGTCGGCGTCGACCCGCACCCAGTCTCCGTCTTCGATGATCGCGTACGGGTCTTTCTCCACTCTGTCCACCAGCGGAACTTCGACGACGTACACTGATGAGACCAACACAGGGTCGGCGTCCATAACGATCATGGCAAGGGGGAGCTTCCCCTGTTCCTTCATCTGAAAAAGGCCGTCGAGCTGCACGACGGAACTTCCCTTCCCCGCGGTGAGGAGAAGCACTTTATTCGCAAGGCTCTTCCCTTTCAAATGATGATTCTTGTCAAGCAGTTCTCCAGTTTCCGGATCGCAAAGATAAAAGCAGATGGCTTCGCGCGAAACGATCGCCTCTCCCTCCGCGCAACCGCCTATCATCTTTCTGCAGCCCAGCCTGATTTCATGTTCGTTCATCGCACTTCCCCCTCGATAGCGGCGTCTATGCAGTCGGCAAGATTCCGGAGCGCGAACGGCAAGCCTCTTCTTTTTTGATAATGGGCGCATTTTGCGGAATCCGTCAGATTGAGCATACCTTTGAAACCGTCGAAACAGGGTTGATCCATGCATGTGTCCGGTACTACCCGAATGCCGGACATCTCCAGGGTCTCCAGATGTCCGCTTCTTTTCGCCAGCTCGATCGCGTCGAAAGAGGTCAGAATCCAAAAGTGAACGTCTTTGTGTATTCGTCTCCCCCCGACATGATTCGCGGCTTCCTTGAGCTGCTCGTAAGTGTAGTGGGGGCATCCGAGAAGGACGAGATTGATTTTTCCTGCGGGATCGCTCACAAGACGTTCGGCCTCGTCGAGATCGCATCGCGTCAGCGTAATTTCGGACTCTATGGCATTCCCTCCGAGGGCGACCTCGAGCGTGGGCGCTTCGGGAGTCACCCCCACGATGTGGAACATCGGCACGGCGCCGCTCGTGCTGGATTCAGTGGTAAAGTAGAGCAGCTCTTCCGGAGTCGGGCGAGTCCAGCTATACGTTTTTTTCCGGAGGACAAGGACCGGAACGCGATTCCCCGCATGCATTCCAACGCACCACCCGAGCAGCCCCCAGTCGTATGCTCCGTGCAGCTCGACATCGACGTTCACGAGCATGTTTCCCTTTCGGTTTTCGTCAAGATGGAGCCCGTAGTACGGCGTTCGTCCGGTTACCGCCGAAGCAAGCGCGCTCACCGACGACTCTCTGTTCGAACGAGCCCCGAGGACCGCGTTGACATACGGAGTGGCGCTGGATTCGGAGAACGCTACGTGCTCGCCGAACACAGGGACATTGCCGGCGAGTTCTGGAGTGCAGCAATGCGTCATGACGGCGCCTATGCGACGATAGACATCTTCGGTGCGGGCGGCAAGAATGAGTTTCGCGGACGACACCGGATAGTGCCTGTTCAGAGTGGCGACATCCCAATTCGGGTTGGTGGTGGGCGGTATCACACAACGGGCTCCGCCGTTCACCAGCAGTTCGCACCAGTATGTATCGCCTTCCTGACCGCTCAAGGCGACGTGGGTCCGCGACACCTTGATCATCTTTTCCGCATCGAAAGCCTTCCCCAAAGCCACGAGCATATCCATCGCCTTGCGGACACCTTCGCCCATTTCCCCCTGGAGCATTCGTTCTTCTTCGTCCGTCAGATACACTCCGCTCTTCCTCCTTCATACATAGAACACGGTTTTTCTGGTCTACGGATGGTTTTTACTCTTTTTCAAAATATGGGAAACAGACTCCACCGTAAGGAGAGCACAAGACATTCGCTTCCGGAAAGAGTTTTTTCGCTTCGGCGAGGAGACTCCCCATATCGTCGAATACCTTGAATAAACCGAACGATTCGAGCGTCTTCCTCGGCACGCCGGGACAGTAAAGATATATCTCCGCTTTGCGGAGCGCCTCTCCGTTGCTATGCGTTAAAAATGTTTCATAAAAAGAATACCGACGCCCGGATTCTCTTTCCTTCTCCCGAACGTACTCTTCGATTCCGATCTCGCGGATTCTGTCCCGCGTTTCTTCGTAGCTCATTCCGGAAGGAGGAACGCAGTAGTCCCCCAAGCCGTTTTCGACGCTCAGGCAGGCGATCAACAGCCCACCTTCCTTGACCGCCCCTATTCCCGTTCCGAACGCCTTTGAAGCCTGGCAGAGATCGTGATTCATCGGATTCGAGCTCAACACCAAAACATCCGCCCTTGCGGAAACAGGAGCCCCCCACGTCGTTCGCGCCACGGCGCATCCTTCGCGAAAAGCGGCGGCAGGATCTCCGCAGAAGAGCCCCACCGGTTTGCCGAAAGGATCGAGGACGGTATTGATCAAGAAACATTCCTTTCCGAGCATACGCGACGCTTCGTCGATGCGTTGTCTGACGGCGCACTCCGAAGCGTCGCGACCGACATTACCGAAGCGCTCTCGCGCAGGCCCAAGAAGATGGGTATCCATGATGGTTTCGATACCCGCGCACCCCGGCACAAGATTTTTCGCTCCCCCTCCGAACCCCACCATAATGTGCGGCTCTATTGTCCCAACGAGAAAGAGCGAATCCGCCTCCATCACCGCCTTGTTGATAAAAACCCTCATGCCGGAAGAGGATATCCCCAGAAAAACAAGAGCGTCTTGTGAGAAACACTCATGATTGAGGATGCGTATGCCATTGCACGCCGATATGCCAAGGCGCTCGAGGATCTTGCCCCCGCTCATCGGAGCGTGCGTGCCGCACGCGACAAGAACGGTCGTATTCTCTTCGCGAAGCCCCCGCTCCTTCAAAAAACGGAGAAGGACGGGGAAAATTCGATGCGCCGGTGTCGGGCGCGTTGCATCGTCGACGACCACACATACGCGTTTCGAGGAAAAATCTTCCTGCGCAATAACCCGCTCTCCACTCGGACGGACGAGCATTTCTTGCAACTCGGACTCAAGATCAATTTCCGGGAAGGCGGCGACAGGCTGCAGAATCCCGGCGTCGGTCCATGATGACGGTAGTTTGAATTCAAGCGTGGTCTTTCCGAAAGGCAGTCGTATGTTCATTTTCTTCCTCGGTTTATCTGTAGACAAGATGCACAAGCCCCAGACTCAACACGGGTACGTACGTGATGAGAAGAAGGACGCAGATAAGCGCCCCGCAAAAGAACCAGACCTTTCGAGTAATGCTTTCAATGGAAACTCCGGAAATTGCGGATGCGACGAAAAGATTCGGACCGTACGGCGGAGTAATAAAACCTATAGCAAGGGCTACGGTTGAAATTATTCCAAAATGAAGAGGATCTACGCCAAAACTTTGTACAACAGGCAATAGAATGGGAACCAGAATGATCGCCGCGGAGAGGTTGTCGATAAAACATCCAACGACAAGAAAAATAACATTTACGAGCAAAAGAGTGAGCGCTCCGTTTTGGGTGAACTCCAGAATGCTCGTCGTTATGAATCTCGGAACGCCGGCGATGGTGAGAAAACGGGCGAACGCCATAGACAGACCGATCATGAACGTAACGGCTCCGTTGACCAGCACTGTATCCAGCAATGCGGAAAAGAGTTTCTCGCCGCTCAGCTCCTTGTAGATGAACCACCCGACGACAAGCGAATAGACCACCGAGACGCCGGCAGCTTCCGTCGGTGTGAAGATGCCGCCGTAAATACCTCCAAGAATAATCACGGGAACCATTATCGCAGCAAAGGAATCTTTCAAAGAGGCGAGAAAATCCTTCATAGAGGGATAGGTTTCCCCTTTGGGATAATGGTTCTTCTTGGAGATCATATAGGCGACTGCCATCAACGTGCCCCCGAGGAGCAGACCGGGAACGATACCGGCGATGAAAAGCTCTCCTATGGAGACACCCGTCATGACGCCGTAGACCACGAACGAAATGCTCGGCGGAATGATGACGCCGAGAGATCCAGCCGCAGCAGTCAGCGCCGCCGCGAATCCCGCGTCGTACTTTTTCTTCCGCATCTCGGGAATCATGAAGCTTCCGATACCGGAAACCGTTGCGACGGACGAACCCGATATGGCGCTGAAAAACATGCAGGCCATCACCGTGACCATTGCAAGGCCGCCGGTCACGAACCCCACCATGCTGTCCGCAAGCCTGACAAGGCGGCGGGAGATGCCTCCATAGCTCATAAGGCTTCCGGAAAGAATAAAAAGCGGCACCGCCAGCAGCGGAAAAGAATCGAGCGCGGTGAAGGCGTTCTGACTGATGGAAATAAGCGGGACGTTGCTTGTAAGGTACATTGTCACCGCAGTCGACACGCCGACCGCGATGCCTATGGGCACGCCGATGGTCATCGTCAACGCGATGAGCCCGAAAACGAGAAGGACCACCGTTCCGCTCATTTCGACACCTCCGTCGAAGTCCGGCTCGTTTTTTCCCGCAGAGTCCGCCGGAGCTGGCCAAGTAACCGCAGGAGCATAAGACCTGCGCCGACCGGGACCGCGGCATACGCCCACGCCATCCGAATTTCAAGAACGGGGGAAAGCTGGCGCCTTCGGAAGAGCATCATGGCGAGCTCTCCCCCTTTCCATACGAGAAACGCGCTGAAAGCGATCCAGATAAGAAGCGCGACGATATCGATATTTTCCCGATTCTTCGAGGAAAGCTTCTGAATGAACGCCTCGATCTTCAAATGCGCCTGGCGTTTGGCAGCATAGGCGGCTCCAAGCCATACCAGCCACAGGAAAAGAAAACGGGCGATCTCCTCGCTCCATGTCAGGCTCATCCGAAAAAAGAACCGCATTACCACCTGAAGAAAGACGAGAAAGACCAGAACGGCAAGCCCGCCAACGAGAACATATTCTTCAAATCGGTCAAACACACTTTTTTTCATCGCGCTTCCCCTCGATCCATCGCGGCAAAATTACGTTTCAGCTTCTTATTTCAGGAGCGAAAGAATTTGTTTGTACAGTTCTTCTCTTCCCTCTCTCTGCGAGTACTTTTGCCGAACCGGTTCGGTAGCCTCGACAAAAAGACGCCGTTCATCCTCGGAAAGTTCGTTGACAATCATTCCCTTTTCCTTCAGTTCGGCAAGGTTCGAGATCTCCTGCTCCGAATTGATGCGCCGCTGCTCCGCGCAGAAAAGATCCACGCCTTTTCGGACGACGCTCTTCAGCTCGTCGGGAAGAGCGTCCATGAAATTCTCGCTGACGATGATTGAAATAGTGGAGTATGCCTCTCCCGTAAGGCTCAAATACTTCTGAACCTCGTTGAACTTCATGTTCCGAATCACATTGACTCCTTGCTCCTGACCGTCGACGACCCGCTGCTGCAAAGCGGTGTACACTTCTCCGAACGACATCGGCGTCGGATTAAATCCGATTGCCTGCGCGGTATCGATGTACACTGGATTTTCCATTACACGAATCTTCAGCCCTTTGGTATCTTCCGGCTTCGTAATAGGTTTTTCGCTGTTCGTCAGATGCATGAATCCGATATCCGCAAACCCGAGGACATGCATCCCTTGGTTCCTACCCTTCTGCACTATGATCGAGCCGATGGGGCCGTCGATGTCGACTATTTTATATACCTGTTCCTTCGAGCTGAAAAGATACGGAAGATCAAGGAGCTGGAGTTCGGGTATGAAGCTTGCAAGCACCGTCGTAGAGGGAAAGGCCATTTCAAGAGAGCCTATCTGAATCGCCTCGCAGAGCTGACGGTCTCCTCCGAGCTGACCGCTGGGATACAGCTCCACCAGGATTTTACCTCCCGACTCCTTTTCAATATAGGGTTTGAGAAACTCGCGCGCGGCGATGTGATGAGGGTAGCTTTCGGGAACAACGTACCCGACTTTCAGCGTAAATTCCGCCGCGGATCCAATTCCGGCGACAAAGAGCACACACACGCCAAGAAGAAAAATCATACCTGCTGTCCTTTTCATTCTTTCATCCCCCTTTGATGTGGAGTTTCCCGAAACTCGCCCATCCCGGGAAACCCCTTTTTTCAAACTCTTTTAAGAGTAGTCCGTTTCCCCCGCACGCTCCATCCTTTTTTGATACGAGAAAGATTCCCTCTCCATAGTACAATGATACTATTCCGATTGACAAAGCGAATTCCTTATTGTGCGGGGGCCCTCTTTCAATTACACTCCTGAAACGGAACTTTTATCCATCCTGTTGTTTTCTCGAGAAAAAGAGGGTAGTGTAGTCATGACAAATCAAAAGAAAAGCAAGTGTTCTTCAAACGATAAAATCACGCGTCTGGAACACAAAGTCCGATTCACGGAAAAACTGCTCGAAATATTGCCCGTTCCCGTTTTTTATCAGGATACTCACGGCCGTTATCTGGGCTGCAGCAGCGCCTTCGCAGAATTCATGGGGAAGAGAGAGGAAGAAATACTGGGAAGTACTATCTTCGACATAGCCGATGCGGAGAGAGCCGAGCTGTATTCGGGCAGAGACAGGAAGATGATCGAAGAAAGGAAATACAGCCTTGTGGAAGAACGCGAGATGCTGCACAGCGACGGTTCTTTCCACGATGTGGTCTTCTATAAGACGCTGATCATCGAAGAAAGCGGCGAAGTTTCCGGATTGATCGGCGTGTTCTTCGACATAACCGAAAGAAAAAAAGCCGAGGCGCGGGAACGGGAATACCTCGAACGTCTTCGCAAGCTGACGTACGCGCTTTCGATCACCCAAGAGCAGGAACGAAGGATCATCGCCATGGAAATCCATGATTCCATCAGTCAGAATCTGGCGATCTCCAAACTCCGGCTGCGCCTTCTCGGCGAATCCATCGACTCGCCCGCTCTCAAAGACGCAGTGAACGAAGTCGTCGCAACGCTCGACGAGACTCTGCAACGCACTCGCGCGCACACTTTCAATCTCGGGCTTCCTGTCCTCTATCAGTTCGGGCTTGAACATGCAATTCTCTGTTTGAAAGAGGAGCTTCTGAAGAAATACGGCCTTCGGATTACATTTTCAAGCGATCCGCTTCCTCAAAATCTGAACGACCACTTCAAAGCGTTCATCTTCCGTTCAGTACAGGAATTACTTATGAACGTCGTCAAGCATGCCAGTACGGACGAAGCGTGCGTCTGCATTTCCGAAAAAAACGGGCGAATTCTTCTGGACATATCGGACAACGGTCGCGGGTTCGATCTCGACGTCCTCGACGAAGCAAGCATTTCGGCGAACTCCTACGGCCTCTTCAGTTTGAAAACAATGGTCACCCTCATGGGGGGCATAATGAAGATCCGGTCGACGCCGCTCAACGGAACGTGGATAGGCTTATCCTTCCCTGTCGAGACTTTTTCAGAGACAAAAACAAGTATTTAGAGCAGAGAGGAGAACTCGGAATGAATATTTTGATCGCCGACGACCACCAAATTTTACGGGAGGGTTTGAAAGCACTTCTTTGCAGGCGACCGGACATGAATGTCGTCGGCGAATCATCGGACGGGGCCGAGACGCTTCATCTTGTACAGAAGATACGGCCGGACATCGTCGTTATGGATGTCATGATGCCCGTAATGAACGGCGTAGAAGCTACTGCTGCGATCAAAGCCTTCGATCCGTCGATCCAAGTCGTCGCCCTCTCCATGTATGCGAACGCCAGTTTCATCTACGAGATGTTCCGGGCCGGAGCATCGGCTTTTTTGGTCAAAGATTGCGCGTTTGAAGAACTGGAAGACGCGGTGCGCGTCGTCAACAGGGGAGAAAAATATGTCGGGGCTTGCCTGAAAAACCTACTCTCGGACATGTTTCTCATCTCTTTATCCGGAAACAAGCAAAAAATACTCGACGAGGAGCTTTCCTCAAGAGAAATCGAAGTTCTTAGCCTTCTCGCGGAGGGACTCACAAACAAAGAAGCCGCCGACAGGCTCCATCTCAGCGTTAATACCGTGGCGTCGCATAGGCAAAACATCATGAGGAAATTGGGGTTGAAAAACACCGCTGCATTAACGAAATACGCTATCAGAAAAGGCTACATCGGTTTCTAGCTCCGCAACGAAACTATGCGATTAGTCTGTTCATACTAAGAGCGCGCCTGTACATCTCCTGAATAGAGAGGATGTTCAATCTCCGTTCTATGTCTTACCTTTTGAGGACGAAGATACATCGCTCAGGAGGTTCGACGAATGAATACTATGGATTTCGTTTCACTGAAAGAAGCTATGAAAGTCCGCTTGGACGACGCGCTTCCTCCATACCCTTCTTTTTTCGAAGGCGTGCGCCGAGCGCCTGGAAGAGGTTTTTCTCTTTCTCCGGAACAGTCCGAAACGGCGCTGAAGAATGCGCTCCGGTACATTCCGCCTCACCTTCATCAACAACTCGCGCCGGAATTCATGGAAGAGCTGTCCACATACGGAAGAATCTACGCCTACCGCTACAGACCGGAGGGGCCGATACGCGGCAAAAGCATCGACGAGTACCGGGGGCGGTGCCTCGAAGCGAAGGCGCTTCAGGTGATGATCGATAACAATCTCGACTTCGACGTCGCGTTGTATCCGTATGAACTTGTAACATACGGCGAATCGGGGCAGGTCTTCCAGAACTGGCTTCAATACAGACTTGTGAAAAAGTACCTCGAAATACTGGAATCAGACCAGACTCTGGTCATTCATTCGGGGCATCCGCTGGGAATTTTCAAGTCGTTTCCTCATACGCCCAGGGTCATCAACACGAACGGTCTCATGGTGGGGACGTACGATAATTTCCCCGACTGGGAGATCGCAGCCTCCATGGGCGTGACGAACTACGGCCAAATGACCGCCGGAGGTTGGTTTTTCATCGGGCCGCAGGGCATAATCCACGGCTGTTTCAATATGCTCCTCAATGCGGCCAGAAAAGCGCGAGTCGGCGCCCAAGACGATCTGCGGGGCGTTCTCTATGTGACCGCCGGAATTGGAAGTATCAGCAGCGCGCAAGGGAAGGCGGCGCAAATTGCCGGATGCGTGGCCATAATAGCGGAAGTGAATAATTCGATGATCGATCTGAGACTGAAGAAGGGATGGCTCGATTTCGCATCCGACGATCTCTCTCTCGTCACGGACAAAGCGCTCGACGCTCTTCGGAAAAAAGAGGCTCTCGTCGTGGCGTATCGGGGAAACACCGTGGATCTTCTGGAATATCTCATACGCCGCGATATCACCCCCCACATTCTCTCCGACCAGACATCCTGTCATATTCCGTACAGCGGAGGATACACCCCTCAAGGCCTTTCGTTCGATGAAGGAAGAGAATGTCTCGCCAATAACCGCGAACATTTCAAGAATCTGGTGGACGAAAGCCTGCGGCGGCACTGGACGTGTTTCAAAACACTCACAGGAAGAGGCGCGTGGTTCCTCGAATACGGAAATTCCATCATGGAAGCGATGTACGACGCGGGCGTATCGGAGCTTTCCAGAAACGGCAAGGATAAGAAAGACGGATTCATCTTCCCCGACTTCATCGAGGCGATCACCGGCCCGGAACTTTTCGATCGGGGGTACGGTCCGTTCCGGTGGGTGTGCCTGAGTGGAAAAAACGAAGACCTTCAAAAAACCGATATGGCGGCCATGGAGTGCATCGATCCTTCCAGAACTCCTCAGGACAGGGACAATTTCAATTGGATACGACGTGCCGGCGAAAACAATCTGGTCATAGGAACGAGAGCGCGAATGCTCTATCAGGACGCTTCCGGAAGGATCGCGATATCTCTTAGATTCAACGAGATGGTCCGAAGGGGCGAGGTCGGTCCGATCATGATCGGAAGAGATCATCACGATACGGGAGGCGCGGACTGCCCGACGCGGGAAACATCCAACATCCGCGACGGAAGCAACGTAACGGCGGATATGTCCGCACACTGCTTCGCGGGCGACGCCGCCCGAGGAATGACGTTCGTCTCGCTCCATAACGGGGGCGGGGTCGGTATCGGCAGAAGCATACACTGCGGCTTCTCACTCCTTCTCGACGGCAGCGAACGAGTGGACGAGATCATTCGAAACGCTATACAATGGGACGTCATGGGCGGAGTTGCGCGCCGCTCCTGGGCGCGCAACGGAAACGCGATGCACGTTGCCGCCGAACACAATCTCCGGTCCACGGACTGCATTACACTGCCTTGGATAGCGGACGACGATCTTGTGAAAAAAACGGTGCGCTCGTTCCCGACCGTGTCGAAAAAGGTTGCGGAATGATGTTCGAGGCGCTGTTCGAGCCGATGCGCATCGGCTCGGTTGAACTGAAGAACAGAATCTCTCTGGCTCCGATGGGGCTGAGCGGTCTTGTCACTTCGGAGGGAGGATTCACTCCGCGAGGCATCGAATACTTCGTCGAGCGGGCCAAGAACGACGTCGGACTTCTGATCACCGGATGCGCAAAGGTCGAACACCTTGTGGAGCCCTTTGTCATGCCGTCGCAGCCCAATCCTACGTTCAATCCGGCGCATTTCATCCAGACGTCCATCGAAATGAACGAACGGATACACGCCTACGGGAGCAAAATATTCCTTCAGATGACATTCGGATTCGGTCGCGTCGTCCATCCGTCGACCGCATTGCAAAATCCGATCTCTCCCTCTCCCGTTCCCAATTTCTGGAATCGCTCGCTCATGTGCAGGGAGCTGACCACACAAGAGACGGAATATTTAATTGAACAATTTGCGCGCGCAGCGCTCGTAGCCCGCGAGAGCGGTTTCGACGGAGTGGAGGTGCACGCCGTTCACGAGGGATACCTTCTGGACCAGTTTACGATACCCCTCTTCAATCAAAGAACTGACAAATACGGCGGAAACTTCGAGAACCGCATGCGGGCGCCCATCGAACTCCTCGAACGGACGAAAGCGGTCGCCGGAAGAGATTTCCCGGTGACGCTGCGGTATGGTGTTAAGAGCTACATGAAAGGCTTTCATCAAGGGATTCTGCCCGGGGAAGACGCTGTCGAAATCGGCAGGGACACGCCGGAAGGCTTGGAAATCGCGCGCGTGCTTGAAAAGGCCGGGTACGATGCGTTCAACGCCGACGGAGGGGTCTACGACTCGTGGTACTGGGCGCATCCTCCCATGTATATGTCGGATGGGTGTTATCTTCATCTTACCAAAGAACTGAAGGCGATCGTCGGCATCCCTGTTCTGGCCGCAGGCAAAATGGGCGATCCTATTCTAGCCGAGAAGGCGCTCCGTGAAGGTTGGGTGGATGGAGTCTCTCTCGGCAGGCCGTTGTTGGCCGACCCACAGTGGGCGCGAAAAGCGCGGACAGGGCGACCCGAAAGCATCCGTCCGTGCATAGGATGCCATGAAGCCTGTTTAAAGCGTATTGCACGGTGCAAGCCTTTAAGCTGCGCCGTCAATCCTACGGCGGGAAGAGAAAAGGAGTACGCTCTTCAAAAAGCACAGACGCCGCTTTCGGTACACATCGCCGGAGGCGGAATCGCCGGAATGGAGGTTGCGCGGGTCTCCGCTCTGCGAGGGCACGATGTTTATCTCTATGAAAGCGCGAACGCGCTCGGAGGACACGTGCTGGAAGGTTCCGTACCCGATTTCAAGGCAGACGACAGGCGCCTTTTGGAATGGTATCGGAGAGAGATGCGCGAATTGGGCGTCCACGTTTCTCTCAATGTTACCTTGAATGCGGAAGACATTCTTGAAATCAATCCGCAGGTGTTTTTCGTCGCAACGGGGTCAAAGCCCGTTCTTCCTCCGATTCCGGGACTGGACGTTGAAAATCCGCGAATTCTCACGACGCGCCAGGCTCTTCTCGGCGAAAAAAAGCTGGGACAAAAAATTCTCATGATCGGAGGCGGCCTTGTCGGATGCGAAATGTCCCTCTGGCTTTCGCGAAAAGGGCATCGCGTCACGATTCTGGAGCGGTTGCCCGAACTCATGATGATAGGCGACGTCGCCTATCCCAACAAAACGATGCTCCTTGAGCTGCTGACTCACATGAAAGTGCCCGCGCTGACCGGTACGGCTGTCGAAAGAATGACATCCGACGGCATCGAGACTGCGTTTGGAGAAGAGCTTACCGCGGATTCTATTGTGTTCGCCACCGGCTATCGTGCGGAGAACAGCCTCTTCAAAGCTCTTGCGCCACGATTGCCGCGTATCCATCTTGTCGGCGACGCGCTTCGACCTGTCAATATCAAGCACGCTGTCTGGAGCGCCTACGAGGTGGCAAGCCAGGTGTAAGTATCTAATAGAGCGCTCCGATCGCCTATCCGAACGTGGACGTGAGCAGCGCTAAAACTCGACATCCGCCTTTTGGAACACATCGGGATGCTCCGCTCGCGCGAATCAGTCTTCCCGAGACATCCCCGAGGAGTTCGTTTCGGCGGACATCGTGTCCATTCGCGGTTGTTTGAAATCGAGAAAGAGGCCCGACTGTAGATAAAGAAAGGCCTCTTTCGTTTTCGACACCTCTTTTATACCTGGAGGAAGTATATTTTCAAAGAATAAGCCAACAAATACGTTTTTTCAATTTTACTTTCTACTTTTGTTACCCCTACCCCGCCGAGCCCACGGCTGCGCGGAGGGAGCCGATGAACTCCGTCGCCTTCGCCTCAAGCTGCTTTCTGTCGGCGCCGCACGGTTCCAGCAAGGAGATCAGCGCGCTGCCGACGATCACGCCATCGGCGACCTGCGCCGCGGCCTTCGCCCGATGGGGCGTGCTCACGCCGAAGCCGAGAGCGAGCGGAAGGTTCGTGTTGGCGCGGACTCGCCTCATGTACTCCTCGAGGGGCGCGTTTTGCTTCTCATCGGCGCCCGTCACGCCGAGGAGCGAGACGCAGTAGAGGAAGCCGGACGCCTTCTCCGCGATGGCCTGCAACCGTTCGGGGGTGCTGTTGGGCGTGACCATCAGGATAAAGTCCACCCCGCGGGAACGGAGCAGCCCCGCAAGCTCTTCGCTCTGGTGGAAGGGAAGGTCGGGAACGATAACGCCCGCAACCCCCGCGTCGGCGGCGTCCTTGGCGAAGGTTTCGAGCCCGTAGGCCAGAAGGGAATTCATGTACCCCATGAGGACGAGAGGAGCGTTGACCTCCCCCTTCAGCGACGCGAGCATAGCGATGAGTTTTTTGAGCGTCGTGCCGCTCTTGAGGGCTCGCTGTCCGGCCTGCTGGATCACGGGACCGTCTGCCAGCGGATCGGAGAAGGGAATGCCCACTTCGAGAATATCCACGCCGCTTTCGTCCAGCAGCTTCAGCAGGAAGGCGGTGGTGTCAAGGTCGGGGTCGCCAGCCGTAATGTAGGTGATGAGCGCTTTTTTGCCGTCGAAGGCCTGAGCAATACCGTTCATAAGAGGGAGCTCCTTTCAAAGGGACAGAATGGTGTCCATGTCCTTGTCGCCGCGGCCGGAGAGGTTCACCAGCACAATCGTTTCCTTCGGGAGGGCGGCGGCGGTCCGATAGACGTGCGCGAGCGCGTGCGAGCTTTCAAGCGCCGGGATGATCCCTTCGAGACGGCAGGTGCGGTGAAAGGCCTCCACTGCCTCGTCGTCGGTGACGGAGACGTACGTCGCGCGGCCCGTCGCGGCGAGATGGCTGTGCTCCGGCCCGACGCCGGGGTAGTCCAGTCCGGCCGAGATGGAGTGCGCGGGCTGTATCTGGCCATCTTCGTCGAAGAGGACGTACGAGTACGACCCGTGGAGCACGCCAGGCTTCCCGCCCGAGATGGTAGCGGCGTGAAGGCCTGTGTCCACTCCCCTGCCCGCCGCCTCGACGCCGATCAATGCGACGCCGGGATCGCCGACGAAAGCGTGGAAGATGCCCATCGCGTTGCTGCCGCCGCCGACGCAGGCGATCACCCGGTCGGGGAGCCGTCCCTCGCATTCGAGCATCTGTGCGCGCGCCTCCTCCCCGATGACCTTCTGGAAGTTGCGGACCATCAGGGGATAGGGGTGCGGCCCCATCACCGAGCCGATGACGTAGAAGGAGTCCTCGACGTTGGTCACCCAGTCGCGGATGGCCTCGTTGACCGCATCCTTGAGGGTGCGCGTTCCGGAGAGGACGGAGACGACCTTCGTCCCCAGCAGATTCATCCGGGCCACGTTGGGGGCCTGCCGGTGAACGTCCTCCTCTCCCATGTACACCACGCACTCAAGCCCGAAGAGCGCCGCCGCGGTGGCCACCGCGACGCCGTGCTGCCCCGCGCCGGTCTCCGCGATGATGCGCTTCTTTCCCATTTTGGAGGCGAGCAGCACCTGGCCGAGCGCGTTGTTGATCTTGTGCGCGCCTGTGTGGTTCAGATCCTCGCGCTTCAGGTAGACTTTGGCTCCGCCGAGCGACTCGGTGATGCGCGGCGCGAACCAGAGGGGCGTCGGCCGTCCGCTGTAGTTGTGGAGCAGGGCAAGCAGTTCGCCGTTGAACGACGCGTCGTTCAACGTGCCGAGGTAGGCCGTCTCCAGTTCGTCGAGGGCCGGGACAAGCGTTTCGGGGACGTACTGCCCTCCGAAGATGCCGAAGTACATGGATGTTTTCATCGGTGCTCTCTCCTTTCGGAAGTTTCGAAATCACGGACCGTCGCTACCGCGACGGCGAGTTTCACCCTGTTTTTGACGCCGGGGGCGTCCTCGACGCCGCTGTTGAGGTCGACCCCGAACGGACGGGCCTCTCGCAGCGCGCCCCGCAGAGTATCCGGGCCCAATCCTCCTGCAAGGATAAAGGGTTTGGCGAATGTCCGCCCGCGGAGCAGCGAGTGGTCGAAGGCAATGCCCTTGTCGTAGCGGCGCTTCTTGCTGTCGAAGAGAAAGAACGACGCGGCGTCGTAGAGCGCCGTCTTCTCCAGGTCGGCCTCCTCCGTCACTGAGAACGCCTTGATGGTCTCAAGACGGCAGCCGGAAAGCGTCTCCGGCGTCTCCGAGCCGTGGAACTGGATACAGTCGAACGCGCCCGTTTTTTCCGCAGCCTCGACCTCCGTTCTGGACGGGTTCACCATCACGGCGACCTTACGGATACTCTGAGGAACGGTAAAAGCAAGCGCCGCAGCCTCTTCTGCCGGGAGAAAACGGGGGCTCGCCGGGACGAGGATGAATCCCAACGCGTCGACGCCCAGCTCAACCGCCGCCTCAACGTCTTCCCGGCGCGTCATGCCGCAAACCTTGACGAACGTCATGCCGCCCGCCGTCCCTTTCTTTTGAAGGAGCGGAGCGTCTCCTCCGGGTTGGATGCCCGCATGAGGGCCTCGCCGACAAGGATCGCGTCGACGCCCGTTTCAGCGAGGTATCCGGCGTCTTCTTCGCTTCGCACGCCCGCTCTCAGCCACTACGACGCGGCTCCCCTCCCCCTCCGCGGAACGGAGCGCGTCCATCAGCTGCTCCGTGGTCCGCAGATCGACGGTGAAGTCGTTCAGATTCCGGTTGTTGACGCCCAGGATCGGGGCGTCCGTCTCCAGCACGCTCAACAGCTCCTCCTCGGTGTGCACTTCGACGATCGCCTCCATCCCCAGCGAATATGTCAGGGAGAGCAGCGCCTCGAGACGCTCTTTTTCAAGCGCCGCAGCGATGAGCAGCAGCGCGTCGGCGCCGAGGAAGAGGCTCTCGTAGATCTGCACTTCGCTCACCAGAAAGTCTTTCCGGAGCAGCGGAAGGCTTGTCCGCGTCCTCAAGCAGCTGAAATCCTCCGGGCCGCCGCCGAAGAAGACCCTGTCGGTGAGGATGGAGACGGCGTCCGCGCCGCCCTGCTCGTACAGGCGAAGCTGACGAAGCGGGTCGACGCCGCCGTTGATGATCCCCTTGCTCGGGGATGCGCGCTTGATCTCGCCGATCACGGAGAGTCCGCTTCGCTTGAGAGCGGCCGACATCTTCCGCCGCGGCGCCGTCAGCTCGTTCGTCTCCTCCATCTTCTGGTGCAGAATGCGTTCAAGAATCATTTCAACGACCTCCCTTCATGCCGAACGGGGGATAACGTCCTCCCGCTGCTGCGAGAAAGAACGGATTTTTTCCAGCACTTCCGCGGCGCGGCCGGAGTCGATGCTCTCCGAGGCGAGCGCGACCCCCCTCCTTCCAGCTGGAGGCCATGCCGGAGACGAGGAAGGACCGCCGAGGCGTTCAAGAGGACCACGTCTCGGGCAGCCCCCTTCTTCCCGGCGAGGATATCCTCGATGATCGCTGCGTTCTCCGTCGCTGTTCCGCCGGAGAGCTCGTCGTCGCCCCTGCGGGCGAGCCCCGCTTCTTCCGGAGTGATGACGGCCTCCCTCACCCCCTCCTCCGAGAAAAGAACCAGGCGGTTCGGGCCGCTGAGCGAGAGCTCGTCGAAGCCGCCGTGCCCGGAGATCACCATGCCGCGCTCCCGCCCCAGCGCGAGGAGGACATTGGCAAGCAGCGGGGCCATATCGGGGTCGAAGACGCCCATCACCTGATGCGTGAGGGGCGCGGGATTCAGCAGGGGACCAAGGATGTTGAAGATCGTCCGCACGCCGAGGTTCTTCCGTATCTCGGCCACGTTCCGCAGAATCGGGTGGAAGTGCGGCGCGAAGAGGAGTACCAGCCCCGCCGCGTCAAGGCAGGAGGCGGCGCGTTCGGGAGTGTCGGGCATCTCCGCGCCCAGCGCTTCGGCGACGTCCGCGCCGCCGCACTTGCTGGAGACTGCGCGGTTGCCGTGCTTCGCCATCGGGATACCGCCGCCCGCGGCCACGAATGCCGCCGCTGTGGAGATGTTGAACGTTCCCTTCGGGGACGAAAGCATTCGCGCTCTGCAACGGACAGGACGAAACCTCCCGGAGCGGAGCGGACGCCTTCGCAGTCGCTTCGGTTATGTTCGTCGGTCCTCTGCGTATGCAGTCGCCGCCGGTGCCGCAGTTGTCCATCAGCAGCTCGCGCCGCGCCGGAACTCTCCGCGCCTTTCGCAGAAGCAGCCGGACCGCGCCGCCGATCTCTTCTTTCGTCTCCCCCTTCGCCCGGAGCGCCGCCAGAAACGCGGCCGTCTGCACTGCGGGAACGTTTCCCTCCACAAGGGCCTCCATGGCCTCCTCCATCTCCGCGCTTTCCAGATTTTTCCGTTCGATCACCTTCGAGAGAGTCTGTGCAAACATATCATTTCCTCCTTTGCCCTGATAAAGAGAAAGCGGGGGAGAGAAGCCTGTCCGGCCTCCGTCCCCCGCTGGGAATACAAAAAGGCCGTAGAGTGAGATCCCTTGAGGGACCTGCCTCCACGGCCTTAAAGAACACGCGTTGTTCTTATATCGCGAGCTTTATGGTCATCGGCGGCAGGCTAGTAAGCCCGCCACCACCAATTTCGATTGAGTGTGGTACGAATCATGAGAATGTCCTCCCCGATTTCGATTGCGGAGAAGATATCACAGTCCCCGAACATCTGTCAAGCGAAAATTTCGTTTCGTCTTCGGGAAGTTCCCCCTTGACAAGAAGAATTTCATCGACTATTCATAGGATTAGAGTGGGAAACATATCGCGCTAAATTCTCAGTTTTTTCGAAAAATTGGCGGCTTCAACTTTGCAACTAGACGGCGGGAGCCTTCCCGGCCGAAATCGAGGAGGTAGTGGATGAAACTTCGAGTGGGTGTGCTGCAGCTTGACATCGCCATCGGCGACAAACAGCGGAACTGCCGGAATATCGAGGACTGGATGGCCTCGTTCTACGTTCCATCGGAGCTACCGACGGCCGTCGTCGTGCCCGAGATGTGGAACACGGGGTACGCGCTCGCGCGCGCGAAGGAGCTGGCGGACCCCGAAGGAGCGGAGGCGGCGGCCTTCCTCGGAGAACTGGCCCGGAAGTACGGCGTCTGGTTCGTCGGAGGTTCGGTGCTCGCTTCGACGAAGAAGGGGTACGCGAACAGGGCGCAGGTGATCGACCCGGAGGGGAAGCTCGTGGCGCAGTACGACAAAGCGCACCTCATCCGACTGATGGAGGAGGAAAAGTACTTCACGGGAGGCCGTAAGCCCTGCCTCTTCGACCTGGAAGGCGCGAAGGCCGGGTGCGTTATCTGCTACGACATCCGATTCTGCGAGTGGATCCGCACGTACGCGCTCAAGGGCGCAGAGGTGCTCTTCGTGAGCTCGCAGTGGCCCTCGTCAAGGGCGGATCACTGGAGAACGCTGCTCCGCGCCAGGGCCATCGAAAACCA
>CAXXRY010000061.1:0-73961 GCA_963668335.2 Aminobacteriaceae bacterium | reverse complement strand
CAGCTCCTTCGCCCGCTTGGCCGCTTCCCTCGCTCTCCTCGTGGAGAGCGCCTTGTCGACGATGATCCGGAGGATACCCCCGCCCTCGTTCGCGAAGAAGTAGGAGAGTTTATCGTACACCAGCGTGCTCACCGCGCCGGTCGTCTCGCCGTTGCCCAGCTTTCCCTTCGTTTGCCCCTCGAACTGCGGGTTCGGAAGCTTCACCGAGAGGACGCAGAGCAGCCCCTCGCGAAGGTCGTCGCCGAGGATATTCCCCTCTCCCGCCTTCAGGAGCTTCTCCGTCTTGGCGGCCTCGTTCACCGCCCTCGTCAGAGCGGCTCTGAATCCGGCGACGTGCGTGCCGCCCTCGGCCGTCGGGATCAGGTTGACAAAAGAATACATCCTCTCGCTGTAGTCGTCGAGGTACTTTAAGGCGAACGCGACCTCGGTGTCGCCCGAGGTTCCCGTGAACGCAACCGTCCCCTCGAAGAGCGGCGTGGTGTTCTTCGCGAGGCGGTTCGTCATCGCCTCGATGCCGTCCTTGTTCATGAAAGTCTCGCGAATCGTCTCACCCTCCGCGTTCACCGTCTCCAGGGTCAGCGCCAGTCCCGGCACGAGGTAGGAGATCTCGCGCAGGCGGCGTTCGACGAGCTTGGGGTCGAAGACGATCCCCGCCTTGAAAATCAGAGGATCGGGGTAAAAACGCACCGTCGTGCCGGTACCGGGGGTCTTCTCCGGCTTCGACGAAAGCTCCTTGAAAACGTCGCCGCGCATGAACGTCATGGAGTACTCCCGACCGTCCCGCCGCACGAAGAGTTCGAGTTTCTCGAGAGAGCGTTCACCACCGACGCGCCCACCCCATGAAGGCCGCCCGAGACGGTGTACGCGCCGTCGCCGAACTTTCCTCCCGCGTGGAGGACGGTCATGATGACCTGGCAGGTGGGAACGCGCTTTTGCGGGTGCGGGTCGACGGGCATACCCCGCCCGTTGTCGGAGACAAGGACGCTGCCGTCGGGAGCGAGCTCAACCGAAATCTCGGTGCAGTAGCCCGCAAGCGCCTCGTCGACGGAGTTGTCCACGATCTCCCAGATCAGATGGTGCAGCCCCCGCTGCCCTGTATCGCCGATGTACATTCCGGGGCGCATCCGCACCGCCGCAAGTCCTTCGAGCACCCGTATGGAACTGCCGTCGTAGTTGAATCCGCTCATCACTCTTCTCCTCCGTCATCCTCGGGAAAACCCGCGAAATCTTCTTCTTCGCCGAAGTCCCCGCTGCCTCCGCTGATCTGCACTCCCTCGTCGTTCTCCGCAAAAAGCCTCCGGGCCGGAGCGCCGCCGGTGTGCTGTTCCGGGACGCTCTCGTCCGGCCCTTCGTCGCCGTTCGTTCCGCCGTTTCCGTTGCGTCCGTTCTTTCCTGCGCCTGACAGCGAGGCGGGGACACCCCCGGAATCTCGGTCATTGAAACGAGCGTGTGCTCGCCCACCTCGCGGGGACGCACGTTCTCCGCGGGAATCTCCGCCCCGTCGTTCGCGATCAGCGAGTCGCCCGGCAAAAGCGCCGCGATCTCGGCGACCTCTCCGAAGGAGGGTTTGTCGCCTCTGTGGATGTAGATTCCCTTGCCACCCCTCCCGGAGGATTTAAGCTCCGAGAGCGCGAAACGGAAGAATCTGCCGTTCGATGTCCGGACGACCACAAACAGGTCATCCGGCGCGGCCTCGCTCCTCGGAAGCGCGACCGCCGAAACAAGCGAGTCCTCATCCTCCACCGCGATTCCGGCGACACCCCGCGCCGCTGTTCCCTTCAGCGGAATCTTTGCCCCGGGAATACGGATCGTCCGTCCGAACTTCGTGCAGAGCAGGACATCGAAATCTCCGTCCCCCTTGAGCGGGACGACCGCGAGCAGCTTCTCCCCCTCGTTCAGCGGAGTCGCTGTTTTCGAGGTGTTCTTCCTGGACGAGTCTCCCTTGAGCGTATCGAGAGTGGATCGTTTGACGGAGCCGTCGGCGAAGACGAAGAGCGCTTCGTCGTGGTCGTCGGGGGAGACGAGGACGAGCGACACGCCCTCCCCGGCTCCGAAGAACTCCTGCGCCGGAAGGAGTTTCTTCGTCGAGGCGTCGGGAATTCCCGCGCGCTCGCGCGAGTAGAAACGCCCGTCGTCGCCGAGCGCGTAGACGATGCCGTTCGTCACGAAGACGCTCCCCTCCTCCTCATCGCGCGGCCTGCGCTTCATCTCGCGCTTCCGGATGTACCCCTCGGCGTCGAGCGAAATCACGCAGGGCGTCGGCTGCTCGAACGAGAGACGCGCCTGCCCCGGAGAATCCTTGCCGCGCTTCTTCTCCGGTTCCTCGTCGAGTATGGAGGTCCGCCGCGCTGCGAGCGGGCTCTTCGCGAAACGCGCCGCCAGCTCGTCGAACTCCCCGGCCACAACGGAGTCCAGCTTCTTCGCGGAGGCGAGGATGCCTTTCCACTCCGCGATGGCCTTCTCCAGTTTCTTCTTCTCCTTGACGAGCGCCTCGTACTCCAGCCCGACGAGGCGGGAGAGGCGCATCTCGAGGATCGCCTCCGCCTGGAGGACCGAAAAGCCGAAGCGTTCGACGAGTCCGGACTTCGCCTCGGCGACGCTCTTCGAGGCGCGTATCAGCGCGACGATCTCGTCGAGAATATCGAGCGCCTTCAGCAAGCCCTCGACGATGTGCAGCCTCGCTTCGTCGCGCTTCAGCCGGAACTCCGTTCTCCTCCGGACGATCTCGCGACGGTGCCCGATGAAGCAGTCGAAGATGTCCTTGAGCGTCATCGTCCGCGGCGCGCCTCCGGCGAGCGCGAGCAGGTTGCCGCCGAAGGTGCCGGAGAGCTGCGTTGCTGAGTGCATCAGCGCCTCCACCGCCTTTGGATCGGTCTTCTTCTGCATCTCGACGACTACCCGGTCGCCCGTCCTGTCGGACTCGTCCCTGACGGTCACGATCCCCTCGACGTTCTTTTCGTCGAGCTTCTCGGCAATCTGCGCGACGATGCGCGACTTTGTGGCGCCGTACGGAATTTCAGTGATCACGACGAGGTAGCGGTTTTTTGTTTCCTCTATATGCGTCCTGCCGCGAAGCGTGAACTTGCCGCGCCCTGTTTCGTACATCTCGCGTATGCCTGCTGTCCCGACGATCTCGCCCCCCGTGGGGAAGTCGGGCCCGGGCATCCTCGACGCCGTCTCGGAAACGCTCCACGAACACCCCTCGCGGAGATACTCCGAAAGCAGCGAGAGCGTCTCGACGGGGTTGTGCGGCGGAATGTTCGTCGCCATACCGACAGCTATTCCCGACGCGCCGTTGATCAGCAGGTTCGGGAGGACGGCGGGGAGAACGGAGGGCTCCGTCAGCGATTCGTCGAAGTTCGGGACGAAGTCCACCGTCTCCTCGTCGACGTCGCCGTGCATCAGCTCTCCCTCGGGAGCCAGGCGAACCTCTGTATAGCGCATCGCTGCGGGAGAGTCGCCGTCGAGCGAGCCGAAGTTTCCCTGTCCGTCCACCAGCGGAACGCGAAGGGAAAAGTTCTGCGCCATGCGCGCCATAGCCTCGTATATGGAGGAATCGCCATGCGGATGGTACTTGCCCATCGTCTCGCCGACGACCCTTGCCGACTTTTTATGCGATCCCCCGGAGGAAAGGCCGAGCTCCTTCATCGCATGGAGGACGCGGCGCTGAACGGGCTTCAAACCGTCCCTGGCGTCCGGAAGCGCGCGGTCGGCGATAACCGACATCGCGTAGGAGAGATAGCTTTTTTTGAGTTCGTCGTCGAACCCCGTTTCGAGTATATTTTCAGGCATGGATGGTCTCCTTGTTCTTGAGGTGTCGGCGGAATGCGTTCTCGTGCGGATTCCCGCCGCCGGACGCGATCTTCTCACGGGAATGTTCCGGCATTCGGAAGGCTATTGTACCCGACTACCCCTTTTTTCTGCAAACAGAGACGGGGGTGGACGCCTCGCGGCGCCCCTCCTCCCGTCACAGTCGAAATCCGCGTTCGCTTGACAAAAGAGTTCCTCATCGGTACCATTCGCCGCAGCGCGGCCTGTACGCGGCACGATACTATAAAAACGGCGGAGGAATCGTATTATGAGACTTTTTTCCATTGTTATCGCGGCGATTTTCGGCATCTTCTCTCTTCTCCTTCCATCGACGGCGGCGGAAAAGCTCATACCGATGGAGGATTTTTTCCGGAACCCGGAAAAATGCGGTTTTCAGCTCTCTCCCGACGGAACGCGCATTCTGTACCGCGCCTCCTGGAATCGGCGCTTGAATATCTACGTGCAGAAAGTGGACGAGGACGAGTCGATTCGCGTCACCTCCGCCGCCGAGCGGGATATTTTAGCCTGCTTCTGGGCCGGGAACGACAGAATCGTCTACCTGCAAGATTCCGGCGGAGATGAGAACTATCGCTTGTACGCCGTGAACGCCGATGGAACTGAACCTCGGGAACTCACACCGTTCGAGAATGTCCGGGTTACCATCGTCGATCCTCTTGAGGAGCAGGACGATGAAATGCTCATAGGTATGAATCGGAGGGATCCGCGGATATACGACGTCTACCGACTCACGCTGTCTTCAGGCACTCTTACTCTCGTCGAAGAAAACCCGGGGGACATAGCGGAATGGTTGACCGACCACGACGGGAAGCTGCGCGTAGCGATAAGGACCGACGGCGTGAATACATCGCTGCTCTTTCGAGAGGCGGAAGGGCTCCCCTTTCGAACGTTGCTTACCACCAACTTCAGAGAGAGCGTGTCTCCTTTCTTTTTCACCTTCGACAATAAAAAGCTCTATGTCGCGTCCAACCTCGGCCGGAACACATCGGCGATATATATTTTCGACCCGTTGACCGCGAAGAACGAGAAACTGCTTTTCGAACATCCGGAGGTTGATGTCGAACATCTTTTCTTCTCCCGAAAAAGAAAAACGCTTACAGGCGCGGCATTCATAACCGATCGTATTCAGTATCATTTCTTCGACGAGGAGCGTGCCGCGCTCCAAAGAGAGCTGGAAGCCAGGTTGCCCGGATATGAAGTGACTGTGGTCTCCTCCAGCAGAGATGAAGACAAGGTGCTTCTTCACGCTGGAAGCGACCGAACGCAGGGTTCCTACTACTTTTTCAATCGAAAGACGGAAGCGTTCCGCAAGCTGGCCGATCTGACTCCGTGGCTTCCGGAAGAACGAATGTCGCCTATGAAGCCCGTCTCCTACGTCGCCCGCGACGGTTTGATCATCAACGGCTACCTTACTCTACCGACGGAGAGCGACGGGAAAAATCTTCCTGTTGTGATCCATCCTCACGGTGGGCCATGGGCGCGCGATACGTGGGGTTTTGACAACGAGACACAATTCCTGGCCAGCCGGGGGCTCGCCGTGTTGCAGATGAACTTCCGAGGCTCCACGGGGTACGGCCGGTCATTCTGGGAGGCGGGTTTCAAACAGTGGGGACGCGCAATGCAGGACGATATTTCCGACGGAGTCAAGTGGTTGATCGACCAAGAAGGGATCGCGGACCCGAAGCGCGTCGGGATCTACGGCGGCTCCTACGGCGGATACGCGGTACTCGCCGGACTGGCCTTTACCCCCGAGCTGTACGCCTGCGGCGTCGACTACGTCGGCGTCTCGAACATCTTTACCCTGCTCGAAACCATCCCTCCCTATTGGGAACTCGGCCGGGAGATGATGTACGAGCAGATCGGCCACCCGGAAAAGGAACGGGAACTACTGAAAGCGGCGTCCCCCGTCTTTCATGCCGGCAACATTCGGGCGCCGCTCTTCGTCGCCCAAGGAGCCAACGACCCCCGCGTAAAGAAGGCCGAATCGGATCAGATCGTGGAGGCCCTGAGACAACGAGACATTGACGTGGAGTACATGGTCAAGGAGAATGAAGGACACGGATTTCTCAACGAGGAGAACCGCTTCGACTTCTACCGCGCCATGGAGCGTTTTTTTTCCAAGCATCTGGGGAGTCTCGCCGAGTAGCGGCCGACTGCGGTCGAAGAGCATAAAGCCGGGAAACGTGCCGCTGAAACGCGGCGCGTTTCCCGTAACGACCGGGATATTCGGGAAAACCGTATTTCATACCCTCTCCGGAGGTGAGAGAGCACCATGCCGATTCAGAGACGCCTTCTGCTTTTTTTTCTGCTCCTGCTTGCCGGAGCTGCGTTCTACTGGTTCTTCGGTCCTTCCCGCGTCAACTCGTGGAGGATACGGAACGCCGCTCCTGCGGCTTTCGGCCCCGTGGTCGCTTTCGGCGACAGCCTGACGGCGGGCAGGGGCGCCGGGGGAGCGGGAAATTCCTATCCCGCCGTGCTCTCTTCGCTGCTTGGCCGTCATGTGGAAAACATGGGCGTCGACGGCGACACCGTCGCCAGAGCATATGAACGACTTGAGAAGCTGCTGGCACTTTCTCCGTCGGTAGTCGTCGTGCTGCTCGGCGGGAACGATATGCTCCGCCGGATGAACCTCGACGAGAGCTTCGCCCTCCTTGAGACGATGATCCGGAGAATCCAGGAGGAAGGAGCGCTCGTCTTCCTCGCCGGGCTTGAGGGCTTACCGCTGCTCGCTCCTGTCGGCAAGCGCTACTTCGAGGCGGCGAAGAACACGGGCTCCGTGCTCATCCCCGACGTCCTGAAGGATATCCTCGGAAACCCCGAGCTGATGGCGGACGGAATCCATCCCAACGCCGCAGGCTACCGCCTTATGGCGGAGCGCATCGCGAAGGCGATGGCCGCGTATCTCCGGTAAATGCACGAAAAAGGACGCTCTCCTTGTTGTAAAAACGGACTCCGAACCCGCTTCCGTTGCTCAACGCGATCTTTTTCGAAGCGCATTTCCCCGACGGGACGAGGTGAAGGCTCAAGACTTACTCTCCTTTTCTCAACACATTACCCGGCCTGACGCCCGTGAGACGCCCCTCTGATACGGTCGTCCTGCCGTTGACCACAACACTGTGGATTCCTTCAGGAAATTGATGCGGTTCTTCGAAAGTGGCCCTGTCACGGATTTTCGCAGGATCGAATACAACGAGGTCCGCCCGAAAACCTTCCCTGATCATCCCTCTGTCTTTCAGGCCCATAATCGAAGCAGGCAGAGACGTAATCTTGCGAACAGCCTCTTCCAGACTCAAAAGGCGCTTCTCACGCACATAGCGAGCGAGAAACCGGGGAAATGTTCCGTAACCGCGCGGATGAGGCTTCCCTCCGGCCTTCGGAGACGTGATCCATCCATCGGACACAACGCATGACAACGGGTGACGGATAACGAAATCGACATCGTCTTCGAACAGGCTGAAAAGAACCATCGTGGCGTTGCATTCGACCTCGATGAGCCAGTTCAGAAATCCCTCATGAAATTCAGGTGATTTTTCCCGAGCTATCTCTTGAAGCGTCATACCTTCGTATCTTCTTGCCGAGGGACAAGCGGCTATTCTGATGTTCGAACAACCTATGTTCCTGAGCCAATTCTCGAATCCTGCGACTCCTTCTCTAAGATCGCGGATGATTGTTTTCCGGCTGCCGGGATCGCCGAGGCGTGAGAGCATCGCAATCACGCCTCCTTCGAGCGTCCATGGAGGCAGAAGAGCTGTAATCGTCGTCATCCCCGCGTTGTACGGATATGCGTCGCACGTGACGTTCATCCCTCGCGCCCGAGCCTCTTCCATCACCGCGAGAGCGCCGTGAACCTTGCCCCAGTTCGGCCGGCCTCCAGCCTTTAGATGAGAAATATGGAGCGCTGCCCCGCTCTTTTCCGTTATTCTGACTGCCTCTTCGACGGACTCGATCAACTGATCGCTCTCGTTTCGCATATGGAGAGCAAAAAATCCTCCTTTTTTGCCGATTCGAGCGGTAAGTTCGCTTAATTCTTCCTCTGAAGCATAGCTTCCAGGAGAGTAAATGAGTCCTGCGGAGAGGCCGAAAGCACCTTCTTCCATCGCCTCATCAAGGAGTGTGCGCATTTTTCGCATCTCTTCCGGGCTGCATGCCCCTCTGTCGAACCCCTTTACAGCAATCCTCAGGGTTCCGTGGCCGACGAGAAATCCGACGTTCTGCGTCGTCCCATTCTCCTGGACCTTCCTGGAGAAATCTCCCGTGTTCTTCCAGTCCCAACCGTACTCGTATCCATGGTGCAGAAAAGGAGAAAGATAATCGCGGGTCAGTTTGCAAAAATCCGTGCTCAACGGCGCCATCGATATTCCACAATTGCCGCCAAGAGACGTGGTAACCCCCTGCATGATGTAATTCTCCGCATCGGGGAAAGGAAGGATCGTATGATCGCTGTGATTATGAAGATCTATGAAACCGGGAGAAACTGCAAACCCTCGAACGTCGGCTATCTCCGACGCATCTTCCTCTAAAAAACCTATTCGGGTGATGCGGCTTTCAGTTATCCCGATATCGGCGACGTAGGACGGATTGCCCGTTCCGTCGAAAATGCGTCCACCCTTAAGCACCATGTCGAAATGTTGTGGCATTCTTTAAAATTGCCTCCTTTCATAGCACGATCCCGTTGTTTACCAGGGTCCAACAAAGCGTGGTCCCAGAACGAGCGACGGCAGCCAGCAGGAAAGCGCGGGAATGTAGGTCGTCAAGAGGAGAACCGGTATTCCTACAAGGAAAAAAAAGCACATCATCGGTTTTAACAGCGCTCCGTAGGAAACTCCGGAGAGTCGCGACCCCACGAATATCGAAATTGCATAAGGCGGGGAAACAACTCCCAATCCAACGTTTACGATAACGATGGCTCCAAGATGGATAAGATTTACATCAAGCTCCGCCATGAGAGGGAGAATCATGGGAACCGCCAATATCAGAATCGGAATGCCGTCAATGAACATGCCCAGAATGAGAAGGAAGATATTCACGGAGAGAAGAACGAAGACTTTGCTGTCGAACATCCCAAGCATAGCGCCGGCGAAGGCCTGCGCGGCGCCCTCTCGTATAAGGAAACGAGTGAAGACGGTGCCGCCGCCCAAAAGAAGCCCCAGCATTCCCTGGGAGAGAACGGTTGAATAGAGAGCTTGCTTCAGTGTTTTTGTATTGAGATCACGAGATACCAAAAAACCGATGAGGAGACAATACACAACAGCTACCGCCCCGGCTTCGTTGGGGGTAAAAATTCCGCCGTAGATACCGACGAGTATGACCACGGGAACTCCCAGGGCTGGAAGAGCCGACCAAGTCGCTGCACGAAGCTCTTTCAGACGTGAACCGGCGGGAAGTTCCTCTGCCGACACGCCCTCCACAGGCAGCATATAACGGGTACATATGAAATAATTCAGGACGGCGTATCCTACCGCCAGAAGCAACCCCGGAACGACAGTCGCCAAGAAAAGCGCCGCCACCGACTGCTGTGCAACCATACAGTATATCAAGGCCGGAACGCTCGGAGGAATCAGGTACCCCAGAAAGCTGGACGAACAGAGCACGGCGGTTGTATAGGCCTTTTTATAGCCGAGCTTTTCCAGGCGAGGTACCAAAAGCGGGATGAGCGCCGAGATGGTCGGCAATGAAGAACCGGTGAGCGCGCTGAGAATGACGGTCGCGACAATCCCCACGAGCACGAGACCGCCCCGGACCCGGCCAACGAGCGCGTGAGAGAAGCGTACGATCCTGTCCGCAAGACTCGTTACGGAGATGAGGCTTCCGGCGAATATAAAGAAAACAACCGCCATGAGCACATAGTTGTTGATCGAGTGATAAAAAGTGCTGGCCATAAAATTCAGCGAATCCCCCAGGACAAAGACTCCGGATATGGTTCCTATCAGAAAGACCCAGCCCAGAGGAAGCCCGAGCGCCAAAGTCAGCATGAAAACGACGATTGCTGTGATTGCTCCCATTTCCATATGAATACCCCCTATCCCTCTTCTTGCTCCGTCCGGGACGATTTAATCTGCGCGTCGACGATCATCCTCTGAAGCAAGTGAGCTGCGACAAGAATCATAACGATGAACATCGTCTGCATTATCCAGCTCGTATTGAACCATCGGACCAGCGTGCCATACTGAGGGTAGCGAACACTTCGAGCGGCGAAACGATAGACGGGTACTATGAAAAGAATCGCCGTAAATATGCTTAAAAGACTGATGAATATTCCGTACCCCTTCCGTATTCCGGGTATTTTTTTAAAGATCTTGTTCGGCAGAATCTCCACGGCGGTGTGTCCCTTTTCTCGTGTCGTGAAAGCAACGGCGAAAAAGACGAATATCATGAAGACATAGAGCGAAAAATCTCCAACCCACATGATTTCAAACCGTAACCAATAGCGATTGAGGACATTGAAAAACACCAAAAAAGTCACCAGAAGAAGTCCCGCATAGCAAACAACAACCTCTATAAAAGCCAGCAAATCGAACAATCGTTTGAGCGTCTTCGTGAGCATATGCATGCCAAACACCTCTTTTAAAAAGGAGCACAGAGACAACACTCCTCCCCTGTGCTCCTTCTATTTAAATCGAATTTTCGTTTATTGTGAAACTGCGCGTCGCCCTATTTCGAGACAGCCTTGTCGGCGAGAACCTTCCGGTGGATTTTTTCAAGTTCGGCCTGTACTTTTTCCGTCATATTCTGTCCGGGATAGTTCTGGTCGAGCCAGGGTTTGCAAAGCTCGTCCCAAATGGCTCCCATGTTGGAGGCCTTGCGGAATCCCTCCCGCTCCTCATCCGTTAAAAACGTAATATTGAAACTTTCCATCGCCTGAAGCTTCTTTATGAACTCTTTTTCAAGCTTTTCGGAGTTTGCGAAGAGCGCTTTCTGCGTTTCTTCGGATGCTTTCACGACAGCGTCCTGAAGGTCTTTGGGGAGTGAATCCCAAATGTCTTTGTTGATAACGACATTATTCATATCCCACGCGAAGTTCAAATCCGAGTAGTATGTCAGTACTTCCGAGTGACGCAGTTCTATAAGCGAAGGCCACATGCTCCAACAACCGTCGACAACCCCTTTACCGAGGGCGTCGTAAAGATCCCCCCATGGTATCGTTTCAAGCGTCATGCCGCTTCCCGCCCCCATATTCTGAAGCATGCGCACCAGTCCGAGAGAAGCGGAGACTCTCAGTTTGAGGTTTTTAAGGTCCTCGGGGCTCTTGAGAGGCCGCACATTGTTCCCGAGCCCGTAAGGACCATAGGAGACCTGATAGAACATACTCATACCGACCTCGTTGTACGCTTTCTCCATGACCTTCCAAAGGATGCCGTCGTCTCTGTCGAAGGCCATCTGCGCCGCCTGCCAGCTCATAACAGTCCAGGGCATCCAGTTCAGGACGCCGCCGGGAACGAGGTTGACATACGGCGCAAAATAACCTATCTCGACCGAGCCGTCCTGTACCGAGTGGAAAATTTCGTCATGCGTTCCAAGTTGTCCGTCGGGGTAGTACGTAATTTCGATCTTGCCTCCGGAATACTCCTTCACCAATTCAATAAACTGTTTGTGGAAGGCATCCTGCGCAGGAACAGGCCAAGGCATCGCCATCTTCCATTTATACTGCGCCGCTTCCGCCGAAAGATTCACCCCGCTGAAAAGGAAACAAACGACCAATAAAGAAAATAGAATACTCTTTACGCTCAAGCTTTTTCTTTTACCCACACTTTTCTCCCCCTTACATAAAAAATATTTTAGTACACTTTCCCGCACCTTTTGAATTTACAGTTCATCATAGGCCATCCCTTGCAAATCTGTCAAGACATAAGGGAATACCCACACATTTCTTTATATGCCTATTTATTCAGCAAAAAAAGGGCAAATCGATTGTTTTGCCTGCTTCCCCGCATCTTCATGCGAAGGGGGAACTCGTTCTCCTCCTCGCTTCATGCTATGATGGGAAAATCTACAAGAATGTTGGAATTCATCCCAACGCCGCGGGCTACCGCCTTATGGCGGAACACATAGCGAAGACGATGGCGCCGTATCTCCGGTGAACACGCCGGGGAGCGCACTTATTATCGACAACAGGAGGCTGTCATGCAGGAGATGCTGGACCAAATCGTAGATGAATGCAGGGACGCATGGAAGAAGGGGCATCCGGCGACATACATTCCCGAACTGGCGAAGGCGCGGGCGGATGCCGTCGGCGCGGCCGTTTTCGATCTCTCGTCGGGGCTGATCTTCTCGGGCGACGCGGACTACCTTTTTACGATGCAGTCCGTCTCGAAGGCGGTCTCTCTCTCGCTGGCGCTCTCCGTCTGCGGCGAGGAGAAAGTCTTCTCGCACGTAGGAATGGACCCGCTCGCGGACGCCTTCAACTCGATCATACGGCTCGAGATGGACGCCCCGCACCGTCCGCACAACCCGCTGATCAATTCCGGGGCTATCGTGGTTCTCTCCCTCCTGCCGTGGACGAAGAGCGCCGAGCGCATCCAGGCCGTCACGGAGATGGCGGCGAAGATGACCGGCAACGCCTCCATCTCGATGAACGCGTCGGTCTACTTCTCCGAGAAGGGAACGGCGGATCGAAACCGGGCGCTTGCGTGGTTCCTGAAGAGCGTGGGCAACCTCGAGGGGGATGTGGAGGACCTGCTGGACGCGTACTTCCAGCAGTGCAGTTTGGAGGTGAACTGTCGCGACCTCGCGGTGCTCGGCGCGACGCTGGCCGCCGATGGACGAAACCCGCTCACAGAAGAGCAGGTCGTCCCGCCGCGCGTCGCGCGCATAGTGCGCGCCATCATGGCGACGTGCGGGATGTACAACGGCTCGGGAGAATTCGCCGTCACCGTGGGCATACCCGCGAAAAGCGGCGTCGGCGGAGGCATCGCGGGGGCTGTTCCTGGACGGATGGGGATCGGCACGTGCGGCCCCTCCTTGGACGAGAAAGGAAACTCCGTGGCGGGGATAGAGATCCTCAAACGCCTGAGCGACGAGCTGAACTTGAGAATTTACTAAACGCAGGCGCATATACTCGCCGCACCCAAAAAACTCCGACGAAGCAAGGACGGCTAATGTATTGAAAAAAAACCCACCTTTTCCCCTGCCGGAATAAAGGCAAGAAGCAATACCACTGCTCCGGTATCATACTTCACCTGCTCTGTTCTTTCCGAAAAAAGCATTTTTTACCTCTTCCACGGGAAGCATGCGTTCGACCGAATACAAACCGTGACTTATCGAGAGCTTTTCAGCGATATTTCGCTCTACCAGCGGAGCAAGAAAATTCGCTCCTCCATAAACGATCATATACCCCTTATTCCGATCTCTGTATGACAGTTGGTATGCGTGCGGAATCTGCGCCTTTAATTCCAAAGGCCCGGCGAAGAGCGCAGCGTCGAGAGCGTCCATCCGCTCTTTCACTTCGTCGAAGAACGCCGACGGGAATGTCTTGATGGCGGCTGTCACCAGACCGCCGCCATGCTCCGCCGCATCGAGAACCGATGTATACTTCCCGCGGATAAGCAGTTCTCCTGGACTGAGCGTCGTTCCCGCATGCGAAATGATGTCGACGATCCCCTTCGGTTTCCCGCCCTCGACACGCAAAAGGAAGGTCGCGCTTGTCTCCGTCGGTATTCGCAACTGATGAAGCAGCACGTCGTAATTCCTGCTTGAGACGCCTATCAGGGCGTTTTTCCCCCGGGGGATTTCGTAGTTCCACATCCGTTGCCCCGGACGCAGCACCCCGAGCCGCGAAGAGACGATCACACCGCTTCGCGCGGCCACAAGAAGCGTTTCAAGAGCTTCCCCCGTCCTCTCTTCATCCACCAGCAGAGTATTGACCATTATGCTGCCCGTCTGCGAGGACGGTGTGTATTCGCACTCCA
The DNA here is from genome assembly GCA_963668335.2 of Aminobacteriaceae bacterium. Classification (GTDB taxonomy): domain Bacteria; phylum Synergistota; class Synergistia; order Synergistales; family Aminobacteriaceae; genus JAAYLU01. The sequence continues at coordinate 60,228 of CAXXRY010000061.1, read as the reverse complement.
GCGAGAGCCTCTCGGTCTCCATCGCCAGGCCGCCGACCCTGTCGAATACCAGAAGAGCTTTGGCCTCTTCGACGCCATTATCGGTGAGCATGACTCCCCTGTTGCCAAAACGTTTGACGATCATGGCGTTCTCAAGATTCGTCAGATGATATCTGATCGTTCTCGTTTCAATATCCACGCCTCTTTTTGCAAGCGCAAGTTGCAGGTCTCCCGAGGTCTGCAACTTGCCGGAAAAGTACATAATCCGCATGATTTCAATCACTGTTTCCGGATACTCCGCCAGTTCGAACATACAACGCACCTCTCTCATAAATCTTACAATTTAACGCTTTTCAGACTAAAGAAATACACTTCCGAGGTGTAACTTATCAACCATCATACTACAAACAGCACAGAGTTTCATTCTAGAAAGAGAAGCTTAGGAACACTCAATAAAGTCAAAAAACAGCTTGACAAATGAAGAAGGCGCACATATGATGACAAAAAGAGTTTCGGAAGTTGATTTCCGTTACCTCAATATTTTCCATTATCTTACACCAACCCACGGAAGGAGACAAACCCATGCGGAAAGTTTCTCTCTTGGTGTCGACAGGGAACCTCGGGGACAACATTATTGAGAAGGGAACGTTTTACGAGGGGGTGAAGCGGGACATAGACTGCTTCGGAGCGGACGCGGGCACAGCCGACGCCGGACCGACTTTTCTCGGGGCGGACATGCCCCACAATCCGATCGAGTGGGAGCGTCATGATCTTGAGATCACCCTCGTGGAAGCGCGGAAGAAGAAGGTTCCCATGATTGTCGGATCATGCAGCACAACGGGAACGGACAGAGGAGTAAATCTGTACGCGGACATCATCAGGGCCGTGGCGAAGGAGCGGAAAATGGAGCCTTTCACCATGGCCCTGATCTATTCTCAGATACCGATGGACGCGCTTCGGAAACGAGTGGGAAATGGGGAAACCGAACCGCTCGGCGCCTCGTTTCCTCTAACGGACGACGTGCTGGACAACACCACGAACGTCACCGCGAGCATGGGCGTGGAGCAGATCATGCATGCGCTCGACAAAGGCGCCGACGTCATTATCGCCGGACGCGCCTGCGACGACGCGGTGCTCGCGGCATACCCCATATTCAAGGGGTTCGACAGGGGAGTAAGTCTCCATATGGGAAAGGCCGCCGAGTGCGCATCTCTCGTCTGCTGGCCCCAGAAAGTGAAGGAGTCCATCGTCGGCACGGTCTACGACGACTGCTTCACTATCGAACCAATCCATCCGGACCAGCAGGCCACGCCGCACAGCGTCGCTGCGCACTCCATGTACGAACGAACCAACCCCTTCATCCAAGCCCTTCCAGGAGGCATACTCGACATGCACGCCAGCAAGTACGAGGCCATGACCGAGCGTATCTGCAAGGTAACGGGCAGTCTTTTCGTTCCCTCTCCCGACGGCAGCTACAAGGTGAAGCTCGAAGGGGCGGGGGAAGCGGGACATCGCGTCTATCACCTGGTGGGCATCCGCGACACACGGGCCATCGCCAATCTCGACCGGATTCTGGCCGATACCCGGAAGAAGGTTTCCGAAATTATCGGTCCGGCTCGGGACGATCAGTACGAACTCTTCTTTCACACTTACGGGAAGGACGCACTGATGAAGGAGAACGAACCTGTAAAAACCACCATGGCCCATGAAGCAGCCATCGTCATCGAAGTTATTTCGAAGGATCCGGAGCTCGCCACGTCGGTCGCAAAGTGCGCCAAGTTCCGCTTCTTCTACATGAGCTATCCGGGGCAGATGAACTCGTCCGGCGGCTCCGTGGCCCTTCTCACAGACGAACCGCTCTTCCCGAAGAACAAGTGCTATCAATGGACGGTGGATCACCTTCTCACCCTGAAGGATCCGCTCGATCCCGGAATCTTCCGGTACACCTTCGAGACCGTCTCGGGAGTCTGACGTTATGACAACGGACGTAACAAAGACCCTCCTGACAAAGCTCGCCGACTTCTACGCCCCTCTCGCTGCAGAAAATATACCCCCAAAAGTCATGGAGAAAACACGCAGAGTACTGGTTGACTTTCTCTGCGAGACGGCCGCCGGATTCAAAGAGGGAGAGCTGGCATCCATCTACAACGCCTACGCCAGGGAAACCGGCGGCATCGCGGAGGCCACCATCCTCTGCGACGGCGCGAAAGTGCCCGCGACCAACGCCGCGCTCGCCATGGGAATCATGGCGCACTCCATCGAACTCGACGACGGGCACCGGTGGGGAACGTCGCACCCCGCGGTGGCCGTCATCCCGGCAGTGCTGGCGATGGGCGAGAAGGAGGGAGCGTCGTACTTGGAACTCCTCAAGGGTATCGCCGTCGGCTACGACGCGATGCTCCGGGCGGCGAGAGCCGTCAACCCGTCTCACCTCAAGCGAGGCTTCCACTCGACCGGGACCTGCGGCTCCATCGGCGCGGCGGCAGGGTGCGCCTCCATCCTGAAGCTCCCCTCCGAACAGTTCGCCTACGCGATGTCCATGGGGGGGCTCCAGAGTGCGGGGTTGCAGGAGATGCTCCACGACCACCCCGGCATCAAGCCGCTGCAACCCGGCAAGTCGGCGTACGCGGGCGTGCTCTCGGCGGAACTCGCCAAAAGGGGAGCGAAGTCGCCGCGGACGCTTTTCGAGGGACATCACGGCTGGCTCAAGGCCATGTGCGCCGGAGAGTATTCCGAAGACGCTCTCGTCGGAGAACTTGGGAACCGGTGGGAGATTCTGCTCACCTACACCAAGCTCTACCCGACGTGCAGACACTGCCACGCCGCCATCGACCTCGCCAGGGAGGCGCGCTCCGTTCTCGGCTGTACTGAGAAAGATGTGGAGTCGATCTTCGTGAAGACGTACACGCTGGGCATCGTCGAAGTAGGACAGATCGCGCTCCCGGAAACCTTTGAAGAGGCGATGTTCAGCATGCCGTTCTCGCTGGCGCTGGCGCTCCGCAAGGGGAACGTGACCCTCCAGGACTACACTCCGGAACTTCTGAGAGACAACGAACTCCGACGGGTTGCGACCCTCGTGCGCATAGAGGCGGACGAGCACATGAACGCCATCTACCCTGAAGAGCGTGGAGCGTGGCTGCGGCTCGCGCTGAAGGACGGACGCATCTTCGAGAAGGGGATTCCGGTCGCAAAAGGCGAGCCCGAGAACCCGGTAACGGACGACGACCTGCTTGAGAAGCTCATCGCCATGCTCTCCCCGTACTACCCGGATGAGTTCGTCCGGGGCGTATGGGAAATCTGTGTGGGATCCGCAACTGACGAGGTGGAGTACCGCCTTATTCTTGATCATTTCGGGAGGTTTCATACACGATGAAAACAAAAAACATTTGCGACCTTGCCAGGACAATCCGGAGCAAGAATGCGGGAAGTTTCATGGTCACTCTTGAGATCATCTTCGCCGACAGGGAAGTCTACGAAAAGGTGAAACAGTCGGGCGCGATTTCGCAAAAAGCGATCGCGGACGTCTACGGACTCCCCGAGGAGAAGATACTCGACTTCATGTTCTTCGATCCGGGAATGGGAATCAAGGCGAACATCAAGCGGAAGACGCCCAGCGGCGGCCCCGGCGAGACGGACGTGTACGGATGCCAGCAGTACGCTCCCCTCTTCTCGCTGGAAGTGCCCTGGGCGGAGTAGGAGGAATATCCGTGCCATCGCTTACCGAAAAGCTCGCAGCTTTCACATCGACCCTGAAGTATGACCAGCTGCCGTCCGACGTGCTTTTACAGGCTCGTAACTGCCTTCTGGATACAGTGGGGGCCATGCTCGCCGGAAGCAAGCTCTCTCGAAGCGGACAGGCGGGCAGACATTTCGCGGAAAGACTCTCGGAAAAGGGAGAGTCCGTAATCGCGGGAAGCTCCCTGCGGCGTTCTTCCATGACGGCGGCCCTCGTGAACGGAATGGCCGCGCACGCCCTGGAGCTCGACGACGGATCGAAACACGCAACCTATCACCCAGGCGCGTCCATCGTGACGATGTCGCTTGCGCTGGGCGAGGCGGAGGGGATCTCCGGCAGAGACCTTGTCGAGGCGATCGCCGCCGGTTACGAAGTCTCTCTCCGTATAGGGACGGCCATCAATCCGGGCCACTACCTGCGGGGATTCCATCCGACGGGAACCATCGCCGTCTTCGGAACAACCGCCGCGGCGGCGAAGATACTCGGGCTCTCCCCTGAAGAGACGGTGCACGCCTTCGGCCTTGCCGGCAGCCTCGCCTCCGGCATCAACCAGTACGAAATCGACGGCGCCATCTCGAAGCACCTCCATCCCGGAAACGCCGCCCGCAACGGCATCCTCGCGGCGATGCTCGCCCGGGACGGAATGACGGGACCTTCCGAAATACTCGAAGGACGTCTCGGTTTCTTTCACTGCTTCGCCGAGAATCCCGACCTCGAACTCGTCGAGGCGAGCCTCGGAAGCGACTGGCACTTCCTGCGCATCTACTTCAAACCTTTCTGTTCGTGCCGCTACGTCCACTACGCCGTCGAAGCGACGCTGAAAGACCTGGAGCAGCATCCCTTCTCTCCCGAGGAGATCGAATCCATCGTCGTGCGCACCCACCGCAACGCGAAGCAGGGATCGGACATCCCCGACTACCGCTCTCCGCTTCACGCGCGCCTGAGCATTCAGTACGGCATCGCCTCGATACTGGTCAGAGGAAGAGCCGGTCTCAAAGAGTACGAAGAAGAGGCTATCCGCGACCCGGAGGTGCGAAGGATTTCGGATCGTGTACACATTGAAATCGACGAAGAGATTCAAAAACTGTACCCGAACCCGCGCTCGATGATCGTTGAAATCCGCGACCGCAATGGAAACTCGGCCTCCGCGAGGATCGACCACGCCAAGGGAGACCCGGAAAATCCGATGACGGAGGCGGAACTCATCGCGAAGTTCCGCGACGTCACCGCGGACGTTATTCCGCCGGAGAGAGCGGAACGCATCATCGCCGCGGCCGGAACGATTGAATCCCGCGAAGAGATTGTCTCCTTCGCGGAACTACTTCAAATATAAAAGGAGGAATGCACCATGATGGACACGATCAACGAACGCCTCTCGAAATTCTCCTCGGAGCTGCGCTTCGAGGACATCCCTCCGGAAGTCCTCGACCACCTGAAGAGAGTAATGCTCGACTGCTACGGCTGCGGGCTCTTCGGCTCGACAACGCCGTGGATGCGGATCTACCGCGACGTTCTGGAAAGTTTAACGGACCGAAACGAGGCCACGATCTGGGGCACGGACCGGAAAACGTCGGTGATCGAGGCCATGATGCTCAACGGCTCCGCCATCAACTCTTTCGAGCTGGACGATACGCATACCGACGGCATCATCCACGTCTCCACGGGCGTTCTCGGTTGTATCACCGCCTTCGCGGAGAAGATGGGGAATCTGAGCGGAAAGGATTTCCTCACGGCCGCCGTCCTGGCCTATGAGATATCCTGCCGCGTGGCAGCGCCCGTAGGCATGGAGATAGCACATCAGGGGTGGAACAATACAGGGACGTGCTGCCCGTTCGGCTCCACCGCAGGCGTGGGAAAAATGCTCGGGCTCACGCCCGAACAGATGGGACACGCGATGGGCATCGCCGGGAACTGGTCGGGCGGCCTGCAGGCCGTCCAGTTCGCCTCCATGGCGAAACGCATCGTCCCGTCCAAGTCCTCCGAGGGGGCGATCATCGGCGCGCTCCTCGCCCGGAAGGGATTCACCGGTATCGAGGACGTCTTCGAAAATAAGTTCGGAGGCTTTTACAACTGTTTCACCGACGATGTCTACGACGTGGAGCGAACGAGCGGAGACCTGGGCTCCCGGTGGGAACTGATGGGTATCGGACTGAAGTTCTACTCCACCTGCCGCAGCAAGCACACCACCATCGGGGCGCTGCGGAAGTTCCGTGACGAACACCCCGAAATTACACCCGACGACATCGTGAAAGTCGTGGCGCATACGACCTCCATCACGCACAAGTACTCGGTGGAGGCCGACGCCATCACCAGCGTCGTCGCCGCCCAGCTCAGCCACCCCTACGTCTGCTCCGTAACGCTGCTGGAGGGAAACGCCTTCATCGACCAGTTCACCGAGGAGAAGATCAAGGACCCCAAAATTCTTGAGTTCGCCAAAAAGGTGGAAGTGGTCAGCGACGAGGAGATCGAAAAGCTGCCGCGACATCTGCGCTACACGGTGAAGGTGGACGTTCATCTGAAGGATGGGCGGGTGTTCAATCTCCAGGAGAGCTTCCCCAAGGGGCACCCGAAGAACCCCTTCACGCACGAGGAGCTTCTGTGGAAGTTCAAGGCCCTCGCGGGCAAGGCCTTCCCCGACGAGAAGAAGACGGAAAAAATCATCGATGCCGTTCTTCACATGGAGGACCTGGAGAACTTCAACGACCTCACGGAACTTCTCTCGAAGAGAGGATGAGCGGAGTACGAAGGGAGGGAGAGCTGCGTGGGAAAGACTGCGGCTGAAAAAATCGTATCGGCGCATGCGCGCCAGGACGTGAAAGCGGGAGATTTCGCGGTCGTCGAGGCGGATCTCGCCATGATTCACGACACCACCGGCCCCATCGCCATCAAGGCGTTCGAGGAGTACGGACGGGAACGCGTCTGGGATCCGTCGAAGATGCTTATTGTGCTCGACCATGCAACACCCAGCCCCAACGAGAGGATCAGCAATCTCCACTCCCTCCTCCGGCGGTTCGCATCCTCCCAGGGCATCCCCGTTTTCGATACGGGAGAGGGGGTCTGCCATCAGCTCGTTGTCGAACACGGATTCATTCTCCCCGGCGACCTCGCCGTGGGCGCCGACTCCCACACCTGCACCTACGGCGCGCTGAACGCATTCTCCTTTGGAATAGGCTCCACCGATATGAGCGGCGTAATGCTCACGGGAAAGCTCTGGATGCGCGTCCCGGCGACCATGAAGACAACCTTCAGCGGGAGCCTGCCCGAAGGAACGTACGCCAAAGATCTGATGCTCCATCTGATCGGAAGAATAGGGGCGGACGGCGCGGACTATCTCGCGCTCTCCTTCCGTGGGGACGTTATCCGCGCGATGTCCGTCTCCGAACGGATGACGTTCAGCAACATGGCGATAGAGTGCGGAGCGAAGGCGGGATTGATGGAAGCGGATGAAAAAACGCTCGCTTATGTCGCGCCGACCGCACAACGCGCTCCCCGTCCAGTCCGGGACGATGAAGACGCCGATTTCGCGTCGGAGATTGAAATCGATGCGACGCGCATTCCTCCGCAGATAAGTTGCCCGCACGCAGTCGACTCGGTCTTCCCGGTTACCGAGGTTGCGGGGACAGAGATCGCCCAGGTGTACATCGGCACCTGCACCAACGGACGACTCGACGACCTCAGAACCGCGTCCCGTATTCTCTCGGGGCGGAAAATCTCCACCAACTGCCGTCTCCTTGTCTGCCCGGCATCCCGGAAGGTGTTGTCCGAGGCTCTCGCGGAGGGAATTGTCGCACAGCTTGTGGAGGCGGGAGCGACGCTTCTGCCTCCCGGATGCGGTCCCTGCCCGGGGACGCATCTCGGCGTTCCCGGGGACGGTGAAAACGTGTTGTCGACGGCGAACAGAAACTTCAAGGGACGGATGGGGAACAACAAGTCCTCGGTTTACCTCGCCTCGCCGGCCACCTGCGCCGCAAGCGCTCTTGAGGGAAAAATCGCCGACCCGCGGGAGTATCTCTCCCGCTCCCGTTAGGAAGGAGGGGCGCAATGAACCTGATCATGCAGGGAAACGCTTACAAATTCGGCGACGACATCAACACGGACTACATAATCGCCGGGAAATACACGAAAACCCTTGACTTCGGCGCCCTCGCGGAACACGTCTTCGAGGATATCGCCCCCGACTTCTCGAAGAACGTCGCGCCGGGAGATTTTGTCGTCGCCGGCCGCAACTTCGGCTGCGGTTCGTCCAGGGAGCAGGCGCCCATCGCCATCAAACACGCGGGAGTCGGGGCGATCCTGGCGAAATCCTATTCGCGCATCTTCTTCCGCAACGCCATCAACCAGGGAATACCAGCATTCCTGTGCGACACCGACGTCATCGAACACGGAGACAGACTCATCGTCGATCTCGGAAAGAACAGCGTAGAGCTGCCGGAGAAAGAGCGCTTGATTGCACTTTTCCCCCTCTCTCCGGTAATGCTGGACATTCTCGCCGAAGGCGGGCTGGTCGCGTATTTAAAAAAGAACGGGACATACACTCTTCCTTCGAATTCCAAAAGCAAAGGAGCGTGATCAAAGACAGAGACATAACAGAAAAACGTCGTGCGTACTTTTTTTTGAGGGCATCATGAAAAATACACAGACAGGAGGGCATCACGATGAGATTCAAAAAGGGGATTCTGTCGGGAATCGTACTCGCAGCCACCATACTGGTTCTGATGTTTGCGGGATTTGCATCCGCTGAAATACACCTGAACATGGGGAGCACATCGTCGACATCGGGCGTGTACGCCTGGTGCGTCGCCGCAGCGAACGCGATCAACAAGGCGGAGAACGGGATCAACGTGACCGTCGTAGAGAGCGGCGCCGGTATGGACAACCTCCGGAAAATAAGCTCGGGGGTCTTCGATTTCGCTCTCGCGATCGACCTGCCGGGCTCGCTGCAGCTCTACAAGGGGATCGAGGGGTTCAAGGGCAAATCCTTCAAGGAGCTTCGCTGGCTCTTCCTGAGAAACATCTTTGCCGACAGGCTCTACGTGCGCCAGGATTCGGGGGTCGCCCACTTCGGGGATCTCAAGGGAAAGAGATTCTGCCCGGGTATTCCCGGTTCCGCCTCCGCCGCATACGTTGTCCAATACAACTCCATTCTCGGACATGAGATAAACCTCGTGCCGATGGCTCTAGGAGACGCCATCAGCGCTCTCAGGGAAGGGCGCGTCGCCGGGCTTCAGAAATCGAGCGGCCTGGGCAGCATGGACTCGTCCCTGATCGAGGTGAACATGACGACTCCGCTCACAGTCGTCGGCTATTCCGAGGAGGATGTGAAGAAGATACAGGAAGTCATTCCGTATATGACATTCCTCAAGCGTGAAAAAGGAAGCATCAAGGAATTCCCCGACGTCGGCCCGATCTGGGAGGAATGCCCCATTGCAGGAGCTGTCTCGACGTCCGCTATGTCCGAAGAGGTAGGTTATCAGATCGTGAAAGCATACGTCGAAGGCTTCGACGAGATCGCCGCCGCCTACGGTCCGATAAAAGGTTTCGATCCGGTTGCCGACTACTTCAGGAACGCAGGCGACGACGTCGTGCCCGCCCACTCGGGGCTCATACGGTATGCAAAAGAACAGGGGATAGAGGTTCCTGAGCGGTTCATCCCGCCGGAATACAGCGAAAAGAAATAACGACGCCTTACTATCTCTCCCGGCCGCAGTGCCACGATGCGGCCGGGGCCCCTGCGGGAGGGATGCAGTGTGCTCTTTTCACCTATAGGAAAACTCAAAACAAAAATCATCTTTTATCTTGGCGCTTTCCTCGCTCTTTTCCAGTTGTTCGCGCCTGTCTACCTTACCGAACTGCTTGATATTCAATTTAGGGCCGTTCACGTCGCCTTCGGTCTCTCCATAGCTCTGCTGTACTTTCCGTTCCTGAAGAAAAAAGACGAAACTTCGCCTGACAATGGAATCTCTCTTTTCGACGTTTTCCTCGTCGTCGTGCTGATCGCGGCAAATCTGAACGCATTTGTCAAGGCGATGGACATTTATATGGGAACCAGCGGCGCGACGCTGCTCGATCGTTCCCTCGGCGTCGCGCTCATGCTGTTGGTGCTCGAATCGGCGCGACGGACAGTGGGAGTGGCGATCCCGATAATGGTCGTGGTGCTCATAGGGTATATCTTCACCGGAGACGCGTTCCCCGGTATGTGGAAGCTTCGGGGAATCAATTTCGAATACGTCGTTGACTCGCTCTACTACTCGCCGTTGGGAATCTTCGGCAGCGTTACGGGAATGTCCGCAACATTCATCTCCATGTTTATTATATTCGGTTCTCTTCTCTCCGCTACGGGAGGGGGAAAAACGTTCATCGATATCGCGCTCGCGATCACAGGGCGCTTCACCGGAGGCCCCGCCAAGGCTGCCGTGGTCTCCAGCGCACTCTTCGGCAGCATCTCCGGAAGCTCGGTAGCCAATGTCATGGTCACCGGCAATTACACCATTCCGCTGATGAAACGCCTTGGCTACAGACCGGAGTTCGCGGCCGCAGTAGAAGCCATCGCCTCGTCCGGAGGCGGTATAACCCCTCCCATCATGAGCATTACGGCCTTCATGATGGCTGAATTCCTGAACATCTCCTACTTCCACATCATCGGCTACGCACTTCTCCCCTGTCTGCTCTACTATACAGGGGTCTTCAGCGGCGTGCACTTCCGCACCGTGCGTATGGGAATCGACAGACTTCCCCCCGAGGAGATCCCGAAGTGGAGAGATATTCTCACACTGGAGCGAATGGCGGGGCTGATCATCCCCACAGGACTGCTGCTCTACCTCATCGCCAAAGGACAGCCGCTGCAGCTGGCCGGATTCTACGCGTGCATCTCGGCTCTTGGCGTCTTTCTTCTCATCGGGATCTTCAAAAAGAAATACCGCGAAACGTTCCGGCTGATTTTCTCCGCGCTCTCGGAGGGAGGACGCGACGTCGCTCAGATAGTCCCGATTCTGGTCTCGGTAAGCATGCTCGTCAATCTCATAGGAATCACTGGCATCGCTCCCAAGATCAGCGGTGTCATTCTCCAAGTGGGCGGAACGAATATCTACCTCTCGCTTGCCATCGCCACAGCGGTCCCATTTCTTCTCGGAACGTCGCTCCCCGTGGTACCAACCTACGTGCTCTCCGTCTCCATACTCGTGCCTCCGCTGCTCAAGCTCGGAATAGATCCCGTTGCGGCCCACCTTTTCTTCATCTACTGGGCTATCCTCGGAGGCGTCACGCCTCCCACATGCACGGCAGCCGTAGCGGCGGCGAGCATAGCGAAGGCGAATTGGGTCAAGACAGGATTTTTCGCAGTACGCCTGGGAGCGGTGGCCTTCATTCTCCCCTACTTCTTCGCTCTCAACCCGGCGCTTGTCGGCAGGGCGTCGATGACAAACATTCTCAGCCACGGTGCAACAGGCCTTATCGGGGCCGTCTGTATCGCATACGGTCTTTTCAGCCACAGAGACAACAGCCCATTCCTGAACCTTCTCCTCTGCGGGGCCTTCATAATCGGCGGTCTCCTGCTGCTTTTCCCCGAAGTTGTCTTCTCCATTGCCGGACTAACGATTACCGGAGTCGCGTTTTTTTTCGACAGGAAGCTCTTTCCGGGCGCCCCCTCATCCTGTCCGCAATGAAATACAACCCATTGACCGAGGAGGTTTGTACATGAAAAAAACGACGCAGCTCAAAAAGATGATTCTCGAACGCAAAGCCCTTGTTTGCCCTGGAGCGCACGACGCCATATCAGCGAAGCTCATCGAAAAAAACGGCTTTAAAGCCCTTCAGGTGAGCGGTTTCGGTCTCTCCGCTACATATCTGGGACTGCCGGACATGGCGTTCCTCGGTTTCAGCGATGTGCTGCACTTCACAAAAAACATCGCGGACTCGGTCGCTATCCCCATCATGGCGGACGCCGACACCGGCTACGGAAACAGTATCAACGCCATGTACGTCACAAAAGAATTCATCAAAGCGGGGGCAGCCGGGATGAACATTGAGGACCAGGTATTCCCCAAACGATGCGGACATCTGGAGGGAAAGCAGATCATTCCTGCGGAGGAAATGGTCCTTAAGATCAAGGCGTGCACAACCGCAAGAGACGAACTCGATCCCGACTTCGTTATCAATGCCCGCACCGACGCTGTCGCCGTCTCCGGAATCGAGGAGGCGATACGCCGCGGCAACCTCTACGCCGAAGCCGGAGCCGATCTCATCTTCGTGGAAGCGCCTCGTTCGGTGGAGCAGATTGAACGGGCAGTGAAAGAAATCCATGCACCCGTGAGTATCAACCTCATGGACGCAGTCGTGGGAGGGAAAACGCCGCTCCTCTCCATAGACGTTCTCAGGAAACTCGGTGTGGGCAGGGTGAGTATTCCGGTCGGACCGCTCTTCGCGGCCGTGAAAGGAGTGATGGACTATCTGAGCACAATAAGCGGAGACAGGATCGCAGAAGGCAGGACCGACCTGGTCGCCTCATTCTCCGACTTCAAAAACCTCGTCGGTTTCGAGAGTTTCCGGGAGCTGGAAAAAGAGTATCTGCCCCGGTTCGTCGAGTAATCCCCCCGGCCGACATGGTGGTCGGGACGGCGTCGAAGTCATCCAAAACGCTGTAAGCAACAGAATCGCAGATTGATAGGAGGGATATGAATGAAACGCATCATGGTATCGATATTCGCTCTTCTGCTTCTTGTCGGTTCGGCCGCTTTTGCTTCGGTTCCCGCTGGAGATGCGCTTGTTCTCGAAGGGACCGCAAGCGAAGTAGGAAAGATGTGGGGAGAGGTCAACAAGGATTCCATTGTCAAAGCGTTCAACGCCTTTCTTGCCCGAGCCGAGGGGAAAGAAGAGCAACTCCGCAGTTTCGCGAAACTTTCCATCGTACTCTCGCAGAAAATCAACTGTTCCTACTGGATCGAGGAACTCAACGCCATCGCAGATACGGTCGGAATCGACAGAGAATTATACATCGCCTTCACCTTCGGAAGATACAGGGATCTTGCCCTTCTCTATAAAGGGGTGGGGTGCACTTCGTTCGCGATCACCGCGCCCGCCACGAAAAACGGACAGATCATCTTTCATAAGACACGAGAAACAGCTCCGGATCTTCAGTCCGGTTACCTGAAACGGATTGTCGGTGTCGAGGGCGCCGACGGACAACCCTACAAATTTTTCGGTGAAATGGGTACCGCCGATACAGGGGTTTCATTCTTCGTGAACGAGAAGGGGCTCGCAGGAGCGGCGGACGTGCCGGTTCAATGGCAGAACAGAGAGTGCTACGTTGGACCGTACAAGGGAGACCTTCCTTTTGTAGACCCTCCGAAATACGATGGATTCATGAATCACTATGTCCCGCGCTACATCGCCGAACACTGCAAGGACGTCGACGAAGCAAGCAAAGCTCTCCATTCGTTCGTTGAAAAAGGGTACATCGCCAGCGGCAAGTGGGGAACGAACTACCTGTTCGTGGACGCGAGGGGGAAGATTCTTCAGATAGCCGACAACTGTTACAAGATCGTCGAGGAACAGATCGATCCGGCGTTGAAGCACGGGGAGAAAAGCTACAAGGGCATCTACTTTACGGTACACCGGGAGAATGATTACGGCACACCGGAGGACGCTCTCGTCGCCAACTACGGCAATATCACTCTCGAGCTGGCGAATTCTCCCAAAGTGTCCAAACACCCCGCCATGTGGAACCTCGCGAGAGCCCAGTCGAGCGCAACGATCCTCATCGACCCCGAGCACCCCGAAATATTGACGACCGTTTTCGTCACGCTCCCAGCGTACGGCTACTCGATTCCGTTCCTCATGGGAGCGGATGCGACGCCCAGAAGTCTTGTCGACGGGACGGTGTACAGCGTCCAAAAGGAGAGTCTCAGATACAGCGAATTCTACGAGGCCGGAGTAAACGACGAGTGGAGATTCTTCATCCACGGGATCAGGGACAAAGTCGCGAAAGGAGAAGACGTTACTCAAACACTTAATGAGCATTTCCTGAAAATGGTGAACATGATCATCTCCATGAACAAGTAAGCGAAAAAACATCCCGGACAAAAGAGTACGACGGACTTTCGCTCTTTCGTCCGGGAAACTGTTTGCGTGCAACGCTGTTCTGTTCGTAGCGCCCGCAACTCCGGGAAACGCCGCGCAAAGACGCTCATCCTCTTTCACGACGTTTTTTGTCTTCTTGGCCCCCGAAGAAGAGCATGCTCGTCTTTTTCAGCTCCGCCTTAGGTTGATCTGTACTCTCAATCCTGCGGAGAGGACGTTGCGAATTCCTTCCTGCGTCAAATCGTAGGCCCCCGCTGAAGATAAGGAGACGTAACCCCGCCTTCCGGCAATACCTGAATTCGGCGATCGTCCTGTTGTAGGCTTCGTCGACGCCGCGGAAGTCGTCGTTGACCGTTCGCGCCCCGTCGAGACTGATACCGGCGGAGCTCACGCCTAGTTCCATGATGCGGGACGCAGTCCGTTCGTCGATAAGCGTTCCGTTGGTCGAAAGCGCGGTGCGCAACCCCAGCACACACGCGTACTCCAAAAGCTCGAAGCGCCGTTCATTCCACAGAAACAGAGATAAAAACATACGCTCTTTTGGTATAATTGCAGCAAATTCCGATGGCGAAACTCGGCCACAAAACCGTTCTTCGCCGTGAAAGGTGGAACCGCATGCGCTGCCAGACCACTCTGCCCAATCTGATCATCCGGGATGCCGAGGAACAGGATGTTCCTCTCATCCTCTCGTTCATCCGCGAACTTGCCGTCTACGAAAAAATGCTTGACGACGTCGTCGCCACCGAAGAGGGACTGCAAGAGCATCTTTTCGGCGAGCGCAGAGTCGCCGAGGTCATCATAGGCGAGTGGGAGGGCGCCCCCGTCGCCTTCGCGCTCTTCTTCCACAATTTTTCCACATTTCTCGGACGCCCGGGGATTTATCTGGAAGATCTTTACGTGAAGAAGGAAATGCGCGGAAAGGGGATCGGGAAAGCCATGCTCTCTTTCATCGCACGGATCGCGAAGGAGCGCCGGTGCGGGCGCTTCGAGTGGTCGGTGCTTGACTGGAACGAACCGGCGATAGCATTCTACCGCTCCATCGGGGCCGTGCCGATGGATGAGTGGACGCTCTTCCGCGCAACAGGGGAAGCTCTGGACACGCTCGCCGGAATCTGAACCTCTCGACGTATCCAAAGCCGGAGAAATGCACAAAAGAACGGGGTCCTCCCGAAGAGGAACCCCGCTCTTTTGTGTATGCACCGCTTATGTCTTCCGGAGCACCCGTCCTGCCGCAACGCCCGTGTATCCGCCTTTTATCACGGCGAGGCGCCCCGCCACGAAGACGTGGGAGATGCCCTTCGGATCCCCGAACGGATCCTCGAACGTCGCACCATCGATGATGGTCTCCTGGTCGAAGAGCACAAGGTCCGCGTCCATTCCCACCTTGATGAATCCTTTTTTCGTCAGCCCGAGCCGGGTCGCGGGGAAGCCGCTCATCTTCCAAACGGCCTCCTCAAGACGCAACGTCTTTTCCTCGCGGACATATCTGCCGAGTACGCGGGGAAACGTCCCGTTCGTGCGGGGGTGGCACTTCGCTCCCGGCGCGGAGGGGATGGTATCCGACGCCACCATGACGAGCGGATGTTTCATAACATACTTTACGTCCTCCTCGTCAAGCATGAAGTAGCACGCCGTGTCCGAACCCCTGTTCGCCACAATGATATCGAATGCCGCGTCGAGTGGATCCTTTCCCATCATATCGGCGATGACGGGCAGCGTCTTCCCTTCGAACACAGGCGTTTCGGGAGTATAGACCACCATGACGCCCTCGGGACCGCCGCTGCTGAGCAACATGTTCTCCCAGTCGTCGGTTGTCAGAATCTCTCGCTTCAGCCGCTCGCGCTGCGCCGGGTCGGAGAGTCGTTCGATAACCTTGACGACACCGCCTTCGTGAGCCCAGGGGGGAAGAATACTGCGGAGCGTGGTGCTGCTGGCGGAGTATGGATACTGATCGACGGTCATGTCCACGCCCCGGGCTCTCGCTTTCTCCAGCGTGTCGAGTGTTTCGCGGACCTTGCCGAAATTCTTGCGGCCGCACGCCTTGTGGTGGAGTACCTGCCCCGGAATTCCCGCCTTCTCCGCCACGGCGATCGTCTCGTGAACCGATTCGACAACACCGACGGACTCGTTCCGCATGTGGGAGAGATAGAGTCCCTGTCGCTTAGTCAGTCCTCTTGCGATCTCTTCGACCTCCTCGTCGGTCGAATAGACTCCGGGAGCGTAAATGAGCCCGCTGGTCATGCCGAAGGCTCCCTCTTCCATCGCCCCGTGCGCGAGGTCTCGCATCTCCGCAACTTCCGCCCCGGTCGGATTTCTGCTCTCGAAGCCGAGCACATTAAGGCGGATCGTACCGTGACCAACGAAGGAGCCCACGTTGACGCCCAGTTCCAGCCCATCGAGCACGTCGAGGTACTCGCCGAAGGAGCGCCAGTTCCACAGGGGCGTCGCTCCCGCCATGATGAAACCGGTGTACGAATTCAGCAGTTCCACCTTGTCCGCCGCGATCGGCGCCGCGCTGATGCCGCACTGCCCTATCATAATGGTGGTAACGCCCTGCTTCAGCTTGGGCACGGTGGCGGGCTCCTTCAACAGCAGGAAGTCGTTGTGGGTATGCATGTCGATGAAGCCTGGAGCGAGCACGCGGTCTCCCGCGTCGATCATCGTAACGGCGGCAACATCCTCTGGCAGGGAACCCACATACTCGATTCTGCCGTCGCGCACTCCGACGTCTCCTCGAAACCACGGGGTGTTGGCCCCGTCCACTATACGCGCATTTCGTATGACAAGATTAAATTCCGACACCATGACACCTCCGGACTCAGTCCTGTCCGTCCAGTGGGAACACTGGACGGATAATGTTGTTGAAGTGAAAGTTTGCGAAATTATTGGAGACAAGGCCCGGCAGATCGACTTCAAAGATCTCTTTCGCGATGGGCTCGAAAGAGGCTCTGAAATGAGCCGCCGACTTGACCACAAGGATCTTCCGGTTTCCGGGGTCGATACCCAATCGCCGAAAGACTTCAGAATCCCACGGTTGGGTGCGTCGTTCGGTAATAACGACTTCAATACCGTCAAGATCGACGACGGCGGTTCGCCCCATTGCAACGGGCAGTCCCGTACACATCGGCCCCCGGATAACGTACCGCCCGTCGGCTATCGTGAGCACGTTCCCCTCCACATCAAGAGGAGCGCCGTGATGTCTTTCCGGAGCGGTCTTGCCCCCAAGACGCAGGCGTACGCGTTCGCCCACGCCTGCCTTGATCGCCGCATCCACGCTCTCGGGGTCGACAATCAGCGCAAAGGCCGCATCCCGGACTTTTTGACGCAGCAATTCGGCAAGAAGCTGGGTTCCGTCGGTCGGCGCGCCTCCCCCCGGGATTGTCGGAGGTATCCGCCAACAAAATCGGGTGCAGAGGCGATTCGAGCGCCCGGCGCACAGCCTCCCCAGGCGGGAGGAAATCCTTGGAGAAGTGCGCGCGTTCGCGCCATACCAACCCGCTCAGTTCCTCGACGAGCGATTCCGCAAGATCTTCGTTCCCGTCGGTCACGGCAACGACGGAAACGCCGACTTCCGGTATGTCGGACCATGCGAAACCGTGCATCACGGAGACGGAGAGAACTCCGGAAAGTTGCTCCATCTCCGTTACCCTGTCCATTATTCCGACGTACGGCCGCTTCGAGGTAGGAATCGTCGGCGAAAGGAGCGGGACCCTCCGATGACGCATCACGGGGCGAACCTCGCTGCGGAGCGTCCTTCCCATTATCTTTGCCGCTTCGTACCCGCGAAGATACATATCGATATGGGGATATGTATCGTAACCGACTGTTGCCGTTGCGCAACGCTGCATTTCCGCCGTCACGTTGGCGTGCAGGTCGAGCGTGATCATCACGGGCATATCGGGACCGACGACGCCTCGTATCGCGGAAAGCAGTTCTCCCTCCGCATCGAAGGAATCCTCGACGACCATGGCCCCGTGCAAAGCGAGCAGAACACCGTCGAACGAGCCGTCGTTCCGCAGAGCTTCGAGAAAAACATTCTTGGAGAAATCGAAGAAATCCCTGGTAACAGGCCCTCCGGGCATCGCCTCGGCGCCAATGACGGGAAGAAAGTCTATACCGTCTTCCGAAAAGGCGGTCATCATCCCCTTGAGTTCCGTCTCGACTCCCTTGAAGAAAGGGATCATTTCGTTTCCCAGTTTCAGATGATACTCCTCGAAAGCCCGGCGGTCGGTCCGGCGCTGTATGAACGAATTTGTTTCGTGCTTCAGCTCCCCGATAAGCACTCGCTTCTTCATTAGAGGCTCCCCTTCCTCCCCGGACATCCGGAGATCACCATGGACCGACTGTCTCGATACCGAGCATGACAGTCGGAAGCCAGCAGGAAAGCGCCGGAACGAATGTAGTCAGCAGAAGGACCGGGACCCCGACGAACAGGAGAAACAGCATCATCGGCTTCACCAGCTGGATATATTTCACGTCCGCGAGACGCGCTCCGACGAACATGGAGATCGCAAAGGGAGGCGTCACCACTCCCAACCCTATATTCACAATGACGATGGCTCCGAGCTGGATAAGATTCACGTCGAGCTGCCGAATGAGCGGCAGGATTATCGGCACGGCGAGAATCATGATGGGCGCTCCGTCGATGAACATGCCGAGAATAAGCAGGAAGACATTCATCATGATCAGGATCATCACCTTGCTCTCGAAGAGCCCCAGCACCAACGCAGCCACGGTCTGGGCAACTCCCTCGCGGATCAGCAGTCTGGTGAACACCGTTCCTGTGGCAATCATCAGGTTTATCATGCCCACGGTCAACACAGCTGTGTAGATAGCCTCCCAGAAGCGTTTCATCGTCAAGTCGTGGTAGATCAGAAAGCCTACGAACAGGCAGTAGACGACGCCGATGGCTCCCGCCTCGTTAGGTGTGAAGAAACCGCCGTAGATTCCTGCCAGGATGATACCGGGCGCACCGAGGGCGGGAATAGCGGACCATGTGGCGGAGAAGAGTTCCTTTCTTCGGAGCGTCGGCTCCAGCAGGGGCGGATTTTTGGACTCGTCGATGTACTTCAGACAGATGAAGTGATTGACAATAATGTAACCTGCCGCAAGGAGAAGCCCCGGAAATACCGTCGCCAGGAACATCGCCGCGACCGACTGCTGCGCGATGAGACAGTAGATCATCGCGGGAACGCTCGGCGGGATCAGGTACCCCAGGAAGCTACAGGAACAAAGGACGGACGTCGTGTAGACCCTGTTGTACCCGTACCGTTCAAGCTGCGGGACGAGTAACGGAATGAGCGCGGAGATAACCGGCAGGGAGGAGCCGGTAAGGGCGCCCATAATGACGGAAGCGATGATCGCCACAACGATGAGTCCGCCGCGAAGCTTTCCGACCAGCGCGTAGGAGAAGCGGACGATCCGCTCTGCAAGCCCGGCCTGTGCGATCAGGGAGCCCGCGAAAATAAAAAAGGCGATCCCCATCAGGATGTAGTTATTGATTGAATGATAGAACGTTCCCGCGATAAATCCGAGCGACTGATCCAGCCCCCATAGACCGATGATCGTACTGCTCAGGAACCCCCATCCGAGAGGAATGCCGACGGCGATGACCAGGACGAAAACGGCGAGAGCCGCTATGATGCCGAACTCCATAAGCCTACTCCCCCTTTCCCTGCGTCGTGCAGTCCGAAGGCGCGTTTTCCGCAGCCCGGCCCGTTTCGGCGATCTTTCCGAAACCGACGATCACGTTATACACAAGATGTATAAAACTGAGACACATCGTAGCGAAAAGGCTCTCCATCAGCCAGCTCTCGTTGAACCATCGAACAAGATTGCCCGGTTGAGGAAATTTGTAGGCGTCCACTGCGAAATCCCACGCCGGAAGGAGGAAAAAAGCTATCGTGATCATGCAGACTATCCGTGTGCAGAGCACATAGATCGCCCGTCCTTTCGGTCTGTTCTGGAAAACACGATCCACCAGCATATCCACGCTTGTATGCCCGTCGTCCCGCGTCGTCGCCACGATCGCGAAGAAAACGAAGAAGATGAAGACGAAGAGCGAGAAATCGTTGATCCATCGGATGTTCAGCCGCAGCCAAAAACGATTGAGCACCTGAAATGAAATCATGAACGTCGTCCCTAGAAGCCCCAATGTACAGAGCGTATTCTCCAGGATGGCAAGAAACGAGAAAAACTTCTTGAAAAACGCCCCCATAGCACAACCTCCCCTTATCGCAAGAAATCCTCTATTCCGACGACACGAGCGACGCATCAAACAATAACCCGGTATAGGCGCTGTCCGCGAATGTGAAGATCACAGCTCGCACTCCCGTGAGCCAGTACATCCGAAGACGCTCCGCGATGAAAAGCAAGGCACGGGCGGAACGCGCTCCTCCCGCCCGTGCCGCTGAAAAAAGAGTTCCGGGCGGGAGGTTACTTCTTCTTTGCCGCCTCTACCTCTTTATGGACCCTTTCGATCTCCGCCAGCATCTTCTCCTGCATATTCTCTCCAGGGAAAGCCTTCTCAAGCCAGGGCTTCGCAAGCTCGTCCCAGATGGCGGAAACATCGGACATCTTACGGAAAGCCTCCCGTTCCTCCGACGTAAGTTCGACAAGAGTCATCCCCGGAAGATTCCGCACCTTCTCGATATACTCGTTCTCGATGGCTCTCTGCTTCTCGAACTGTTTCTCTTCGGCAACCCTCGCCGCCTTGTTTACAGCCTCCTTCAGATCTTCCGGAAGTTCGTCCCAAATCTCCTTGTTGATGACTACGTTGTTGCAGTCCCATGTCCAGTTGAGGTTCGAGTAATAGCTCAGAACTTCTCCGTGACGCTCGTCGATCAGCGACGGCCACATACTCCATATTGTGTCGACGACACCGCGGGAGAGCGCATTGTACAGGTCGGCCCAGGGGATCGTCTCCAGAGTCATGTTGATGTTCGCGTTCTTGATAATGTTCTCGAACACCCTGACGGCAGCCAGAGAAGCGGAAACCCTGAAACGCAGGCCGTCAAAATCCTTAGGAGTCCTGATCGGACGGACCTTGCTTCCCACGCCGTACGAACCATACATGATGTTGAGAATCTGATGCATTCCAACCTCGTTATATGCCACTTCCGTAGCTTTCCAGATCATCCCCGCGCCATACTCGTAGAGTATTTTGGCCGCATCCCAGTTCTCCGTGCTCCACGGCATCCAGTTGATCATGCCGCCGGGGACGAGATTGACGTACGGAGAAAAAAGTCCCATGGTAATATCGCCTCTGCGCACGCCGTGGAACGTCTCGTCATGGGTCCCGAGCTGCCCGTCCGGGTAGTAGCGAACCTCTATCTTGCCGCCCGAATACTCCTCGACAAGCCGGCAGAACAGCTTCAGATTTTCATCGACCGCAGGGCGCGACCATGGAATACCAAGTTTCCAACGGTACTGCGGAGCGGCTTCGGAAGCAACTGCACACATCGAAACCATGAACAAAGAGAGCAACAGCAACCCCAGAACCATCTTCCCACTCATGACTTTCTGCATACGTGTCATCTCCTCTCAGTTATCGAATCTCCAATCCCGGCGAAACTTGCGCAAACCACAGTGCGTCTTCCCCTCTCACCCCCCCGGCGCACTCTGATGCGACGCGCCCTGAAGCGCATCCGCGTCCCTCGCGAAAACATACAAAGCCTGCGGACGTCCTCGGGATGCACGGGCCAGAGTACCGCTCTCGTTGATCAATTTTTCCCTCATGAGCATCCTGACGATCTTCCGTGAGCTTTTCGATTGGATGCCGACAATTTTTGCGAAATCAGATGCGGTAAACACTCCGTCGAAACAAGCCAACGCCCGAAGATAGCGAGAGAGAGTGGATGCGTTGACGCCGAGTCTTTCGGCAAGCAAAAGCATCTCCCGGTCCGGAAAAGCGAACTTCAGCACCCCCGCATTCGGATTCCCCAGTTCCCTGGCCTCCTTTCCGTCGAAGAGGTAGCATACATCGCGACGCTCCCCCGCCATATCCAAGGCCTCGAGCGCTTTCTCCTCGGCGATGCTCAGACTCGCTCCGGCCCCGAAACCTATCGAAAGCTCGAAGTCGCAGAGCGATCGTAATTTCGATACGAACGAACAGTCCGCGAAATTATTCGTTCCCACAAGAAACTGCCCCATGGTTTCTATAGTTTGAAAACTTGACATGTCCCTCGGTATGACCATGATCCGACGTTTTTTGGCGAACTCCACCAGATGCGCATTCAATGCAAACATCGCATTCTCGTACCAGCGCCGGGTTTTCGACGAATCGACCAGTCTGTAGATACCCACGACGCTGAGAAGATGTTCGCTGCTTTTACCTAGGAGCTCCAAAATGAGTTTCTCCAGTGAATCACGTATAAAATACCTGTTCGGCGTCACAAGATATGACGGAATCCCCAGCTTCAGAAGGCGTTCGTGCACAGCCTCTACACAGGTGAGACAGAAATCGATCTTTTTCTCGGCAATGAGCGTGCGGTGAAAATCGACAACCTCGTCGATATCGAAACGAAAAATTCCCTTTGAATGCGTATAAATAGCGTCTATTTCAAGCGACGAACCGTCGAGCTCGCCCCAGATTTCCTTTTCAACCAGAGTGTCCACGCTCATCCGAAAGCGTGCGAGCGTGTACCGTCTGGCCTCCAGAAGCGCGGGGAGAATTCCGCTCGAATAAAAAGAGAGATAGCCCCACGGCTTGGAGCGGTGCACTGCATTCAATGAATGAGCATAGGGAAGATGTCCGGCGAAGAAAACGGCGTCCAGAGCATCCTGATGTTTCTGGACAATCCCGGGAGCTTCAGAGGGAAGAACATATTCGAACATATTAAAAGAGACATCGGAAAACTCTTCCGATACTTTCTTTATTGCAACCAATCGATTGGGCGGGCCGATAATTCCTATCTTCATTCCTGGACACCCCCAGATCAATGCGCCTTATTTGCGACATAAAAACTCCGACAAAAGTAAGTATGGAGCCGAGTAGAGAAAAAGTCAAGTCATACTATTCTGCACAGTGTATAAAATAAAGAAGAGGGCGAATCGATCCTCGATCGATCCGCCCTCTTCTTGCACTTGATATGCTTGCCTATTTCACCGTGAACTTCACAGTCCCCAACGGCTCGGCGGAGTAGACGTATTCCCCCGGCTTGCCGGGAAGCATGTTCCCCAGCGCCCCGGTGATCAGGACGTCGCCCTTCTCTATCGTCCACCCTTCCTCGACCATCTTGTTCACCAGCCAAAAGAGCGCCTTCCACTGGTCGCCGAGCGCGTCCGAGCCCTTCCCGCGGTTGACTTCCGCGCCGTCGAGCGTCACCACGGGAACCAGTTCGTTCAGGTCGGGCGCGTCCGCGAGGGGAATCCGCTTCCCGAGGATCCACGCTTTCGATGAAATAGCGGACGCGTTGATGTCCACAGCCTTCAGCAGCTTCATATCGGTGAAGGAGAGGTCCGGAAGTTCCACGGCAGCCGCGACCGACTCAATCTTCGCCTTGAGCTCCGCCTCGTCCTTCAGCGGGGCTTCGACCGGCTCGCCCAAGATGAAGGCGATCTCCGCCTCAAGCATCAGAACGCCGAAAGAAGCGCGGTCGACGACGACGCTTTCCCCGCTCCCGTCCATCGCGCCCTCGGGGAAGAGCGGAGCGGCGAAGGGGTTGGAGGCCCCGAAACGCTTCATTGTCGCCTCGGTGGTGAGCCCGGCTTTGAACCCCGCCGGACGAGCCTCTCCCAGGCGTTTCAGCGCATACGTCTTCTGTACGGCATATGAATCAGCCTCCGTCATATCGGCGTACTCCGCGGAAAGGACGGGGAAAGGAGTCCCTTCCACGGCGGCGAGATAGACTTTATCCGCCGCCTGCTCCACGTCCATCGCAACTGCCGCGCCGGCGCACAGAACCGCAATCAGCGCCGCTACCCAAAAACTCCGTGCCACTGTTTTCCGAAACACATTCAACACCTCTTTCCGAAAAAGTCGGATCTTCAGGATGAGCGTCACCCTTCGACCTGTGGTGTATTATACTCTTTGTTTTTTTCGATACCCTCTTCTCAAGTGAAGAGATGCTACAATAGTATCAACGCTACGCTACGCCTTCTCGGCGGGGAAGTTGGGGAAAAGAGTTGAAGCGAATTCTTGTTGTGGACGACAGTGCGGTGAGCCGGAAACTCGCCCTCTTCGTCCTGAAAAATCTCGGATACGAAGCGCGCGGAGTTTCTTCGGCCGCCGAGGCCTTCGAAGCGCTGCAAAACAAACGTTACGACGCACTCTTCATGGATCTGCACATGCCGGGAATGAACGGCTGCGAAGCCGCGTTGTTCATCCGACAGTCGGGAGCCGGGGAAGCCAATAGCTCTCTGCCGATTTTCGCGATTACGGGAAGCGATCTGCCCGAGGAAAGGGAAAGCTGCGCGTTGGCCGGCATGACCGATTTCCTTGCAAAACCGTTTTCCGGAGAGCATGCGGAAGCGCTGCTCAAGAAGCATTGCAGCGAAAATACGCTCGATGGACAATAACCAGGAGCGTGCTATAATTAGTTGAATAAATAGTTTTCAATGGAGGGGGGGCAAAAGTTATGTCCGGAATTTCGGCTGTACCTCCTGTGAACAGCATCAAGACGGTCGTTCCCGTAGCCAACAGGACCCGGCGCGAAGGGTTGCAGCGCGCCGAACGAGAGGTCATGCGCCAGGAAATGGCCGTCAGAAATCAAGGGGACGTCACCTCAACCGTCTATCACTACGAAATAGGCCCCGACGGAAGACGCTACATCACCGGAGCTACGGTAACCTACAAAGAAAAAGAAAACGAGCTCACCCCAAAATCCGCGAAAAATAAATCTTCAGCGAGCTCCGCGAAAAAAGGAGCTTCCTCCTCCGCGGAAAACGGACGCGTCGAGCTCACCGAGGAGAGCCGGGCCAGGATGAAGGCGGTCGAGCGCGAGGTTATCGCGCACGAAGCCGCACACAAGGCGGTCGGCGGTCAGTATGCCGGACCGATTTCCTATACGTATGCCACCGCTCCGGACGGCACTCGCCACATCGTCGGCGGCGAGGTGTCCATCTCCGCTCCCGAAGGGAAGACCCCGGAAGAGACAATCCAGATAATGGAGCAGGTAAAACGGGCGGCGCTGGCCGCCGGCTCTCCGTCGCCTCAGGATATACAGGTCGCCGCTGCGGCGTCTGCAGCCCAGATGCGCGCACGTGCCGAGATGGCGAAGCAAGAGGCTGAGAAAGCCTACTCCGGCGAAAAAGGCGCATGGGACTTCTCCAGGTGGGGCGAGTTCGCGATGTCGGCGTAACCTGCTTTATTTTCATCTTCAGACGAAAAAAAGACGTCCTGTTCACGGACGTCTTTTTTTGCTGCTTTCCCCGCCCCGGACTTCATCGAGCCTTTACGGGGCCACTTCTCTCCGTGCGCATCTCCTCCGCCTCGATGCCGGTGATACGAACGAAAACCTCTTCCAAGGAGGGGGTTGTTTTCCTCGCCTCATACACCTCGACCTCATTCTCCTCAAGGAAGCGGACAAGCTTGCCGACCGCGATCGGTTCCCCGCTTTCGACGCGGATTCTCCCCGCCTCCAGACAGGCGAACGACGCCTCCGGAAAAGTCTCGGAGAGCGCACGGCGGACATCATCCAGCACGACTGCGCATGATATGTGCACAACGTGCTTCTCGCGCATCGGCTGCAACAGATTCTCAACCGTATCGATCCGCTCGATCCGCCCCTGCACCAAAAAGGCGATTCTTCCGCACAGGCGCTCCGCCTCCTCGATAAAGTGCGTCGTCAGGAAGATAGTCGTCCCCTCCCGATGAAGATCGGCGATGAGGCGGCGCACCTGCCTCGCGCTCGCGACGTCGATACCTGTGGTGGGCTCGTCCAGGAAGAGGACGCGCGGACGGTGGATGATCCCGGCGGCTATGGTCAGCTTCCGCTTCATTCCCTTGGAATACCCGTCGAACTTCCTGAATCCGGCCTTACTCAGTCCGAACATGTCGAGAAGCTCGGCGGCTCGCTCCTTCCGCTCGGCTTTGCGTATGCCGTAAAGCGAAGCACAGAACGTGAGGTTCTCGAATCCGGTCAGCTCCGGGTAGAGATTGCTCTCGTCCGGCACAACACCGATCAGTCGTTGCGCCGCCCGCGGATTCGCGGTGCAGTCCACGCCGCCGATGCGGATTGTCCCCTCGTCGGGACGTGCCAGCCCTGTGAACATGTTGATGGTCGTCGTCTTCCCGGCCCCGTTCGGGCCGAGGAATCCGAAGAGCTCGCCTTCGTAGACGTCGAAGCCGATTCCCCGAACCGCCTCCACTTCACCGAAGCGTTTCACCAGTCCGCGCGCCTCGATTGCCGCAGCTCTTCCCCGCTCCGTTCCGCTCTCTGTTGTGTTCATTACACCCCTCTTCCCCTGGTCTTCCCAAAAGACTCCTGCAGCCGCCGAAGACAAAACAATTCCATAGGCGGGAGAAGGTGGCGGCGGGTTCAGTGCACGAACCGCCCCGGATATACTATTTTCTTTCCATTTCAATGTCAAGAAAAAGACGCCCCTTTAAAGGGGCGTCTTTTTCAACCTGTTTTTCCTTAAAGGACGAACCTCTCCGCGCCTACTCCACCGTCAGGGATTTCGTCATATCCCCGGACCGGTTGCACTTGGCATATACTTCGACAATCGCCCCGGCCTTCAAATCGCCGACGTAAAAGACGGCAAGAGAGGTCTTGTTGTCGATCTGAAACTCAACGTCGAGTTCATAATACTTCTGCCCGTCTACCGAGACCTTGAATTCTTCGATATAATGTCTTTTTCCGTCGGGTACGGAATGCGGCGCCTCCACGGTAAGCATCCCGTCGGCGCGATTATAAGCCAACACAAGGTCGGAAGGAGGATGCGCCATTCCTGAGCCTGAGACGGCGAGCACCGCAAAGAGTCCGAGAAGACAGTAGAGCATGGCTTTTTTCATTACGCTTCACTCTCCTTTTTCTGTACGATTCAAACTGCTACAACATGGTAATTTTATCATATACGCAGCGCGCGAAACAAATGTATTTGGAAGATTCGGCTGCAATACAAAGAGGTGATCGAATGAACACGACATTGCTGAAAAAATGGTTTCAGGCGCTCGCTCCCATCGGCGCGCTCTCCGAAGGAGGCGTCACCCGGCTGGCCTACTCTGCCGAAGAAGATCTCATGTTCCGCGCTACAGCTGATATCGCCCGGCGGATCGGGCTCTCCGTCGCCGAGGACTGCGCGGGAAATATGTTCATCTCGTTCCCTGGGCGCGAAAAAGAACCATGCCACCTGATCGGCTCACACCTGGACTCGGTTCCCGGAGGAGGGCGTTTCGACGGCGTAGCGGGCGTACTCGCCGCTCTCCTTGTAATGGAAAAAATTCTGAGAAACGGCGAAAACCTTCCTGTGCGCGCCGTCGCTTTCCGGGCGGAGGAATCGAGCCTCTACGGACTTGCCACAGCGGGAAGCGGCGTTGTCGCGGGAAGCGTGAATATCGCGCATTTGAAGAACGCCCGATCTCTTTCAGGAGAGAGCCTGTACGACGCAATGATACGGAAGGGGTACTCTCCGGGAGCGTGTAGACTGGAACATGCGCTCGACTTCATGGAGCTGCATATCGAGCAAGGCCGGGTGCTCTTCGAGGCGCGGGAACCGTTGGGCGTCGTCACCGCGATCGCTGCGCCCACGCGTCTCAAGACGACGGTTCACGGGCGCCAGGATCACTCCGGAGCAACCCCGATGGATCTGCGCAAGGACGCGCTCTGCGCGGCGGCCGAAATCATTCTGGCGACCGAAGCGGCAGGGCGCGACGAGATGCGCTTCGCCACCGTCGCGACCGTGGGCGTTGCAAACGTCGTCCCGAACGCGCTCAACGTCGTTCCGGGAAGCGTGGAACTCCGGATCGACATCCGGGGGATACAGCGCGAGAGCATCCGAAGAACGGTCGGAAAGGTGCAGCGCGACATCGAAGCGATTGCAGCTTCGCGAGGTCTTTCATGCACGACGGAGACGATCTCCTCCATGGATCCGGTGACGCTTGCACCTTCAATGATCGATTCGCTCTCCGAGGCCGCTTCCGAGACAGGCGTTCCCTTCCGTAGGATGGCAAGCGGCGCGGGGCATGACGCTATGAAGGTGGCGCCCGTCGTGCCGACTGGCATGCTCTTTATCCCCTGCGACGAGGGAATCAGCCACAACGCCGCAGAAAACACCTCGCTCAACGATATCGCGCTTGGCGCGGAGGTGATGCTCCGAAGCATCTTCCTCAGGAGCGCGTGTCTTTCTACTGCGGATCGCTCTCAACCGCTTTCGAAGCTGTAAAAGGGGATCGAAGCCCGAGCATCGCGGCCATTTTTCCCAATACACTGCAAGTACATAAATAAAGATTACTATCTGAAGAGCAAAAAAAGTGAATTGACGAAATTTATCATTTTGACTTGAATTACACTGCTTATTATGGTAGTTTAAGAACGAAACATCGATGCAGTTCTTCGACTCTCTTTCAATTTCCTCAGCCTCGTTTTTCCGCGCGGATTTTCTGAGGGTGCATGTGGATGCATACTTTCCAAAGTTCTGAAAAAAGGAGGTGTTATATATGAACACCGCCACCATTATCTGGCTTGGGATCATGGCTGTTATCGGCGTCGTTATGCTTGTTGTCAAAAAGCGCGCTTCCAACAGAAACAACGAGGAAGCGTAGTTTTTCTTATTCTCAACAGCAAATTCAATTTCGCATCGCTTTTTTTGCTTTCAAAGGAAAGCGGCTCTTTAGAGTCGCTTTCCTTTATTTTTACGCCTCTCATTCCAGAATTAACAAACTCTTCGCGCTCTACCGATACATTCGTATAAGGGGGGAGCGCCATGCAGAATACGCGACTGACCGAGGCGTCTCCAGTCCTTTCAGTTCTCGCGGTTCAAGGTGGGCGGGTCACTGGAAAGGCGGCGAAGGAGCGCCCGAAAAGAGACAAAAGAAAACGCGGTTTTGACGACTATCTTCGCAAAGCCGGGTACGAGTCCCGTTTTGATCAGGAGCTGGAGGATCGCCTCGCCGACAGCATCGACACTCTTGCCTAACGAGCGGAACAGCACACAGAGGAACATGTTTCCGGAAGAGTTCGGAAAACACAGAGAGAACAGCGGCCTCCGCGTCTGATCATGCGCGGAGGCCGCTTGCTGAAAAATCGGAGTATCTCAGACTCCGGCCGCCGCGAATACTCCGTCCACAATCTCGCGAGCTTCGCTCTGGATACGGGCAAGATGCTCCGCGCCCAGGAAACTCTCCGCATAGATTTTATACACATCCTCGGTCCCCGACGGACGAGCCGCGAACCATCCGTTTTCGGACGTCACTTTCAGACCGCCTATGGACGCTCCGTTTCCGGGAGCAACGGTCAGGCGCGCCGTGATCGGATCTCCGGCGAGCGTCGACGCTTTCACTGCGTCGGGAGAGAGCGTCTTCAGCAGTTTCTTCCGCTCCGCAGACGCGGGCGCGTCGATGCGTGCGTAAAAGGGCTCCCCGAGGCGGGCCGTGATGGCGTCGTAACGTTTCCCGGGATGCTCTCCGGTGACGGCGAGCATCTCCGCCGCAAGCAGATTGAGGATAATACCGTCCTTGTCGGTGCTCCAGACCGTCCCGTCCCTGCGGAGGAAGGAAGCGCCCGCGCTCTCCTCGCCGCCGAATCCCATCGAACCTTTCAGCAACCCTTCAACGAACCACTTGAACCCGACAGGAACCTCGACGCACTTCCTTCCGACGCTGCGCGCAACCCTGTCGATCAGCGAACTGGAGACGAGCGTCTTGCCGACGGCGGCATCCGCACCCCACCCCGGCCGGTGCGTGAAGAGATATTCCACGGCCGCAGCCAAATAGGCGTTGGGAGAAAGCAGCCCCCTGTCGGGGACGACTATGCCGTGCCTGTCGAAATCCGAGTCATTTCCCCAGGCGATGTCGTACCTGTCCTTCAGCTTCACCAGTCCGGCCATCGCGTAAGGCGAGGAGCAGTCCATCCGAATCTTGCCATCCCAGTCCACTGACATGAAGGAGAAGGTCGGATCAACTGCGGGATTCACCACTTCGAGGTCGAGCCCGTACCGTTCTGCGATGACGCCCCAGTAGGCCACGCCGGAACCGCCCATCGGGTCCGCGCCGATGCGAATCCCGGATCGGGCGATGGCTTCCATATCAACGACGGAAGCCATATCATCCACGTACGGCAAAACGTAGTCCTCTTCAAGGACGCACGGAGCACCGAGGGCCCTCTCGAACGGGATGCGCCCAACCGAATCCACGCCGGAGCGGAGCAGTTCGTTGGCCCGCTTCTGGATGGCGTCGGTCATCTCGGGGTCAGCCGGTCCTCCCGACGGCGGGTTGTACTTGAAGCCACCGTCCTCCGGCGGGTTGTGCGACGGAGTGATGACGACGCCGTCGGCAAGTCTCTCGCTTCTCCCTTTGTTCCACTGAAGAATGGCGCGTGAAATGACAGGCGTCGGCGTGTACCCGTACCCTTTCTGGATCACCGTCCGGACGCCGGCGGCGGCAAAGACCTCCACAGCCGTCCTGAATGCCGGCTCGGAGAGAGCGTGCGTGTCCTTGCCCACGAAGAGCGGCCCTGTAATCCCCGCGCTCTTCCGGTACTCGACGATCGCCGCGCTGACCGCAATAATGTGCGCCTCGTTGAAGGAACCTTTCAGGGAAGATCCCCTGTGCCCCGACGTGCCGAAGGAAACGAGTTGCCGCGCATCGTCCGGGTCCGGACGGACTGTGTAGTAGGATGCCACCAGCGCGGGTATGTTTGTCAACATCGTATGGTCCGGGCGTTTGCCGGCCATCGGCGATACGCTCATCGTGATTCCCCCCTGTTCATCAACGTACATGTCGGCCCGTGACGGGGTTTCGACATGGCTGAAAACGCTTTCCGCGCTGCCGCACGGAAAGACAACGCAACACCATCAAGAAATTCAAAGAGTATTATACAGGAAAATTCCTCCGTTTTTATTTCCACAGAGCTCGTAATCCACGGTCGGGAAGCACGATCACGCAGCGTGCGGCGAGCAGGGTACTCCGAGAAGCGAATCGGCGCCCTCCGTAATATGGCGTACCCCCGGAGTGTATAAAGAAACAATAGTATTCCAGTCTCGAAGGTGCTATTCTATTAGAAAATTCTCATCGAAGGGGGAGGATCTGCATGTTTTCTTGGAAGCGTATCCGATACGGCGTCATGTTCGCGTTTCTGGCGTACATCAGTTGGGTGGGGTATCAGCATCAGGTATTGGGAGGAGGACCGGCGGGAATACCGACCGTCGACGCTCTCTGTCCTCTGGGAGGGCTTGAAAGCATCTACAGCTACCTGACTTCGGGCGTCTGGCTCCGCCGCGTCGCCCCCAGCGCGCTAATCCTCTTCATCGCCGTCGCGGGTATCACGCTGCTGCTCGGCAGAGTCTTCTGCGGGTGGATCTGCCCCCTGGGGACCATCGGAGAATTCAGTAACCTTGCGGCCAAAAAGCTCGGAATACGGCAGCGGGAGCTTCCGCCCGCGCTTGACCGCGGTTTGAAGATGCTGAAGTACGTCGTCCTCGCCGTCATCCTCTACTTCACGTGGACATTGGGAACGCTCGCCTGGCGCTCTTACGACCCGTGGGTCTCGTGGATGCACCTCGCCTCAGGATGGGAGGAGATGGTCGCCTCTCCGTGGGGATACGTCGTCCTCTTCCTCGTCGTCATCGGCGCAGGGCTCTTCATCGAACGTTTCTGGTGCCGCTATCTCTGCCCTCTGGGCGCGGTCCTCGGCATCCTCCAGAAGTTCAGTTTGACGAAGGTGCAGCGCAGCAAGGAGACCTGCATCTCCTGCTCGAAGTGCAACCGTTCGTGCCCGATGGGAATAACACCAATGGCGCTTGAGACAGTGGCAGACGCGGACTGTATCGCCTGCGGCCGCTGCACGGAAAGCTGCCCTGTTGAAAAAACGCTTCAGTTCTCCGTCGCCGGCAAGAAGGTGTTATCGGCGCTCGCGGTCGGACTGCTCGGCGTGGGGCTCTACTTTGCGGCCTACGGTACGGCGAAGATAACGGGCTACTGGCAGACGTTCGCCTCCACATCGGTCGAGGCGCTGAAGGATCCCGTGGACGGCATCTTCGGGTGGATGACCGTCGAACAGGCGGCGGAACAGGTACACCTTCCGGCGGCAAAAATTCTGGAGATAGCCGGGCTTCCCGCCGATTCGCCGACAAACGTCTCCCTCAAGCAGATGGAGGGCGTGAACGACGAAGAACTCAAGGAACAGCTCAAGGTCTACTTCGCGGCAAACCCGGCCACGACTCCCGAACCGAAGGCAGTCGTCCCGTCCAACCCGGACGAGTTGAAGGGGAGCTTCACGCTCGCGGAGGTGGCGTCGGGGTATGGTCTGGAACTCTCCGCCATTCTCGAAAAAGCAGGGTGGCCTGCGGACGCCGACCCCAACGTCAAGATGCGCGACGTGGCGAACGCGATAGGGCGAGAGTCTTCGGATATCCGCAACGCGGTGAAGGAGCTGCTGAAGGACCGCTGACACCATCCGGCGGAAGAACGGCGTAAAAAAGCGGGGGAAAAGCTCCCCCGCTTTTTCGTGCGTTCGATATTTACAGGTCGAAGACCGCGACGACCGGCGTATGGTCGGAGGGCTGCTCCCACCCCCTGGGATCGCGGTCGATGAAGCAGTCCACCGCAACGCTCTCCAGAGCAGGCGTAACCAGCACATGGTCGATTCTCCAGCCGATGTTCCGGTCGAGCGAATTCTTCACCCGATAGTCGAAAAAAGAAAACTCGCCTTCGCCGGGGCGGTACTTCCGGAAGAGATCGACGAACCCCCAGCTCTTCACGTCCTCGAAGTGCTTCTGGATGTCCGGAGCGAAGCAGGGGTGATCGCGTTTCTTCTCCGGGCTGGTGACGTCGATATCAGTGGGGGCCACGTTCATGTCGCCCACCCAGGCGACCTTCTCCGAAGTCAGGTATTCCCGTTCAAGAAGCGCCTTCATTCTGTCGAGAAACCTGTGCTTGAAGACGTAGTCCGCGTGGTCGACCGCCTTCCCCTGTGGAACATAGGTGTTGATGAAGCAGAAGTCGCCGATTCGCCCGCGGACAAGACGGGCGTCGCACTCGGGCTCCTCGCCGTCGCCGAACCCGATGGCGAATCCGTCCATGGGAACCTTCGTCAGGATGGCCACTCCGTTGTAGGACTTTTCTCCGCGGAAAACGGCGCGATACCCCATCTCCTTGAACGCGGCGACGGGGAAATCATCGTCCACAACCTTCGTCTCCTGGAGGCAGAGAACGTCTATCGAACGGTCTTTCAACCATTTCTCCAGGATCGGAAGACGCGTGCGAACCGAGTTGACGTTGAACGTAGCTATCGAAATCCTTGCCATGACGGCACTCTCCTTAGTCTTCGATGTAATCTTCCCGGCGAATGACGCCGCTGATCTTCTCTCCGCCGAAAAAGGCCGCTACATTGGCCGCGGCAGCCATGGACGCGTTTTCCATGTCGTTCTCGCAGCGATTCGAGTTGTGCGGCGAACCAACGACATTCGGCAGCTCAAGGAACGGATGGTCGAGGGCAAAGTTCCCGCCGCCCCACGTAGGTTCCTTCCACCAGACGTCGAACCCGGCCTGGAACTCCGGATTCGCCTTCAAGTGATCATACAGATCCTCTTCAACAATAAGCGGAGCCCTGGCGACGTTCAGAAGGATCGCGTTCTTTTTCATCAGGTCAAGCTCGCGCTTGCCGATCAACCCCTTGGTGTGCTTGTCGAGAGGCAGCGAGAGCAACAGGACGTCCGTCTCGGGGAGAATCTCCGGAAGCTCCTTGAGCGTCCCCATGAAATGCACGTCGTCGTTTGTCCGTCCGCTCGTGTTGAGCGCGTAGATCTTCATTCCGAACGCGCGCAGCAGATCGGCGGTCCGTCGTCCGATGCCGCCGTACCCCACGACCGTAAGCACCTTTCCGCGCAGGCTCGCCGGCGAATAGGCATGCCGGTTGAAAACTCCCTTCATCAGGTCGTTGTGGAGCGGCACGATGCGCCTCGTCAGCGCCAGCAGAAGCGCCACGGTATGCTCCGCGATCTGGGGGGCCCATCCCCCCGCGTTGCATGCGAGAATCATCTTCCGCGGCATCATGCGGAAGGGGAGAAAGTCGAGTCCGGTCGAGATGGACTGGAACAGTTCGACATCCTCCAGGAGCGGATATTCCTCCTCGCGAACCTCTTTATTGAAGAAAAAGGACATGATCGCCGCGGCGGAAGAGAGCGTCGCTCCCCTCTTCTCCGCAGGAACATCGTCGAGGAAGACGGCCTTTCCGGCGCCGTCGAGCCCTTGTTCAACGCCTCTACGGACGCTCTCCGACGCAGCGCACGTAACGACAACAGTCTTGTCGGTCATCTTGTTGTTCATTTTCCCGGTTCTCCTTTCACGAAATGCGTGTATCTGTTATTGTACCGTAAAAAGACATTGAAATGCACCGCTTCGGAAGGAGTCTTCAAATGGAATCGACACTTTATCTTGTACGGCACGGACGGCCGGAACTGCCCGACAATGAGATGCGCTTTCTGGGATGGACCGACCTGCCGCTCTCCGCCGAGGGACGACGGCAGGCGGAAGCAACAAGAGACGCGCTCTCGGGATGCGCTCTCGACCGAATCGTCCACAGCGGGCTGAAGCGCTCCGCCGAGACGGCCGGAATCCTGCGCGAGGGACGGGACGCTCCCTTCGAAGAGCTTTCGGCGTTCCGCGAACTCGCGTTCGGCGAGTGGGAGCTGCGTTCCATGAAAGAGCTGGCCCGGAACGAACCGGAGCTCTTCGCGGCGAGGGGAAGGGACTTCGCACGCTTTCGTCCGCCCGGAGGAGAAAACTTTCTCGACCTCCGCGAGCGGGTCTGGCCCGCCTTCCTCGGTCTCCTGGAGCGCGAAAAAGGGAACATCCTGCTCGTCGCCCACGCAGGCGTCATCAAGACGATAATTTTCACGCTGCTCGGCATTTCGTGGCAGAATCTCTTCTCTCTCCGGCAGGACTACTGCGGTGTCCATGTCATCTCTCGCTGGGATGAGCATCTGACGGTACGACAGCTCAACTGGACGCCCCGACTCGGAGGGTAAGAGAGTATTATCGAAGGAAAGCAACAAACGACAGATAACTTGACAGGCGACACAGATATTGCTATTGTATTCTACAAAGACGAACTATTCTTATGCTTTGTTTTCGACGATATTGCTTGATTGTCCAAATATTTTTTCGTACGTTGCTTCTCCGTCGCTCTATTTCGAGACGCGAACACCGCGAAAGCTTCGTTTTTGGAACTCCGTGGAACTCTTTGCGTGCATCGGCAGTCGAGTGGAACGATAGAAAGGAGGAATGTCATCATGGCACGGTACGGTACACGGCATGGTGCGTGGCTGTGCAGAGGGGGAATTGTACTTTTCGGGATTCTTGCATGCATTGTACTGCTTTCACCTCTGATCTCCGAGGCGCAGCAGGGGCTCTCCGCCTCGGAGCGGGAGTATGTGGAACGGTACAATACATTGACGCCCCAACAGCAGCAGAGCCTTCGCGACAGGATGACCCCCGACCAAAGAACGCATCTGGACAGGCTCCTGTTGATGCTCTCCTCCCCTGATCGATCGGGAGGCGCCGCGATGGCGCCCGCGCTAGCGTCTGCCACGCCCTCTGGTACGCAGGCGAAACTGACGAAAAAAATAATCGCGGGCGTCCCCACGCAGCTCACCTACACCGTCGTTGTACAGAACCGGTCAGGGGTCCCTGTGGTCAACCCCGCGGTAAAAGACAACGGCAAGCCTTTGAACAACGACGATGCAGTGAAAACGGGCGGCAACCAGGACAATATCCTGGAGATCGGCGAAACGTGGACATGGACGTATACAGTCAACGTGACGGGGAAAACCGGAGAGCGCATCCTCAACACCGTCACCGTGGAGGGACCGGATAGCACAACCCGCGACACCGACCAAGGAAACAACACGGATGAAACGGTCGTGGAGGTCGATCCGGCGCCGGGGAACTACGACCTTTCGGTCTCCAAGACCGTCGCCGTAACCGGACAGAGCGATACCGGTCTTCCTCCGGGCATCGATCCGACGGATGTCGTCGATTCCCCGCCGCAGACCATCACTCCGGACGACTGCGGGAAGTGGCTGCGAAGCGCCAGCGGCGGCTACAAGGGAACGCGGAAACAGTACGACATAGCGTCTCTGCCTTCGGGAACAACCTTTGATCTGGACTTTCAGGCCTTCGACGTGCCGGACAAGATAGAGGTTTACTATCCTGCCGGAACCAAGGTTTTCGACAGCGGATGGCGGGGGGATATGAACCATATCCAAAGGAAACCGAGCGTCGCGAATCTCTATCCCGGCGGCGTGGTCGGAACGGGGAAGCTCCTGCAGAACGGCCTCTTCACCAAGAGCGGGGCGAATGAATTCCTGGTGATCGTCTACGGTCCCGAACAGGGAACCGCCTGGGAGTTCAGCGTCAAGGCAAACTGCCCGTAATTCTCCGGAGAAGCAAATTCAACAGCGTGAGACAATACGTTCGTAAAACAGCCCACGACGGCCAAAGTCATCCGGACGCCGTGGGCTGTTTTCTGAGCGCCGTAACGCGCCGAAGATCGTGAAAGGAATCCGGAGGACACATGCGGCCGGATTGACACCTTCTTCTATAACACCTACCATATAGAACATTTCATACATTTTGAACACGAGAAGGAGTTGAGTTCGATGGCATACGCTCTTGAAACAGGCGCTCTCCTCCGGGTTTCGCAGAAGGCGGCGCAGGACTACGCTGAGCACGCGGGCAAGATGTTGCAGTATGTCGATGCGTGCATGAAACAAGCCCCGCTCGACGCTCTCGTGGCGAAACAGGTTGAAATGATGCTGCAGAACCATCGCAATCACCTTCAATTTATGACGTCATTCTTTCGTCTGAACAACCCCGAACTGCTCAAAGAAATTGTTATCTGGGTCTATCGGGCGTATCAGGCCCACGGTTTTTCTCCCGACTACTTCCCGGCCGTTCTCACACGCTGGATGGAAGCGGTTTCGAAATTCCTGCCGCCTGAAAGCGCAACGGAGATACTCGGCGTCTACGGCTGGATGTTGGAAAACCACCTCGCCTTTCTCGCGGCCGCCGAGGAGTACAGACACATGGAACAAGAGGCGGCCGCCGCACCCCACCCGTTGCAGACGCTCCGGAACGATTTTCTTCAGGGGCTGATTGCGGGCAATCTCTCCCGCTGCAATTCCTGCGCCACCGGGTACATCACCGGGAAAAACGAGCTGCGGGAGTTTTACCTCGGCGTCGTGCAGCCGGCCATGATCGAGATCGGCAACATGTGGGAACGGGGAGCGCTTTCAGTTTCGCGGGAACACCTTGCAACAGCCATCGTCACAAGGATAATGGCGGCCCAGCACATGCGCTTCTTCGGGCTGGAGAAACCCAAAGGGAAGGTGCTGATCTCGGCCGCGGCCAACGAAGACCACGAGCTGGGCGCCCGCATGGTCGCCGACCTGCTCGATCTCGACGGGTGGGATGTGACGTACATCGGCAGCAACGTCCCCGTGGAGGAGGCGGAAGGGATAATCCGCAGCGAAAAACCGTCCGTTGTCGGCCTCTCCGTGACCATGCCCTTCAACCTGGGGAAGACAGCCGATCTGGTCAGCCGCATTCACGCCTCGCCGGAGCTCGCAGGCGTAAAGATCATCGTCGGCGGCAGGGCGTTCCAGTTTTCGCCGGCTTATGGCGATCAATAGGCGCCGACGCGTACGCGAACAACGCCATCGAGGCCCTGCACACGGCAAACAGTTTCCTGGGGACACGATCACGTGAAGCCGAATAGCCCCGCTACGAGCAGCGTCTCTCTCTTTCAGGCTGTCTTCGGACAGTGCGACTTTCTCTTCGCGATGCTCATCGGAAACGCCGGGGAGGTTCTCGCTGTCAACGATAAGGCCGCATCCCTTCTGGGAAAAGACCGGAACGACCGCCCCCCATCTTTGGGAGAACTCCTCGCGGAAGGACAGGAGGACTGGCGCGCGCGCATAGAAGAAGCGCTTTCCGGCGGGAGCCTGACGCTGTTCCTGAAGACGGCGGACGATTCGCGCATCGGAATCGATTGCAGCCTCGCCGCGCTTGGAGAGGAACTGCTCGTTTTCGGCCCGTACTCGGATCGGGACAACGACCGGATCATCACGGAGATGTCCGTCCTCAACCTGGAGATGGCCAACATGACCAGGGAACTCCACAAGAAAAACCTACAACTCGCTGTCTCCCAGCAGGCGCTGGCACAAGCCGATTCGATGAAAAAAACGTTTATTTCCATCATCGCCCACGACCTCAGAGGTCATGTAGGAGGCGTCAGTCAACTGCTCTCGATGCTTCAGCAGGACTACGACGCAATCGACGACGCGGAAAAGAAGGACTGTATTACGCTTGCCTCCGACGAAGCCCGCAGGACGTTCCTGCTTCTCGAAGATCTTCTTTCCTGGTCGAGATCGCAGCTTGACCGGATCGAATTCACCCCCGTTGACTGCAACCTGCGCGCGCTGATCGAGGAGAACATCGCCCTGCTGCAATCCCGAGCGAAGGAGAAGAGGGTCTCCCTCTCCCACAAGACGCCTCACACCCTTTCAGCCAGGCTGGATAGAAGTATGATGGGAACCGTGCTCCGCAATCTGTTGAACAACGCGTTGAAATTTACCGCCCCCGGAGGGCGCGTCCACGTTTCCGCATCCCGAAAGGGAGAGAGCATCGAGATCATCGTGCGCGATACCGGAACCGGCATGTCGCGGGAACAGCTCGAAAACCTCTTCCGTATAGACGCCAAACCAGTCAGTACACAGGGAACGTCGGGAGAGAAAGGGAGCGGACTCGGTCTTATTCTCTGTAAGGAGTTCGTCGAAAAAAACGGAGGCATGATTCGGGCGGAGAGCATCCCCGGCGAGGGAAGCGCCTTTTTCATTACGCTGCCATCCCCAAGCGGAGAATTGGACGGAACCTTTTAAGCAACACTCACAGCACACGCAGTACCAAAGAGGCCGCAGCGTCCTCCGTTCGGGATTCGCTGCGGCCTCTTTTTACTACATATTGGTCAGTATTCATCTATTTCTTCATACTTTATTTTTCATCTGCTTCGCGCTGCAAGCGCTCTCCAAAGCGCAGGACTCGCGCTGCGTTGAGCGTTGCAAGAAGCGCAACCCCCACGTCGGCGAATACAGCCTCCCACATGGACGCCATTCCGAACGCTCCCAGAGTGAGTACCGCGGCCTTCACCCCGAGTGCAAAGGTAATATTCTGCCGGACGATGCTCCGCGTCCTCCGGCTATCACGATGGCATCGACCGCGCCGAGCGGATCATCGTTCAGGATGACGCCGTCGGCGGCCTCGATCGCCGCGTCCGCTCCAAGACCGCCCATGGCCATGCCCACATCCGCGGCGGCGAGCAGCGGAGCGTCGTTCATCCCGTCGCCGACGAAGAGTGTCGTCACTCCGGTCTTCTCGCGAATCCGTTGGAAGCGTTCCAGTTTGTCGGAAGGAAGCAGATCGCCCTCCCAGAGATCCAGTCCAAGATCCTCCGCTATGCGGGAAGCGTTTTCCCGACGGTCCCCCGAGAGCATCCCGACCGTTGTTACCCCGAGAGAACGAAGCCGCTCCACCGCTCTTTTCGACTGCGCGCGCACCGTATCCTCGACGACAATGTACCCTGCGTACCGGTCATCCTCGGCGACGTGCACCACGGCCCCTGGTCGCCCTTCGGCCTCGGGATACGAGACGATGCCGGAATCTGCAAGCAGGCGCGCATTTCCCGCGAGGATCACCTTTCCCCCGCCGACAAACCGGACGCCTCTACCGGGGAGCTCTTCGATCGCCTCACCAAGAGGAGGAAGCGCTCCGGCAGCCGCCACGACTGCGCGCGCAACCGGGTGATTCGACCCTCTCTCGGCCGCCCCGGCGATGGAGAGCAGCTCATCCCGCCCCATACTCCCTGCCGGGAAGACCCCGGTCACCTTGAACACGCCCCTGGTAAGCGTGCCAGTCTTGTCGAAGAGCACCGTGCGCACCTTCGCCAGCGCCTCCAACACGTTTCCGCCTTTCACGAGGACGCCGCGCCTTGAAGCAGCTCCGATGCCGCCGAAAAGCGCGAGCGGGACGGAGATAACAAGAGCGCACGGACAGGAGACGACGAGGAAGATGAGCGCGCGGTACCCCCAGTCGCGGAACGCGCCCAACCCCATCAACGGAGGGCCGACGGCCAGAAGCGCGGCCGCCGCTACTACCGCCGGAGTATATCTTTTTGCAAAGGCGGTAATGAAGCGCTCCGTGGGCGCCTTTCGTTCCCTTGCCTCCTCGATGAGGCGCAACCCCTTCGAGAGTGTGGACTCGCCGAAGAGTCTGCTCACGACGACCGCAAGCGTTCCTCCCAAGTTGACGCTTCCGGCGAGCACGCCGTCGCCGGGCGCGACATCCCGCGGCACGGACTCCCCCGTCAATGACGACGTATCCAGCGACGAGGTTCCCGTTATGACTGAACCGTCGAGAGGAATTCGTTCGCCCGGCTTCACAAGGACGGTCTCTCCAATCCGGACATCTTCAGCTCGTACGCGCCGCTCGCCCCCTTCTTCGAGAAGGACTGCCGAGTCCGGACGAATATCCATCAGCGAGAGAATGGAATGCCGCGACTTCGCCACCGCCAAATCCTGCACAAGTTCCCCCGACTCGTAGAAAAGCATCACCGCCACGGCCTCGGAAAACTCGCCGATGACGAACGCCCCCCCTGTGGCAAGCGTCATCAGGAAGAACTCGTCAAAGATTCTCCCCTGCCGCAGATTTCCGAAGACCGTACGGAGCACGTTGATACCGGCGGCAAGATAGGCCGCCACATAGAGAAGCATCCGCACCCCGTCCGGAATTTCCGCGAACAGCGCCGCGATCCAGAGCAGCAATCCCGCTCCCAGGCGGAGCATCGCCTTCTTGGGAAACGCCTTCTCCTGCGACGCCGCCCCTTCCTCGGAGACGGAGACTCCCGGTTCGATCGAGTCCACGATGCCGCGGATTCGCGATAGAGTTTCGTCGCCGTTGTGCTCACCGGACAAGACCACCCTGAGCCGTCCGGCGACCAGGTCAAGCGCGGCGAACGATACGCCTGGAAGCAGACGGACGGACTCCTCTATCCTCGCGGAGCACTGGGCACAGTTCAGCCCCTCCAACGAAAGGCGCAGTTCGCCCTCGTGAAACGCTCACTTCGCTTCCCTCCCTTCCGAAGAAGGCGCGATGTGGCGCACATGCCGGAACCCCTGGTCGAAAATAGTCCGCACGTGGTCGTCGTCAAGGCTGTACACGGACGAGCGCCCTTTCCTGGCGACGCGGACAAGACGCACCTGTTTAAGCACCCGAAGCTGGTGCGAAATTGGCAGACTGGGTCATGGAGAGCAGGGACGCGATATCCGCGACGCAGAGATCGGAAACGGAGAGCGCACAGAGTATTTTTATCCTGGTGCTGTCGCCGAACACCCTGAAGAGATCTGCAAGCTCATAGAGCGTCCTTTCGTCGGGCATCCGGGAGGCTACTTCCTCCGGGGTCAGGCGAAGTGGCTCATCAGGCGGAACAGATGAAAGAGAGTTCATGGGGGCCTCCTTATATGTTTACATGAATATGTGAGCAACTATTCATATATCATAAAAAGAGACTTCGGGCAAGAGGGGGGAAAAAAGATCGAAAAGACAGAGTAAATAAGGGGGGAGAGGAAAGAAAGAAAGAAAGAAAGAAAGAAGAGTCGAAAAACCCGGAGAGCAGCGAAACGGTCCCGCGCCCTCCGGGAAAAAAGGTTAAAACCTGATGCTGTAGGTCAGCATGAAGATATCGACGTTCATATCCTGTGTCAGCGAGTCGAGAATCCCCTCCATGGGGCGTCCGGCGATGGTTCTCTCGTCCGAGAGCAACCGGGAGTATGCAAAGTCAAGCGCCCAGTTGTTCTTCGCATACCCGAAACCTTATAGAAAAGAGCTGTCTGTCGGCGGAGGGCAATTGATAGTCGATGGTCGCATCGGGCATCGGTTCCTGGTCGTACGTGTACCCAAGCCTCCAGGTCCACTCGGGCGAATACGTATATTCGAGCCCCAGCTGATATCTCCAGACACTGGCCCAGTTCTTCGGCGTGAAGGAGCGGATGGGCAGCGCCCCGAGCAAGGGTTTGCCGAAGTTGATCGTGATGGCATCGTAACTATCCCACCCGGTATGGATGGCGCCTACTTCCACGTTGAGCTTGGGGGTCAGCTGCTTGCTGACGCCGAACATCAACATATCTGGAAGGGTAAGGTCCACACGGCCTTCCGTCGAGTCGGTGGCCCGCGGACTCGTCGCTATGGCGGCTCCCGACAGGGGCGAGCTTCACCCTGCTCCGGTAGTGAAGACCGAATCGCGTGGTTTCGTCCATCTTGTAATGAAGCCCCACGTTCCACCCGTAGCCGATGTCGTCTCCTTTCAAACGAAGGTCGATATCCGTCGCCGGATTGGGTGCGACGCCCTGCGTCGAGTCGATTTTCCGGCGAAGATCCGCTTCGAACCAGAGGGCTTCCACCCCCGAGCGAGAGCGAGAGCGCATCGTTGACCTTCCACGCGATGTTCGGGTTGATCGAGACCGATTCAAGTATCGCCCGGTAGCTGTTGTAGCGTCCAAACCAGTCGGCAGGGAACTCCGTCCCGAGCCCGAATCGTGTCATCACGCCGACTCCCAGCCAGAGCTTTTCATTCATTTGTTTCGTGTAGTACATGTTCGGCAGTATAAAGGTTCTGTCGTTCTGGTCCACGGTCATCGCAGTTCCCGTTGCAACAGCCGTTCCGCGGGGCAGCAAAAACCCGAGACCGGTCATGAACGCGCTTCCGGGGATCTGCGTGATGCCGGCCGGATTAAGGGCAACGGCGGAGGGATCGTCCGCCCGTCCCACCATAGCCCCGCCAAGCGCGTTGCCGCGCGCGCTGAAGTCATACAGCGCGAATCCCGCTCCAAAGAGCGACGAACTGGTAAGAAAAACCAAGACAAACGAGACGCAGAGAATACGAAGAGAATGTCGCAACCTATACCACTCCTTTTGTCAGGAGATTATGTTTGCAGAAAACTCCTTGCGGAAAAAAATCGTTCGCATTATATCACGTGGAAGGGATTTTTGTTACCTGTCGGTGACATTTGGAAAATAGTTGTTTGAAGTGAAGTTCATTATTGGAACAGATGACATCGCGGAGAACACGATGTTTTCTCCCGGGCTTCATTTCGAACACAGCGCACTCCCGATGTGTTCGTTCCAAAAAGCGCGTTTGACATTATCCCGGAGCGCAGTATAATATTTTCTGCATTTTTCATGCGGTTTACGCATGACCTACCTTATTTTTCGAAGGAGGAAGAGATGAGCATGGACGGCGCGAAAGCATTGGCTGCAAAGGTTCTGACGGACGAGGAGCTGGCGAAGAAACTAGGCGAAGCGAAAACTGAAGCGGAATTCAACGCGATAATCGCAAAACTGGGGTACAAGTGCACAGCGGAGGAATTTCAGGCTGCCTTCAAGGAGGAGCAGGAAAAGGCGCCGCTCAGCGACGAACAGCTGGATCAGGCTTCCGGCGGTTTGAGCATAGTGGGCGTGGATTACGCATTTGTAGCTGTGCAAACATCAAAATAATCGAAGGAGCCCTTCTCCTTCACGGATGATGAAAGAAGAGGCCGGAATTCTTCCGGTCTCTTCTTTCAGGCGGAGGAAAACACGTGGACCTGCTGCTCATAAAATCACACCGCTCTGTCTGTGGGTACATTCCCGGAAGCAACCTGGGAATGAATATATTGATACAGCTGTTACGAAAAAAAAGGGTATACGGCCGACATGTTTCAGGGGTATGCCAAAGAAGCCCTGAACCATGTGAAAGCAGTCATGCAGCAGGAGAACCGGCCCAAAGTCATCGGTTTCTACTGCGATTTCGATAATGTGCATTGGGTCGGGCTCTTCGCCCGGGAAGTGAAAAAGGCATATCCCAGGGTGGTTCTGCTGGCCGGCGGTCCGCAAACCGTCGACATGGACGCCTGTTTTTTGAAAGATACCGGGATAGCTGCAGCGTGCATCGGCGAAGGAGAGGAAACGGTTCCGGAACTCATGGATTTTTTTATTCATCGACGCGGTTCTCTGGAAGCGATTCGGGGAATAGTTTTTCTTGACGCTTCGTCGCAGCTTGTGAAAACGCCCCCGAGAACCCCTCCGGAAGCTCTGGACTCGATCCCCTGGCCGGATATCACCTTGACCAACGATTATAAGCACTACGCGCTTCTCCCCATTTTAACCGGACGGGGATGTCCTTTCGGCTGTACCTTCTGCTACGAGGGGGCCAACGCAAAAAAGGTACGCCGCCACTCCGTCCCCTCGCTGCTTCACGAGATCAGGTCGAACTTTCAACGGAATCCCTCCATTAAATACATCAATTTTCTCGACGATACCTTTACGCTGGATCACAAACGG
The DNA here is from genome assembly GCA_963668335.2 of Aminobacteriaceae bacterium. Taxonomy (GTDB): domain Bacteria; phylum Synergistota; class Synergistia; order Synergistales; family Aminobacteriaceae; genus JAAYLU01. Next base: position 15,910 of record CAXXRY010000061.1, on the reverse strand, counting down.
GTCGGTGAAATCTGCGAGGGGATCAAGGAAATCCGCAAAGAATACGATTTTGTTTGGTTTGCCAGCGCTCATATCTCTCTCATCGACAAACACCGGGATATGGCGCGCACTATGGCGGAAGCGGGGCTGAAAAAAATCTTTTTCGGCCTGGAGTCCGGCAGCGACGCCGTTTTACAAAACTATAACAAGAAAATTACGCGGAAGATGGCGGTGGACGTCATCACCCACTGCGTTGAATCGGGGATTCACGCAATTTCCGGCAACATTATTCTGGGAGGGCCTTACGAAACCAGGAAAACCGTTCAGGAGTCCGAAGATCTGATCATGGAGCTGCTGTATCGGGCGCCGGGGCAGTTTGAAACCGCCTACTTCTCCTTTCTCCCCTTCCCCCAAACACCGATTACCCTGAACCCTCGAAAATTCGGGATGGAAATTTACGAATTCCTCATCGACTGCTGCAACGAGGACATTCCACTTTCCGGAACGGAAGCATTGGATTTCATAGAACTTACAAAGATACGCCTTCAGGCCAACAGGCGGCTCCAGAATGAAATGCGAAAGATCTACCTCGACGGCAAAATTCCCGAATCGGTGATTCTGGACGCATACCGTCTGGGGGAGCGCTACGGCGTATTTACCCGATGGAACGACTACGTGTACAAAAATCTGCCCATCGACGACGCCTACTGGAGAATGAGAGCTTTCGGCGAGTACGTCGCAAGCAGTCAACTGGGCGCTCGCGAAGAGAACGCCATTCCGCACCGGACCTTCGAATTGTGGCTGTACACCGACCTCGGCGGGGAAAAACCGAGGATTGTCGATACGCCGCTGGAAGAAATCGACTACACTCTCCTCAGGTTGTGCAGCGGGAAGCTCTCGAAACAGGAAGTCATTCAGCAGGGGAGAGCGATGATCGACCCTGTGGGAGCGCAGACCGATTTCTACAAACGGGCGGAAGAATCGCTTCATTCGATGGAAAAGAAGAAATGGATTCTCTACCAGAAACCATGAACGCGTCTCCCCTCGTTCTCCTCGTATACACCCAACGGCTGGTCCTGGGGCGAACCTTTGAAATGATCGGAAATCTGGGGATTCTCACGCTCGCGGCGCAGCTCAACGCCGACGGTTTTGAAGCGTACGCATATACCGGCATCACAACCGAAACACTCAACACCATTGGACGAATGAAAGAGCGCCTCTTCGCGGTCTGTTTTTACTGCGACTTCGACAACCAGTCGGCGGTAGAGGCGATCATCAAGGGTCTGAAAAAAGAAGCCGGAAATGATTTCTACGTTGTTCTGGGCGGTCCGCATACGCTGCATATGACAGAGCGCGACCTTGAACGGTACGGCGCGGACGCCATCATCAAGGGGGGAAGGGGAAGAATCCCTCCCCGCCTGGCTCCGGGCCCCGCCGTACCGGCGGAACAGTCTCCGTGCCGGGGGAAATGCTCCCCGGGGAGCGTTCCGAGTACGTGTATTTGAAGGATTTTTCTCACTACGCTCTACCGCAGGATGAAACGATATTGGGATACGGGGAACGGCCCCTGATGTCGATAATTACAGCCAGGGGCTGCCCGTACCGTTGCGCATTCTGTTTCGAGGGGGGCAATTCGAAAAATTTGCGGATGCGCGCCCCGGAAGACGTGCTGCTTGAAATCGAAACGCGGTTGCAGAAGAGCCGGGGTCCCCGGTATCTGTTTTTTTGCGACGACACCTTCACCACCGATCCGAAGCGACTGACGAAACTGCTGAAAGGGGTGCGCCGCCTTCGGAAACGCCATGATTTTGTCTGGTTCTGCGAAGGGCACCCGGGGTTTTTAGCTCGCCGCCCGGAGCTGATTCGTGAAATGATCGAGAGCGGCATGGTTCGGATGCAGATCGGCATGGAGTCCGGAGCACGTCGCGTTCTTCAGGCTTACGGAAAACAGGCGGTTCCGGATGACGTAAAGAACGTGGTGGATACCTGCTACAGGGAGGAGCTGCCCCAGCTCGCCGGGAATTTCATCATCGGCGGGGCTTTTGAAACTCGGGACACTCTCGAAACAACACACCAGCTTCGCTCTTGATCTGCTGCATCGCGCGCCGGGGATGCTGGATCTCTCCACCACTTTCCTCATGCCGCTGCCGGGAACGCGAATTTCCACGCATCCCGGGAGTTTCGACATCGTGCTGGAAGACCGGGACTGCCTCACGTCCATCGAGGACTTTCCGGTGAACCGCACTCGCGAGCTCTCCGTTCCGGAAATCTGCCGGGAACGGTCTGCCTTTCTCACGCATATTTCCAACATGATGAAAGAGCAGTACGCGAACGGACAGATCCCGGCGGAGCGGATCCGGCGCGACTTCGAACTGGCTTTCCGGTACGGCATCGCGGCCGGGTACCTGAAGTTCATCTACGGCAAGGACCCGGTCATGGTCGCCTACTATCGAAAACTTACCGACTATAAGGGACTTCTGAAAGAATGGAACGAACTTGAAGGAGCGGAAAAGACAACGTACTTCATCCAGCGCGTTCCTGATTTTTCGCTGGTGGATTTCACGGCCTTGAGCGCCGAGGAAACGGAAATTCTGCTGGAAGCCGGTTCCTCTTCGGTGAAGGAGACGGCGAAAAAACTGAATCTGTCCATGGAAGAAACGGCCGTATGCCTCGACAGGCTCAGCAGAAAGCATCTGACGCTCTTCTCGCCCTGCCTGTGAAACGGAATGCGATGAGAGCGTTCCTGTCGTACACACTACTCTATGGAGGCCCGGAGTGAACACTATCAACCTGAGACTTATGCTGATTCATCGCGGAACGAGAACCCATTCGATCACCCAGATAGAGCCCATCGGCCTTATATCTCTGGCGGAGATGATGACCGGCCAGGGGATCGACACGGCCGTTTTTTCAGGAGAGCTGCTGAAGGGACTGGAATTCCTGAACGCAACAGGGTGCAGCCGGAATACAGTGGTGGGATTATACTGTGATTACGAGAATCAGTCGGCGGTCGAGAGCTTTTCCAGGGTGATCAAGGAGCGTTTCGGCGCTGTTGTTCTCCTCGGCGGCCCCCAGACCGTCGGGTTGGGAGAGGCGTTTTTACGAGCGAGCAGTGCCGACGGAATCGTACGGGGCGAGGGAGAGTACTCTCTGCTCGCGGCGCTCCGCGCACTGGAAGAAGAGCGGAGAGATCGGTGGGAGACCATCCCCGGGATGTGTTCGTTCACAAAGGCGCGGAGCATACTACGACAACGGAATCTATCCTGTCATCGAGGATCTGGACGCCATCCCCGGTATTTCGGGAACCATTAAATCGGCCCAGCACCGCGGCATCAATCACATGGCGGTGATGACGGGACGAGGGTGTCCTTTTCACTGCTCTTTTTGTTACGAGGGAGCCAACAGTAAGAACGTCCGTCAGCGCAGCGTGGCGAGCGTCGTGAAAGAGATCCGATGCCGCCTACGAGAGAATCCCCAATGTGAAGTATCTCTTTTTTTGCGACGACACCTTCACCCTGGATACAGAACGGGTGCGCGCCTTTTGCGAGGAACTCAAAGAGCTGCGGAATGAACACGATTTCGTCTGGTTCGCCGACGCGCACGTCAACGTCGTCATCAACCACCCCGAAATCGTGAAGATGATGGTGGACGCCGGTCTGGTCAGGATGCAGATCGGCATTGAAAGCTGCAACCAGCACATCATCGACATCTACAACAAAAACGTGAAACGGGAAGGTTTCTTCGAAGTCATCGAGATCTGCAAAGCGGCCAGGCTTCCCCAGCTAGTGGGCAACATCATCATCGGCGGAGCTCTGGAAACGCGGGAGACGCTGAACTACACGTTCGACACCGTCTATGAAATGCTGCGCGCAGGCCGCGGAATGGTGGAAGTGGTCAGCACCTTCTACATGCCATTTCCCGAAACGGCGATGTCCAAAGACCCCGAAAGGTTCGGCGTTATTGTACAAGACGAAAAGGCGCTTACCTCGGTGGGGGATTTCCCGGTGATCGAGACAAAAAACCTGAGTATCGAAGAAATCTGCGCTGCCCGGAACGAGTTTTTCGAGGGAACGACCGGAGTGATGCGAAAGATGTTCCGCGACGGCGAAATTCCCGACGAAACGGTGATGCGAAGCTACATGTTGAGTGAACGCTACGGGCTCAGCGGGATGTGGCAAAGCCTGGCGTACTCAAAATTCCCCTATCTCGACGCGCAGTACAAGGCCCGGATTCGGGGGGACGCGCTCACAAAGAACTATGACATGCACTCCGTGTTCGATACGTACCCGCAGCGGATTTTTCCTGCTTTCGCTGACGCCCGAGCTGGCGGCGGACATACCGTCCGTGAACGGATTCGTCGTTTCACCCTTTGAATTCGAAGTATTGAAACATGCCTCCGGTAAACTGACCATGCTCGAAATGGCGGAAGCGCTTTTTCCCCCAGTATCGGAACGCCTTCGAGAACTTTGAAGAATTCAAGCCGCATCTGCTGGAAACCGTCAAAAAACTGGAAGCGGCGGGTATGTGCGTTCTTTCGGGCTCGTTGACCCCGAAAGCGACGGAAGGGAATTGGAATATGAAAAAAGACGCAGGAGAACCCCGGATGAAAAACAAGGTTATTCTGTTCAAAGTATCCACCATTGCCATGGAGATAGCCGGATTCAGCCGAAATGGAGCTTTTCTGGGACTCTACGGGTTGGTAAGTTACCTGGATGAACAAGGGTATGACGCCATTGCGTGCGAATGCCGCCCGGATCAGGTCATTGAGTATGTCCAGCGGCTCCCGCTCGATGAAGTATGTTGCGTCGGGTTTTCCGTAGATTTCGAGAACAAGCACGCAGTCGAAAAAATCAGCGCTTCCATAGCGGAAACATCTGCGATTCCCGTGCTGATCGGGGGTCCTGAAGCTCTTTCTTTGGATGAAGACTACCTGCGCGGCTCAAAAGCCGCCGCCATCGTACGGGGCGAAGGCGAACTGGCCATGGCGGCGGTTCTGGAGGCATTGAAAGCGAAGAAGAACTTGGATGCTATCCCCGGGATCTTCTATATCGACGAAAAAGGCGAATGCGTCGACAGGGGGGAAGGGCCGGTGGTGGAGAATCTGGACGATCTCCCCTTCCCCGACTATGATAAAAGTATGACGCCCGTCGATTACTCCAACCTGTACATCATGACCAGCCGTGGGTGCCCCTACCGTTGCGCTTTCTGTCATGAAGGCGCCTTGAAACGTCACGTGCGCCGGCGAAGCGTCGCGAACGTCGTTGCTGAAATGCGTCATTTCCTCTTAAAGTACCCGGAACTCAAGTACTTTTTATTCTGCGACGATACTCTGGTCACCAATCCCGAATGGTTGGATGAATTCTGCGGGGAGGTAAAAGCGCTTCAAGCCGTCAGGCCCTTCCAGTTCTATTGCGAGGCCGATGCGGCGTCTTTGAGCCGACGACCGGAGGTCATAAAGGACATGGTGGCGGCGGGACTCAATCGGCTTCAAATCGGCATTGAATCCGCGGACCGCGAGATGCTCAAGATATACCGGAAGAACCTCGCTCCCGAAATGGTGGAAACAGTGGTGAAAGCCGCATACGATGCCGGAGTGCAGCAGGTGTTCGGGGCTCTTCTTGTGGGCGGTCCCTTCGAGAACCGGGAACATATCGAAAAGAACAAGTCCTTTGCCGCCAAGCTTATGCACCTGGGACCGGGGATGATGGAGATTGCCCCCAGTATCCTGATGCCCTATCCGTTGACCGATATAGGGCGCCACCCCGAAAAATACGGGCTGAAGATCTACGACAGGCACGGGGTTGCATCCATCTCGGATTACCCCCTTATGGAGAGCGAAACCATGGACCGGCGGGAAATAATGGCGGCCTATCAGGAGTACATTCAGAGTTTTGTGAACGAGGTGAAGGCGATGCTCGATACAGGTGAACTCGGTCATGAGGATATTCTGCGAGCTTTCCGCACTTCCATGAATTCAAAAGGCCCCAAATACTGGAGCAACATCATAGCCCATCACAAACCCATGCTGGCCCCCTATTACACCATGCTGGCCAGAGACGCGGCGAGCCGCATTGTCGACGTGAAGGCGGACGAGCTGCCCGACTGGCGCCCCCAGCGGCTGATTGAAATGTGGCGCGACGTGAACTTCTCCCGGGGATACCCTCTTGTACGGGGAGAGGCCCTGTCGCCTTTCGAGTACGAGGTATTGAAATACTCCACAGGAAAGAGCACCATCGCCGAGATAACCAACATTCTCTACGAGCGCTTCGGCAAGCCCTTCGGAGAAACAGCGGAGGATTTGATGCAGCGCATCATAGCGACCCTGAAGGCGTTTGCTAAAAAATACTGGCTGCTCGTGGTCCCGTACTAAGAAGGCGACGGTATGAAGATACTTCTTTGCAATGTGTCGAAAAAATACGAAACAACCGCCCATGATTATGTAGGACTCTTTTATCTGGCGGGGACATTGGAGGCGGCCGGGTTCGAGCCGCTGGTCTTTCACGGAAAGGCGGAAGGTCTCCTGGACGAGATCGCGAGGCTCCACCCCGCGGCGGTGGGGTTTTCCTGCGATTTCGACAATGTCCGGATCATCGAAGACGCTTCCCGGAAAATAAAGGAACGCTGGAAGATTCCCGTTGTCGTGGGCGGACCCCAGAGCATTGCCTTGGGGCGAACGTTTCTTGAGAACAGCGGGGTTGACTATATCCTGCGGGGCGAAGGCGAAATCTCGCTGCCCATGCTCCTCGATGCGGTGTTGAAAAGCGAGGGCGAACTCGACGAGGTGAAGGGGCTGGCGATGATCAAGGACGGCGTGTTTCACGAGACACCGCCCGAGATCATCGACGACCTGGACACCCTGCCCCTGCCGGCCTATCATGCGTCGCTGCACAGCGACCGCGCCTACGGAAACTTGATTTTCACCGGCAGAGGGTGTCCGTTCCGGTGCGCCTACTGCGCTCCCAGCCCCGGTAAACGGAAGGTCAGGCTGCGCAGCATCCCCCTGGTGCTCGAAGAAATCAAAACAAACCTCCGCAACAACCCCGGCCTATGCTGCCTCATTGTTATGGACGATACCTTTACTCTCGGACGGGAACGGATCGAGGCATTCTGCGAGGGGATGCGGGAGCTGCGGAAAGAGCGGGATCTGGTCTGGTACTGCGAATGCCATGTGGGACGCATCAAAAGCTTCATGGACGTCCTGCCCGCCATGATCGACGCCGGGCTGATCCGTTTGCAGATCGGGATAGAATCCGGGGATCAGGAAGTCGTCGATCAGTACAACAAACATGTACGTATCGACGACATTCTGGAATTCGTATCCTACGCGGCCGACTGCGGCCTCGCGCAAATCGCCACCAATTTCATCGTGGGAGGGCCGCAAGAAAGAGAAGGCGCGACCGCGGATCTCATCCGGGAGCTTATCGACCGAGCCCCCGGAATCATCGATATCATCACCGGTTTTTTGCGGGCCTATCCTGGAACCGAGATCTTCGAGAATCCCGCAAAATTCGGCCTTCAGATCCATGACGAATCCGGCCGTCGCACGGGTGACGACTACCCCTTCGTGACGCCTGTCGGAGACAGCCAGGATCAGGTGATGCGCCGGCGCCAGGAACTCAACAAGGCGATCCGTCGGAGTATGCAGGAAAAAATTAAAAACCATGAACTGAAGCAGGAAACAGTGATGAAGCAGTTTGAAGCAGCGCTGAAATACAGGATAAAGAGCCGGTGGTTCGGGGAAATTGCCGCCAATCCCAGAGCATATGAATACTACTCCTTGCTTTTTTCGAACGAGGGAGAGGCTTTCGAGGAATCCATGGATTTCTCAAGGGATTACCCCCTGAGGACCTTTGAATTATGGCGCGCCATTACGTTTTCCGACGGCTTTCCCCGGCTCGACGGCACGGCGCTCTCGCCGATGGAGTACGAACTCCTCCTGCGGTGCGCCGGGAAAAGAAGCCTGAGCACAATTCAGGCGGAACTCTACGGACTCTTCGGCGACTCGTATGACGACGAGGCTGAATTCCGTCGCTACCTCGTCGACATACTGTGCCGCTTCGACGCCAAATACTGGCTGACGCACTTCGTGATCTAGACTCACTCACTCGAGAAGAATCGAGCGTTCCGCATCCGTGAAGAAACCCCGCTCTCCGGAGAATTCCGGAAGGCGGGGTTTGCTCGTAAAAGGGAGCTTTTACTCCTCCAGGAGCCCTTTCTGTAGCACGCCGAGCGCCTTGCCGAGTTCGATCGAATAGCCGCACTTGACGCATGCCCGCTCCACGGCCGCGATGGCCGAGACGAGCGTGTGTTTGTCGATGTTCCCCATGTGCCCCATGCGGAAACCCTTTCCGGCGAATCCGCCGAGGCATCCGGCGGTTTGTGCGCCCTCGGCGGCGAGGACGGTGCGGAACTTCATGTCGTCGATCCCCGAACCTTCAGGGTAGAGGTAAACCGAAAGGGTGGGCGCGCGGAAGGCCATCTCCGCGGCGACCTTGAAGCCGATGGCCTCCAGCGCGGCGTCGAACACGGCGGCCTGACGGCGGTGGGCGTGCGTACCGCTCCTCCAGCCCCTCCTCCTTCATAATGCGCACGGACTCCTTCAGCGCCCAAACGAGATTGATGGCGGGGGTGCCCCAGTACTTCGAGGGATCATGCATGACGGGGAGCCACTTGTCGAAGTCGATGTACGACTCGGGAATCGCGCCGAGCGTCCGCGCGCTTCTCCATCGCCTTCTTGCTCGCCCAGACCATGGTGAGACCCGGCGCCACGCCGAACGCCTTCTGCGTGCAGGAGAGGACGACATCGATCCCCATGCTGTCCATGTACTGCTCCGCACCGCCCGAAGCCGCCACCCCGTCCACGATGTAGATGATCTCGGGGTGCTTCTTCATCACCTCGCCGATGGCCGCGATAGGAGCTTCCGCGCCTGTGGAGGTTTCCACGTGCGTCACGGTGACCACCTGGTATTTCTTGGAGGCGAGCGCCTTCTCCACCGACTCGGGAGTTACGGACGAACCCCACTCCGCGGCGAGAACGTCGGCATTCAGCCCCTTGCGCGCGCACATGTCGATGAAACGGTCGCCGAAATAGCCGTTGGAGCAGATGAGGACGTTGTCACCACGTTTCGTTGTGTTCGCGATGGCCATCTCCATCCCCATCGTGCCGGAACCGGCAACGACGAAGACCTCTCCGTCGCACCGCCACATGGTCTTCAGGTCGGCGATGACCTCCGAGAAGTCCTTGACGAAAGCGGCGTCGCCGAAGGCGACCGTCTCGCGGGCCATCTGGTCCTGGATGGAACGGACCACCGGGGTGGGACCGGGAATCATGACGAGCTTGTTCGTTTTGATCATATTCTGTTTCCTCCTTCTGCAATAAGCGTTCTCTTGTGTATCATTCCCCGCCCGACGCGTTGCCGGACGATATCCGTTCTTTGATTTTCCCTGCACGCACAACGCCGCCTGCGCCCGCAGGGAAGAGAAAAACCGCGCTCTCCTCGATCGCCTCGGCCGTCCGCTTCACAAGTTGTCCGTAGCTTTCGATAAGTTCCAGGGGGAAACGATAGACGGGAGCCGAGACGCTCACGGCCCCCAGAGGACGCCCGTTCTTATCGAAAACCGCCGCGCCGACGCAGCGGAGCCCTCTCTCGTTCTGCTCGTCGTCGACGGCGAATCCCTTCGAAAGGATCTCGGGAAACTCCGCCGCAACCTCGTCCGGAACAGGCTCCACAATTTCTTTCATTTCGAAGGGAGAGAGCCGCGCCAAAAGCGCTTTCCCCGCCGAGAGGCGGAAAAGCGACGCCTTCGCCCCGATGCGGGAGTGCATACGCACCTGGAAGAGGCTTTCGAGCTTGTCGAGATAGTAAAATTCACCCCGTTCGTAGGCGAAGAGGTGGACGGTTTCCTTCGTCTCGTCGCGCAGGGCGCGGAGGTGCGGGCGCGCCGCTTCGGCGAAACCGGTCTGACTGCGGTACGCGTCGGCCAGCATCAAACAGACGGGGCCGAGTTCGTACTCGCCGCCCCGGTTCATCACCGCGCGCTCGCTTTCAAGACTGTCCAGGATTCTATAGACCGTCGCCTTGGGAAGAGAAACAGCTTCCGCGATCTCCGAGATGCCGAGAGGACGCCGCTCCCGCGCCAGATACACAAGTAGTGAAAATGCACGTGAAATAACCCTGATACCGTTGTTTTCCATCATTCGTTTCGCTCCATGGATTTTTTATCCGCAATGCAGATTCATCATAGGACGCAGTATGCATAATGTCAAGAGGCATCTTGAGACGCTGCGTTTGGATGCTCGCCACATGGCGTCTCATCCCCGTTTCTCTTACGCAGCAGTTGCGTATCGCATTCTTGAATATGAGAAGGATTCGTGCCATACTCTTCTCCTGGGAAAAGTCGGAAAAGGAAAGGGCATAAAGCGGAACGGCGAGCAGCACGAATGCACAAACGTAAAAAACAATCAAAAAAACAAAATAGGAAGGGGAAACGTCAATGAAAAAAAGTATTTTTGTACTGACAGTTGTGTGCATCTTCGCACTCCTGATTGTCTCCGGAGCTTCGGCTGCCGAGAAGAGCAAGGAAGAAACGCTCGACGCCGCGTACGAGCATCTAGTCAAGGTAATGAATCCGGAGGAGATGGAGCAGCTCTTTGCTCTCTTCGACACCATGAAGGACGTTGGTCTTTCGTGGAACGAGGATCTTCTCATCTCTTACGAGAATATTCTTGCGTGCAAAACAAAGGAACAACTCTATGTTCTCTGGGGTGTCGGCGCAATGAATATCAGCTATGCGATGCTCTTCGACAAAAAACCGGAAGGGGTTTTGGAAGGCGGAAGGGAAATAGACCAGCGGATCGGATTCCCGCGGGCGGAACTCCGCGAGGAAAGTCTCGCGTTCGCAAAAAGTCGCGAGGGGCAGTCAGCCGGTTCAGTCGACTTCATCCACGCCATGCTGGACAGGGCAAAGACAGATCAGGCCGTACTCAACACGCTTGTGGGAGGCTTCTACGGCAGCACGCTGGAGCTTTTCTATCTTTTCTCCAACCTCGGCCTCGCCTCCGGAGTCACGGAGGAGTTCGTTCAGTTCGTCAACGCCCATCTGCCTCAACTTACCATCGCACAGGAGATGCTCAAGGCCCTATTCGGCGAACGGGGAGTTGGCGCAGCTGCTCGACACGGAAAACCGGAAGGCCGTCATCGACTCCATCGTGGAAATCATCACGAAGGATATGGGAAAGCTGACGGAGGATGATCTGAAGCAGATTCTCTCCATCGTCAAAGCCGTCCGCGATCCTTTGGTCGCCCCCTGCAACTGAGCCTTCTGCCGGGGCGTCCTTCGCGGACACACCCGGCAGAACCAGAAAACGATGCAACACTGCTCTTCTCTTCGGCCAAGGAGAAACTATGCCATGTCGATGACCGAAATCGTTCTGAACGCGCTGCTGAATCTTTTCGCCCTGCGCGCCGCGTCGGCGCCTCAGAATTTCCGCGACGCGGTTCGGGAGCGCGCGGTTTTTTATTTACGCGAACATCTCGGTCTTGACGCTATCGCCCCTTACATCGAACTGTACGACCTGGCGCTCGACATGCAGCGCCAAGCGTCTTCCGGACTCCTTCTTGAACGTGGCGCCGCCGTCGCCGCCGGCCTGAGAACCCAGCTTCCCCGCGTCGAGCAATTCACGATCCTCTCCATGCTGCTGGAAGCGGTTCCCGAAGACGCCTCTTCCGAGAACGCGCTGCTCCGGACCGTAGCCGAGGCCTTCTCCGTGGAGAGAAACTACCTCGACGGCTACGCGCTCTTCTCCGGCTCGGCATTCCCTTGGAACGGCGTTGGACTCGACGACAGATTTCTCCTCCCTACGGATTCCGCCCGCAGGAAACGCGTTCTCTTCGTTTCGGCTCAGTCGCCGTCCTCAGTTCAAAGGAGTATTCGCGATCTTCCGCGCGGAGGAAGAAGGACCATGCTTTATCAGGGTATCCTCCGGGAAAGAGCTTTATCTGGACGCGTATCCCCTTCGAAGGAGGTATCCGCCTCCTGAAACAGGGTCGGTCGTCTCGAACCGACAACGGGACCGCATCCATTTCAGCGAGATTGCCGCCCGCGTTTTCCGTCTCCTCAGCGACGGACCGCCCTCATATCCTCGCTGGGGAACATCTGGATTTCCGCTACGACGGCGCTCCGGACACAGGTCTTCACGACTTCAGCTTCTCCGTGCAGGGAGGCGAGCTTGTCGCGATAATGGGAGGGAGCGGTTCCGGAAAGTCGACGCTGCTCTCGCTGCTCACGGGCAAACTCCGGCCCCGTTCCGGGAGGCTGCTGCTCGACGGACGCGACGTCGCAGGGGACGCAATGCTCCGAAGCGGATTCTGGGGTATGTTCCGCAGGACGATCTCCTCTTCGCGGACACCTTACTGTCTTTGAAAAACCTGTACTACAGCGCACGCCTGGGACTGCCGGGCCTTCCCGACGACGAGATACGGCGCCGCTGCGAACGCCTGCTCGACGGGCTGAATCAGCTCGACGTCGCATATATCCGGGTCGGCTCCCGCTGGACAAGACCATCAGCGGAGGGCAGAGAAAACGCCTCAACATCGCTCTGGAACTCATCCGAGAGCCTGCGGTGCTCCTCGTGGACGAACCCACCAGCGGACTCTCCTCGGCGGACTCGCTGCACGTCGTTTCTCTGCTCAAGGCTCAGGCCCGCCGCCGGGAAACTCGTCGTCACCGTAATTCACCAACCTTCGTCGGACGTTTACAAGATGTTCGACAGGCTTTGGATGCTCGACTCCGGGGACGCCCTATCTACGACGGCAATCCCTTGGACGCGCTCGTCCACTTCCGAAGCGCCTCCTACCGCGCGGGCGAACAGGAGTACGCCTGCCCCCGCTGCGGAAACGTCAACCCGGAACAGCTCTTCGAGATCGTCGAAGAGAAGACCGTCGACGAACGGGGATTCCCCACAAAACAACGAAGAGTCTCCCCCGAAGAGTGCGCCTTCTTCATCTGAAAAGCACACCCCGGTTCGCAAAGCTCTCGCCGTCCACAACGGAACCCGGCGAAAACAAACGCGTTCCCCACCGCTGAGGGAGCAATTCTCCGTCTTCTTTCTGCGGACGATGAAGAGCCGTCTCGCGAATAAGAGCTACCGCGTCTCGGCCCTCCTTCAGCCGCTGCTGCTCGCTTTGGCCGCAGGCCTCCTCTTCAGGGGTTCATGGGGGAGCGAATATGTCTTGCGGAACAACAACAATCTTCCGGGGTATTTCTTCATCAGCACGGTGATCGCCGTCTTTCTCGGGATGGCCCTCAGCGCGGACGAGATCAACAGGGACAGGATGATCCTCGAACGAGAGCGACTGCTCCGCTTGAGCAGGGGCGCATATCTCGCCTCCAAGTGTGCGTGGCTCCTCCTTGCGGCGGCGCTCCAAACAGGCGTTTACACGCTTCTGGGCAACAGCTTGCTCCACATCCCCTCTTCGGGGTTCGCCGCGTGGGCTATCCTCTCAGCACGGCGTACTGCGCGGCATGATCGGCTGATTCTCTCGGACACGCTGACCTCGTCCTCGGCTATTCATATCCTCATCCCCGTGCTGCTGGCTCCGCAGATCATGCTCGGAGGACCGACGATCTCCTTCGACGAGCTCCTTCGAAAAGACGCCGGAAACAGGAACGTTCCCCTGATCGCCGAGATCATGCCGACACGCTGGGGGTACGAGGCGCTTATGGTGGAGCACTACAGCAACAACCCATTCCACAAGGCTTTTTTTCACGACGAGACGCGGGAGAAGTGGATCGATTTCCTTACAGGAGTCTACATTCCCGAGGTACGCGGCTTGGCGAGCTATCCGTTCTCGCCGACGCTCAACATAGCCGGGATCTCCGAGGACGCCGACAAAGCGCGACAACGGCTGAAAATTCTGCGGAACGAGCTCGATTATCTGGAGCGCTTTAACGGGACTGCGATGGCAGGGCGAGGGACTGAACGACGACGATCTCGTCTTGGAGAGGTACACTCGCGAGGTCCAACAGAAGGTGATGGCTCGGCTCAAAGAGGCGGAAGCATTTCTCAAACCACTCCGCGAAGAGACAGCGCAACGCCGGACAGCGACCGAAGACGCGCTACGCGGAAACGCTCGGACACAAGGGGTTCGAAGAGTTCAAGAACAGGAGTTTCAACAGAGAGGTCGAAAAACAGCTCCATCGGCATTACCGCCGAGGACGCGATCGTCATCTCGGGACAGCGTCTCGTCCCGAAAGTCCTTCCCATCGCCATGGAAGCCGGAATCGCGCCTCGGCAGGGCGCATCTCTTCGCCCCGTTCAAGCGCATCGGAAGTTCGAGGTACACACGGCCGCTTTTCAATATAGGCGTTCTTTGGCTCCTCTCCGCGCTTCTGGCCACGGCTCTGCGGACGCGCCTCGTCCGCGCGCGGCGGCGCTCTTCCGGAGGTTCCACGGACTTTAACCGCCTGCCGTCCGCAACAACGGGCCGCAGGAATGCCTTCAGTCCGTTGTTTTTCTTACACCGTCTGTCTGCGGACCAGTTCGGCGAAGAGGCCGTCCTTCTCCATCAGTTCGTCGTACTTCCCCTCCTCGACAAGACGGCCGTCCTCAAGAACGCAGATACGATCAGCCCCGATGACCGTGGAGAGCCGGTGCGCCACGACGATGCGCGTCGCCTGGATGCTCTCCAGGCTTCGGCTGATCATCGCTGCGTCCGGTTGTCCAGCGCGCTCGTGGCCTCGTCGAAAATGAGGACGCGGGGCTTCCCGGCGACGGCGCGGGCGATCAGGAGGCGTTTGCTTCTGCCCTCCGGAGAGAGTGTTCGCCCCGTCCGTGATGACCGTATGAATGCCCATAGGCATCGCGGCGATGTCCTCCTCCATCCCGGCCGCGTCCGAAGCGCGTCCTCTATCTGCTCGACCGTGAGGTTTCGAGAACACCGAACGTTGGAGGCGATATCCCCCGAGAGCAGCCCGCCGCTCTGGAGGACGACGCCGATCTGGCCGACGCAGTTTCCCCAGGTCCAGCTCGGGCGATGTCCTTGTTGTCGTAGAAGATGCCCCCCGACTCCGGCTGATCGACCCGAGCAACAGTCGTATAAGGGTGGACTTGCCCGCCCCGGAGGGCCCCACCACGGCGACGAACTCCCCCGGTTCGATTTGGAGGTCGAGCCCCTTCAGCACAGGAGGCCCATCCTTCAAGTAGCGGAAAACCACTCCTTCAAGGTCGATCCGTCCCGTAATCTCGCCCGGGTCGGTCTTCAGATCGCCGGTCTCGGGTTCGGCCTGGAGGATGGGGGCGAGGTTCTCCACCATCGGGAGCATGTTCAAGGTGGTAGTCACCGAACTTACCATCTGAAAGAACGCGCCCTGCAGAGCGCCGAAGGCGGACCAGAAGGCCATGAAACGCCCCGTTTCGTACGAAGCGTCCGCCGCGCTCCAGCGGACAAGGGCATAGAGAATGACGATGGCGACGGAGAGAGGGAAGAGCGCCATGACGGTGTTCAAAAAGACCTCCAGCCGTCTCGCCGCCGTTCCCAGCGTCCGCTGCGCGCCGAACAGCTCCGCCCATCGCGCGAAAGAGCGTTCTTCGGCGCCCGCAACCCGGATCTTCGATATGCCGGTCATAATCTGGAAGGTCAACGCTAAAAGTCTGTTCTGCAACCGATCATCCTGCGCTGGAAACGAAGCTGCACGGCGTTCACCACTACCGTCAGCGCCGCCGGGACGAGCAGGCATCCAAGCCCAGAGAGGGCGAGCCTCCAGTCGTACCAGAACGACTGCCCCAGAAAGAAGATCAGAAAAACGCTCTGGACGAGCAGCGTCTTCACGGTTCTCGATGCGGTCTCGCGAGCATGAAGAGCCCGAGCGCCCGGTTCGCCGAGGTCGCCGGAGGTCGTCTTCCGGAAAAAACCTACAGGTAGTCGAAGAA
>CAXXRY010000060.1:0-11512 GCA_963668335.2 Aminobacteriaceae bacterium | reverse complement strand
GAGGATGCGCTCTTCGTGCAGGTAGGCGCACATCGTCTCCGGCCAGTGGACCCACGGCGTGTGGATAAAGGTGAAGTTCCTGTCGCCGAGAGAGAGTGTGGAGCCGTCGGGCATCGCGTCGATCACCGATTCATCCAGGTGGATATGGTCGATCAGCAGTTCCTTCGCCTTCGTGGAGCAGACCACGCGGGCCTCCGGGTACTTGGCGAGCACCGTCGGAATGGCCCCGGAATGGTCCTGCTCGGTGTGCAGCGAGATGATGTAGTCGATCCGCTCCACGCCCTCGAGCTGCTCCATCAGGACATATTCGAGTTCGGGATCGGCTGTGTCGATGAGGGCAACCTTCTCGCTGCCCTTCACCAGGTACGCGTTGTAGCTCGTCCCCTCGGGGAGCGGGATGAGCGGAATCAAAGAGGCGGCGGTTCCAGTCCACCGCGCCCATCATCCAGATGCCGTCGCGCATGAGTCTTTTTTTCATTGCTGTGTCTCCCTTTCGTCCTTCGCTGTAAAATCTCTACGACCGTACATGTGTCCGGTCGTGAAATACTCCTCAAGCGTATAAATTATATCAGTAAAACTTTTCAAGGGCAAGAATACACACATTTTTTCCTCCGGACAGGACAACTCCGTGTCCGGAGGAAAAACAAGCGGTGCGGGACGCTTATTCCGCCGGTTTTTCCTTCCAGCGCGGCGATGAGCTGTTCCGGCTTGAACGGCTTGACGACGAAATCGCTCGCTCCCGCCTTCATCGCCTCGATCACCATGTGCTGCATTCCCATTGCGGACGTCATCACGATCCTGACCTCCGGAGCCAATCTGTGAATTTCGCGCGTAATTATCTATCCCCGATCGTCTGCCGGGAGCGTAATGTCCATCGTGATCGCATCGGGAAGTGCACCGGTCTTCAGCAGTTTTTTGAACTCGTCCATCGCCGAGTGGTATTCGAACGCCTCCGTGACGACTTCGTGCCCTGCTTCCTCCAGGTGTTTTCGTATCATCATGCGCATGAATGCGGCGTCGTCCACGATCATCACTTTCATTCCCGTACCCTCCGTCGAACGAGTCTACTTCCCGCTTTCATCGAAACAAAATCGATACCCAATAAATAATAGTATATCCCCTCGGAAGTAAATTCGCACCCCCGAAAAGCGAATCGACGCCGCCGCTCAGATACGGAGCTCGCCGAGGAGCCTGGAGATTCAGAGGAACCGCGGAGACGGAAGTTCGTACATATCCTCTTTCTCCGACCTGTCCAATTCCGTCTGGCGCGGTTGCACCACGTGCGATATGCTTGAGCGAGAATACGCGAAGACGAGGTGACCATACGTGCTCTATGACACTCTTACCGAACTTCCTCCCGGGTGCGCCCCCGCCCTGCGGCGCGTGCGAACGGCCGCGATCCGTCGAGGAGTCGCTCGCCGGGAAGAAAGCCCGCGCAGTCCGCGCTCTCTCCCGCTGGGAGGACCGCATTGAGGACGTGCTCTCGCCCCCGGAGGAACGACGGCTTGCTTATAGGGACAGGACCGCGCTGAAGGCGCTTTGGACGGCTGAAGAGGGGTGGCGTTTCGGCATGGAGGGTGTCCGGACGGACGTTCGCGGCTCGCTGCGCTTCGCCCGCCCCCCGCCCCTTCGTCCCGCTCACCGACTGCCCGGTGCACACGGAACGAATCCGGAAAACGCTGCACCTGCTGGCAACCGCCCTCCCCACCCGATGAACCGAGGGGAGCTTTCCACTCCGGTTTCTCTCCGTCTCCGGCGCAACAGGCGACGCTCGTGTTCAAGGCGAAGACGGAGCCGCCGGACGACTGGCTCTTCGAGCCGCGGGACGGCCGCTCCTCGACCGCCGACGCGCTCGCAGCCGTCGGAATCGAGGGGGCTCTGGTTCCACGCGAATCCTGCGGCTGGGGTGCGCCTCTTCGCCAAGCGGGGGTGGCGGCTCGCATGGGGCTCCCCCCGCTCCATCGACTCACGCGGGCTGCTCTACGGATCGGCCTCCTTCTCGCAGCTACTACCCGAACTGCACGACGCCTCGCTCGAAGAAGCCAGGAACTTTCTCGCCCCCATACAGGTGACGCAGTGGCCGACCTCTACTGCGGTATCGGCGCAAGCCTGCGCCTCTGGCGGAAATGCGGCGCGGACGCGCTCGGCGTGGAGGGGAGCGGCGAGGCGGTGGAGTGCGCACTCCGCAATGCGCCGGGAGCGGCGGTGCTGCGGGGGAGCTGCACCGACCGCATCCCGATGATCTCGGAGTTTCTGCGCTCCCGTCCCGCCCGAATACCGCATCGCGTACGTCAACCCACCCCGCACCGGACTCGAGCCTCCAGTCGCGAAGCTGCTTGTTTCCCACCCAACTCCGAAGAGCGGCTTACCTCTCGTGCAGCCCCGGCACGCTGGCGCGCGATCTGGCGATCCTTGAGAAAGCATTCTTGGTAGAGCGGCTCGTTCCGTACGACTTCTTCCCGCGCACCCGCCGCCGTCGAGGTGCTCGCGCTGTTTCGGGGGAGATGACACAGCGAGGGCCGCCCAATCCTCAGGCGGCCCTCGCTGTGTGCGTTACGCGCGTTTTCAGCGCTTGATGATGCTCTCCGCGGGCTCCTTGCCCAGGAAGAAGGCGAGGGCGAAGGTCGCCAGGCACGCGGGCCAGACGAGGTAGACCACGTGGGGCGCGACGCGGACCTGCGGATAGAGCGTCCACGCAAGCCAGACCGCCACAGAAGCGAGGATGGTCCAGAAGCCGGCGGCCTTCTTGCAGTACTTCGGGAAGAAGATATTCGCCAGGATCAGCAGCGTAAAGGAGGCCGTGATGGCGAGCGCCGTTGTGATCGTCTTCAGGATGCCCACCGAAGTGAGCGCGAGGAAGTAGGTAACGCCGCTGAAAAGCAGCACCATCAGGCGGGAGAGCAGCAGCTCGTTCTTCTCCGTGACCGTGCTCGGGAAGAAGCGCTTCCAGACGTCCTGCATCACCAGCGTTGAGCTCCCCAGAAGCAGCCCCACGGCAGTGGAGATCCCCGCTGCCCACAGCGCGGCAAGGAAGACACCGCCCACCACCGGCGAGATGTTCGTCATGATGGTCGGCAGCGCGAGCGCCGCCCGTTCAAGACCGGGGAACTTGGCCGCGGCAATGATGCCGAAGAGCGCGCAGAGAAAGCCCGCCGGAAGGATGATGATACCGCCGAGGATGAACCCCCATCTCGCCGCCTTCTCGTTCTTCGCCGCGAAGGCGATCTGCGAGATGGCCTGCACGGAGAAGCCCTGCGTGATCATGACCACCATCCACGACATCACCATCGCGAACCCCGCGCCGGAGACGAAGTCGAACCACGGGCCACCCTCGGGCAGCGCGGCGACGATCGATTCGAAGCCGCCGAAGACCTCTGAGGAGTTCCACAGAGCGGCGAGGATGCCGCCGTAGATCACGACGATATTCACCACGTTGGTCAGCCCGGCGCCCCAGTAGCCGCCGATGAAGGTGATGCCCACAAAGAGCACCGCCGTGACCATCATCCCTGTCTGGAAGGTGAAGACGTCGGGCATCAGGGCCGTGAGCACCGCGCCGCCCGCCACGTACTGCAACGAGGTGATGACCATCATGATGAGGAGCTGCGCCACCACGCTGATCATCCGGGCGCTTTTTCCGTACATCCGCTCCATCATCTCGGGAATCGTGTTTACCTCCATGCGGCGGAAGTAGTGCGCCGCGAAGATCCCCGCGAGAATGCCCGCCGTCCCCCACGCCGCGTTATACCACCCGGCCGAGAGGCCCGCCTTGTACGCGTGCTCGGCCACGCCGACCGTCGATGCGCCCCCGATGGCAAGGCCCGCAAGCATCGCCGCCACAACGATCATCGGCAGATTTCGCCCGGCGAGAAGATACTGGAGCGCGCCGCCCTTCCCCTGCTGGATAAGCTTCGTCGCATACCAGGAAATACCGTATAAAACCAGAATGTACGCCACCAGAATGAAAAGCTGCATCGACATAGACCTTCCTCCTTCGGAAAAAGAAATTTCCCAGTAGTATAGCATTTTGCGGCAATATAGAAACCATATCCCATTTTTTATCGCTCATATTTCAAAAGACGGAACACAAAAGCTCTCACGAGCGTGTATCACCCTCCCGTCGCACGCTATAAAACAAAAGTTGCATAAAAAATATTTTTATGGTACGATTGGTTCATACCGAATTATCAACCTCTTTTAATTTTTACAGGAGGATCGAATGTGCGAAACAGCGGAACCCTTCGAAGATAAGAGAGAAACAAACATCTTTTTGCGCATCCGCAAGAAGATGCCGTCCCTTTCGGTCTCTCACGGAATAATTGCAGAATTAATTCTCAACAGATGTTCCGAAGTCGTAAAGATGAGTTCGCACGATATAGCGAGAGAACTCAAGATCTCACCCTCGACCATTGTTCGCTTCGCCGTCGAAATAGGCTATTCGGGGTTCAGGGAGATGATGAGCGACTTGCAGTCTACTGTTTTTAACTACTCTCAAGCGCCGATGCAAAAGCTCAGGGATTCCATCCGTGAAAACGAGCCTCTGGAAACTATTTTGCAGAAAGTCGTGGAACAAGGCGTGGAAAATCTTGAGCTGCGAAAATTTACCCCTCTGAACGACACGTTCATGAAAGTTGTGCGCTTTATGATCGACGCCGAAAAAATTTACCTGATAGGAGCCCGCTCCTCTTATTGCGTCGTGCAATACGGGGGATTCTATCTCAGCACTATTGCGAAGAACATCAGCTATTTTTCCTCCAGTTCGGAGACGCGGTACGAACAACTGAACGAACTGACGGAAAAAGACATTGTTTTTGCCGTCTCTTTCCACAGATATTTTAAAGATACCGTGGACGCCACGGCCTTCGCGAAAAAGAAACACGCGTTCGTCGTCGGAATCACCGACTCTATTCTCTCCCCTATCGCGAACTATTGCGACGAACTCCTTCTCGTCCCGAGCACTACGTCATTCTCGTCATATATCCCTTCGGTGGTTCTCATGGAAGCCTTGGTCCTGGCATTCACGCAGGCGAAAAGCGCCGAAGCAAAAAAAGTGTTGGACGAACGGATGGTGTTACTCCTCGAAAACAATGTGTACGCGGAAATGGAGTATAAGCGTGCGAAAAAAGAACGCCGGGGTACCGACATGTAAAAAACGCGGCGTCGATCGGTCTCTCTGCTGGAACAACGGAAGGGGGTATCGCCGAATAGAGTATTGTCGCATCGGAAACAATGAATCGTGTGATTCAACGGTCAAGCGCATGTCCCTTTAGGAGACGTCGTGGAAAGTACGTACGATATGAGTAGTTCCCGGAGCATCGTACGTAAATGGTGCATTTTAAGAAGGGAGAGCACTCACATGATCTTCGATTTAGCTCCGCTTTTCGGGTTGTTTCCACTGCTTCTGTATGTAATTCTGTCGTTCAAGAAAGGAATGCATCCCGTCGTCAATATCGCGATTTGCGTCGTCGTAGGCGCGGTCATGGTTCAGCAACCAATACTCGGTATGGGAGCCATCATAGCGAAAGCGATGGGATCATTCCTCGCACTGGTCGGCCTGATCATCATGCTCGGTTCCGGATTGGGCGTCGTCCTGCGCAATACGGGCGTCGCCGAGAACATCGTCTACTTTTTCATGAAGAAAATCGGCGTGGATTCGGAAAACAAGGCCATCATCGCGACCATGGTGACCTCGGTCGCTCTTGTCGCTCTCCTTGGCACTCTTGCCGGCGCCAACGCCATCATCGCTCCGATCATCATCCCTCTGGTTGCTGCGATTGGTATCACTCCGAGCGTCATCGCCGTCATCTTCCAAGGCGCCGGCCAGACGGGGCTCTTCATAGGACCTTTCAGTCCTCCCATGGTGACGCTGATGGGAATCACCGGCCTGACCTACACGCAGATTCTTTTTTCCGCCGGTCTTCCCCTTTCGGTTGTCATGTGGATCGTAACGTTCTTCGTCGCGAAACGCGTCCAGAAAAGCACTTCGGGAGTCTACAGCTACAGCAAGGATCAACTGGTCATCAAGGAGGGCTATCAGCCCAGCGGAGAGACCCGCCGAGGCACATGGGCCTTCCTCGGGTGCATGGCGCTGCTCGTGGGCTATGGGATTCTGCATAAGGGAGGCGCCTCCTACGCGGTCATGGTCATGCTGATCACGTCGCTTGCGACGGGTCTTGCCGGAGGGCTGTCGCTCGGCAAGATTTTCGACAGTATCATGGAGGGATGCGGAAAGCTGATCTGGCTCTTTTTCATTTTCCTTCTTTTCGATCCCTTCCTGGGCTTCGTCGATAAGAGCGGCGCTTTTGCCGCGCTTGGAGAACTCCTCAAGCCCTACATGGAAACGAGCGGGAAACTCGGTTTCTCTATCTTTTCATCCCTTGTCGGCATCTTCGGAATCAGCGGCGCCGCCGTCGCCCAGGCGATCATGATCGACAAGCTGTTCAGGACGCTGGCCGAAGCGATGAACATCTCCATGTACCTCTGGGCGTTGATCATTCTCGTGGGACACCAGCTGACATCCTTCGCCTATCCGGGAGCGGACATGATCGGCGAGATGGGACTCGCCCAGTCCAGCGATCTGAAGTCGATGCTCAAAGTGGGGTACGCCATCATCGCCGCCAGCATGGCACTCGTAATCGCCATGGCCTACATTCTGTAAGGAGTAAGAGCAATGACCACTATACCAAGACAGAAGATATACGAGCTGCTCGGCGGGTTGGAGGGGAAGGTAGCCCTGTATGTCGAAGACCTGGCGTCCGGCGAACTCTTCACGGTCTGCGCCGATGAAGTGCACGTGGCGTGCAGTCTGGTGAAAGTCCCCATCATGGCGTTGCTTTTGAAGGATGCCGAAGAGGACGGGACGCGTCTCGAAGAGAAAATTACGATCCCTCTCGAAAAAAGGGTCGGAGGAACGGGGCTGATCTGTCACCTCGAACCAGAGGTCGAGCTGTCCTGGAGAGACGTCATGAAGTTGATGGTCATGGTCAGCGACAACAGCGCCACAAACGCGGTCATCGACCTTCTCGGAATCGAACGGATCAACGCTTTTTTCAAGTCGATCGGCCTGACCTCGACGGAGCTACAGCGCAAAATGATGGATATGGAGGCAATCAAGGCCGGGCGCAACAACTACACAACGGCGGCGGACATGGGGAGGCTTCTCAAATTGGCCGCGGCAGGCTCGCTGGTGAGTCGAAAGGTCTCCGACGCCGTTATCGATACGATGAGCCGTCAATTGTACACGAGCAAGCTGCCGGCGCTTCTTCCGGGCGTTGCGGCCTCCTCTTCTCCGGAAGAAAAATGGAGCCCTCTTCCCGGTACGGTCACCGTGGCCAACAAAACGGGAGATCTTCCAAGAACCGAGCATGACGTAGGACTCTTCATTCTGCCCGGAGGGAAAAGATACGTCGTCGCAATGCTGACTTCGCAACTTGCTTCTGAGAAAGAGGGGATCGCCTGTATCGCAAAAGTCTCGAAGATCATATACGACGCTCTCTCGCAATAGCGTCGCGGCAGATTTAAAAAAACCTCTGCGGAATACGTGTCGAAGGAGAACAAATCAGATGAGCAAAATTGTCGATCTCAAGGTAAAAGTTCTTGAAATTCCTTTAAAAACTCCATGGCAGACATTTCTCTACGCGACGGCCACCAGAGCGCATTGCGTAGTGCAGATAGTCACCGAGGACGGGATCTTCGGATACGGCGAAGCTTCTCCTGCGGCGGCCTTCATGGGCGAAACCGCGTACACTATGGAGACGGTTATCAACAGATATCTGAAGCCCGTGGTCGTCGGCAGAAGCGTGCTGGACATCGCGATGATCAACGATCTGATGGACCTGGCTATCGCAGGCAACACATCCGCAAAGGCCGCTGTCGACATTGGAATTCACGACGCCGCCGGAAAGACCTTGAAGGTTCCCGCGTACGTCCTTCTCGGAGGGAAATGCAGAGAACAAGTGGAACTCGCCTGGTCGATGGGATTCAAGGATTTCGACGCTTCCGTGGAGGAAGCCAAGGAATACGTCCAACTCGGCTTCAAGGTGATGAAAGTCAAAGTAGGAAAGAACATCGAGGAAGATACGAAGCTTGTGGGGAGGCTTCGGGAAATCTTCGGCCCCGACGTTCCTCTCCGCATGGACGCCAACCAGGGGTATACTCCGGGAGACGCGATCGCTTTTCTGAAGAGAGCGGCCCAGTTCAATCCGGAGTCTTTCGAACAGCCTGTTCGTAAGTGGAATCTCGAAGGTATGCGGCATGTCCGGAATCATTCCTGCGCCATTCCGATAATGGCCGACGAAAGTATTTCCTCCCTCCACGACGCGCACAACGTCATTCAAGCGGGGGCTGCGGACTACTACAACATCAAGGTGGGCAAAGTCGGAGGTTTGTACCGCGCCTGCCAGGTGGCGGCGATGGTGGAAGCCTCCGGATTTCAGGCCGCCGCGGGAAGCAATCTCGAACTGGGCATCGGCGAGGCGGCGAGCGTGCATTTCATCGTGAGCCAACCCGCCGTATCCCTGCCGAGCGACGCGCTCTGCGGTACGGGTCTCCACACGGAAAACCTTGTCCACAATCCCATGAAGATGCGGGGAGGCGTTCTCTCCTGTCCAGAGCTTCCAGGATTGGGAGTCGAAGTCGACGAAGGTATTTTTCAATGAAAAGCTGCTTCGCCGCTCAAGCACAGCGGCGAAGCAGCCGCAATTTCCGGCCGAACGAAGATCTTTCCACCTCCTCCGGCGCGAAAGATCCCGCGAGGCCAAAAACACACTCGGGGAGGTAGTACACAGTGTCGACAAAAATGTCCTTTACGGCAGCCGGAGATATGTTGGTACAGAGACGTTTGCCACAACAGTATCCGGGATTCGACGAAATCGCCGCCGAAATCGCGAAAGGCGACATGCGCTTCTTCAACTTGGAGACGACCCTTCACAACTACGAGTCCTACGGCTCTCAATACAACGGCGGCAGCTATCTTTGCGCGCCTCCGGAAACGCTCGACGACGTCAGACGTTTCGGCTTCAACATCACCTCCTTCGCCAACAACCACACGCTGGATTTCTCCTACGGCGGCGTGGAAAAAACGCTTGAACACCTTCGCAAGGCGGATTTCCCTTCGAGCGGCGTCGGACTGAACATGGATCAAGCTTCGGCTCCCGCGTACCTGGATTGCAACAACGGCAGGGTCGCCCTCATCGCCACCGTATCCAGCTTCAACCCGGCGGCGATGGCGGGAAAGGCGTCGCATTCGATAATCGGCCGTCCCGGAGTCAACGGACTGCGCTTCAACACTACATACTACATCGACGCCGCGCACGCCGACGCCTTGAAGGAGATCGCCTCCCTCACCAACATCAACGCGCCGCGCGAAGTGATCCGGGCCGAAGGATATCTTCCTCCTCTTCCCGAGAACGCCATCGAGTTCGACACGCTCTCTTTTGAACTGAGCGACAAAATAGGAAAAAAGACCAGCGTCCACCCCGACGACATGGCGCGGATAAAGCGCTCGATTTATGAAGCGAGCCTGCAGGCGGACTACATCGTCATCTCGATCCACGGTCATGAAATGAAGGCCGACGTCAAGCGGGAGGGAGCCGAGTTTCTGGAAGAATTCGCCCGCGGATGCATCGATTGCGGAGCGCACGCCGTCGTCGGTCACGGCCCTCACGTCATCCGCGCAGTGGAAATCTACAAAGGGCGCCCCATCTTCTATTCTCTGGGAGACTTCGTGCTGCAAAACGAGAACATCCCCAGACAGCCGGCCGACTACTTCGAACTCTATAAACTCCCGTCCGACGCCACCATGCACGACCTTTTCAAAGCGCGGGACGCCGGTTTCACACGGGGGCTGCAAACGAAGCGCGAGGCCTTCGAAACGTTCATCCCTTACTGGGAGATGGAAGACGGAAAGCTGAGCAAACTGACATTTTTAGCGGTCGAACTGGGATTCGGACTTCCCAGAAGTCGGAGCGGATGGCCCGCTCCAGCAAAGGATTCCACGATCCTCGAGCAGTTGGCCAAACTTTCGGCTCCCTTCGGTACAACGTTGAAAATCGAAGGGAACCGCGCGGGAGGTTGTCTTGCCCTAAACAACGCGCGACGCGCTCGATGAGCGAACGTTTGGAGAGGAAGGAGGGGTTCGCCGGGAGAAGAGAACGCAAGAAAGAGCGGCCTGTACGCCGTAATCCGTCCGACGCCTCGGAGTAGATGGCGGACGGCCCGGGGTGTACGGGATGCGAACGAGGTGCGGCGAATCGCCGAATACGAGAGGCGAAGCGCTGAACCGTCGATTCCGCAACGCATGGTACGGTGCGCACTATGGAAAGGCGCGTTAGTAAAAGCGCCGCTGTTCGATGGCATACAATGAGAGTTCAACAAGGAGGGACACCATGAAGAAATTCCGCACGCTTTCAGCGCTGTTGTTGGTATCTTTCGCCGTCCTGGCCGCATGGAATCCCGCGTTCGCGGACGACCGCATTCTGCGCCTGAGCACATTGGCTCCCCTCACCACGGTCGATCCGCATTCGACAGTCAACATCCAGGACAGAATGGTTCTTATGCAAATTTTCGAGCCGCTTTTCCGTCAGAACGAAGCCACCGGAGAGTACGAACCGCGCGTCGCCGAGAGCTACTCCATCGGCGACAACGGTCTTTCCTATACATTCAACCTCCGTAAGGGCGTAAAATTTCATAACGGCGAAGAAGTAAAGGCGAGCGACGTCGTCTTCTCGTTCAAACGCGCCGCCGCCAACCCCAAGGTGAGAAGCTATCTGGCCGCAATGGCCGACGTCAGCGCTTCCGACGACTACACCGCGGTGGTGAAGCTGAAGCAACCCAACGCCGCGTTCATCAACAACCAGACCAATATTATGATCATAAGCCAGAAGGAAGTAGAAGAGCAGGGAAGCGAGTTCGGCACGAAAATAACCCTGTCCGGTACCGGCCCGTACTACTTTTCACAGCTTAAGCACGACGTCGAGTGGACTTGCGAGGCCTTTCCCGACTACTACCGCGGCGTAGCGCCCATCAAGAAGATCCACTATGTTCCCATCATCGAAGCCTCGGCGGGGCTGATCGCGTTCGAGTCGGGGGAGCTTGACTGGTATATCGCTCCCATCGCCAACTGGAGCGCGCTGACCTCCAATCCGGCCTACAAAACGCAACTCGTCCCGGCGAATCATATCTCCTTCGTTGCCATAAACTATCTACACCCGCCTCTGGACGACGACAATATACGACTGGCCATCGCCTACGCGATCGACAAAGAAGCCATGAACATCGCCTGCTACGACGGAAACGCCATCGAGGCCGACTTCATGATCCAGTCCCAGAACACCGGAGCTCCGACGAAGGGCGTCGTCTACAGATACGATCCCGAGAAGGCCAAGGAATACGTGGCGAAGTCCGCCTATCCAAAAGGAACGCATCTCGGCGCCATAAACTGCTCCGCTGGAGGGTATTACGAAAAGATGGCTCAGGTGCTCCAGAGCAATCTTGCCGACATCGGACTGACCTGCGA
>CAXXRY010000059.1:0-4845 GCA_963668335.2 Aminobacteriaceae bacterium | reverse complement strand
CATATACAACCGAGGGAGCTTCGACAAGGTGTCTTTTTCGCCGAAGCTCCCTCGGTTGTATTCGGGAGAGCGGTCCGTTCAGTTCTTTGAAACCATGCGCTCTCTCACTCCCCGCGGAGGCGTTCCTCCATGCTCCGCAGCTTGGCCGCGCTGATGCCGATGCCGCCGCAGACGATCACGAGGACGGTTGCGGCGTCGCCGAGCAGCGGGCTGTTTTCGTAGAGCGCCGAGAGCGAAACGCCGCAGGCGGGCTCGACGAGGGACGCGATGGTCGTCGAGGAAGCGCGAGCAGGCCCGGACGGCGACGGCGTCGGACGCGACGTACGAGATTACGGGTCGTTCGCGGCTCAGTTCGAGGGCGCGGGGGGCGACCATGCGTGCGCCGAGAGAGGTGGCCACCGAGGTGATGGCGTCGATCTCGACGAGCTTTCCGGCGGCGAGCGACGCGGCGAAGGAGGCCGTACCCTCCGTCTCGCAGGCGAGAATCGGGACGCCGCCCCAGCCGTTGCGCGCCATTCCGGTCGCGACGCCGCAGAAGAGGCCGCCGCCGCCCACCGAGAGGACGACGAGGTCCGGTTTCGGCCCCTGCTTCGCGACCTCGTCGATCATGGTCGCATGACCGTCCCACATGACGGGGTCGTCGAAGGCGTGGACGTACTTCGCCCGTTCATCCTCCGCGGCCATGGAGAGGGCGAGTTCGTTCGACTCCTTCCAGCTTTCGCCGGAGACGATCACCTCGGCGCCGAGTGAGCCGATGGGCGCGCTTCGCCTCCTCCGACGTGGTGACGGGGACGATCACCGTGGTGCGGATGCCGAGTTCCCGCCCCGCCCACGCTGCGGCGTAGCCGGCGTTCCCGCCGGAGGGAGAGAAGAATTGCGTCGCTCCCTCCCGCGCAGCCTCCTCGCAGAGATGGCCGATGCCGCGCAGCTTGAACGAGCCCGCGGGCTGCATGTTCTCCATTTTCAGGAAGACGCGACGCCCCGAGATTGCGCTCAGGGGAACCGACTCCAGCAACGGCGTCTCCCGATGAAGCGGCATGACGTCCTCCCTATCGGCGGGAGAGCGCGAAGCGCGCCATCACCGCCGGGCCGATCCAGAAGACGTCCTCGTTGAGGTCGAATTTCGGGTGGTGGTGCGGGAAGTTGCGGCTCTCGTCCTCGAAGCTCGCCGGAAGGAAGAAGAAGGAGCCGGGAATCTTCTCCTGGAAGAAGGCCATGTCCTCGCCGCCCATGGTGGGTTCTTCGACTTCGCGGACGTTTTCCGCGCCGACGATCTCCTCCATGACGGCCCTCAGCTCGTCCGTGATCCCCTTGTCGTTGATGAGGGGAGGAGGCCCGTAGGTGTACTCTATGGCCACGCTGCCGCGGAGGGCGCGCGCCGTGTCGGTGCAGATCTCGCGGATGCGGGTTTCGAGGTGCTTGCGAACCTCCGGCGAGAGGCAGCGGACGGTCCCCGCGATGGTGCAGCTCGGCGCGATGATGTTCGGCATGGTGCCGCCCTGGATGGTCCCGACGGTGACGACGGCGGAGTCCAGCGGGGCTGGTCTCGCGGCTGACGATCTGCTGGAGCAGGCCGACGGTCTGGCACGCCATGGCGAGCGGGTCGACGGTGAGATGCGGCGTGGCGCCGTGGCCGCCCTTCCCCTCCGAAGGTAATCTTGAACCAGTCGGCCGCGGCCATCAGCGCGCCGTACCGGTAGCCGACTTCGCCCGACGCAAACCCCTTCCACAAGTTTCCTATGTGCAGTCCGATGATGGCGTCCATTTCCGGATTTTCGAGGACGCCGTCCTCGATCATCGCGGGCGCGCCCTTGCCGTTCTCTTCGGAGGGCTGGAAGATCAGCTTCACCGTCCAGGGCAGTTCGTCGCGGCAGTCCGTAAGGATCTTCGCCGTCCCCAGCAGTATCGCCGCGTGCGCGTCGTGCCCGCAGGCGTGCATGTTCCCGTTGGTCGCCGCGAATGGGAGGCTGGTGTCCTCGAGCATGTTGAGGGCGTCGTAGTCGGCTCGGATGCCGAGCACTTTGTCGGGATTCTTCCCTTTGATCAGCGCCACGACGCCGTATTTGCCGTTCCCGTGGCGTATCTCGTCCACGCCCATCTTCTTCAATTCCTCGATGATGAACCGTTCCGTGACGGGAGGTGTCGAAGCCGAGTTCCGGCGTCTCGTGGAGCGTCCGACGCCACTGGACAAGCTGTTCCTGAAGTGCCTGCGCCTTCTGTTTCACGTCGTGCATGAGATCATCTCCTTAGTATTCCGTGTGAATATATTTGTATTTTCTTTGAAAGGAAACCGCACGGGCAGATGATACCATGATGCAAAGGAGAATCCAAGGATTTCCCGGCGCCGAAGCGAAGGCGCTCTTCCGCCTCGCACCTTCCAGTCTGCCCTTGCGCCCCTGCTCCGGAAATGTCATACTACATCGGTATGAGTATATATTCTTATCGGGAGGGAATACAGGATGAAGCCAACTGCACTCTCCTCGTCGCGGGCGCCGGTCCCCAAGGGGTTCTACTCGCAGGCCGTCCGCGTCGGATCGCTCATTTTTACTGCGGGGCAGCTCCCTGTTGAACCCGGAAAGCGGCGACTTCGTCCGCGGCACGGTCGAAGAACAGGCCGAACGGGTGATTGAGAACATACGGGGGATTCTTGAGGAGAACGGCTCCTCCCTTTCTCTCGTGGTCAAGACGACGGTCTACCTTCGCGACATCGCTTCCTGGGGAAGCGTGAACAGCGTGTACAGCCGCTATTTCGAGGGAACAGTACCTCCCGCCAGAACAGTGGTCGGCGGCGTGGACATCCACTACGGGCTCGACGTGGAGATGGACGTCGTGGCTTGCGTCCCGGAGACTGGGCAGAGAACGTAGAGGCCTGAAGGGAGGTTGTGATGATGCGTTTGAAATCGTTGCGGGCGAAACTTGTCTTCTTCGTTGCGGTCTTTTCTATTCTCTCCGTCGCCGCTGTAGCCTTCATCGCCGTCGGCGTATCAAGTTCCAGACTCCGCGAGGAACTTGAACGCGACGTCCGGAAGAACGCGGCGAGCATCGAACACATGCTGGAAATCTACAAGGCGCAGGCGCTCGCGCACGCGCGAAGCCTCGCCGCGAACCCGTCGCTTTCCGACGTGATGCGCTCGGAAGACTTCGCCGCGCTCCGCGCCGTCGTCGTCCCGATGATGGAGCGGGGCGGCCTCGAATACCTTGTGGTCACCGATCCGAAGGGACGCGTCTTGATCCGAGCCCACCAGCCGGATGCCGTGCCCGGCCCGGACGACAACATCTCCAACCAGCAAAATATCCGCCGGGCCCTCTCCGGGGAGCCGTTCGTCGGCATCGAGGAGGGGGCGGATCGTCAAGCTCTCGGTGCGCGCCGGGGCGCCCGTTCTCGACGCCGAAGGCACACTGCTCGGGGCGCTCTCCACGGGGTACGTGGCCAGCCGGCACTCGATGATGGACGAGGCGAAGCAGCTCTTCGGAGGGGAGTTCTCTCTCTTCCTCGGCGCCGAACGGGTGGCGAGCAGCGTCGTTGCGCCCGGAGGCGACCGGGTCTCCGGGGAGACTCCGGGATTCGGGGCGATCTTCCAGCGCCTCGGCGAGTCCGGGAAAGCCCCTCCTGGAGGAGGACCCGGCGCTTGGCGACGGCTTTTTTCTCGCTCTTCACACCGCTCGTCGGGGGCGAGAGGAGACGTCATCGGCTTTGATCAGCGCGTCCGTCTCCCGCGAGGGGGTGACGGCCATGCAGAACGGTATCGCACGGAGCGTGCTCTGGACGACGCTCGCCGTCCTGGGGGCGGTGGCGCTCTTCGGGGCGGTCTTCGCCCGGCGGATCGCCCGTCCGCTTGCTGAATCTCCGCGGGTTGATGGCGCGCGCGGGGGGGCGGCGACCTCACCGTCTACGGCGAGATACGGACCGACGACGAGATCTCCGAGCTCACCGCGACCTTCAACCAGATGGTGCAGCGCCAGGCCGATACGGTGGATCGGGTGCGGCGCGCTTCCGAGGATCTGGCCTCCTCGGCCGAGGAGATCGCTGCGTCGGCGTCGGAGGTTTCTTCCGCGTCCGCAGGAGGTGGCGTACAACATCGCCTCCGTCTCGGAAGAAGCGGAGAACGGCGCCCGCATCTCGATCGAGACGAATCAAGTGCTCCTCGAGCTCTCCTCGCTGATCCAGATGGCCCAGCAGAAGGCGCGCGACGCTTTCGACAGCTCCGTCCGTACGATCGAAACGGCGCGCGGCGGTCGGGAGACCGTTCTTGAGGCCGTGGACGCGATGGAGAGCATCAAGGGGCTCACCGTCGAGACGGAGGAGCAGATGGAGACGCTGAACGACTACTCGCGGCGGATAAGTTCCATCACCGAGACGATCACCGGTATCGCCCGGCAGACGAACCTGCTTGCGCTGAACGCCGCCATCGAGGGCCGCGCGCGCCGGCGAGGCGGGGGAGAGGATTCGCCGTGGTTGCCGACGAAGTGCGCCTCCTCGCCGAGCAGTCCAACAAGGAGGCCGCGGGCGTGGCCGAATCTCGTCCGGAAGATCGTCGACAAGACGGCGGTCGCCGTTGAAGGGATTCGCGGAAGCCGGGCCGAGGTGGAGCGGGGCGGGGCGGTGGGTTCGCCGCGCCGGAGAGGCTCTCGACGATATCCTTTCGGCGACGGAGCATTGCCGAGGAATCGGTGCGCAGCATCGTCTCCATCACGGACGAGGAGGGTCGCAAGCTCGGAGAAGATCATCCAGCTCATCACCCTCCATGGGGGCCGTCGTCAGTACGACGGCGGAGAAATCGGAGCAGGTGGCCGCGGCCACGGAGGAGACGACCGCCTCGATGGAGACTATCGGGGCGGGGACGG
>CAXXRY010000058.1:0-13994 GCA_963668335.2 Aminobacteriaceae bacterium | reverse complement strand
GTCGATCCCCGTTTCTCGCCCGAGGCGAAGGAACAGTTGCGGCGGATGTACGGACTCGACCAGCCGCTCCCCGTGCAGTTTGCGCTCTATGTGAAGTCGACGCTGACCTTCGACTTCGGCATCTCCTTCCTGACCGGGCTGCCGGTGGCGGAGGAACTGCGCTCCCGCGTACCGAACACTGTGATTCTGCTCGGAACAAGCCTTCTCCTTTCCGCCGCGTTGGGAACCTGGCTCGGCATGAAAGCCGCGCTGCGCCGGGGAAGCCTCCTCGAACGCTGCGTCCTCTGGAGCGGTGCGCTCTCCTTCTCCTTTCCCTCGTTCTTCGTCCAGCTTCTGCTACTGATGTTCTTCGCCTCGATGATCCCGCTCTTTCCCCTTCGCGGGACGCTCTCCGTCCCGCCGCCCGCAGACGGCCCCGCGCTGCTGTTCGATTACCTGCGGCACATGGCGCTGCCGGTTTTCTCGCTCGTCCTGCTTGGGTTCGGCGGCTGGGCGATCTACGTGCGGAACCTGACCGTGAAGATCCTCGGCGAGGACTTCGTTCTCCTCGCGCGGGCGCGCGGCCTGCCGAGGAAAAACATCCTCCGCGGACACGTCTTCAGAACGATGCTTCCGCCGCTGCTCACCATCTTCCTGCTCTCGCTTCCGGGCATCGTCTCGGGCGCCGTGATCACCGAGACGGTCTTTTCGCTTCACGGCGTGGGACGTTTCCTGTTGGAGGCGGTGACGGGACACGATTACCCCGCCGCCGGCGCGGCCTTCTTCCTGCTCTCGCTGCTTACGGTGGCGTGCAACCTGCTCTCCGACCTGCTCTACGGCATCACCGACCCCAGAGTACGCTTGGAAAGGGGGAACCGCTGATGCGACACCTACTCACCCGGTGGAGCTTCTGCTGTCTGCTGCTTCTGGTTCTGGCGGCTCTTTTCGGAGGACGCCTCTTCGACGCGCCCCCCGAGCGGGAGGTAGCGGCGGCCTTCTCGAAGCCTCTCTGGATCAACCGTAACCTGCCGCCGACGAAGGAGTTCCGTCTTTCAGCAGACACTCCTTCGCTTCGCTTCGACTGGCGGTACGCCCCGCCCTCGGGACTCTCCCTGCGGGTCGATCCTTCAGTCGGACAGACGGGACGTTTTGTCGAATGGCGGAAGCCGCACACTCCGGAACCGCTGCATCTCGCCCCTCTCAGGGGCGGCTACGAAGCGGACGGGCGCGACATCGCCTTCAAGCGCTCCCTTGGGCTCCCTCCTTTCGGCGACGCCGCGGCGTCCCTTTTCTCCGAACAGGGGGGTCTATGAACTCGTTCTCTCAGGCGAAGGCGACTTCGAAGGGGAGATTGTCCTCAAGCTCGAAGGAGGACGGTGGGGGCTCCTGGGTACCGACCAACGCGGAAGGGACGTCGCCGCGCTCTTCGTCGCGGGGGTACGGGTCTCGCTCATCGTCGGCATCTTCGCCACCCTCCTGGCGACCTTTCTCGGGACCTCCTTCGGACTCGCGGCAGGATATCTTGGCGGGTGGACCGACAGCATCCTGATGCGCATCGTCGACCTGCTGCTCTCCATCCCGCTGCTTCCGGTGCTCATGGCGCTTGCAGCGCTCTGGGGAAAGGGGCTGTGGCAACTCGTCCTCATCCTCTCCGTCTTCTCGTGGATGGGAACCGCGCGGACCGTCCGCGCCCTCGTCCTCACGCTCCGCGACGCCCCGTACATCGAGGACCTGCGGGGCTTGGGCGCGCCCTCGGGGTACATTTTACGAAAGCACCTGCTGCCGGAGACGCTCCCGGTGCTGCTGGCGACGATGACGCTCGGCGTCCCCGGGGCGATCCTCTCCGAGGCGGGGCTCTCCTTCCTCGGGCTCTCCGACCCGAGGGTCATCTCCTGGGGTAGGATGCTTCACGAAGCCCACTCCTTCGGCGCCTTCACCGCAGGGGCGTGGTGGATACTGCTCCCCCCGGGGCTCGGCATCGCCTTACTCTGCCTGGTCTTTCTCGATCTCGGAAAATTCCTTGAAGAAAAAGTCGACCCCCGGCTCCGGAAAGGAGTCCGCCCATGATCTCCATACGCAACCTCTCGATCACGTACGGACGAATGACGTCGCTCGGACGAAGCGGCGAGACCGAGGCGGTGAGGAACCTCTCGCTCTCCGTCGAAAAAGGCAAGCTCTTCGCGCTGGCCGGCGAGTCCGGAAGCGGGAAAAGCTCCGTGCTCATGGCAATTCCGGGGCTGCTGCCGGAGGGGACGCGCGTTTCAGGGGAGATCCTGCTGGACGGGAGGAATCTTGCGGCGCTCTCCGAGGAGGAGCTGAACGCCCTCCGCTGGAGGCGCATTGCGCTGATTCCCCAGGGAGCGATGAACTCCTTCACGCCGGTGCTCACTGTCGGGCGGCACATCGAGGAGGTGCTCGACGTCCACCTCGGCCTTTCAAAAAGAGCGGCGAGAGAACGCACGGGCGAACTGTTCGGCATAGCCGGGCTCGACGCGTCCCTCGCGTCCCGCTATCCGCACGAACTTTCAGGAGGGCAGAAGCAGCGGGCAGCCATCGCGCTCGCGCTCGCGTGCGGCCCGGACTGGCTGCTCTGCGACGAGCCGACCACGGCGCTCGACGTCATCACACAAAAAGGAATCGTCGATACGCTGAAAAACCTCGTCGAGACAAAGGGCGTCGGGATGCTCCTCGTCTCGCACGACCTCCCTCTTGCCGCGTCGGTCTGCTCGCGCCTTTTCATAATGAAGAAAGGAACAATCGTCGAGGAGGGAGCGCCCCGCGAGCTCGTCGCCCATCCGAAGAACCCCCACTCGGCGGCGCTGGTGAACGCGCTGCTTGAACTGGAGAGAGAGGAGTGAACGGAGTGTTGCTCGACATCCGGAAGCTAACGATAGACTTTCCCCCCTCGCGGAAGCGAAAAGCTGTACGGGCCCTCAAGGATTTCTCTCTTCGCCTCGAGGCAGGGGAGAGCGTCTCGATCATCGGCGAGTCCGGCAGCGGCAAGACGACGCTCATCCGCTGCATCTCGGGACACGTGACGCCGGTCTCGGGGAGCGTGTCGCTCTTCGGCGTCGACCTCCAGCACGCCGACGGCCGGGAACTTGTCGCGCTCAGACGCCGATGCGGCGTTGTCTCGCAGGACCCGTACGGATCCCTCCCCCCTACCCTCTCCGTGCTGGAGGCGGTGATGGAGCCGTGGCTTCTCGTGAAGGGACACGAAGCACGGCAAGCGGGGGAGCATAAGGCGCGGGAACTGCTCGAGGAACTGGGAATCGGACAGGAGGAGATCCTATCGTCCAGGGTCCGGCTCTCCCTTTCCGGCGGCCAGCGTCAGCGGGTCGCCATAGCGAGAGCGCTCGTGCTCGATCCGGAACTCCTGCTCTGCGACGAGCCGACGAGCATGCAGGACGCCTCGACGAGAGGGGATATTCTACGGATTCTGCAGCTGCGGCAGGAGGCGGGGATGTCGATGCTCTTCGTCACCCACGACCTCTTCCTCGCGCGGAAGGCTGCGGCGAGGGGGCTCGTACTCTACCGCGGAGAGGCGGTCGAAGAGGGGCTCTGCCGCGACTTTCTCGCCTCGCCGCAGCACCCGTACACAAAGGCGCTGGTCGCGGCGCTTCCGAAACTCTCCTCTTCGGCGACGTACGCCGGGGAGCTCGACGGAAAGTGACGGCGCGCGCTACGCCATTCTCTCCGCGGCGTCCAGGTGCTTGCATCGCTTCCTGTGCTGAAATGAAGGGCAGGTGCACGCCTTGTGAAGCAGATCGACGGCGTAATCTTCGCTTCCGTGGGCGATATAGATGGAGTCGGTAATCCGTTCCAGACGCCCGGCGGGAAAGGCGGCGGGATCATCCCCGCCCTTCCTCGGCAAAGCGCTCGAAGCAGACTTCGCAGGGCCGTCGAGCGCTTCGTTGGAGAGCGCGTCGGCATCTTTGTTCTCTTCCCGCGGAACCCACGAGAGCGAGCTCTTCGTGAGCGCGAGCAGCTCCTTGGCCCGCTCCGCGAGCTCCTGCAGGCGAGGTTCCTTCACCTTCCAACGCCCCGTGACCTGGTTCACCACAAGCTGGCTGTCCCCGCGGACGGAGACGCCCGCAAGTCTGCGCGCCAGTATCTCCTCCAGCAGCAGGATAAGCGCGGTATACTCCGCCTCGTTGTTGGTTTTCCGCCCGAGCGGGCGGGCGCACGTCCAGACGGGCGTTCCGAAAGCGTCGAGCAGCAGCGCTCCCGCACCGGCCTCGCCCGGATTGCCCCGGGAAGCGCCGTCGAAATGCCCCCGGAAGGGACCGGAGACTTTTTTTGAAGAGGGCTCCGGAACGCGACCGAGCGCTTCGCCCCAGTCCGCGTCAAGGCTCAGATAGTGATTTTCAGGGGTACTCGATGTTGTTTTCATAGGATGCTCCTTATCAGCGAGGGTAACTTTCGTAAATTTTCGAGAACAAATAAGTCTTAAGATTCATTTACACTATGTATTTTCGATAAACAGTATATTCCCCTAGTCCATGAATAAAAAAATCTATATAATGTTTTGGGCTTTTCATTTTTTTCTCAAGGAGGCTGCATGACTGTGACATTATCGCCAGTCCTTTCTTTCCGGAGAGGCGGCGCTTCCGCAGGAAGCGCGCCGCACTGCCTTAAAGGTCTTTTTCTCCTTTTTCTGCTGTTTTTCTCCTTCGCGTCGCTCATCTCCCCTCTTTCCGCCGACGCGAAGGAGCCTGAAGAAATCGTCTTCCTCAAGGGGCTTTTCGTCAAGGAAGTCCGCGGATACGGCCTGTACGTCGAAGAGGAAAGCAACCGTTTTCATAAGAACGACAAACCTACGATCTACCTCGAGGTCGATAACTTCAAGCTGGGGATCAAGGATGAACAGTATCATATCAGTCTTTCGCTCGATCTGCTCGTCAAAGACGAGAAAGGCGCCGTCGTCGCCGAGGACAAGCAAATCATCACGCACGAGTACTTCCTGAAGAGCAAAGTCCGCGACGTCTGGTTCACCGTGATACTGGACCTGACGGGGTGGCCGGAGGGGAAGCACATTCTCTCCTGGGTGGTGACCGACAACACTTCCGGGAAGCAGTGCACGAAGGATATGGAGATCGAAATACACTGACCTGTCTCCGCTGAACGAGAGCGCAACGCCGCCGGATGCATTCTTTCGTCCGGCGGTTTTTTTTGTGGAGGCGACGCGCCGTGTCTCTCAATCCGCCGACGTATTCCGCGCGGCGGATGATACAATAGCCGCGTTGTGAACTTCGAACACGGAGGTCTCTTGATGAAAACGCTCTATCTCGACTGCTTCGCCGGAATCGCCGGCGATATGTTTCTGGGCGCGATGCTCGACCTTGGCCTCGACAAGGAGGCGTTTCTCCGCACGATGGAAAGCATCGTGCTCTTTCCCGGCCACGGGCACTTTCATGCGCGCCCCGACCCGCACGATCACGACCATTCCCACCACCATGCACACCAACATACGCACAACGATACGCACCATCATGCACACGGAACGGACAGGCTGCGCATCTCCATTACGCAGACGGTTCGCGGCGGCATCGCGGGAACCAAGGTGAACATCGCCTCGTCCGAGGATCATCCGCACCGAGGGCTCGCCGACGTCCTCGAAATCATCGGGGCAAGCCCGCTCTCTCCGCGAGTGAAAGAGCAGAGCGCCGCCGCTTTTCGCCTCTTGGCCGAGGCCGAGGCGAAGGTCCACGGGACGACTCCCGACAAGGTACACTTCCACGAAGTCGGTGCATTGGACTCGATCGCCGACATCATCGGCGCGTTCGTCCTCGTGGAGATGGCGGGCGTGGATTCCGTCGTCTCCTCGCCGCTGAACGTCGGGCACGGAACCATCAACTGCGCGCACGGCGTCCTTCCCGTCCCCGCTCCGGCGACCGCCGAGCTGCTCGCCGGTCTTCCGGTCCGCGTCGAAGGAGGACCAATGGAGCGCGTTACGCCCACCGGAGCGCTGCTCGTTCGATGCCTCGCGTCCTCGTTCGGCCCGCTCCCTTCGGGGAAAGTACTCGGAAGCGGGAAGGGCGCGGGCGACCGCGACGGCGACATCCCGAACGTACTGCGCGTGCTGCTGCTTGAAACCGAGGATACGGACGCGAGCGGCGCGGGATTGATCGCGAGGGATTCGGGAGTCGTCGTCGAAACGAACATCGACGACATGAACCCGCAGTACTACGCGCCGGTCATGAACATGCTCCTCGCGGAGGGCGCGCTCGACGTTTGGGTCGCGCCCATCGTCATGAAGAAGGGACGACCCGCGGTCACGCTCGGCTGCCTCTGCCGGCCCGGAACGGAACGAGCATTGGCGGAAACGCTGCTGCGGGAGACGACGACGCTCGGCGTCCGGATGTACGCGGTCGACAGGCTGAAGGCCGACGCGGAGATCGTGGAGCGGGAGACCTCGTGGGGTATCGTCCGCTTCAAGGTGGCGCGCCTCGGGGAGGAAGTACTTCGGAGCAACCCGGAGTTCGAGGACGTCCGGAGGACTATCGGAGGAACACGGCATCCCCCTTCCGGAGATGCGGGAACGATTGATGAACGAATTCCTCCTCTGAAAAGCGGCGCGCCGCATTCGGACCGGAGAGCGCAGTCTGTTCGGGAGTCCGGGATCTCGTTGCGTCCGAAGACTCCCGCCTGGCCGGTACGAAACAATCGTGGTCAGTTCACGGGATGCGAAGGCCTCCGTTCTTCGTTCTCTTCGTCGCCGCGGAAGGACTTCATGCATTTTCCGCAACCGTGACACCCCTTGTAGCAAGGGCGCGCCCTCTCAGATCCCGGCAGCATCGGAATACAGGCCGCGAACAGCACCAACGCGAGCAGAAGAAAACGCACAATTCGTCACCTCCGAAACGGGGTTTTCTTTCACCCCATAGTATACGCTCTTTTGAAAGGTTGTGTCCGCATGCTCTGTACACTCACGGTGAAACACGAGGCGGGCTTTTGCCGCCTTATTCTTCATCCCGAAAGGAGGAGATAGCGATGCGCTGTCTGGCGACCTTCGACATCACGAGCATGGCCGTCCTCTTCGAGCGCGTCTGCCGCAAGGAGGGAATCGCCGCGAAAATCGTTCCCGTGCCGCGCAGCCTCTCGACGAGTTGCGGCCTGGCCTGCGAATTTCCCTGCGAACAGGAGGAGCGCGTCCGCGAACTCTGCGGAAAAAAACATGTGGACGTCTCGGATTTCCATTCCCTGGGAGACGACTGGACATAACCCCTGTTTTGAAATACCATATAGGGGTAGCAGTATAATCGCGGCATCAGGGCGTCCGCTCGCTGAACATACGTCCACCGGGCCGCGAACTTCCGAAAGGCAGGGATTGTGGTCATGGAGAAAAAGAAGGTCCTCATCGTCGGCGGCGTGGCATGCGGCGCAAAGACAGCTGCCCGGCTCGCGCGGCTGGCGCCGGAGTTCGACATCACCATTCTGGAACGAGGCGAACACCTGAGCGTCGCCGGATGCGGCTTCCCGTATTTCGTCGGCGACGTGGTGAAGGAGTACAAGGATCTCGTCTGCACGCCGCTCGGTATCGTTCGGGACGCCAACTTCTTCCGCAACGTGAAGAATATCGCCGTCCACACGGGACACATGGCGACGCGCATCGACAGGGAAAAGAAGATTGTCGCCGCTACGGACACCACCTCGGGCGAAGAGCGCCTCTTCCCCTACGACGAACTCGTGCTCGCCACAGGCGCCTCCCCCATCCGCCCTCCCATTCCCGGAAACGACCTCAGCCGCGTCTTCACCCTCTGGACGATGCCCGACGCGATGGCGATGAAGTCGGCCATCGACGCCGGAAGCGTCAAATCGGCGGTCATCATCGGCGGAGGACTCATCGGCATGGAGGTTGTCGAAGCGCTCGTGGATCGCGGCATCTCCGTCTCCGTGGCCGATATCCTTCCCACCCCCCTCCCGGCCCTCATCGGAGAAGACTTCGGCCTCCGCGTAACGAAAGTGTTGCGTCAGAAGGGCGTCGGCTTCTACGGCGGCGAGAAGGTTGTCGAAATCATAGGTGAGAACGGGGTCGTCAGCGGCGTCAAAACCGACAAGCGCACCCTTCCCGCCGACATGGTCCTGTTGGCCGTCGGCATTCGCCCGAACACGATCCTCGCAAAAGAGGCGGGACTTGAACTCCACCCAAACGGGACCATCGTCGTGGATGAATGTCTCCGGACCAGCGATCCCTCCATCTATGCGGGAGGCGACTGCGTCCAGTCGAAGAACATCCTCACCGAGAAGTCCGTATGGCAGCCGATGGGTTCCACCGCAAACCGGCAGGGGCGCGTCATCGCCGACAACATCGCGGAACTGCCCACGCGTTTCGCGGGAGTCGTCGGCACGGCGATCCTGAAACTCTTCCACCTCACCATAGGGAAGACCGGCCTCAACGAGGAACAGGCGCACGCCGCGGGATTCGACCCGGTGAGCATCGTCGTCGAGGAGCCGGACCGGCCGCACTTCATGCCGGGTATGGGCGCGATGACGATCCGCCTCGTAGCCGACAGAAAATCCCGTCGAATCGTCGGCGCGCAGATCATGGGCGGCGGCGTGGTGGACAAGCGGCTCGATTCCATCGTCGCGGCAATCTCCGCCGGGATGACGGTCGATATGCTCGCGGACACCGATTTCGCCTACGCCCCTCCCTTCGCCACCGCGCTCGACCCGACGACGCACGCCGCCAACGCGCTGCGGAACAAGATGGACGGCCTGGTGAAGACCTACTCCGCGAAGGAGCTGAAGGAGCGCATGGAGGGGCCGAACCCTCCGTTCCTGGTCGACGTCCGCTCCCCGCAGGAGTTGGATCTTCAGGGACGCATCCCCTACGACTTCGCGAACATCCCGCTCGGCCAGCTTCGCGGCCGCCTCGCTGAAATTCCGAAGGATCGCGAGATCGTGACGTTCTGCAAGATCTCCGTCCGCGGATGGGACGCCATCTCCACGCTTCGCGGGAACGGCTATGCGAACGTCGCCCTCCTCGAAGGCGGCATCATGGCCTGGCCATACGATCTACGGTAGAACACCCGATTATTACACACAAAAAGAAGATGCGGGCCCTCGAAACTCCGGGGACCCGCATCTTCTTTTTGAGCAACAGCGTACGTCGCCACCTACCTCCTGCGGAGCAGCAGAAGAGGCAGCAGCAGCGCGAAGAGCAACGGCGACGCGGAGGCGGCCGAACACCCGCTGCTCCCGCCGCCGGCGTTCATCCCGGCCGTCGCGAAGACCTTGATGCAGAAATTCGCTTCGGCGAGGTTGTCCGTAAGATCTGTCCATGACGCGCCGTCGGCGCTGTAGAAGCTCTCGCCGGGGGAGGCCGTCGCATTGTCCGAATACTCCTCAACCGGAAGTTCAACGGGCAAAGGGTACTCGTAGCCCGGCGTGGTCAGCTTCACCCGCACCCGAAAACGCGCTCCTTTACCCACCCCGACGGGCCGAGGCAAAGCGATCGTGTGATACCCCGGCTTCTCCAGAGTCCCCGCAACTCCCTCGGCAAGGAGCGTTTCGCTCGCAGAGGAGGCGCCGCCCGATACGTCGTCGATGAAGATCTCGTACCTCGTTCCGAACGCCGCCGCGTAGAACGAGACCGCGCGGAGCGTCTGATCCTCCCCGGCGGTGAAGACGTTCGCCATCCACCCTGTTTCGGGATTCGCTTCGGAGGCGCTTACGGAGCACACCCATCCCAGCGGATCGTGCTGGTGGATGATGCCGTACAGGTCCGGAGCTGAAAGAATGTACGCGATACCGCTGTCGAGGCTTGTATCGTAGTAGGACATGTAAAAGTACCCGCCTTCGCCGAACCGCTCTCCCCAGCTGTTCCGGACGATCCACGCCCCGTCTCCCGGAGGCGTCGTCGCGAAGTTTTCCTTCGAAAAACCGTCGTCCCATCCGACGATGTTCACCGCGTGGTTCGCTCCCCTCCGGCCGGAGTAATAAAAGGCGTTTGTCGTCGAATTCCAGGTCTCCTCGTTGAAGTCCGCCATCATGCCGATGGAGAGCGCTCCGTACTCCATGATGGACGACTTCACCTCGTCCGCGATAAGGTGCGGGTACCCCTGATCCCAGATTTCACTTGCCGGATACGGCATGTAGAGCGCCCCCGTCAGCAGTTTCCGCCGCGCGATACTTGGTTTCGTCGACGGAAGTGGACCGTCGTAGGGAAGATCTTCCTCGTTCACAAGCCCCGTCCCTCTGGCGAGCACCGCCACTGCTTTCCAGTCGTCGCCGCCCTGGTCGTAGATTCTTGCCCGCTCGTTCGGGAAGGGATTCTCCGGGTCGCTCCATTGGGTAAATGCGGGGAAACCTTCCGGATTCGTCATATACGCCCAGTACCCCAGATGCCATTCGGAGAAATCACAAACTTCGCCGGGCAGAAGAGGGGACTCCGCGGCCGCAAGGGCGCCGAAGGTCCAGCAAGAACCGTACGGGGCCTGATCGCGAATTGGAGAGAGCCTGTTCAGCGTCCGCAGGTCGAACTTCGCCGGAAAAGCCGTCCGCGTCCGTGCGGCCCCGGCTGTCACAGGATGCTTCAAATGCTCAAGGTTCAACGGCGAGGGGCGTCTTCCGGCAGGCAACATGTCTCCCCATGGCGTACGAATCTGCGCGGCGCCGGCGGAGGCCCCGCCTGAGAGCACCGACACACCGGTAAACTCAGTATTCAGCGGCGACAGGCGAACCCCTCCCGCCTGTGCCTGCGATGCAAAGAGCAGCATGATGAGAACAACAGAATACACAAGAACCCCTTCGCGCACTTTTTTTCTCATAACTCCCCGTCCTTTCAGATTGAACTCCAGTACGAGACGCTTTCGCCGCGCACCCCCAAAGCATACGCTCTTTTCGGCCGGAGGGAAATGGAAAAGCGACCTCCGGAAAAGTACATTCGGAAGTCGCTCGAAGTGCGAAGCAAAAAACGTCCTTTTATAACCCCTTCTTCTCCGAGAGCATGAAGAAAAGAAGCGTGAACACCGCCGCGCCGCCGATGACGTACCAGTGGTTTATTCCAAGGGCCTGCGGAATGGTGATCTTTCCGTAGTCCCCTATCGTAAGAAGCGTTCGTTTCATCAAAGGGAAAGCCTCGGCGTAGAGCGCCGCGCCGGCAAGGCCGCCCGCGATCCCCCAGAGCGCGTCGAGACGTCCCTCGGCGACAGCTGCCACCGAGGTACCGGGGCAGTAGCCAAGCAGCCCCCAGCCGACGCCGAAGAGCAGGCCGCCGACCACCACACCGCCGGCGATCATCGGCTTCACAGAGAGCTTGACCATCCCCATGTCGAGGAGGAGATAGACGCCGACC
Organism: Aminobacteriaceae bacterium; assembly: GCA_963668335.2. Lineage (GTDB taxonomy): Bacteria > Synergistota > Synergistia > Synergistales > Aminobacteriaceae > JAAYLU01. The sequence continues at coordinate 2,716 of CAXXRY010000058.1, read as the reverse complement.
ATTCCCACCACGATGGACGACAGCATGAATTTCAGTATTGTGAAGTCCTGCACGCGAAGCGCGCCGAGCTGTTTGTCGTACCGAATCACACGTCCCCTCTGCAGCAGGAAGCCGAAGAGAAGCCCCGTAACGAGGCCGTAGACCATATCAGGATTCAGACCCGCCATTGCGCTCGCCTCCCCCGTACACAAGTTTCGCCGTGACCGCGCCGGCGATGAAGAACGCCGCGAGCGCAACGATGCCGCTTACCGCAAGCTGAAGCGAACCGCTCAGCCCGTGCCCGCTGGGTCAACCGTCCGCGAGGCGCGCGCCGAACATCGCGACGACGCCGCCGATGAAGGCGACAAGCCCGCGCTTCAACACTCCGTCGCCGAACCGCTTCTTCCACATCGGCGGAACGAGCTCGAACTTGAAGTCCCCGAAGAGTGCCGCCGCAGTCAGCGAACCGATGAAAATACCCACGAGGAACCAGGCCTGCCAGTCCATCTTCGGGGCCGTCTTCACCAGGTATTCAAGCGTCGCGGCCCGCTCCGGCATCACAGCCTGCTCCACCGCCGCAGTCGCCCGGACAAAGGTTGTGGACGCCCCCAGATACTTCCCGGCAAACCAGACCGAGCCTATTGAAACAAGCCCGGACAAGCCTCCGGCGAGGTAGGGGTTCCATCCGCCCTGTTCTTTCATCGTACCCCCTCCATTCTCCAGATAATATTACAAAAACTACACTTCTTTACAATTTAATTATATCTCCCCGCAAGGTATTGTCAACCTTCAGCATAAAAAAAGAGCCCCGAAGGGCTCTTTCCTCATTCTTGCCGAAAAGAGCGCTACAACAAGTTCGCAAGACCTTTCTCCAACACAGAAAAGACTTCAGTATTGGTGTACTCCTCGAGGTGTCCCTCGTCTCCCAGCGCAGCCATTTCCGTATCAAGGGGAAGGCTGCCCCAGAAGGTCGCCTTCACGTCGTTGATCAGCGCCTCGGCGTGGCTTCCGCCGAAAAGCTCGATCCGCTCGCCGCAGTGCGGGCAGCGAAGGCTGCTCATGTTCTCCACAACGCCGACGAGAGGAATATCCAGCATCTCCGCCATCTTCGCGGCCTTGCGGACCACGAGAGAGGCGAGTTCCTGCGGCGAGGTCACCAGCAGAAAGCCGTCGAGCGGAATGGTCTGCATCACCGTGAGCACGGCATCGGCAGTACCGGGAGGGAGGTCGACGAAGAGCACGTCGAGTTCGCCCCACTGAACGTCGTTGAAGAACTGGGTCACGGCGTTCCCGAGGAGAGGGCCCCGCCAAATCACCGGCTTCGCCGGATCGTCGAGTAGCAGGTTCATCGAGATGACGCGAATTCCGGAACGCGACGCGGGCGGTTCGATGCCGTCGGCGTTGCCGAAGGGGAAAGTGTGCAGGCCGAAAAACGTGGGGATGGACGGCCCGGTGATGTCGGCGTCAAGGATGCCGACCTTCTTTCCCTGACGAGCGGCGGCGATGGCAAGAAGCGAGGTGACAGAACTTTTCCCCACTCCTCCCTTGCCGCTTCCGACGGCGTAGATTTTCTTGATCAGTTTCTTGTCGCTTTTCGGTGGCAGTGTCATAAAAAAGGTTCGCCCCTTTATCGTATTATGGATGCTCCGGTCTATTGTACTCCTGATTTACAATAATTTCTCGAGGGAACCCTGCGCATACTTCGCGAGCGCGTCTTTCACAGTCAGTCCTTCGGCGCAGAACGCGCTCATCCCGGCCTGTTTGGCAAAGCCGATCGCGTTCGGTCCCAGGCGCGGAACCAGCAGCACGGAGACTTCCTTCTGCGAAAGCGCCATCAACGCCTTGGAAGCGGCCCCATGGGCCTCGCTTCCGGCCGTGTTCTCGAAGGATTCCAAAATAGCGCCGTTTTCATCGGCGATCATAAAATACGGAGCGCGGGCGAAACGGTCCGCCACGGCGCTTGTCGCATCGGTTCCCAAAGAAGGGATTCCTATTTTTGCCATATCAATGTTCACGTCCTTTCTCGACTATAGCCCGCCACAGTTCGCGCAGCGGATCGCCAATCTCCTTCACAGGAATGCGTCCCTCGTTGACGGCTCTCGCCGTCTTCTCCGAAAAAGGCACGGCTCCGAGAAAGGACCATCCCTCTTCGTCGCAGACGGCACGGATTGCGCTGGTCATTTCTTTTGAAAGATCCCACCGGTTCACCGCAATTCCGAAGGGAACCGAGAGCATCGTGCAGAGAGAGATCACTCTTCGCAAATCCGAAAGCGCAGAGCGCGAAGGCTCGGTCACCAGCACCGCGAAGTCCGCTCCAGTCAAAGAGGAGATAACGGGACATCCTACACCGGGAGGTCCGTCCACGAGAAGCAGCGAAACACCTCTTTCAACGGCTTCACGCTTCGCCTCCCTGCGCAGAAGGGCGACCAGCATCCCGGAGTTCTCGCCTCCGGGCGTCAAACGAGCATACCACATTGAACCAAAATCCGTCTCGCCGCGGCGGAGCACTCCTCGCTGAAACTTCTCCTTCGAGATGCACGCTTCCGGGCAGACAAGCAGACATCCACCGCACCCTTCGCAGAAGCCGGAGTCTACCTCGGCCTTTCCATCCCGGACGGAGATCGCCCTGAAGCGGCAGAAGCGCTCGCACTCCCCGCATCCTATGCAGCGAGCGGCGTCCACATGCGCAACCTCCATACCGAAGAAGGGGCGCTTTTCCGTCTCTCGAGGTGAAAGA
>CAXXRY010000057.1:0-82083 GCA_963668335.2 Aminobacteriaceae bacterium | reverse complement strand
TTGCATCGTTTTATCTTCAAGCGCCTGCTTATGATGATTCCTATCGTCATCGGAGTATCGTTTCTGATCTTCGTCATTATCGACATGATTCCGGGGGATCCCGGCTCAAGCCTTCTGGGGGCGGGCGCCCGCCAGGAGGATATCGACATGATGAACGAAGAACTCGGCTATAATCGTCCTCTTCTGCAGCGATACGGGAAATACATGTACGACGCCGTATTCCGTCTGGATTTGGGAAAATCCTACGCCACGAAGAAGCCGGTCATCACCGAGGTTGCAAATCGTCTTCCGGTCTCTCTGGCCGTGGCGTTCAACGCGATCTTCTTCTCCCTGGTGTTCGGCGTTCCGTTGGGAGTGCTCTCCGCGGTGAAGCAGAACACGCTCTTCGACCGTATTCCGACGGGCATCGCGCTCTTGATGGCGTCGCAACCCGCGTTCCTTATCGGACTTGTCCTCATGCTGATTTTTTCGTTGCGGCTCGGCTGGTTTCCGGCTACGGGAGTCGCCAGCTGGAAGAGCTACGTCATGCCCATGATCGCGCTGGGGCTTCCCTACGGCGGCCGGCAGCTGCGGTTCACCCGTTCCAGCATGCTGGAGACCATCCGCCAGGACTACGTCCGTACCGCGAGGGCGAAGGGGGCCGGAGAACGCGTGGTCATCTGGAAGCATGCCATGAAAAACGCGCTCCTGCCGGTCATTACGGTCGCCGGCAACAGCTTCGGCATCCTCATCGGAGGGGCGATCGCGACGGAGACTCTGTTCGGCCTTCCAGGACTGGGCTCCTTCATCGTGGCCGGCATCAGGCAGAAGGACGTTCCGGTGGTCACCGGGGGCATCATCCTCTTTGCCGTGATCTTCTCGTTCGTCATTCTCGCGGTGGATCTCTCGTACGCTTTCGTCGATCCAAGGATCAAGGCGAAATACTCCGGGAGGAGGGGATAAGATGGCCGCCTCGACAAACGGCACGACATCCGGCGTCATGATCTTCAAAAAGGAGAGCCGCTGGAAAGAGGTGTGGCGCAGATTGAAGAAGGACCGTCTGGCCATGTTCGCCCTCGCGGTCATCTGCGCGATGATTCTCGTGGCCGTCTTCGCCGATCTGATCGTTTCCTACGAAGCCGCGCTGAAGATGAACCTGCGGCTGAAACTGGCGCAGCCGTCGGCCGTGCACTGGTTCGGTTGCGACGGTTACGGACGCGATCTTTTCGCGCGTTGTATTCACGGAGGGAGGGTCTCTCTGAGCATCGCCTTCTCCACGGCGTTCGCCACGCTCGTGGTCGGCAGCCTGATCGGCGCCCTGGTAGGGTATGTCGGAGGCAAGCTGGACGACATCGTCATGCGCGCCCTCGACATCTTTTCGGCCATCCCGTCCATCCTCTTCGCAATGGCCATGGTTGCCGCGCTGGGCTCGGGCATCGTGAACATCTGCATCGCCATCTCGCTGACCAACATCCCGGGATTCGTCCGCATCGTCCGCTCTTCGGTATTGAACATCGCCGAACAAGAGTACATCGAAGCGGCGCGAGCAGGAGGGACCTCCACGCTGCGCATTCTCATAAAGCACGTGCTGCCCAACGCGGTGGGAACTATCATAGTGCAGACCACAGCCAACGTCGCGTCCATGATCCTGATCGCGGCCACGCTGAGCTTCCTCGGGCTGGGCATCAACCCGCCGCAACCCGAATGGGGAGCGCTGGTCAGCGAGGGAAAGGAATTTTTGCGGACCGCTCCGCATCTCATTCTCTTCCCCGGCCTTATGATCTGCATCGCTTCTTTTTCCATGAGCATCCTCGGCGACGGTCTGCGCGACGCGCTTGATCCGCGTCTGAGAACGTGAGGCGGAGGAGGATATCATGACGGAACATCTTCTATCGGTAAAGAACCTGTCGGTGCAGTACAAAACCGACCTTGAAACCGTCTACGCCACCAACAACATAGCTTTCTCCCTGAAAAAAGGGGAGACGTTCGGCCTTGTCGGTGAAACAGGCGCCGGAAAGACCACGACCGCGCTCGCCATTATGCGCCTGCTGCCGGAGCAGACCGGGCGCGTCACCGGCGGAACCATCGAATTCGAGGGGAAAAACTTGCTCGAACTGCAGGAAGCCGACATGCGCTCGATTCGAGGCGAACGGATCTCCATGATCTTCCAGGATCCCATGACCAGCCTCAATCCCGTCATGTCGGTGGCGGAACAGATCGCCGAGGCCATGGAGCTTCATAACAGAGACAACAGAACCGCGGAGGACATACAGAATCGCGTGGACGAAGTGCTTTCGATGGTAGGTATTCCATCGTCCCGAAAACACGACTACCCCCACCAGTTCTCCGGAGGAATGAAACAGAGAGTCGTCATCGCGATGGCGCTGGCCTGCGAGCCGGTGCTGCTCATCGCGGACGAACCCACGACCGCTCTGGACGTTACCATACAGGCTCAGGTCATAAGCATGATCCGCACGCTGCGCGACCGCTTGGGCACCGCGATGATCATGATCACCCACGATCTCGGCATCGTTGCCCAGACCTGCGACAACGTGGCGGTCATGTACGCGGGAGAACTCGTCGAGGTAGGAACCGCCGAGGACATCTACACCTCGAAGGAGCATCACCCCTATACGACGGGGCTCTTCGGCTCTATCCCGAACTTGCGGAGCAAAACCAGCCGCCTGACGCCCATCCCCGGCCTGATGCCGGATCCCACCAACCTACCCCGGGGATGCAACTTTTCCCCCAGATGCCCCAAAAAGATGGACATCTGCGACAAAGAGCCTCCCTGCATCTACAGAAACGGGACGCATCTGATCTCGTGCCATCTTTTCGGCGGGCTGGGCGGTTGGCGGAAGGAGGTGGAGTAGATGGAACGTACGACGAATACAACGCCGCTGCTGGAAACAAAAAACCTCAAGAAATATTTCAAAGTCCGCGAGGGAATGCTCCACGCGGTGGACGACGTCAATATCTCCATACCTCATAAGAAGACGCTGGGCGTCGTTGGAGAATCCGGATGCGGCAAATCCACCCTCGGGCGCACCATACTCCGCCTGCTGGACCCGACGGAGGGACAGGTGCTTTTCAAAGGGGAGAATATCCTGCACTTCGGCCGCGGAAAGATGAAGGAGATGCGGCGGAAGATGCAGATCATCTTCCAGGATCCCTACTCGAGCATCAACCCCAGAATGTCGGTAGCGGAGATCATCGCCGAATTCATGATCGTTCACAAGACGCCCCCAGGCAAAAGGGCGGCGTTTCAGCGCGCGGCGGAGCTGATGGATACCGTGGGACTCGCGCGGCGCTACGCCAACGTCTATCCTCACGAACTCGACGGGGGCCGCAGACAGCGCATCGGCATAGCGCGGGCACTCTCGCTCGACCCGGAGTTCATCGTCTGCGACGAACCCGTCTCCGCCCTCGACGTGTCCATTCAGGCGCAGATTCTCAATCTGCTGATGGACATCCAGGAGGACAGGGGGCTGACCTACATGTTCATCACGCACGACCTCTCCGTCGTGAAACACATCTCGGACGAGATCGTGGTGATGTACCTCGGGCAGTGCGTGGAACACGCGACATCGGACGCCCTGTTCGAAAACCCCCTGCACCCGTACACAAAGGCGCTCCTGTCCGCGATTCCGGAGCCGGATATCTCGATGCGCACCAAAGAGATCAAGATCATCAAGGGAGAGATCACCAGCCCGGTCAATCCCGCGCCGGGATGCCGGTTCGCGGCGAGATGTGAACACGTGATGGACGTCTGCCGGAAGGAAACGCCGCCGCTTCTGCTTCGGAACACCGCTGACCGTCGGGGAGATACTTCCGGCGGAAGGCATTTCGTCGCGTGTCACCTGTACTCCGGAAAAGACGCAGCGTCCGAATGCGAGGAGAGGGCGCCGACGTAGGAGAACGCCATCTTCAAATCGAGGTAATTCCGGGACACGGCACAAAAAAAAAGCGAGAGGGCGGCTGAACACCCTCTCGCTTATTTCGGCGTCTCTTTTTCCTGAGTATGATATGATTGCTTTGGATATGCGTCGAAGGAGTATTCCATGAGGAGCATGATGAGGAGCGAGGCTGCTGCAGCGGCGTACCGGCGCTGAGGATTCGCGCAACGGCCTGAAGGAGGCGCCTGTTTTATGACGTCGAATCTCGCGGAGCATATTCTGCACAGTCCCCTGATCGGTTTCGCCCACCACCGTATTCTGCTCGACGACCGGGGAAGCCGGCGGATTACGAGTATCTCGCGGTGAACTCCACATTCGAGAAACTGACCGGACTCGACGCGGCCAATCTGCTGCACCGCACGATACGTCAGGTCGTTCCGGGCTTGGAAAATTCAGGATTCGACTGGATCGGCGCTTTCGGCGAGGTCGCCCTCGGCGGCGGCGAACGCGAGTTCGAGCAGTTCTCCGAACCCCTCGGCAAGTGGTATCGCGTCCACGTCTACTCCGACGAACGGCTCTACTTCACGACGCTCTTCCTCGACATCACCGAGAGCAAGAAGCAGGCGGAGGAGTTGGAAGGCTTCTTCCGAGTGAACCTCGATCTGCTCTGCATCGCCGATCTAGACGGCAATTTCATCAAAACCAACGACGCGTGGAGCGAGATACTGGGCTACTCATCCGAGGAGCTGGACGGGAAAAAATTTCTCGACTTCATCCATCCCGACGACCTCCAGTCGACGCTGGACGCCATGAGCGCGCTCGGCCAGGGCGCGAAAGTGCTGAACTTCGTCAACCGCTACCGCTGCAAGGACGGCTCCTACCGCTTCATCGAATGGCGCTCTCACCCCAAAGGCAGGCTGATCTACGCCGCCGCCCGCGACATCACCGAACACAGGCTCATCGAGGACGAGCTTCGCTCGGCGACGGCACGAGCGGAGGAAATGGCCCGGAAAGCCGAAGCGGCCAGCATCGCGAAGAGCGAATTTCTAGCCAACATGAGCCACGAGATCCGCACGCCCATGAACGGCGTGCTCGGAATGACGGAGCTGCTGCTTGCGGGCGCTCTCAACGAGGAACAACGGCAGTACGCCCAGACGATCCGGGCAAGCGCCGAGTCCCTGCTGGACATCCTCAACGACATCCTCGACATCTCCAAAGTGGAGGCCGGGAAGCTGGAGCTCAAATTGCTCGACTTCAACCTCGACATGCTCCGGGCAGAATTCGAGTCCGCCATGCGAGCCATCGCGGAACAAAAGGAACTCTCGCTCTCATGCAGCGTCGACCCCGACGTTCCGCTCTGCCTGAGGGGCGATCCGGGCCGATTACGCCAGATAATGACCAACCTGACGGGCAACGCCTTAAAGTTCACGCACCGCGGAGAGATACGAACCAACGCCTCCGTAGCCGAACAAGACGACCATTCCGTCCTCCTCCGCTTCACGGTACGCGACACCGGCATCGGGATTCCCGCCGACAAACTTGGAACGCTCTTCGAGAAGTTCACGCAGGTGGACGCCTCCTCCACACGTCAGTTCAGCGGCACGGGACTCGGCCTTGCGATAAGCAAGCAGTTCGCCGAACTGATGGGCGGTTCGATCGGTGTGACGAGCGAAGAGGGAAAGGGCTCCGAGTTTTGGTTCACCGTCCGTTTGGAGAAGCAGCCGGAAGGTGTCTGCCGCGACGAGGTCCACCGCAACACCGCCGTGACCGCCCAGCGTTTCGAGAGGAGGGGCGTGCGCGTTCTGCTTGCGGAGGACAACGCCGTAAACAGGAAAGTCGCTCTGGGAATGCTGAAGAAGCTCGGTTTCGCGGCCGACGCCGTCGCGGACGGGGAACAGGTCCTCTCCGCGCTCTCGGAACACGCGTACGATCTTGTGCTCATGGACTGTCAGATGCCCGTGATGGACGGCTACGAGGCGACCCGTCGCCTCCGTGCGGCCGAGGACGGCGCGAAACGGGTTCCGGTTATAGCGATGACCGCGTACGCGATGAGCGGCGACCGGGAACGCTGCATGGAGGCCGGAATGGACGACTATCTCGCAAAGCCGATCTCGATCGAGACGCTGTCCGCCGCCCTTTCGGCCTGGCTGCCGCACAGAGAAGAGCACGGCGAAACCGACGGAAAAGCGCGCCCACCGGAGCCGTCGGCGCCTCGGGAAGGAGCGGGAACGCGCGCGGAAAGCACCGTCTGGAGAAAGGACGAACTGCTGAACCGGCTTCTGGGAGACGAGGAGATGACCGGTGAAATCCTGGAGGCGTTTCTTGAGGATATCCCCGCGGAGATGGATGCGCTCGCCGCCGCCGTGGCCGTGGGCAACGCCCCCACCGTGGAACTGCTCGCCCACACCATCAAGGGCGCGGCGGCAAACGTGGGAGGCGAGGCGCTGCGTTCGGCGGCCTTCGGAATGGAGACCGCCGCCAAGAAAGGCGATCTGTCCAGAGCACAGTCGCTCCTGAAGAGCATAAGACAGGAGTTCGAGCTGCTGAAGGCGGCGATACGAGGGTAAAGACGCGCCCCGCTACGCCAGACAAACCCGGTAGGAGCGACCGGCCGGCGCTCCTACCGGGTTTGTCTTTCATATCCCCGCTCCTCGAAGCTATTGCGTATGTGCTCGGCCCGGCAGGCCCGCTCGGTGTGGATGTCGCGGAGGCTTTCCGCCGCGCTCATGGTACACACAACGCGGCGCCGTTGCAAAGGGCGAGCGGTTGTATCGCGTCGCGGGAAGCATCCTTGCACCTTTTCCCCTCTCGCCCTATAATAAGAACACGGTTGCAGAACAAAATAAAAAAATAATCGGGTTCCTCTCCGTCGGATTCGCAAGAGGAAGAAACAGGGGAGGCGTCCATGAGCTGGAAGTATGTACGGGAGACCAAGACAAGCAAAGCCATCAACTTCGCGGGGAGACTCTGCTCCGCCGCCGCCCTTTTGCTGGCCCGTCTTTCCGTGATTCCTATTCTTCTGTGGCTCTCCTGGGAGTTCGCCGTCCACGCCGCGCTCAGGTTCGACATCGAAGGCGTTTCCGTCCGTCGAGGAGCTCCGCTCGTACCGTCCGATGAGAACAACGGTGCTCTACGACAGGTACGGCAAGTCCTTTGCGCGTTTTTTCATCGAGGACAGGGTGGAGCTTTCCCTCTCCGGCATGTCCCCGTGGATGCCGAAGGCCGTCGTCGCGGCGGAGGATGCGCGCTTCCCGTCGCACCGCGGGGTGAGCCTGGCCGCGATCGCGCGGGCCGCCATCGAGAACCAACGCGCCGGGAGCATCCGCCAGGGAGGCAGCACGATTACGCAGCAGCTGGCGCGCAACATGTTTCTCTCACGCGAGCGGACGATCGAGCGGAAGGTCCGCGAGGCGATCATCGCGTTCCGGCTTGAAAGCGAGTTTTCGAAGGATGAGATCCTGGAGAAGTACCTCAACGAAATCTACTTCGGGCGCGGAGCGTGGGGCGTGGAAACGGCGTCGCGCGTCTATTTCGGGAAATCCGCACGGGATCTCTCCCTTGGCGAGGCGGCGCTTCTGGCCGGGGTGATCCCCTCCCCCAACCGCACCAATCCGGGCGCGTCGCCCCGACGCCGCGGAAAGCCGGAAAGAGACGCGTGCTGGCGAGGATGTTCGAAACCGGCGTGATTTCCGCACAGGAGCGTTCCGAGGCGGAAGCGCCGGTCGCGCTCGTTCCGGAGCCGGGGAACCTTCCTTCGGCGCATGTACGGTATCCGTACTATGCGATGAGGGTGCTCAACGACACACTGCTACCCGAGTACGGAGTGAACGGGGCGTACGGAGGAGGACTCCACGTCTACACGATGCTCGACCCCGATCTGCAGGCGGCGGGCGAACGCATCGCCGCGCGGTCGAAACACCAGCTCGCGATCGTGGGGCTGGACTCGGAGACCGGAGGCGTCAGGGCGCTTGTCGGTGGAAAAGACTGGCACGAAAGCCAGTTCGACAGGGCCGTCCAGGCATACCGGCAGCCCGGGTCGGCGTTCAAACCTCTTGTATACGCAGCGCTCTTCGAGAAAAAGGGGTGGAGCGGGGCGACGACGATTCAGGACGCCCCGATTTCGTTCGGCTCGGGGCGAAATAGGTGGTCTCCAAGAAACTACGATGGGAAGTTCCGGGGAAGCGTGACGGTCGAGCGGGCGATAATCGGGTCGCTGAACGTCCCGGCCGTCCGGGCGTTGAGCGCGGTGGGGGCGAAAGTTGTGACCGAGACTGTCCGCAGCATGGGCATCACCACGCCGTACCTTCCGGCCAATCCGACGATGGCGCTCGGGAGCGCCTCGCTGACGCCGCTCGAGATGGCGGCGGCCCTTCTCTGTTTTCGGGAACGGAGGGTACAGAATCGTCCCGACGCTCGTCCGCGAGATTCGCGACACCGACGGGAACGTCCTCTTCAAAGCGGCGGAAGACAAGAAGCGCGTCCTCTCCAAGTACACAGCGAACGGGATCAGGGACATTCTCATCAAGGCCGTTTCGTCCGGAACGGGGCGTGCCGCGCGCATCGGCGGATACCAGGTCTTCGGCAAGACGGGGACGACGAACGACTTCCGCGACGCGTGGTTCGTCGGCGGCATTCCGGGCTTCTGCACCGCCGTCTACGTGGGAGAAGACGACAGGAAACCGCTCGGGAAGGGCGCAACCGGGGGAAAGATCGCGGCCCCGATCTGGCAGGACTTCATGGAATACGCCGCAAACACGCTCTCCGCCCCAACCGCGTTTCCAAAGAACACTGCAAAGACGCCTCCTGTTCGGCGGGAGCGCGTTGTGCAGGAAACGACGAGCACCGCCGAGGAGTCCGAAACGGTGTCACAGGCCCTTCTACAGGAACCGACACACGCCGTCCCGCCCACGGTGGAAGAGAAGCGTCCTCGGCCCATTCAGCCTGCGCTTCCCCCTGCGGCTCTCCCGGATCCCGACGCGATGCTCGTCGAGACCGAAACCGAAAAGAAATTTCGCGAGCTGCTCGAGAAATACGAGATAGAGTAGAATGCACCCCTCCTCGGCGCCTCAAGGAGCGAGAGTGTTTCCGGGGACGATGCAGGGGAATCCCCGCACCTCGCCCAGTAAGAGCACGGAAGAGGACACGTCGATCTCGGCGGCGTAGGCCATGTCGGGGGCGAAACCCAGCGAGAGCAAGCGTCCGCCGTGCACCGACTCCCCGAGCAGCGCGGGAAGGTTGCGCTTTCCCGCCTGCCATACTGCGAGCGCCATCTTCGCGCCGTCGTCGAGCGCGGCGCCCAGTCCGAAGAGCTGTTCGGCGAGCAGCCCCGCACAGGTCGTGTCGTCCATGGCCGGGCGTCCGTAGAGTCCTGCGCAGAGGATGCCGATACGCTCTCCGGCGCCGAGCGCCGAGCGGAGCGTGGCGTTCGCGTTCCGCGCACACACAGGGTAGACCTTCGCTCCGCTCGACGCAGCCTTCAACAGCGCCCTCGTACCGGTTGGTCGTTGCCATCACGGCTTCGGGGCGCATCGCGGGCGCGGCGGCAAGCAGCTCAAGAGGAGAATTCCCTAGGTCGAAACCGAGAGGAGGAAGCGAGTTCCGCTCGCCCATCAGGAGCGGGGCGTTTCCCTCCCGTGCCAGCGTGTCGCGCAACGTAAAGGCCTCCTCGATGGATTCCGCGGGAAAGAGACGTTTCGCGCCTCCGTCGAAGTAGGCGCACATCGTCGTGGTGGCCCTCAGGATGTCGATAACGAGCCAGCAGTCGGCCTCGGGAAGCGTCTCCGCCGGCGAGAGAACGACGTCGCAGCGTATGCTCATCGTGGGGCCGCGAACCGTTCCGCCGCCTCCGCTAAACGGAGGAAGAGCGGCAGCATTTCATCCCCGCCGGAGAGCATCATCTCGGGGTGCCACTGCACGCCGACGACGAAGGATTCGTCCTCCGTCTCCACCGACTCGACAACGCCGTCCATCGCGCGCGAGGTGACGACGAGTCCGCGCCCTATCTCCTTCAGCGCCTGGTGGTGATAGCTGTTCACAGGAAAGGTGCTGCCGAAGAGTTCGGCGATGACGACTCCCCCTCCGCGACCACCGTATGGCTGGGGCAGGAGCGTTTTCTGTTCTGCGAGTGTTTGACGAAAGAGCCGGGGATCTCGCCGAGATCCTGGTACAGCGTCCCCGCCGCACGCGACGTTCAGCAGCTGGATTCCCTTGCAGATGGCGAGGATGGGCTGCCCCCGTTTCATCGCCGTCTTGATGGTGCGAAGCTGGAAGATGTCGTTTCCCTGTAGACGAACTCGAGGGCGCGTATCGGCTCCTCCCCGTAGAGCAGCGGGTCCATGTCGTACCCGCCCGAGATGAGCAGCGCGTCGACACACTCCGTCTGGCGTTCGGCCACGTCCTGTCCGCGAACTACGGGCAGATGAACGGGATGCCTCCAGCGCGCTCCACCGCGGCCACATAGTCGTTGTTCACATAACTCCGCTCCATACCGGGTGAAAACCCGCCTGCTCGATGAGCAGGTTTCCCACAATGCCGATGACCGACGACCCATTTCCTTCCCCTCCTGGTGCGCGGTTTCCTCGCCGCGTGTGTGTGGTTCAAGTATAGCGCGGCGGGCGCGTTTTTTCACGTGACATCCGGAGCTTCACGGAGAATAATACCCTTCATGCGAAACGAGGAGGAATTCTTTGTGAAGTCGCTGCATAGTATCAAAAGAAGGAACGAAGCCGTAGTATGAGCCGGATACTTTATTCCTTTTCCGTCATTGCCTTCGGCCTGCTGCTCGGGTACGGCGTCCGGCTCGCGAGCGAGCGGGGGCTTGTCCGGCTGCGATGGTCCATGCCAGTGCTCCGTTCCTTTCTTCAGCGTCTCGCCCTGCTGGGCTTGGGTCCGTTCACCTTCATCGGGGCGCTTTGGGTGGTGGAGATACGCGAGCCGCGCCTTGCCCTGCTCGCCGGAAATAGGCGCTTTCTGCCACATCTTCGGCGGCCTTGCGGAGCGGCTGCTGGCGCGTCTCTTCCGGCTGGAACGTCCGCAGGCGGGAGCGATGTTCTGCTGCGGATTTTTCACCAACCTCGGGGCCATCGGCGGGCTGGTGACCTTCGTCTTTCTCGGCGAGGAGGGGTACGCCTACGTCCCCCTCTTCAAGCTGTTCGAGGACATGGTCTACTACGGCGTCGGCTTCCCCGTGGCCAGGCTCTACAGCGACGCGAAGACGACGGGCGCGGTGAGCCTCGGCGCCAGGCTGGCGCACGACCCGTTCCTTCTCGTCTCCATCTTCAGTCTGACGACGGGAGCAACGCTGAACCTGCTCGACGTGCCGCGCCGGAGGTTTTTTCGCAGCTCAACGCGCTGCTCATTCCGCTGACTACGGTGATCCTGCTGGCCTCCATCGGCATGGCCATGCGCTTCGGCAAGACATCCGCCTACCTGAAAGAAGGCTTCGCCGTTCTCGGCATAAAGTTCCTGCTGGTTCCCGCCGTCTGCACGTCGCTCGCGGCCCTGCTGGGGCTGGGCGGCATCGCGGGAGGGCTTCCGCTCAAAGTCGTGCTCGTCCTCTCCTCCATGCCGGTGGCGTTCAACGCGCTGGTGCCTCCATCGCTCTACGCGCTCGACCTGGACATGGCAAACAGCTGCTGGCTGATCTCCGTGCTCGGCATGGCCGGGCTGCTGCCGCTCCTTCACGTGATGCTGACGGTCTTGTAAGCGCGTCGCGTCCCGCACGGCGGATTCCCATTCTTTCGGAGGACGAAACGCTTGTTCATTCTTTCGCGCACAAAGGCCGAACTGCGTGTATAATTATGTGATACACATTCGACAGGCAGGTGCTGAAAACCATGAAGGGAATCGGGGGTATCTCCCGGAATCGCCATCGGCAAAGCGGTCATTCACTGGAAAGAGCAGATCGACATTGTTCGGGAGTACGTCGACGAACCCGAGCGGGAACTCCGCCGTTTTCGCACCGCGCTCGAATTCGCGGGAGAGCAGATCCGCGAATCATACTCGCGGGTGCTTCAGAACGTGGGGCCCAACGAGGCCGCCATCTTCGAGGCGCACGGGCTGATGCTGCAGGACCCCGACTTCACCGGACGGATAGAGCGCCTTATCCTCGACGAGAGCGCGAACGCCGAATGGGCGGTGAAACAGGTTTCGGACAACCTCGTCCAGATCTTCGAAAACATGGACAACGACTATATGAAAGCCCGCTCCGACGACGTCAGGGACATCTCCGAACGAGTGATCAAGCTCCTCCTTCAGGCGGGCGGAATGGACTTCACCCAGCTCCAGGAGAAGGCCATCCTCGTCACCCGCGACTTCACAGCGTCCGATATGTCGCAGATCCAGCGCGAGATGACGCTCGGAGTCGCCTCCGAAGTCGGAGGCAGTACCTCCCATGCGGCGATCATCGCCCGCACGATGCAAATTCCCTCCGTGATGGGAGCGCACGGGCTGCTCAGCACGGTAGGCAACGGCGACCTGCTCATCCTCGACGGCGAGACGGGGGAGATCTTCGTGAACCCCGACGAGGAGACGCTGGCGCGCTACAAGGAAAAGCAGGAACGGTACGAATGCTTCCTCGGACGTCTCTCCGAAATCCGTGGGAAGGAGACGGTCACGCTCGACGGCGTGAAGGTCGAGCTGGGCGCGAATGTCGGTTCCTCCCGCGATCTCGACGAGGTGCTGAAAAACGACGGCGAGGCCGTCGGCCTCTATCGAACGGAGTTCCTCTACCTTGAAAGTCCGATGCTCCCCACCGAAGACGAGCAGTTTGAAGCCTACAAAAGCGTCGTCGAGGGGATGAACGGTCGGCCGGTGGTCATCAGGACGCTCGACATCGGAGGCGACAAGAAGCTCGACTACCTCTCCATCCCGGAGGAGGAAAACCCCTTCCTCGGCTACCGCGCCATCCGCCTCTGCCTGGACCGGCAGGAGATATTCAAGGTGCAGCTCCGGGCGATCCTCCGATCGAGCGCCTACGGCAACGTGCGTATCCTCTTCCCGATGATCTCCTGCCTTGAGGAGCTCCGGGAAGCGAAGGCCATCCTCGAGAACACGAAGGAAGATCTCCGGCAGCGGAAGATCCCGTTCGACGAGAGCGTGCTGGCGGGCATCATGGTGGAGGTTCCCTCCACGGCGGTGCTCTCCGACCACTTCGCGAAGGAGTCCGACTTCTTCAGCATCGGCACGAACGACCTCATCCAGTACACCGTGGCGGTCGACCGCGGGAACGACAAGCTCGCCCCGCTCTACTCGTCCTACCATCCGGCGGGTGCTCCGTCTTGTGAAAACCGTGATCGACAACGGCAAGCAGGCCGGCATCCACGTCGGCATGTGCGGCGAGTCGGCCGGGGATCCCAAGCTGATTCCGATCCTGCTCGGAATGGGGCTGACTGAGTTCAGCATGAGCCCTCCCTCCATTTTGCAGGCCCGGTGGATTTTGCGGAACCTCCGGAAGAGCGACCTCGAAGAAACGGCGCGACACGCCCTTTCGCTGGGGACGGCTGCGGAGGTGGAGGCGTATTGCGGCACGCTGCTTCAGTCGCTCGACCTCTGCCGCTGAACGGAGGACCGGCCGCGCGCGGCCCGATCACCGTCATGAGCGCATCAATCCGCGGGACGAATCATTCCGGACTCCCCGAGTTTCTGCGGCCCCTCTTCTGGGACGCGGAGTGGTCTGCCGTGGACTTTCGGCGAAACCGCACGGCGATCATCGAACGGGTGCTGAACTTGGGGGACGAGGCGCAGCTGGCGTGGCTGAAACAGCACGTCACACCCGAGGAAATTCGCGCCGTGGTGCTTTCGAGCCGCCGTCTGAGCAAAAAAACCGCCCGCTGCTGGCAGAACTACTTCGGTCTGAGGGAGGAGGAAATGCGATGTTTTGGGATGTTCTCGACAAACCCCGACAATCTCTTCTAAAGGCTCTCTGCAAAAATCCCCCCGTCGAAGGCGTCTATCTCGCCGGAGGCACCGCGCTCGCCCTGATGTTCGGCCATCGCCAGTCGGAGGACTTCGACTGGTTTCTCCCCGACAGTTTCAATCCGGGACGCCTTTCCGGCCTTCTGCAACCGTTCGGCGAGGTTTCCGTGGCGGAGACGCACGCGGGGACATTCCACGGCTGGATCGACGGTATCCGCGTTACCTGGCTTCACTACCCCAACCCCCTCCTTGAACCGCTGCAGGAATCGCCGGATCTTCCGGGGCTTTTCATGTCCTCTCCGCGAGACACCGGCCTGATGAAGTGGGCCGCCCTGGCCGACCGGGGGGCGAGGAAGGACTTTCTCGACCTCTACGAGCTCTCGTTGCAGAGCGTTCCGCTCGAAGACCTCTTCTACCTGCTCCCGCGCAAGTTTCCGGGCAGCCGCCTCAACCTCTATCACATGGTGAAAAGCCTCAGTTTTTTCGACGACGCCGAGGGCGATCCGTGGCCCGTGATGCTGAGGAAGGTCGAGTGGAGCGCGCTGAAGCGCCACTTCCTGACCGTCCAGAGGAAGCTGCTGGGAATTCTGGGATAACGAAAAGAAGAGGGGAAGCGCAGGTCTTCGCGCCCCCTCCTCTTTGTGTGTCCGGCTGCGAAAAACGGACGGCTCTATCTCGCCTCTATCTCGAACGTATCCCCCGCCGCGCCCGCGAGGAAGATAAAGGTTCCCTCCGGCGCAAAGAATTCCCCCTCGTCCACAACGCTGTCGTAAAGCAACGCAGCGTCGTTTTCAGGGTCGACCGCGATCACCCGTCCCTTCTCGGGCCGGACGAAGGAGAGGATCATGTCCTTGTCGGCCTTCCGCCACTCGTTCTCGGCGTCGGGCCCTATCAGCACGCTGTTTTTTCCGTCGACAAGCGCCTCCGCCTCGTCCGCCGGAGAGAAGACGAACATCGCGGAACGCGCCCTGATCTTCCCGTCCTTCCGAAAGAGCTGGATGGAGAGCTGGTCGCGGAACGCCGTCGCCGCGATGCCCGCGTAACCGAGGTCTTCCACCTTCTGCAGACCGTAAGCGAACACATACCCGGGCAGTTCAGAACTGACGGACGACCGGCCCATCAGCGTTCCGTTCATAATCTGCGCTGCGGGAAGCGCGTTCCGCTGCATCCATAACACTCCGTTCATTTCAATGGAGAGCTGTTTCGGATCCTTGATCTCTTCCAGTTTCTGGAACGCCGGGACGTTCATGCCGAAGCCGGAAATCTTTTCCTGAATCAGGTAGACGTCCTTTCCCTCGGACACGAAGTAGTAGGAGGTTCCCTTCTCGTAGTCATGAAACAATCCGTCGCCGTAGACCAATGAAACGGGAGGAGGCGCTTCCTCTCCCGCAGGAGGCGCGGGAAGCAGGTGGTGGATATTCAGCGTCCGCTTCTCCGGGTCGAAGAGGAAACGGACCGCCCTTCCGCCGTCGGTGTACGCTCCCTCGAATGCGAAGAGTTCCGAGGGGATCGGCTGCGGTTCTCCCGGCTTTTTCAGAGGCGGCTTCTCGGGGAAGGGAAGGCCCTTCTCCTTCATGAGCGCGTCGAGTATCGAGCGGGTGACGCCGGGAGCGTCCGCTCTGCCCGCGATGCTCGCGGCGACGACGAGCCGCTCCGCCGGGACGACCTGGAAGTTGGTGGAGTAGAACATCGTCCCGCCGCTCTTTCCGAGCACCTGCACCCCCTTCTCGCGATAGTCCGGAATCCACGCGTAGTCCCACCCAAAGGCGTCCATCATCGCGGCATTATGCAGATGCTTCGTGAAAAGTGTCGGCTGGCTCTTCAGCGCCTCCTCAAGCGAGACCTCGCTCAGAATATGTTTTCCCCCGGGCGTGAAGCTGTCCGCGAAACGGCACAGATCCTCGGCAGTGGAGGAGAGTCCCCCCGCCGCATGCACCCGGACGACCTCAAGAGGGTATTTTTTGCCGGTCGGGACGTCGTAATACACGGCGACGTTGCCGCCGGTCTCGCCGACGCTCGCGGCGCTGTCCTTCATTTCAAGCGGCTCGAAAATGCGCTCCGCGACGAAATCGATAAACTTCTTCCCCGAGAGCTTCTCCACGATCATCTCCGCGAGGGTGAAGCCGTCGTTACAGTAGATGCCCATGGCTCCCGGCGCGTGCTTCAGGTCCGACTCGCGCAGAACGTCAAGCAGCAGGGCATGCGGATCGATCGCGGGCTCGTACTCGAAAATGAAGCTGGAGCCGGGAAGGCCCGAGGAGTGGTTGAAGAGCATCCGCACCGTGATTTCCTTGTACCGGCCGTCGCGCATGACGAACTCGGGCAGGTACTTCGCCACGGAATCGTCGAGGGCGAGCTTCCCCTCGTCGGCCAGCAACAGGATCGCCGCCGCGCCGAACATCTTGCTGGTGGAGCCGATGTTAAAGCGCGTCTCTCTGTCCGGGAGACGGTTCTCCGCGCGATCCGCCGCGCCGAAGCGCTCGGAATAGACGATCTTCCCATCGTCCATGACGGCCACGGTGGCCGAACTCCCTCCTCCTGTAGTGAGCGTCTTCCAGACGATCTCCCGCGCGGCGGCGATTGTCGCCGTGTACCCGCCCTCTTCCGCCGCCGCTCCAAACGGCGCGAACAACACGAAGCACAGGATGAAAACACTTACGAGAGCACCGAGCTTTTTCACGATACCTTCACCCTTCCCTATGACCTTCTTCTTCGGCGTTTCCGCCGAAAGTTCCCCGAACGGCGCCGGGCGAACGTTTCGTTATTCGTCCATCTCTGAAGCCGCTCCTCTGCGCTTTCTGCGCGCTGCTTTTTCAGCGTACATCTTTCTGTCCGCAATGTCCAGAAGAGAACGGACATCTTCGCCGTCTTCAGGGAAAAACGCAACGCCGAAGCTCGCCTCCACTGGAATTGAACGCCCCTCCGGCATGAACGGCTCCTCGAAAAGCGCCTCCAGGCGCTGAAGCAGCGGATCAAGTTCACCATCGGAACGCAGTCCCTCGAAGAGGAGCACAAATTCGTCCCCCGCAAGCCGGGCCGCCGTGTCCTGCTCGCGGAACGCGCCGCTCAAACGATCCGCCACAGCGATAAGCAGCGCGTCCCCGGTTTCGTGCCCGAAGGCGTCGTTGACCTCTTTGAAGCGGTCGAGATCCAGGAAAACCAGCGCAACCATCGAACCCTCGCGTTTCGCCCTCGCCACGGCGACCTCCAGACGGTCGGTGAAGAGCGCTCGGTTGGGCAGCCCGGTGAGGAAATCGTAGTACGCCATCCTGTTCAAGCGCTCCTGTTCACTCTTGATGCCGCCGATGTGCCGCATCACGCCGGAGTAGTGCGTCGTCTTCCCCGCATCGTCCTGAACCGCCGCAATGGTGAGCCAGACCGGGTACACTTCTCCGTCCTTTTTCCGGTTCCACACCTCGCCCTGCCATACCCCGTTCTGCCCGAGGGAGCGCAGGAACTCGTGGTCGTACTGCCCCTCCCTCGCGGAGAAAACCGCAAGCGATCGCCCCTGCATCTCCTCAAGCGCGAAACCCGTCAGATCTTCGAGCGCGTCGTTGCACTCTTCGATGATGCCCTCGGCATCCGTTATCACCACTCCCTCCGTAATGGACCGGTAGAGATGCGCAAGCTTGCGGGAACGAAATTCGCTTTGTGCCAGAGAGACCGTCTTGATCGTCACGAATCGAAGCAACGTCCGGCGCCAGTTGAGAAAGAGCGCGGTGAGCAACGTCGTCAGCGCCGAGAGGGCGATGCCGAAGAAGAGGACGATCCGCCCCGTTCTTTTCGGGTGCATCGAGGTAAACCCCATCCCGGAGCGTGTCTCCAGCACAAAAGCCCGGCCGAAGACGAAGAAGGGGCGCACAGAGTGAAAAGACTCCGCGTTTCTTTCCCCTGGGAGCGTATCGGCCCTCGAAGGCATGGCGAGCAACAGATGCTCTTCTCCGCCGGGAAGAAGACGCTTGAGTGCGACCTCCATGACGTTCAGCTCCGATCCTTCGTCCCGGAGCATCGTCTCGTTGAGCAGAATTTCCAGGTTGAGCACTGCGCCGACAACACCCAACAGATCGCCCCCGGCGCTTCGTACAGGACGGAAAACTACGGAACGGCATTCTCCGTCCGAACCGACGTCGCCGGCGTTCGCTTCGGAGGCTGTCTTCATACCGGTTCGCACAGCGAGCTCAAGAGCCTGCTTCAAAGAAGGGACGAACCGCAGATCAGTCCCCGGAGGCAATATCCTCCGGTCGGCGGAGACCGAATAGAGCACTGGGAAGGAGAGCGCGTAGGAGGATGAAGACGGCATGGAAGGTCCTTCCGCCAAATCCCCGGATGCGAGAATTCCTGCGTCCGCCGCTTCGCCGCTTTCGGCGGCCAAAGAAGGCACGGCGGGCGCCCACAACACTTCGTCAACATGAGGGATAGCGATCAGATGAGCGGCAAAGTCCGCAAATTCCGAGGAGTCGACGTGTTCGCTGCTCTCGAAAAAACGCCCCAATCCTTCGATGCTGCGATCACGAAGCTCCTGGAGCGACTGTATCAAAGAGCTGGAACCGAAGTCGGAGAGCATGGAGAACGCCTTCGTACGCCCGCGAAATTCGTACTCGCCCACAAGCCATGCGCACGATCCGGCGAGGACAAGGCTCATCGAGGCGACCCAGAGTACCTCAGCATACACAAACGCCGTCGAGTCGCGGAACCGGGGCGCGAAGCGATAGCCCACAAAAAGAACAAGGAGCAAGAGGAGCGTCGCTCCCCACGGAACGAGCGCCGCCGTGTACGGCTCGCGCCACCCGATATCGGCCTCAAGAAGGAAAAGCGCGCACACGCGATGCGTCGCCGGTTCCACCAAAGGAACCAGCGCAGCAAAAAAAGAGCCCTCATCTTTGGTGAAAGGCCCGAGCAGAAGCGGCCGTTTTTCATCGAAAGGACGACGGACTTCAGCGGACCGGGCGCGGAACTCGTCGCCGGGGAGCGCGGAAGCGACGCCGCGTACATCCATCAGGTAGACGAGGACGCCGTCCTCTCGCCTGCCGAGAACGGAAAGGGAAGAACCGCGAGGCAGCACAGGAAGAACCGAGAGCAGCTGCTCGTTCAAGCGGGAGTAGTCCGGAAGGTACAGGTCGGAGGCGCTGCCGGAAAGAGATTTGAGACGACGCGGGTTCACGCTCTCGGAAAGAAGGCGGGCGGTCCGGAGCAGTTCGTCCTGCGCGTGCAGCGAAGCGCGCCGCATCTCCCAATACCCGAGAATGCCTCCGATGATCGCAAAAAGGAGGCATACGACGACGACTCCGCTTTCAAATGCTCCGCGAGACCGAACCTCTTTCTCCATGACCGGGATCCTCTCTCCACAGTTCGCAGGGCACTCTGCGCCCATTCCCGCCTGCATTGCAAGGCGAATATGCACCGGGAAGGCGCCCCCTTCTCCGTCCGCAGAAACAAAAACATCTTACCATAGAGAAATCTTCTCAGGCAATACACACTCTTCAACCATTTTGTTTACGGCCGGTTGCCGGAAATTGCCTTCCGCGTCTTTCGCTGCGCCTTTGTTTCGTACATCCGCATATCGGCGGTCGCGATCATCTCCCGTGCAGTCGTCCCGTCTCCGGGACGATGAACCGCAAGCCCCGCGCTGGCGCTGCAGAGGAACGGACGCCCTCCGACGACGAAGGGCTCGGCGAAAAGCGCTTCCACTCTCTTGGAGAGGCAAGACGCCTCCTCGACGCCGGCAAGCCCCTCGAAAAGAAGAATGAATTCGTCGCCGCCCAGCCTTGCGACCGTATCCTGCTCCCGCACCGCCTCGTCGAGCCTCCGGGCGATCGCGACCAGAAGAACGTCGCCTGTTTCGTGCCCGTACGTATCGTTGATCTCTTTGAAGCCGTCGAGGTCGAGAAAGAGCAGCGCGACGTACGCGTATTCGCGGCGCGAGCGGAGCAGCGCCATTTCAAGCCGGTCGGCCAGGAGCAGCCTGTTCGGCAAGCCCGTGAGAGAATCATGGTAGGCGAGATGACTGAGACGCTGCTGCTCCGATTTAATGTCGCCGATGTGGGTCAGAACCCCGGCGTAGTGGGTTACTTCTCCGTTCTCGTCCGTTACCGCGTTCACCGTCAGCCATACCGGATAGGCCTCGCCGTCTTTGCGGCGGTTCCACGTCTCGCCCTGCCAGGAGCCGTGCTCGCGAAGGTGCTCCCAGAAGCGAAAGGCGTCCTCCCCCTGTTTTCGCTGCGCTGAGAACATGCTCGGGCGCTTGCCGCGAATCTCTTCGAGTGTGTAGCCGGTAAGATTCTCCAGCGCTGCGTTACCGTCGAGAATATTTCCTTGGGGATCGGTGACAACGATGCCCTCGGAGAGGGAACGGTAGATGTGCCCCGCCAGTCTGTGCCTGGATTCGCTCTCACGAAGCTCGGAAGTGCGCTGTTGGACAAGCTTTTCGAGCAGCTCCCGGCGGTTCGCCGTGAAGGCGACGAAGAATACCATGGCAAACGTTATCAGAATGCCTGTAAGAGCGGTGAACACGCCCATCCTCGCCCTGTGGTACTTGAGGAAAGAGGCTCCGGGGCGCAGCACCGCAGCGAACGCGCCGTCGAACGCGTACAGGGGACGGATGAAACGGAATTCCGGTCTTCCTTCGTGCTCCCATACGGCAAGAGAGCGCGGGGGAGCTTCCGGAGAGAGCGCCTCGAAGCTGAGCAGACCGGCGTCGCCGCTCCCGCCCATAACTTCATTCGGCATGAAATCGGGCAAAAAAAGCGCCGACACGACACCGCGGAGGGGGCCGTTAAAGCCGGAGAGGAAGAGGGGGTAGCAGACCCAGAGCGCAGAGCGGCTTTCCTTTCCGCGCCGGACGCGAAGAAAAGCGGCGGCCGGTCTTTTGGTGTTCACAGCTCTCCGGAACGCTTCCGATACCTCCGGGTGTACAAGAAGATCCTCGCCGACGGGGAACGCGCTTCCCGTCATCGGGAAACGGAAGAGCACCGGAGCGTACTCCGCCCGTTCCCCTGCGCGGACGTAGGCGCCGGAGTCGTTCTGCTCACGGATTTCCAGAGCGCGTCGCCATTCATCCCGCACCGTGCTCTCGAACTCCGCACGTTCTCCCGCCAGGACCCGCGGACTCCACATGATCGCGTCGATCTCCGGTTCCGACGACAGATGCTGCGAATACCCCCTGAACGACTCGTAGTCAAGCGAGGGAAGCGCCTCGATAAACCGCGCGGTTCCCTCGAGAACAAAATTACGGAGCTTGTAGAGCATTCCGGACATCTTGATGGAGCGGGCTTCCGCAACGATCGAAAAACTCTGCGCGTGAGTGCGGCTTTCACTCTCGTGCACCATCCACGCCACGCTCCCTGTCAAGGCGAGACCGAAAATCAACGTCAGAAGGCATTCGAGATACCTGAATCTCCCGAACGCCCTTCCTCCCGTTTTGACCCGATGGTGCAGCATCCGGCGTCCGGCGAAAAGAAGCGCGGCCAGAAAGAGCGACGTCAGCGCGGGGATGCGCTTGGCCCGCTCCAGGGTTCGTTGCCATTCCTCTCCCGAGATGTCCAACGCGAGCGCGGCGCTCACCCTGTCGGAGCCGAGTTCGACCAGAGGAACCCATGCCGAAATCCATGATCCCCACTGGTCCGCGACGGGCCCGACCACAACGGCCCTTCCCTCGTCGAATACGGGCAGAAATCCCGGGTCGACGGCATCATACACTTCTCCGGGCGGCGATTCGTCCGGAGAACCCGGCGGCTCCGAGTCGACGAAAAAGAAGATTTTTCCGTCGTAGCGCCTCCCGACGAGCGTCAGAAAACGACTCCGAGGATACATTTGTATCACCGAACGGAAGTAGTTCTTGAAGCTTTCATACTGAGGCGACCCCGAATCCAGCTCGCTCCCCGTGAGGCGGCGTACGTCGCGAATGTCGATGGTCTCCGCAAGAACCCGAGTATTTCGCAAAAGCTCTTCGCGGAGAAACGAGTCGGTCTCGCGCACCCGCCATGCGCCGACCAAGGCGCCCGACAGGAGAATGACGGTCAGCAACAAGAGAAAGCCGCCTTCGGCGAACCAGAAAGAAAATGATTGTCCGCGCTCGTTCATTCGTTCTTTTCCCCCCGCTTGGAGATCAGTTCCCGGAGCGCCGCATCAAGAAGTTCGTACTGCGCCCGGACTTCCGGCTCCAACTTCCGGAGCGCGTCCGCGTCTCCCGCCTTTCCGGCTTTCTCCGCCTCGAACGCCGCGGTCCGGAGCGCCTCTCCGCCGATGCCGGCGGCTGCGCCCTTTATCGAGTGGGCTGACCTGCCG
Source organism: Aminobacteriaceae bacterium (assembly GCA_963668335.2). Taxonomy (GTDB): domain Bacteria; phylum Synergistota; class Synergistia; order Synergistales; family Aminobacteriaceae; genus JAAYLU01. The sequence continues at coordinate 60,010 of CAXXRY010000057.1, read as the reverse complement.
GCGTCGGCGGCGTCGCCTTCAAGCGCCTGCGCGGCAAACTTCTCCAGTTCCTGCGGCATCACCTCGACGAACTCTTCCGCAAGCTCCGCCAAGGCGTCCTCGTCGCCCATAAGGCGTTTCAGAGCGGCCGCGCGGTCGAAGACAGGCACAGGCTTCCCGGCGGATGCATCCGACGCGGGAGTTTCCTCGGACTTGCCCCCCGTCGCGCCGAAAAGAAGCCACCTGATTGTATCGTCAAGCTCTTCCGGAGTCGCCGGCTTCGAAAGAAAAGCGTTCATCCCCGCCCCCATGCAGCGCTCCCTGTCTTCAAGAGAGACATAAGCGGTAAGCGCGACGACGGGTATCGACGGGTCGAGCACGCCCGACGCGCCGCTCCTGATCATCCGCGTGGCTTCCACTCCGTCCATGACGGGCATCTGCACGTCCATCACCACCAGGTCGCATTCGTTGGAGGAAAGATAGTCCACGGCCTCTTTGCCGTTTCCGACGGAGACGGCCGAATAGCCCAGCTTGCCGAGCATTGCCTGCGCAAATTTCCGGTTGACGGGGTTGTCCTCCGCGAGCAGTATCCTCCTGCCAGCGATGGATTCTCCCTGTATGGAAGACGACGCGGGGGAAGAAACCTTGGGGAAGAGCGCCTCGAACGAAAACGTCGACCCCTTGCCCTCCTCGCTCCCCATCATAAGATCGCCGCCGAGAAGCGCGGCAAGCTCCTTCGCCATGGGAAGGCCCAACCCCGCGCCCTGGTACGTTTTGGTGGTCGAGTCGTCGCTCTGCCAGAAGCGTTCAAAGACGCTCCCTTGCTGCTCCGCCGGGATACCGACGCCGGTGTCCTGCACCAAAAAGCGCAGAAGAACGGTCCGCTCGCACTCTTCAAGGATGGAGACGGAAAAACGCACCTCGCCCCAGGGAGTGAATTTTACCGCGTTGTCCAGGAGGCTTCTCAGTATTCTGTACAGACAGCGGCCGTCGCCGTGCAGCCGCAGCGGCACGGGCAGACGGACGAAGGTGAAACGGAGGCCCTTCTCGTGCGCCGCCGCGCTGAAGAGAGTCTCCAGCTTCGAAAGCAGCTCGTCGAGATCGAAATCCTCCTCGACGAGGCGGTAGCGACCTTCGTCGATGGTCGCTATATCAAGCGCATCGCTTATCAACGTCAACAACGCCTCTCCGGACTTTCGGGCGGAAATAGCGTACTCCCGCTGTTCCTCCGACAAATCGGTGTCGAGCAGCAAACGGTTCATCCCGAGGAATCCGTTCAACGGCGTCCGCATCTCGTGGCTCATGTTCGCAAGGAATCGGCCCTTGGCCTCGCTGGCCGCCTCGGCTCGGCGCGCTATCTCCTGCGTCCTGCGTGTAGTATCCACGAGAGCCGTGTTCATGAGGAAAAGTTCGTCCTTGCTTCGGCGCAGTTCGTCCGTTCTCATCGCAACCTGCCGTTCCAGCTCCTCCCTGCGGTTCGCCGTAGCGACCGCGAGCAGCGTGAGCAGGAAGGTCACCAGAAGACCGGCGAAGAGGCTCATCCAGGCGGCCCGCGGGGGATAGAGCGCGAAAAAGCCGGGTCCGGGGCGCAGAATGACGACAAACGTCCTGCCGAAGAAGAGAAGGGGGCGCACCGAGAAGAGGTCCGAGGCGTCCGGCCATACAGGCGGCAAAACGGCATCTTCCCGCGTGGAGACGACGTGATCCTGAACACCGGAGCCGTACAGGCGCCACAAATCGCCGACGAGCACGGCGCGCTCCACGTTCGCCTCCTCGGTACGCATCCGATTCATCAGAGAGTTCAGCTCGACGACCAAGGCGAGGACTCCTATAAATTTAGCCGTATCGCCGCGCAAAAACACCGGCTGAAAGACGACGATTCCCTTCAGCGTTCCGGGGGCGGCGAGCAGGGGAACCGCCTCCGTCGCCGCGGGAAGCCGGGAGAAACGCGCCTCGTCGATCGCGGTTCTTCTGGAGGGAACTTGAGCAAAGTCAACCCCCAGTATGCGCTCGCTCCCCTCGAAGGGTACGCGATAGAGTACCGGATAGTAAAAAGGACGCTCAGGAGCGGGGCCCCTCTTTCCCCCCTCGCCATAGTTTCGGATGACGAAATCCTTCGCAACGAGCGAACGCCCCAGCCGCTCGAACGCCTCTCGATCTTCATGCGCAACGAACGGAAGCCACGTCGCGCCCCGCACCTCGGACAACTCCTCCAGATGACGGGCGTATCCCTTAAACTCCTCATAATTGACGAAATCACTGTAGGCGAAGAACGCCGCCGCTCCTTCGACGGCGGTGTCCCCGAGATTCATCAGGCTGCTGCGCAGCTTCCCCGACTCCGAGTCGGCAAGCATGTGAAAGGTCTCCTCGCGCGTTGCGCGCTCAGCCTCCGAGGAGACGAGGAGGATCGAACAGGTAAGCACGAACCCCGCCGCGGCGACGAAAAGGGCATCCGCGTAGCGGTGATACCAGCGGTACGAAGCCCTTCTCCGCAGAGCGCGGCGCAGCGTCAGTATCCGCCATACGATGAAGAGAATGGCCACTGCGACCGCGGCGATCTCCGGGATGTACGCGGCTCGCCGGGCGTCGCTCCTCCACCTGGCGCCGTCGATATCAAGCGCGGCGACAAACGCGGTCTTCCCGGTATACGGGTCGGCGACGGGAACCCACGCCGTGACGAGACTTCCCCAAATATCCATAAAGGGACCGACGACGACGCTCTTCCCTTTGTCGAAAGCCTCCAGCAGCAGGGGATCCGGGGGAACATACATCTCTCCGGGGGGCGACTCGTCCGGCGAGCCCTCGGGCTCGGAGTCGACATAGAAGAAAAGCGACCCGTCGGGACGGCGGCCGACGAGCGAGACGAAGCGGCAGTCGGGAAAGGCTGAGAGGAGCGAAATGCTCTGTTCCTTGAAGCGGCGGTAGTCCGGGGAGAGACGGTCCGCCTCCGAACCGGAGAGGCGTTTGACTGCGCGAGGATTCACGCTTTCAGCAAGAAGGCGCGCGCGGCGGACCAGATTGTGGCGCATCCCCAGGTCGGTCTTCGCCACTCGCCATTCGCCGAAGAAAAATCCGCCCGCCAGCAAAAACACGACGATAAGAATATCGGCGAGACGCGCTGCGCATATATTCGATAAACGAAAAAACGTCTTCTTCATAGGGGCGCCTCCGGGATTCCGGCTCTTCGTGTCCCGCGGCAACGGGGCCAAAAGGCCCCCTAGAGTTTCGCGGGATTCCTCTAAGTATACTCTATTCTCCGCCGGATCGTCCGCCGCTTTTCAGGCCGCAGCCGCTCAGTCGCCTTCGAGAGGACGAAGGCGCGCCATTGTGCGGACACGCTCCCGAAGAGAAGGACGGTCGCGCACAACCGAGACGGTTTCTTCCGTATCGCCGTTCACAATGTTCTCCCGGAGCACGCGGATACGGTCTTTTACGAAACGGCTGTTGCGGTGCAGGTGACCGCAGAACCATTTTTCGTAGGACACTTCTTTGTAGATCTCGTCCAGGTAGGCCGAGACGGGATCTCCGTGCAGATACTTGTGAAGGTCGAGCGCCTGTAGGATGTGGTTGGGGGCCGTGTGGGTGAGAATCCAGTCGACGCTCCACTCCGAGGCCTCCAGCGAGTCGAGCCCCCGACGGTACTCTTCGGCCGACGGTATCTCCTCGGGCCACCAGGATCTCCCCGGCATCCGCCCCTTTCTGTCCACGCTGCGCGCGCCGCCGAAGACGAAGCAGCGCTTCCCTTCGAGCGTGTAGACATACCCGCGGCACAGATGGAGAACGTGCGGCGAGACGACGCCGACCGGCGCGCCGAACCGTTCTTCTTGGGGGAGGGCGTTGAGCATGGAGAAGTTTTCGTGGTTTCCGTCCACGAAAAGGGTGGTCCAGGGGCTCTCCTCAAGGCGTCGAAGAGCGAGGCGCTCTTCCGCGCGGGGCGGGTTGCTCCACAGAAGACCGAAATCGCCGAGGATGACGACCAGGTCGTTCCGCCCCAGCCTCTCTCCCAAGGGAAAATTGGCCGCCCCGAGCCGATCGATCTCGAGAAGGCCGTGCGTGTCGCCGGTAAGAAAAATCATGCGCATCCGCTCCTTCGCCGTTTATTATACTGCGCGATGTGCTAAAATTTAATGAAGTCTTTCTTTTTATCTTTCATATTGAAGGAGGCGCCTCATGACGAATCCGGAGCAAAAAACACTCGCCATCGTCTGCGGAGGAGGTCCCGCCCCCGGGATCAACAGCGTGATCAGCTCTATCACCATAGAAGCGAAGAAGTCCGGGTGGGAAGTATACGGCATCTACGACGGATTCGCCAACCTCGGGAAGGGGGAGAAGAAAATCATTCCTCTGACCATCGACGCCGTCAGCCGGATTCACTCCGACGGGGGGAGCATTCTGCGGATCTCTCGATTCAATCCGACGAAGAGCGAAGAGTCGTTGCGGAAGGTGGTGGACACGCTCATCGAGCTGGGAGTCACCCACCTCGTGACCATAGGCGGCGACGATACCGCGTACGCTGCCTCGCGCGTCGCCGACTTCGCGAAGAACAGCCTCGGGCTGACCATCAACTTCGTCCACGTTCCCAAGACGATCGACAACGATCTTCCCCTTCCGGAGGGCATCCCCACCTTCGGCTTCGAAACGGCGCGTTCGCTGGGGACGCAGATCGTCTCCAACCTCATGGAGGACGCCAAAACAACGGGGCGCTGGTACCTCGCCGTTGCCATGGGGCGCGTCGCGGGGCATCTTGCGCTCGGCATCGGCAAGAGCGCGGGAGCGACCTTGACGCTCATCCCCGAGGAGTTCCCAGGCAAGGAAAAAATCCCCCTCTCCCTCGTGGTGGACATCGTCGCCGGCTCCATCGTGAAGCGGCTCGCCTCGGGGCGAAACTACGGCGTCGCCGTCACCGCCGAGGGACTGATCGAGAGGATCCGTCTGGAGGACCTGGAGACGGCCGACTGCCTCGAGTACGACGACCACGGGCATATCCGCTACGCCGAGATCAACTTCTCCGACGTCCTCAAGAAAGAGCTGCTCGTCAGGCTCTCCGGGATGGGACTGAAGATGACGATCAACAACAAGGAGGTCGGGTACGAGGTCCGCTGCGCACCTCCGAACGCCTTCGATATCGAGTACACGCGGAATCTAGGGTACGGGGCGTTCGAGTTCCTCCGGGACGGAGGAACGAACGCCCTCATCACCATTCAAAACAACCAGATCGTGCCCATCCCGTTCGACCAGATCATCGACCCGAACACGAAGAAGACCCGTATCCGCATGGTGAACACGCAGTCCATCCAGTACAGGATCGCCAGACAGTACATGATCCGGCTCGAAAAAAAGGATTTCAACCCCGGCATCGAGTTCGAACGTCTCGCGGTGGCGGCGAAGATGCCTCCGGAGGAGTTCAGAAGGCAGTTCCAGTACGTGACGGACTACTGAGTTTCAGCCGCGCCGGGCGGCGAGGGAGGTTTCGACCACTTCTTCGAGAAATTCGCCGAAGGAGATCCCCGCCGCCGCCGCGGCCTTGGGAACGAGGCTCGTCGCGGTCATCCCGGGAACGGTGTTCACTTCAAGGACCGAGGGGAACCCCTCCTCGTCGAGCCGGAGATCGACCCGGCTGTACGAGGAGCACCCTATGGCGGCGTGCGCGGTGAGGGAGGCCGATTCCACCCTGCGGAGGACGAACTCCGACAGCGGCGCCGGGACGAGGTATTCGGAGGCTCCGGGCGTGTACTTCGAGCTGTAGTCGTAAAATCCCGTTACGGGTTGAATCTCGATGACCGGCAGACAACGGGGAGCGCCGTCTTTCTCATACACGGTCACCGTCAGCTCTCTTCCCGGAACATACTCCTCCACAAGCGCGCGGGGGTCGTAGCGGAAAGCGTCTTCGAGCGCTTCGGCGAGCCGGTCCGTCCCCGAGAGGATGGAGACGCCGACGGTGCTCCCCGAGCAGCACGGCTTGACCACGAGTTTTCCCGAGCGTTCCAGAAGCGGCGGGAAATGAGGATCGTCCAGTACGTCCCGGACACAGCGCCCCCGCACGACCTCGATCCCCTTCGGCGCCGAGATGCCCTTCCAGCGGAAGAGCGCCTTGCTCGCCGTCTTGTCCATCGCAAGGGCACAGGCTGCGTGTCTCGAGCCGGAGAACGGAACTCCGGCCATCTCCAGCGCCGCCTGGAGCGTACCGTCCTCACCCCACCCGCCGTGGAGAGCGATGAAGGCGAACTCAAGATTCCCTTCGTCGAGAAGCGCGAAAAAATCCTCCTTGCGGCGAAGATCCGCCGCAACAACATCGCGCCCCCGCTCCGCGAAGGCGGAGGTCACGGCCGTGCCGCTTCTGAGGGAGACCTCCCTCTCGGGGCCCTCCCCGCCGTAGAGAACGGTTATCATCATCTCAGTCAATCCCTTCCCATTTGCAAGATGATCTATTATGACACACCCTTGAGGATGATACGCCGGGAAAAAAAGGAACGCGATACCTACGAGCATATCGTGTTCCTCGAAACAGTGGAATCGCCCCCTCGCAGCTACACCGTTCCACAGGCCTCCGAATCCATACGAAATTTCTCCTCGTACGCGTTGAAAATTCCCTTATGATGACGTCGTAATCGTTCTAGAGACAGCGACAAATCTCTGGACCAAAGAGCTTCCACAAACTCTTCGTGTTCTTGGACGACATCCTGCGGCCGTCTTTTTTCGTAAAGCGCATATATTGCTATCCGCGTCGATTCATCCGCAATCTTGTTCCAAATTTCCTCAAGTCTTTTGTTGCCTAAAAAACGAATTATAGTGGAGTGAAATACCATGTCCTCTTTCATAAAGAAAACAGGCTGATTCATACTCTGTTTCATACCATCCGAAACGAGAGAGAGACGCCCCGCCAGATGCCTGGATTCCCCCATTTCAAAAACGGCGGCGACGGCGGAAGGTTCGATCATTTCCCGAAGAAAAAATATTTCTTGCACGTCCTCCATGACCAAAGGTTTCACCATCGCTCGTTTACGCTCCTGCCACACGATCCACCCCTCCTGCGCTAGGCGTTTCAAGGCCTCGCGCACAGGAGTCCTACTGACGCCAGCTTGCTGCGAGATCATTCTGTCGGAGAGGGAACTCCCCGGAGGGAAGCGCAACTCCAGGATTCCCGCTTTTAATTCATCGTAAATTTGATTGGAAATCACTTGTTTTTGGTTTTCCAGTTCACCCATACGTTTCTCTCCTTAGGACGAAAAGAATCGGATCAGCCGTTTTCAGCAAGAAGCGCCTTGAAAATCAGACGAACATACCAAGAACCCTCGGAAGCATCAGCGCTATTTCCGGGAAAATAATAGTCAGCGTGATCGCGAGAAAAAGCGCAAGAACAAGAGGTATCGCCTCTTTGATCATAAGGTCGAAAGGAGCCTTCGAAATACCTTGGGCGACGTAAAGATTCACCCCCACCGGCGGTGTGATCATGCCAAGACAGAGATTCATGGTCATCACGACGCCGAAGAGAACGGGACTGAAGCCCGCGGCTTTGACGATGGGAAGGAAGAGCGGAGTAAACAGGACAACATTCGACGTCGTATCGATGAACATTCCGGTGACAAGCAAAAAAAGCATGATAATCATCATAAGCACCAGAGGCGAAGAAGATATGCTTGTCATTCTGGCGGCCAACATCTGCGGAATCCCCTCCATGGTCAAAAGGCGCCCGAAAGTGGTGGCTCCCCCCAAAATAAACATTGAAAGACACGAAAGAAGTCCTGCCTCGACAAAAGCTCCGAAGACATTGTCCAAAGTAAGTTGACGGTAGATGAAATGACCGGTAAAAAGAGAGTAGACGCACCCGACGACCGCCGCCTCAGTCGGTGTGAAAACTCCTCCGTAAATCCCCCCCAGGATAAGGAAGGGCAAAAACAGAGCCCACTTCGCTTTCCAGCACTGCGAAAGAACCCAGCGGGCTCCCCCTTGTCTCTCTTTGCCGAGATATCCTCTCTTCTTCGAGATGATGTAGTTGAAGAGAATCAACATGCCTCCCATGAGAAGGCCGGGCAACGCCCCCGCGGCGAACATGCTCACAACCGAAGTTCCTGCAATCACGCTATATATTATCATAGGAATGCTCGGAGGAATAACCGGACCGATGGTTGCCCCGGCGGCCACGAGAGTCCCCGCATATCCGGCGTCGTATCCCCTCTTCACCATCGCCGGAATCAGAATAACTCCGAGAGCGGCCACAACAGCGGGCCCGGACCCTGAAATCGCCGCAAAGATCATGCATGCGACGATCGTCGACGCTCCCAGTCCTCCCGCCATCTCGCCGGTAAGAGCGTCTCCCACGTTGATGATCTCCTCCGCCAGCCCCGAACGGGACATCAACGTTCCCACAAGCATGAAAAAGGGAATGGCCATCAACGGGAAAGAATCCGCCGTCGTGACCATCGCCTGCGCGAGAAGCTGGATCATCGGCGTTCCAGGATAAAAGACAAGGAAGACAAGAGCGCAGGAGGCCGCCATCGCCACCGCTACCGGAATGGAAAGCAGTAACGTCGTCATAAGAGAACCCAGCAGAAAATATACCATATTACTCGTCACCTGCCTTTCCCGACGAAACCGAGCGAGTTCTTTTCTCTAGTATCATTCTTTGGAACGTTCTGAACGAGAGTCCCAGCATTCCCAAAACTCCGGCGATGTACATAGTCCATACCGGAAGCCATGGAATGGAGGGGAAAACTTGATGAAGGCGCATCTGCATCAACACCGTCTTGAAAATAAGATTCGCCATGAAAACGCCGAATACGACAACAAAAATATCCGAAAAAAAACAAATTTTAACGGCAAGGGGACGAGGAAGACTTTGAGGAAGGAAATCGACTTTGAGATGCATACCCTTCTTCGCGGCAAGACTCACCCCGGCCATGGTAAGCCATACAAATCCGAATCGCGCGAACTGTTCCGCCCAGGAGAAGCTGAATCCCAACACATATCTTGTAAACACCTGCATGGACAATGCGATGAGCATCAAAAACATGAAAAGGAAGAGAAGGTACTCTTCCCAACGATCAAGATGGTACGCAAGCCGGGATATCATAGGCATCACCTTCCAGGTTTTTATAAAAGCCGGGAGCGGAGAAATCCGCCCCCGACGATACAGCAAGTACGAACCAAGGCATTCCGTATTTCTGCGTTTTTAGAAATCGATCGGACGTCCGAGTTCCTTGAATATGCGCTCGACGTATCCATGCATCTGCGGAGCGTATTTTTTATACATCGGTTGAAGCGCCTTCCTGAAGGCGGCTTTTTCCTCGGGCGAAAGACTGATAATCACATTGGTGCCCGTACTTTCGATAGTCTTCTTCAAAGCTTGGTTGATCTCTTCCTGCTTCTCGCGCTGCCAGATTTTCGTCTCCTCCGCAGCCTCGAGAATGATATTCTGCTGCTCCGGGGTCAATTTCTCCCAATTCACCTTTGAGAAAGCCACCGGAAGGGGCCCGTAGAGATGGCTGGTTTCGATAATGTATTTCTGCACTGTATGGAATCCGGAATGCACGATGTTCTGATAAGGATTTTCCTGCGCGTCAAGAACCCCCTGCTGCAACGACGTCAATACCTCGGAGAACGCCATCGGAATCGCGCTCGCGCCAAGGGTATTCCATGCCTCGATATGCAGCGGGTTCTCCATAACGCGGATCTTCAAACCTTTCAAATCCTCGGGTTTCCGGATTTCCCGGTTCGCTGTGGTCTCGCGGAATCCCTGTGTCCACCAAGAGATGATTTTGAGACCGGACGGTTCGATCGCCGCCGCGACTTCCTGACCTACGGAACCGTCGAGAATCTTTTCCGCCTGCGCTCTATCGTCGAAGAGATAGAAAAGATCGAAGATCTTGGTCGCGTCGGTGAAACCGCCAAGAGCAGGAAGGGCGGGAAGAGCCATGTCGAGCGCTCCACCCTGGAGAGACTCCACCATTTCTCTGTTCTGACCGACCTGACCGTTGGGGAAGATCTTGAGCTTGATCGATCCTCCCGATTTCTTCTCCAGAAGCTCCGCGAACTTCATCGCCCCCAAATGCTCGCCACCTTCTTCGGTAACGACATGACCGATCGTAAGCGTCAATACATCCTGAGCAAACGCCGCTCCGCCCGCCGCGAGCACTCCCAACACAACCAGCAACGCTACAACACGACTCCCTGTTCCTTTCACTGCAATTCCCTCCTTCGATATGAAGCAAACACAATGAATCTCCCGATCAACCAACTACAGCGCATACCTCTTTATTCACCAGATTACGAGGTCGTCCCTCGGTAAAGGTCCTAACGACTTCCTCCGCCGCTTTAATACGGAGTTCCGGAATCGCTTCCGTGGAATTCCACGCGGCATGCGGCGTGATGACGATATTCCGCGCCTTGGCAAGCCGGGGGAGGCTTTTCGGGGGTTCCTCGCAGAGCACGTCGAGCGCGGCTCCGGCGATCACGCCGTTTTCGAGCGCGTCGAAAAGAGCGTTCTCGTCGATCAGAGGCCCACGCGACGAGTTCACGAGGTACGCTTCCGGCTTCATAAGTCCCAACGTTTCCTTATTGATGATACCGCGGGTTTCGTCGGTTAAAGGAATATGCAGCGACAAGACATCCGATTCGGCGATGAGCTTCCCGAGATCCGTATACCGAAGGATATTCTCTTTCTCGAAGACCTCTTCCGGCAAGAAAGGATCGTACCCGGCCGGCTTCATCCCGAAGGCCGCCGCGCGGCGCGCGGTTCGCAGACCGATACCGCCGCACCCCAAAAGGCCGAAAATTTTTCCCTGAAGTCTCGGGACAGGATTGGCGACGTCCATGTTCCACCCGCCCGACTTCACTTGCCGATCAAGCATGCCCGCCTTTCGAGTAATCTCCAGGAAGAGGGCGATCGTATGATCGGCCACTTCCTCCTGACAGTAATCGGGGACATTCGCCACCATCATTCCCATTCTGGTCGCGGTCTCCATATCCACGGTATTGATGCCGATACCCATCCGGATAAGAGCCTTGCAGTTTTGGAAATACTCCAGATTTTTTCTGTTCATGGGAGTGAAAAGGACCATCAAAGCGTCGCAGTCCCTTCCCTCCGAACAGATTTCCTCCGGCGTTCCGCCCTTGGAGAGCACGAGCTCCGCATCGATCGTCGACAGAACTCTTTTTTCCAGTTCAAGATCCGGCCACGTTTTATCCGTCATAAACACCTTGTATTTTGCCATGGTTTCATCCTCCGCGTCATTGTCTTCGAGTCAGAGCGAGCGACATCGAAACGTACCCGTGAAGAGCCCGCTTCATCAAATCGATGGATATTCTGTCCTTCGGCGTATGGGCATACTCCTCTTCGCAGGGCGAGTATCCGATGGTCGGGATATGCAGCTCCGTGGCGATCCACGCCCCGTCGGTGCCGAAATCCCAGCAGTCGAAGGTCGGATGCTGTCCCGAGTTCTCGAGCGCATTCACGACGCACTGCACCCGAGGCTCGTTTTCAGGAGTAAGAAACGCCGGTTTATACAGCTCCATAGACTCTTTTAATCCTACGTACCCCGAATGATGGTATTTTTGTATTTCCACAAACGCGTCCTCTCCGACGCTCAATCCGGAGGAGCGAAGAATTCTCTCCAGCTCCGCGAGGATCGTCTCCCTATTTTCAGAGGGCAGAAAGCGTCGGTCGATTCGGACCGTACATACGTCGGGGACGGTGCTCAGCCATCCCGGGGAACACGTAACATTAGTCACGGCGACGCTTGATCGTCGTAAAAACGAATGCTCGGGAAGCGATTCTCCAAGTTTCTCAATAGCCTCGATCACCGGTCGCATCTTATACACCGCGTTGACACCCCGCCATGGAGCGCTGCTGTGCGCCACTTTACCGAGCGTCCGAACGTCGATCTCGACCTTCCCGCGATGCCCCAGATACACGTTCAGTCCCGTGGCCTCTCCAAGAACGAGCATCCCGATTTTCCCCGGATATTCGGAGAGGACACCGTCGGCAAGTTTCCGCATCCCCCACATATCGCCCGGCTCCTCTTCGACGACTGCGGAAACTATGATATCTCCTCCATGCGAAAGAGCCGCCTTCTTGACAGCGGCGGCAGCGTACACCTGCGTCGCGATGGCTCCCTTCGTATCGCTGGCTCCGCGCCCATGAATCCAGCCGTCGGCGATCACCCCTTCGAAGGGAGGATACTCCCAGGCGGCGAGATTACCCGGATCTACTTGATCCATATGGCAGTTGTACAAAAGATGCTCGCCCCCGCCGCTTCCGGAAACAACGCCGACGATGTTGCCCACGCCGTCTCGGTAGGCTTCATCGTAGTTCAAGCGTCTCATCTCTGCGAGTATGGCGTCGGAGACTCCTTTCTCTTCGCCGGTCACGCTGGGCAGACGAATCAAGCGCTGCGCGAAGGCGATCATATCGTCGTAGCTTTCCTCCAGAATCTTTTGTACGCAAAGATCGATCATAGAGACGCGCACCTCTATTCTTGCTCTACAAGACGGCCGTAGAGTTCCGGACGGCGCATCCTGAAGACTTGCAGATGATCTCTGATCGACTGCACTTTTTCCGGATCTATTTCTACAAAGACTCCTTCTTCTCCAGCTCCTCCTTCGTAGAGCGTCTCTCCCCAAGGATCGATCACCGTCGAAGCGCCGCCGAAAAGCGTCTCTTTCGAGGTTCCCACCCTGTTGCATGCAACGACGTACATCATGTTCTCGATCGCTCTGGCCTTCAGAAGAGCTTTCCAGTGTTCAATACGTATTTGCGGCCATTCGGCCGAGACGAACAACACCTTGGCGCCCTCGAGAGCATACGCCCGCAGCCACTCGCAAAATCTGATATCGTAACAGATCGTGCACCCCGCCCGGACGCCGTCGATTTCGAAAAGCCCCGACGCATCCCCCGGTTGAAGATACCTATCCTCGTTCATCAAAGGAATCAAGTGCACCTTATCATACTCCGCAACAAGCGTACCCGAAGGATCGATCACCTGCGCTCTATTAACGTTGCGCACGCCGTTCTTCGCAAGAACCGAACCGCCTGCGAACCAGACCCCGTATTTTCCGGCAAGAGAACCAAGAAAACGTTTCGCCTCGGCTCCGTACGGATCCGCCAGGCGTTCTCCCTCTTCCAAAGCGTATCCGACATCCCAAATCTCCGGAAGAACTATTGCCGTCGTGAGCGGAGACGGCGTATAGTAACGCTCCATCCACTCGGCAACCTTCCGGTAGTTTTCCTCCCGCCGCCCTATGGCGACATCGATTTGAGCCAAACCAACACGCAACATGCATGTTCCCTCCGATCATTCACAGAGTGTCTCGGTATCCTTACACGATATTGACAAAGACAATCGAAATAGCGTGAAAAGACGCACAACCTTTGTCGCTTGATCCGATTATAAACGGCATACCATTTGATGTCAATAAATACCATAGACAAAAAAGTATATTTTTGAAGCTCGCAAACACCTTCTATTATGTGATCAAAAGAACAATAATCCACACGTAGGCATAGGCCTTCCGTTCTCTCGAAAAGAAAGCGACGACAAAGCAACCTGTGCACAAAACAAAAGAGATCGCTCGCGACTAGCGGGCACTTTCGCGCCAATACCGGCACTCTTTTTTCTCTCGCCGGTTTTTTGTTTCGCCGGACAATCGAGCGGCGTTTTACCTTGACAAATACCCGTCGCTGTGAAATGATATAAAAATAATCGATTATCGATAATTTGACTTTCCACATCTCGCCTTTTTTGATCGCTTTGACTGCGTCAATGCGCGCCAACCGAGCAATTACGGTTGAAAAACAGATGGAGGAGGTTCTTTTATGGAGCTTTTTGTTCTTGTAGGATGTTTCCTGTTGCTGCTTGTCATGGGATTCCCCATCGCATTCAACATGATTCTGAGCTCGAGCATGTATCTGTTGGTCGGCGGCTATCCGCAACTTCTCGTCGTGCAACGCATGTTCGAGGGGATGAACGGCTTTTCTCTCCTCTCCGTGCCTTTTTTCGTTCTCACCGGTCAGTTCCTTCTAAAGGGGCATCTGCTCGAAGCTCTCATCGACTTCGTCAACGCGTTCATCGGTCACGTCAGAGGGGCGCTGGCGCTCGTCACCGTCGGCACATGCCTCTTCATGGGAGCCATCGTCGGTCTCGCTTTGGCATCGGTCGCATCCCTCGGTTCTTTTCTCATTCCGATGATGAAAAAAGAGAAGTACTCTCCGGCCTTCAGTTCCGCGGTCATGGCGAGCGCTTCTCTCCTCGGGCCGATAATGCCTCCGAGCGTCCTGATGATCATCTACTGCGTCTCGGTGGGAAGGACGTCCATCGCCGGACTTTTTCTGGCCGCAATAATCCCTGCGTTTCTGATCGCGATCGCCCAGATGTTTATGGTGCACCGCATAGCGGTGAAACGAGGGTACCCTCGTCATGAGCGGTGCGAATGGCCCGACAAATGGAAACACTTCCGGAGAGCGCTTCCCGCGCTGCTCCTTCCGGTCATCATTCTGGGAGGGATCTTCGGCAGCATCTTCACCGTAACGGAATCCTCGGCCGTCGCGGCGCTGTACGCCTTCTTCATCACCTTCGTGGTATACCGCGAGGGGAAGCTCTCGGATATACCGGCAATTCTGAAGGAAACCGCGCTCACCTCCGGTCTGGTGATCCTTCTCGCCGGAAGCGCGACCGTGACCGCTTGGGCCATAGCGAACGAACAAGTGGTGTACAAGGTCATCGGCCCGCTCTCCTCTCTTCCTCAGTGGTCGTTCCTTCTAATGGTGAACATCGGGCTTCTGATCAATGGAATGTTCATGGACGACTATGCGTCCGTCGTCGTACTCGGACCTATCATCGCCCCCGTTGCATGGCGTCTTGGAGTCGATCCGCTGCAAATCGGCGCCATCATCTGCATCAATCTGGTCATCGGACTGGCGACGCCGCCTTTCGGCATTACGCTCTTCGTGACAAGCCCCATGGCCGGAGTGACGGTGGAACAAACGTTCAAAGAAGCCTATCCCATGCTGCTCGCATCGATAGCTATTCTTCTTCTTGTGACGTTTTTTCCTCCTCTTACTCTGTGGCTTCCGCGATTTTTCGGGTATTGATCTTTCATCATCCAAGATTCCGACCTCCGAAAGGGGGGATGCGAAGAGAAAGGGATTGCGCGCGTCCGTTGTCAAAGCTCATCCGTTCAATGAGAAAGGGGGAAACACCTGTGAAGAAAGGGAACATGCTCGTAATCATTCTTGCGCTCATTCTAGTTTTTTCAATCTCCGGAGCCGCATTCGCGGCGAAAACGATCAGAGTGTCGCTGTGCAACTCGGAAACGCATCCTCAGTCTCTGGGACTACAGCTTTTCAAGACTCTCGTGGAGGATCAGACAAACGGCGAGTTAAAAGTCAACCTCTACTACAACTCCCAGCTTGGGGGCGAACGGGAGTCCGTGGAACAGGTCAAGAACGGTTTGCTGGAGATGGCGACGGCCTCGGCCGGCCCCATGACCACTTTCAACACGCGTTTCATGGTTCTCGACATCCCCTATGCGTTCAACGACTATAACGAGGCGTGGATGGTCATGGACGGTCCCGCCGCGCAAGCGCTGTTCAAATCCTGCGAAGAAGTCGGACTGAAAGGTCTTGCATGGATGGAGAACGGATTCCGTCATACGACGAATTCCCTGAAAGCGATCAACACAATCAAGGATTTCGAAGGACTTAAAATACGCACAATGGAGGCTCCGATGCATATGGAGACCTTCAAGGCCCTGGGCGCCAATCCAACTCCCGTCCCGTGGACGGAGCTGTATATGGTGTTGCAGCAGAGAGTCGTCGACGGTCAGGAGAATCCGCTGGCCAATATTTGGGAAGTGAAGATGTACGAAGTCCAGAAATACACGTCGCTCGACGGGCATATCTATGATCCGATGCCCTTGGTGGCCAATATCGACTGGTTCAAGGAGTTGACGGAGGAACAGCAGCGGATCGTCCAGACGGCGGCGGTTCTCGGACAGAATTACAGCCGTTCCGTCAACGCGGCGCGCGAGCAGTATATCGTTGAACTACTGGAGAAGAACGGGATGCAGGTAAATACAGTCTCGGAAGCAGAGAAAACAAAAATGCGCGAAGCGACACAGGCCGGGATCGTTGAGAAGATCAAGGAAAAAACCGACCCGAAATTCGTCGATCAGTGGCTTTCCAACATCGAACAAGCCCGCAAGGACGTCAAGGCGGGGCTGTAGTTTTTTTGAAAGAGGTCGGGCGGTTGGACCCGCCCGACCCTGGATCTCTTGGGAAAGGACTGTCTGCAGATGAGAAAGGATCGATACTACGCCTTTTGTGAACGATGCGTCAAAGGTCTTACCATCGCTTCGATGTTTTTTTGCGCGTCGATGCTGGGCGTTGCTCTCGCGCACGTCGTCATGCGATACATTTTCAACAACGCGCTGACATGGTCCGAAGAGTTCCTCAGATTCGCAATGGTGTGGTTCACCCTCGTCAGCGCAGCCGTGCTTCACTACCAAAAAGGGCATGTCGGCATCGTCATCTTCCGGGACATGTTCCCGGACAGGCTCCGAGCGATCTGCGTCCGTATCATCCCGATACTGGCGGTCGTAGCGACCGCTTCCGTCACTGTAAACGGAGTGCGGCTCCTCTTTCGAACCTATAAACAGATTACCCCTGCGCTCGGTATTTCGATGGCCGTTCCGTACGCGGCTATTCCCGTGGGGTTTTTCTTCATGACGCTCTTCGGTATCGCGCACATTTTCGAACTTACTTTCGGCGAAAAGGTGCCGGAACGAGAAAGTTTCTCCTAGAGGCCATGAGGAGTTGACGAAAATGTACACCATAGAAGAAAAGGGGCTCGTGATCGTCTATTCCGATCTGGAAGAGAAAACAATCCTTCATCTCCCGAAGGAACGTTTTGCCGGATTCGTCGCTCCTATCGCATCTCCGAAGCCTTCCGAGGATTTCATCGAGAAAGCGTTCGACGCCCCCGTACATTCTCCGCGCTTGCGCGACCTCGCGCAGGGCAGGAAGAACACGGTCATTCTCGTTTCCGACGCAACAAGACAGGTTCCCACGGCGATCGTTCTGCCGAAGATCCTGGAGGAGCTGGAGGCGGCGGGGCTCTCGGCCGAGAGTGTTTCCTGCGTTGTCGCCACGGGGGTTCATCGACAGGCTACGCCCTTGGAGATGCGGCAGATGCTTGGAAATAGCTCGGAGAGAGTGGGGCATATCGACAATCACGACCCTTTCGACCCGACGAAACTTGTCGATTTAGGAAAAACTTCTTTCGGCACCCCTGTACAAGTCAACAAGACTGTTTATGAAGCGGATCTCCGTATTGTCGTCGGTAAGGTGGAGCCGCATGAATTCGCAGGTTTCTCGGGAGGAAGAAAATCTATTCTTCCGGGAATCGCTTCCGAGACCACGATCAGAATCAACCATCGTCCGGAGATGATTCTCCACCCGCGGGCAATGATCGGCGAGTGGAAAGATAATCCTGTGAGCAAAGATATGGCGGAAGCCGCTCGGATGCTCCGCGTCGACTTTTGCGTAAACATTCTTGTGGATTCGGACAACAGGCCGACCTGCGTCATTTGCGGCGACCTCGAAAAGAGCCACGCCCTTGCTATCGAAAAAGTCGGGGAGAGCGCAAGCGTTCCTTTGAAAACACGACCCCGGATCGTCGTAACGACTCCGGGAAGTCCTTTAAACATAAACTTCTATCAAAGCATGAAGGCCATCATCGCAACGGCCCCCATCATGGCGGAGAACGGTGTTATAATTCTTTATTCCCGGTGCGCGGAGGGAATGGGATCGGAGGATATGCTTCTGCCGTTCGAAAAGGGGAAGAGCGTCAATGAAACCTTGGCGTTCCTTTTTTGCAATTATAGAATTCAGATGGACCACGCCTTGTTGCTCTGCAAAATTCTTCAATCGGGAGTACGAATCATCGTTGTTTCTAAGAATCTTTCCCCGAAAACACTCATGAAAATGCACATCCTTTCGGCGGCTTCCCTGAACGAAGCCTTGGAAACGGCTTTCTCGATTCTAGGGAAAGACGAACCGGTTCTCTTCTATCCATGTCCTCAGCGCACACTCCCTTATATATTGGAGGATTGAGTGTGAATAACGGCACGGAAATACAAAAACCGGCATTGAAAAGACGAGTATTGAGCGACGATGTCGTGGAGTATCTTATCGACGCGATTATGAAGGGCGACTTCCCTCCGGGGAGCAAGATAGTGGAGTTACAGGTCGCACGACTGCTTGAAGTAAGTCAGTCGACGATACGAGAAGCTCTTAGAGAACTGGAGACGCGAGGTTTTCTGGAATCCAAACCCTTCAGGGGCACTTTTGTCCGGAAATTCACTCTGGAAGGCCTGAAAGATTACTTCAAGACCCGTACCGAATTGGAGTTGATCGCAGCCCGTTGGGCGGTCGAAAACGACTTTGCAAGCATGGACCTCGTTCGAATCGAGCGGTGCGTTCAAGAGATGGGCCGATTCGTCGTCAAGGAGGATCACGTCGCCTTCCGTAAAAAGGATATGGAATTTCACAAAACCCTTGTGGAAGGTTCCGGAAGCCCCTCGCTTCTTTCGGCCTGGAGCGCTCTCTGTCACAGTTATTGGGCCTATTTCGGCTTGTATTTCGAACAAAAACAGTACAACCTTGCGGATCAGACAGGAAAACATGCAGCTATTTTCGCTCTGTTGTCGGCGGGGAGGCTTGATGAATTACGAGAGAGCATCGAGAGCCACTACGTCGACATCAGCGTTATTCTCGGCCTCATTAAGTAGCGCGTTACGCAATACAATGTGGACGAGCAATACCAGCAAAGGAAGGATGCTGAGAAAAGAAGAGGTTACGACGACCAGCGCTTCGAGAAAAAATACTATTCATATAATACAGGGAGATGAGTTTAATGTACTTGGGAAGAGATAGGTTTGCCATCACCGGGATTGTCGCTCGAGAGATTCTCGACTGTCGTTTCAATCCTACCGTTCAAGTTGACGTCTGGGTAGGAAACGAGATTTTCGGCCGGGCCGACGTTCCTGCGGGACGATCAAGAGGCGAAAAGGAAGCTTGGGAAGTTCGGGACGGGGATAAAAAGGTCTACGGCGGACTCGGCGTGCAGCAAGCGATAAAAAATATCGAGGACCGCATCGCGCCGGCTATCGTCGGTATGGACGTTCGGGATCAGAGAAATATCGACCTTGCCATGATCGCGCTCGACGGCACGCCGAACAAACAAAATATCGGAGGGAACGCCATCATCGGAGTTTCCATGGCGGCCGCGCGCGCTGCGGCGAATGCCTGCGGGCTTCCCCTGTACCGTTACATCAACGCGAACGCACATGTGCTTCCCGTGCCTCTGTTGAACTATATCAACGGCGGACGACTCACTTCCAACGATCTCGATTTTCAGGAAATCTGCATCTTTCCCGTGGGCGCCGAGACCTTCCGAGAATCCATGATCATTGGATGGGACGTCTACAACGCTCTGCGAGACATCCTTTCGAGCAAATACGGAAAGCTGGCGGTGAACGTCGGCGACGAAGGCGGATTTGCGCCTCCCATCGTAAGCACGAAAGAGGCCATGGATCACCTTGTCCGCGCCGTTGAAGTCAGCGGACACGCCGACAAGGTGATGTACGGATTCGATTGCGCAGCGACGCATTTCTACGATGCGGAGAAAAAGATGTACAAGTTCGAAGGGGAATACAGGACCAGGACCGAGCTGCTTGATTTCTACAAGGATCTCGTGAAGAATTACCCCATCGCTTCCATGGAAGATCCCTTCGACGAAAACGACATCGAGGGATTCGACATGGCGACGAAAGAGCTCGGTATCCAGATTGTCGGAGACGACTTCCTCTGCACGAACCCGAAACTCATTCGCGAGCGGGGCGAACACTGCAATGCGCTCCTTCTCAAGTTCAATCAGGTCGGAACGCTTTCCGAAACTCTGGACGCCGCCGAAAGCTCCTACCGACATCGGTTCGGCATCATGGTTTCCGAACGCTCCGGGGAGACGGAAGATCCGATACTTTCGGATGTCACCGTCGGTATCAATGCTGGTCAGATAAAAACCGGAGCAACCCGCTCGGAAAGAACTGTAAAATACAACCGTCTTCTCGAAATTGAAACTGAACTCGGCGACGCCGCTCTGTACGCGGGGCGTCTCTTCCGAAACCCCTTCTAAAAACGTCCGACATCATCGCAAAGGGCCGGAGAATACCGCTCCGGCCCTCTATCCACAGAGAATCGGAGTGGTATAGTATGAATTACGTCAAAAATCTTGATCAGCTGCTCTCTCACGGGAACAGAGAGCTTCGCTCCGAGGCCCTTGAAATACTGAACGCCGGCCTCCGACAGGCCGACCCGGGCAGGGCGACCCGAGACCTGATCCATTTCGACCATACTTCCGATACTCTTTCCATCGGAGGAGTTTCCCGAAAACCGGGCGAGTTTGCCAATATCTACGTCATCGGAGCGGGGAAAGCGACGTTTCCCATCGCCCAAGCGCTTGACGAGATTTTCGGCGAACACATCGCCGAAGGAATCGTCATTTGCAAGGATGGACAGGAGGGGAAACTACGCAATATACAGCTCCGCCTTGCCAGTCACCCTATCCCGAACGAACAGGGAATGGCGGCAGCGGCCGATATTCTTGCACTCGCGCGAAAAACCAAAGCACAAGACATCGTCTTCGCCTGTATCACGGGGGGAAGTTCCGCTCTTCTGCCCCTGCCGGTTCCGGAGATCACGCTCGAAGACAAGAAGAAGGCGAACAAGCTACTGCTCACATGCGGGGCAAATATCCTGGAGATCAACGCAGTGCGTAAACACTTGAGTCTCGTCAAAGGAGGCCTGCTTGCCCGTGCCGTCGATCCCGGCGCCTTGCTGGTGAATCTCACCGTTTCCGACGTTATCGGGGATCCCCTGGACTACATCACCGATCCTACGGTGCCGGACACATCGACCTTTGCAGATGCAAGGAATACCTTGGACAAGTACGATCTTTGGGAGAAAATGCCTGCATCCATAGCCCATTACTTAGAAAACCCGCCGCTTGAGCGAGAAACTCCGAAAGCTCTTGACGACCACCGTATAGAAAATCATATTCTGGTTCCAGGCGACGCGGCCTGCCAAGGCGCGGCTCTTCGGGCACGGGAACTTGGATTCAACACGATGATTCTTTCCACGATGTTCGAAGGAGAGAGCAGAGAATTAGGACGAACATTCGCTTTCATTGCGAAGGAAGTACGCGCGAACTCGCGCCCGCTCACCGTCCCGTGCGCCTTTATCGGAGGCGGAGAAACAACGGTCACCGTCAACGGCGAAGGAGGAGAAGGCGGTCCGAATCAGGAATTCGCCGTCGGGTGCGCGCTCGAGATAGGCGCTCTGAAGAATGTGGTTGCAGCAGGTCTCGACACTGACGGCACGGACGGTCCTACTCTTTGCGCAGGCGGTATTGCGGATGAGTCGTCCATCAAAAGGGCGAAAGACATCGGCATCGATCTTTTCGAAGCACTCAAACGACACGATACGACCACCCCGCTGCTTCGTCTGGGCGACGCCATCATGACCGGAAATACCGGTACCAACGT
The DNA here is from genome assembly GCA_963668335.2 of Aminobacteriaceae bacterium. Taxonomy (GTDB): domain Bacteria; phylum Synergistota; class Synergistia; order Synergistales; family Aminobacteriaceae; genus JAAYLU01. Next base: position 38,434 of record CAXXRY010000057.1, on the reverse strand, counting down.
CAACGACCTAAAAATCATGCTTCTTCGTTGATCCCCGCATATCAAGTGGAGGTGGGCATATGCCGAACATCGTTTTCGCCGATTCTTTTCATCTCTTCCCTGCCGCCGAAGAGCGAATCGCTTCGCTCGGAACGATTTTCCGATGTTCGCTCGACGAAAGAGAACGTCTTCTTGCAACCGCCCCCTGGGCCGATATTATCGTCGCGGAATATGCGCGAATAGACGAAAACCTTCTTTCGCGGTGCGAAAATTTGCGCGGTATCATCGTGTACGGCATCGGTGTGAACCATATCGACCTTGCAGCGGCGTCGAAAAGAGGCGTCCCCGTAGCGAATTCGCGCGGCGGAAACGCGGAAGCAGTGGCCGAACTCGCACTCTCTCTCATGCTGGAGTGTCTTCGCCACACCGGACGAGGAAATGAGTTCATAGCGTCCGGAGGATGGAACGCGGCGGACAGCGCGGCGCTTCCTTCATGGATGCAGGGACGAGAATTGAGAGGGAAACACCTTGGCATTCTCGGCCCGGGCGCTATCGGAGGACGCATAGGCGTTCTCGGAGAAGCTTTCGGCATGCGCATAGCCGTTTACGGTGGGAAAACATACTCCGGGCCATGGCCCCGGCTTTTTCTGGACGATCTGTTAGCGTTTTCCGACATCGTTTCCGTGAATCTTCCTCTTGTAGAAAGCACTGCGGGACTCCTTTCGCAGGAAAAACTTTCGCGAATGAGAAAAGGAAGCATCCTCGTCGTTACATCACGGGGAGGAATCGTCGACGAGGCTGCGCTCGCAACGCTCCTCTCCACTGGACATATTGCCGGAGCGGGACTCGATGTCTTCGCGGAAGAGCCTCTGCCGGCATCCTCGCCACTCTTATCGGCTCCGAACATCGTCCTCACTCCCCATATGGGAGGCTCTACCGATGAAGCAGTAGCCAATATCTCGAATATCATCGCCGAATGTTGCACGGCTCTTCTCGCCGGGACGCTCCCGGAAACCACGGTCAATAAACGGTATTTAACAACGGGAGACCGCTGACTTTCCAATAACGTTTTTTTATTCGTCCTTCTGATACAATATAAACAAGCCCTCAGTGCGCGAGGGCTGTTTTGTAATTTCCCATGACGGGAGGAATACACATGAATATACAGTGGAGCGACGAACTCGCCATCGGCATCGGCATCATCGACGACCAGCATAAGAAGCTGATCGAGCGCATCGCCTCCTTTTCGCACGCGGTGGACGGCGGCGACATGCGCAAGATCGAAGAGACGGTGAACTATCTCGTGGGGTACGCGATTCAGCACTTCGGGGCAGAAGAGCTGATCATGATCCGCAACTGCTACGACCAGTTCAAAGAGCACAGGGACGAGCACAGCTGGTTCATCAAGCAGGTGTTCGACGTGCACACCAGCCTGGTGCAAAAAGAAGAATTTACGCAGCGGCAGATGGAAGACCTCCGCGACATGTTGTACAACTGGACCCTTGATCATATCATGGTGAAGGACAAGCGCATCGCGCAGACGCTGAACAGTTTCGGCGGGCCGCTGCGCCAGGGAGAGGGACAAGCATGACGGGAGAACGACGGGAAAGCGGAAACAAAGAACTTTGCTCGCCCGGCGCGGAGGACGCTCTGCAAAGGATGAGCGACTTTCATCTCGACGTGCTCAAGGAAGTCAGCAACATCGGCGCCGCAAACGCCGCCACCTCTCTCTCCACCCTGCTGGGGAAGGCGGTCGATATGCGCGTGTCGCGCGTCCTCCCGATGCCCTTCAACGAAATCATGGAGTACGTCGGGGGCGCGGAACGGATGATCTTCTGCGTCTTTGTCCGGATCGAAGGGGGCATCTCCGGGAACATGCTCTTCGTTATGGGACAGACGGATGCACAGGCGCTCGTCCGGCACATGACGGGAGCGGCCGAGACTCAAGAACAGGGCTTCTCCGAGATGGGGCTCTCCGTCCTCCACGAGGTGGGCAACATAATGATCGGCTCGTACATTACTGCGCTCTCCGACTTTCTCGGCTTCGAGCTGAACCCGTCCGTTCCGTCGCTGGCGATGGACATGGCGGGAGCGATTCTCGCGTTCAGCCTCTCGGAGATCGGGCGAAGCGGCGACACCGCCATCGTGATCGACGGCGCGCTGTCGCTGGACGGCGGCGCGCTTTCCGGGGACGGAGCGGGACATATCTTCCTGTTGCCCGATCCGGAATCGTTCGGCAAAATTTTTCAGGCTCTGGGGGTCGCCGGAAATGGCGACCGTTAGGGTGGGCATCGCCGAGTCCGGGGTCGTACTGAACCCGAACAGCGTCTCGACTCTGGGTTTGGGCTCTTGCGTCGGCGTGACCCTCTACGATGAAAGACGGAAAATCGCCGGCATGGTCCACGTGATGCTCCCCTCCACGGAACTCGCAAAGGGCGCGGACTTCAACAGGTCGAAATTCGCCGATTCGGCCGTTCCCGACCTCTTGCAGCAGATGATTCGTTCCGGCGCGGACCAGAGACGACTCGTGGCCAAGCTGGCGGGCGGCGCGCAGATGTTCAACCTTGGCGGCGATGCGGATTCGCTGCTGAAAATCGGCGCGCGAAACGTGGAAGCCTGCAAGAAAGCGCTCTCTCTCCTTCGCATTCCCATTGTCGCCGAGGATACAGGCGGCTCGTGGGGACGCACCGTGGAACTTTTCTCCGAGTCGGGAATCCTCGAAGTCCGCGCTATCGGCAAGGCAAAAACACACATTTGAACAAAGATTCGGAGGCATCTCGTGAATACTGAAAAACACCATCTCGGCACGGAGAGCGTGGGCGTCCTGTTGTTGCGTCTCTCCCTGCCTTCGGTCATCGGCATGCTTGTCATGGCCTCGTACAATATTGCGGATTCAATCTTCATCGGCCACGGAGTCGGCTCGCTCGGTCTCGCCTCGGTAGCAATCTGTTTCCCTATCCAGTTTCTGGGGGGCGCGCTCGCCATCATGGCGGGCGTCGGCGGTTCCTCCATCGTCTCCCGCAGCCTCGGCGCAGGAAATGAAGACCGCGCGCAGCAAGCTTTCGGCGCGACCGTCGGGTTCGCGCTTTCAGTGGGCGTGCTCGTTTCCTCGCTCTCGCTGCTCTTCCTCCCCTCGCTACTCCGCCTCTTCGGGGCGACCGAGGCCATTCTTCCATACGCCGAGGACTACCTCTCGGTCATTCTTTTCGGCGTACCGTTCCAAATGTTCGCCATGGCGGGCAACCACATGGCGCGCGCCGAAGGCCGGGCGCGTATCGCCATGACGACGCTGCTCATCTCGGCGATACTCAACATCATCCTCGACCCGATCTTCATCTTCTGGTTCGGCTGGGGCGTCCGGGGCGCGGCAGTAGCGACGGTCATCTCGCAGATGGTGATGTTCGTCTGGATATTCGGCTATTTCTACAGCGGACGGAGCAGTCTGCGGTTCATTCGAAAAAATCTGTTCCCGAGTTTCGCCCTCGTCCGCGAGATCGCGGCGATCGGCTCGTCCGAATTCACCCGCATGGCCGCAGGAAGCCTCTCGATGGTGCTGATCAACGCGGCGCTCATCCGGTGGGGGGGCGATATGCACGTTGCCGTATACGGCGTGATTCACAGAGGACTGTCGTTCTTCTTCATGCCGCTGATGGGCATAGCGCAGGGTTTTCAGCCCATCCTGGGGTACAACTACGGCGCGGGGCGCCTGGGACCGCGCCCGAAGCGCCATTCGCCTGGCAATGATCACCGCGACGGTCCTCTCGCTCATCGGTTTTCTGACCACGCAGCTCTTTCCGGCGGAGCTCTTCAGCATTTTCACCACCGATGCGGAGCTCATCTCCGAAGGAACGCGCGCAATGCGCATCGTCACGAGCATGTTCTTCATCATCGGCTTCCAGATCATCGGCTCGGCGATGTTCCAGGCGCTCGGCAAAGCCCGCCCGGCATTCATCCTCTCGCTCTCCCGGCAGGTGCTGTTGTTGATACCGTTCGTCCTGATCCTTCCATCCCTTCTCGGGTCGACCGACGGTGTGTGGCTCGCCTTCCCGTTTGCCGATGCGCTCTCCTGCCTTGTAACAGTCTTCTTCTTCCGGCGGGAGCTGCGATACCACCTGATCACCGGCCCCGAAGCCGCCTAAAAAAAACATTTTCGCAGGGGACAAATACAACACAACTTCGAGGCCGATTCTTGCTTACAGAAACGGCCTCCTTTCTCATTTCTCCGGAGGCGTTTCCGAATATGACCGGCCTATCGTATTGTCCCGTGGATTCTGGATCTTTGAAAGTATTTGACAGAGCGCACTTGAAAGATCTATCATGTGCTTCGTTCTGCACGCGCTTGCAACGAATGATTTCGGGGCAAGAGTCGGCAAAACGACGGAACTTAATCAACAAGGGGGGTTTTTTGATGGTGTTGCGCTTGGTATTGGTTGTTTTCATGCTTCTTCAAGGCGTTGCCGCCTTTGCGGCGGGTATCGATATTCAGAAGTTTCCTCTGGAGCGAAATGGAGTAAAGCTGCATCTTCAGCGCATGCAGGCGGATGGAGCCGCAGGGGAGAAACAGTTGTTATTGGTTCACGGCCTGACGTACTCCTCCCACGAGTTCGATGTGGACGCCGGAGATTACAGCCTCGCAAGATATTTCGCATCCAACGGCTTTTCAGTCTGGATGCTCGATATCGCCGGGTACGGATCGTCGCAGGAGGTCGAGGACGGCTTCATGCCGAACTCCGACTACGCCGCGGAGGATATCGCCGCAGCCGCGAAGCTTATCCTTGAAACATCCGGACAGAAGACGCTCGACGTCCTCGGCTGGAGCTGGGGAACGGTAACGGGCGGCCGTTTCGCCGCCAAGTACCCCGAAATGGTCCGGAAGCTCGTCCTCTATGCCCCTATCGTCGCCGGACTCGGTTCGTACGAAGTCGCCGACGCGTTCCATAAGAACACATGGGAGCACGCCGCCGGCGACTTCCAGGTGAAGGAAGACAAATCCATCGATTATGAGATCACCGAGCCCTGCGTGGTCGCCACCTTCCAGTCCAACAGCTGGAGATACGACGGGAAGGGAAGCCCCAACGGCGGACGCCGCGATCTTCTCGTAGACGGGGCACAGCGCCTCATCCCCACTTCGGCGATCAAAGCCCCGACACTTCTGATCGTCGGCGACAAGGACCCGTACGTTTCGGTCGCGCTCTGCGAAGAGGCGAAGGCAACGCTGACGGCTGAGGGGTCGCAGCTGAAGGTCATTCCGGGAGCTTCGCACCCTATGATGATGGAGAAGCCTTTTTACAAGGAGTTCCGCGAGACCGTTCTTGAGTTTCTGAAATAATGCGAACGCGCTCCCTGCGGGGCGTGCGGCTTCTTTTCCGTAACGCACAACGCTTTCGGCGCCGGAGCATCGAGCCCCGGTCCGAAAGCGTTATTCATTCCGTTTTTCATTCCCCGGCGCTACTCCTTGCGATAGAGTCTCGCCGCTTTCTCCGCGGAGACGGTGATGCCCCTGATCATCGCGGAGCTGAACCCCTCGTGCTCCATGCAATTCAATCCGGAGATGGTGCAGCCGTTCGGGGTGGTCACCTTGTCGATCTCGCTCTCCGGGTGCGTGCCGCCCACGGAGAGAAGACACGCGGCTCCCTTCGCCGTCTGCACGGCCATCGCGAGGGAATTCTTCGCGGAGAGGCCGACTTCGATGCCGCCCTGCGACGCGGCGCGGATTGCCCGCAGGAAGTAGGCGATTCCGCACGCGCCGAGCGCGGTGGCGGCGAGCATGTCCTCCTCGCGGATGCGGAGCGTCTTCCCCACGTGGTTGAAGAGCAGCTTCGCCATCTCCAGCGCCTTGTCGTCCGGACCGTTGGAGGCGATGCAGGTCATCGACTCCCTCACCGCGATGGCGGTGTTCGGCATGGCTCGGGCGATACGCATCCGCTTGCCGAGCTTTTCCTCTATCTGGCGCAGAGAAATCCCCGTGACCACCGAGATGAGTATGTGCCTGTCGAAGTCGAGCGCGGGAGCTATCTGCTCCAGCACCCCGTCTACCAGTTGCGGCTCGACGGAGACGATGACCACGTCCGATGCGTTCACGGCGGCGATATTGTCGTTCGACACCTCGAACCCCTGCGTCTTGAAGTCCTCCAGCAAATGGACGCGCCGCCGCGTCAGAGTAATTCTGCCGGGAGAAAAGTGCCCCGACTGCACCAGCCCCTTCGCAATGCTCGTCCCTATGTTCCCCGCGCCAAGAATGGCGATCCTGAACTCTTCCGTCATTTCTGCGAACCTCCCTTAAAAATGCGGACATCACGCACGCTCTATACCACGCCGCTCCGCTCGCGTGCACGCGCGCGAAGCGGCGACGGGAGATCCGGTGAGCCCTAACAGAGTTTGAGGGAGAGTATAGCAAACAGGCTCAAAAAATTAAAGACTATTTACTACTTAAAACTTGAAGAAACTTTTGTCAGCTTTTCTGCGGCGCACCTTTCTCAAAATACTCCGCCTTCGCAGCGAAGAACACGACATCGTCGCACAATGTCTTCCGCTGGAGGGGAGATCAATAAGCATGTTTACAATGTACGCAAGTTCTTGACGTTCTTCAGAGGAAAGTTCTATTATGAAGAAACACTATCTTGTGCAAAGGGGTGATCCTGCATGAAGATTCAGTTCCGGAAAGCGCATCGTCCATGGGCGGTTCTTTTCTTCCTGATCCTCGCGAGCAGCGTTCTGCTCGGAGGATGCGGAGGGGGCGGAGGAGGGGCCGGAGGCGACGGCGAAGGCGATCTCGATATTCTCCGGACGATCCTTGAAGGGGCCGGGATGAGGATCATGGAAGGGACTCCGGTGCAGCTCGACGTGGAGGACCTTTTCTGCCGCGGATTGCTCCCCAGCGGCTACGGAAACAACGTAACAACTCCCTATATCACATTTCGCCAGGAAGCGGTTCCGGGAAGCGCGCCGACCGCCTTCCCCTGGACATACAGGCTTCGTCAGGACGAAGCCCTGCTCCTTCTCGGAAGAACTCCTCCGAAATCAGCCTATTTCAGTTTGCAGACGTTCGCCGCGCTCCGCAGGTTCGAAGACCGGGGGTATACCGGACGGATTTTTGCCCTGTTCGGCGACGCGATCAACCACCTGACCATACGCGCTCAAGGAAGCACAGCTCCGTTCGACTCCTTCTTCGTTCTGATTGTCACAGGCAACAAGACAACGGCGGAGAAGGTACGGCAGGCGCTTCTTGAAGCGGGGTACGGGTCGGGAACGGTGAACGTGGAGACGATTCCCGATGCGTTGGTACGTTTCGGACATGACGCGAATTCGGATCAGTTCAGTTTTCTCTACAGAATCGCTCTTGTGGAAGACCCGGAAAAAGAGCGGCGCTATTACCAAACCTTAGGGGGGATGAAACTGTTTCGCCTCACTCCGGACGAGGAACTGGCTTCCGCCCCCTTCTCTGTAAACACGCTGCGCCCGAGAGGGACCGGATCGACGGAGCTGCATCTGCTCTCCTCCCTGAAAAACCTGGAGGACGCCCTGCTTGAAACATATTCCGGCTTTGAAGCGGAGAAACTGACCACCGCTCCTGGATTCCGGAGGGGTATAACCCCATCCTTCAAAACATCGACGCATTGGGAGCGACCAACGACACAACCTACCTGATGACTCCACCGTTTTCATTGAAAGAGGACGACTTCGTGATCGCCTACGGCGTGCAGCACCCCGCCGCAGGAAAAGCGCTCTACAACAGTGTGATCGCCTACGGCTGGACGCCGCTGGAGGATCTTCCGGACGAACCTCGCTTCGAAGGGGCCAGGGAAATGCTGGGGGTTGCAGCGATCGATTCTCCCGAGAAGTTCGCCGGAAGCGCGCGTCGCTTCCTTCCTGAAGATCCGCAGGCCGATATGCTCTATGCGGTGAAGATCGCCAGGAGCATCGCAGGAGAGGAAGCGGATCTGCTCATTCCGCAGCCCTCGTGCGGCCGGCTCAAACTGCGGGAGCTCGCATTGGCGTTCCGCGCCTACTGCGAACCGGCGACGAAGACAGGGCCATCCTATGCGGAGATTCTCTTCGACAGGGCAATCCTTTTCCGGCGCCGCTGACGAAGCTCCCTGCCGCAGCAGCCGTGCGGAAGGGAAGCGATGCTCCCCTTCCGCACCGTGATCAGTCTTTGAACGGCGCAGCCTTCTCCAGATACTCCGCCTTCGCGGCCTCGCGGAGCGATTCGTCGGTCAGCAGGTCCCAGCCGGTGAGTGCAAGTCCCTTCGCCGCGAGGAGTACCACGTCGTCGCCCCTCGGCGACAGGGACGCCTCGCGGAACTCGGGCGTATGGCCGGCCACGGAAGGGTCGGCGATGGCGAGGTACTCGTGGATGGTGGGGATTTCGAGCGAGACGTTTCCCACGTCGGAGGAGCCGACGCGCTCCTTGGGATCGGGGTACTCCATCCGTTCACCCAACGTCTCCATGTTCCTCTTGAAGGCTTCGCCCATGACGGCGTTCGAGTACCGCTCCGCGTAGATCGGCTCCCCCTCGACGACGACGTCCGCCCCGGTGAGGCGCGCCGCGGCGTCCGCCGTGCGCTGGAGGTCGGCGAACATGGCGACGAGCTCCTTCTTGGTGGAGGCGCGGACTGTGAAGAGCGCCTCGGCCAGCTCGGGGATGATGTTCGACGCGCTCCCCCCCTTGGTGACGATGCCGTTGATCTTCGCCGAGTTCGGCCAGACCTGCCGTAGCGTATCGATGCCGTTGAAGAGGGCGATGAGCGAGGTGAGCGCGTTGATTCCCTTGTCCGGCGTGGCGGAGTGCGCCGACCTTCCCCGGTACTCCACGCGCACTCCCCGCGCCGCAAGTCCGCCCCGCCCGATGATGTTCTTCGTGCTGGGATGCATCATCAGGGCGAAGTCCACGCCGTCGAAGGCGCCCCGCTCCACCATGAAGACCTTGCCGCCGCCGCGCCCTCCTCCGCGGGCGTCCCGACGACCTGCACCTCGCCGCCGGTCTCCTCAAGGACGGAAGCGAGCGCAAGGCCCGCGCCGACGCTCGACGCCGCGATGATGTTGTGCCCGCAGGCATGTCCCAGACCGTTGAGCGCGTCGTACTCGGAGAGGAAGGCGACGACCGGGCCGGGCTTCCCGCTCTTTTTCACCGCGCGGAAGGCGGTCTCCATACCGCAGAAAGGCGCCTCCACTTCAAAGCCGTGCTTTTCGAGCAGCTCTTTCTGCCATGCTACGGCCCGAAACTCCTCGAAGGAGGTCTCGGGGTTCGCGTGGATGTCGTGGCTCAGACGCAGCAGCTCCGCCTTCAGTTCGTCCGCTCTCTGTTTAATGCGTTCTTTCATGAATACACGTCCTTTATCGTTGGGATGGCATCGAAACCGGAGGAACGCCCCGGCCTCTTCCGTCTATGCGAACAGATGGCACGAAACGAAGTGCCCCGGTTCGATCTCCCGCTCCTCCGGCACAACCTCCCGGCAGACCGGGAGCGCCCTCGGACAGCGCGCGTGGAAGCAGCACCCTGGAGGAAGATCGATCGCGCTGGGGATCTCACCCTCCAAATTCCGCCCTTCGCGCATCTTCGTCCCCGAAATGCGGGGAATCGCAGAGAAGAGTGCAAGCGTGTAGGGGTGCAGCGGATTCCCGAAGATATGCGCCTTGCTCCCCTTCTCCACCATTCTTCCGAGGTACATCACCGCGAGGTTGTCGCTGATGTGCTTCACCACGGAGAGGTCGTGCGCGATGAAGAGGTAGGAGAAGGAGAATTCCTCCTTCAGGTCCATCAGGAGGTTCAGAATCTGCGCCTGGATCGAGACGTCGAGCGCGGAAACGGGCTCGTCCGCGACGATGAACTCCGGCTCCACGGCGAGCGCGCGCGCGATGCCGATCCGCTGCCGCTGCCCTCCGCTGAACTGGTGCGGATAGCGCGACGCCTGCTCCGGACGGATACCGACCCTGTTCAGTATCTCGAGCGCTTTCTCACGCGCCTCCTCCGACGAACGCGTAATCTTGTGGAAGAGCATCGGCTCGACGAGGATGTCCACCACTCTTTGCCGCGGATTCAGCGAGGCATAGGGGTCCTGGAAGATCATCTGCATCCGTTTCCGGAAGGGGAGCATCTCCGTGCGGGAGAGTTCCGTGAGGTCTCTGCCGTCGTAACGAATCCGCCCCCCCTTCGGCTCGATGAGCTTTACCACAGTGCGAGCGACGGTCGACTTGCCGCACCCGGATTCACCGACGATGCTGAAGACTTCCCGCCTGCCGATGGAGAAGCTGACGCCGTTGACGGCTTTCACTATCCGCTCCCTCTTCACGATGCGTCCCTTTTCGAAGACGAGCTTGCTCAAGAAGTCGGTGTTGAGGTCGAATCGCTGTTCCAGGTTGGTCACTTCCAGCAGCCGCGTCATGAGCGGACACCCCCGCTTCGCTCGTTCACTCGCTCCGGGAGACTGCGCGCTCCGCTTCGCCCGCACGCTTCGTCCGCGGCGCTTCCCAGCGGGAAGTGGCAGGCGACGAAATGCCCCGCTCCTATTTCTCTCTGCTCCGGCTCGTTCTTGAAACAGCACTCGCCGGCGCGCGCGCAGCGGGGGGCGAAGTTGCACCCCTCGGGCAGTTCGAACATGTTGGGGACGATGCCCTTGATGGTGTTCAGCCGCTTTCTGTCGCGTTCCAGGTCGGGGATGGAGTCGATCAGCCCCTTCGTGTACGGGTGCGCGCTCTCGTCGATGACTTTCCGGGCGGGACCGGTCTCCACGATCTTGCCGCAGTACATCACGTTTATCCGGTCGGCCATTTCCGAGACGACGGCGAGGTCGTGGGTGACCAGGATCATCGAGCGGTTCTTCGCCCTGACGAGGTCCGCCATCAGGCGGAGAATCTGCGCCTGTATCGTCACGTCGAGCGCCGTGGTGGGCTCGTCGGCGATGATCAGTTTGGGGTCCGCGGCCAGCGCGATCGCGATGACCACCCGTTGCCGCATGCCGCCGCTGAACTGGTGCGGGTACGCCTTCAGGCGGCTCTCCGGGTTGGAGATGCCGACCGACCGCAGCAGGTCGATGCAGGCCTTCCGGCGCTCCTCCCTGTTCAGCTTCGTGTGGAGCAGCAGGCTCTCCTCTATCTGCCTTCCGATGGTGTACACGGGGTTCAGCGAGGTCATCGGGTCCTGGAAGATCATGGAGATCTCCTTCCCCCGGAGACGGTCCACCTCGCGCTCGGAGAGCTTCATCACGTCGCGGCCTTCGAAGAGGATCTCCCCCGACTCGATGACGCCGGGCTCTTCGATCAGGCGGATAACGGAAAAGCCGGTGACGGATTTTCCGCCGCCCGATTCGCCGACGATGGCGAGGATTTCGCCCCGCCCGACGGAGAAGGAGACGCCGTCGACCGCCTTGACGGTCCCTTTGAACGTGTGAAAGTATGTGCGTAGATTCTTTACTTCAAGGAGCATGTCGTTCATTCCGTCCGTCCCTCCTCACTTGAGCTTCGGATTCAGCTCGTCCCTCAGAAAGTCGCCCAGAAGGTTGATGCCGAAGACGATGATCATGATGTAGAGCCCCGGCAGGATGGAGACCCACCAGAGTCCGCTGTAGAGCACCGTGAAGCCGTTGTTGCAGAGCATTCCCAGCGAGGGGCGCGTAATGGGGACGCCCAGCCCGAGAAAGCTCAGGGTGGCCTCCGTGAGGATGAAGTTGCCCACCTGGATTGTGGCGAGGACGATGATCGAGGCGAAGACATTGGGCAGGACGTGCTTGAAGAGTATCCGGATGTTCGGAAGACCGATGACCCGCGCGGCCTCGACATACTCGCGCTTTTTGACCGAGAGCGTCTCGCCCCGCACCGTCCTGGCGAAGCGGACCCACCCCACCAGCGTCAGCGAGATAAGGATGTTGGTCACGCCTCTTCCGAGGACGGACATAAGGAAGAGCGCGATAAGCATGGTCGGAAAGGAGAGCTGAATATCCGCGATCCGCATAATGATCGCGTCGGTGCGGCCGCCGAAGAAACCGGCCACAAGCCCGAGAACGATGCCGATCGCGCTTGCCAGCAACGTTCCGGCCACGCCGATGATGAGAGAGACTCTGCTGCCGTAGACGATGGCGCTGAGCATGTCGCGCCCCTGCTGGTCGGTACCGAAGAAAAAACGGGCCTCCCCGTCCTCGACCCACGCGGGGGGCTTGTAAGCGTCGCGCAGTTCGAGCGACGCGATGTTGTACGGGTTCTGCAGCGTCCACAGCGGGCCGAGGAGCGCGACCAGGAGGACGAAGAGGACAAGAATGGAACCGATGACGGCGGAGGGAGAGCGCCTGTAGTTATGAAAGAACTCCGAGTCCAGAAAGGCTCTCCAGCGGCCGGAGCGCGCAGTGTTCGTCATTGTACGCCGCCCCCTTTCACTGAAGATCGATCCTGGGATCGATGAAGACGTAGAGAATATCAACGATGAAGTTGATGAAGACGAACATCACCGCCACGAAGAGGATGTACGCCGCGATGATCGGTCGGTCGAGGCTGTTGATCGAGTCGATCAGCAGCTTCCCCATGCCGGGCCAGGCGAAGATGGTCTCCGTGATGGTGGTGAAAGCGATGAGGGTTCCCATCTGCATGCCGAAGATGGTGACCACGGGGATGAGCGTGTTCTTCAGCGCGTGGCCGAAGAGGACGGTGCGGCGCGGCACGCCCTTGGACTTGGCGAAGCGCACGTAGTCCTGCTTCATGTTCTCCTGCATCCCCGACCGCGTCAGGCGGATGATGGTGGCGAGCGTCCCCAACGCAAGCGTGACCGAGGGAAGGATGATGTGCTGCCAGCCGTCGAGCGTGGCGAGGCTGGTCTTGATTCCCAGGATCGTTCCTACGGCGCCTCGTCCCGAAACCGGCAGGACGCCAAGGTGAAGGCTGAAATAGTAGATCAGCACCATGCCGATCCAGAATGAAGGCATGGAGATGCCCGCGATCGAAAAGGCCATGATGACCTGGCTGAAACGGCTCTTCGGATAGGCGCCCGATATGACGCCGCAAGGAATCCCTATGCACGCCGACAGAAGCAGCGCAACGACGACGATTTCAAGGGTGGCCGGGAAGCGTTCGACGATCAGGCCGAGGGCGGGAAGGTGGTTCATGTACGACTTGCCGAAGTTCCCCTGAAGCGCGTTCTTGATAAATATGCCGTACTGCACGGGGAGCGGTTTGTCCAGTCCGAGCGCCGCGGTGACCGCCTGGATGTCCGCGGCGGGGGCGTTCTCCTTGACCATGAGATAGACCGGATTCCCCATGACGCTGGTGAAAAGAAAGACAATGAGCGAAACTGCGAAGAGCACGAGAAAGAGTTGAAACAATCTTTTGACGATGAAACGAAACACGGTTCCACCTCCATACCGATGGTACAGAATGCGGCGGACCCTCCGTCAGAGCAAGGTCCGCCGCTCTTTTCAAAAATCCCCGGCACCGGGTCGGGAACGCCGTGGATATCGTCGCTCGGCCGTCTTAGTCGTTGAAAGCGATGTCCCAGGCGAAGACGTACTTGTCCTTGCGGGGCGTGTAGGTGATCTTCTTGCCGTGGGCGTACAGGTCAACCTCGAAGTAAAGCGGAATGTAAGAGACGTCGTCGGCGGCCAGCTGCCAGGCCTTCTTCATGATTTCGCCGCGCTGCGTCGGATCACCGGTGGCGATGGCCTCGTCGATCAGTTTGTCGACTTCGGGGTTGCAGTAGAAGCCCCTGTTGACGCCGCCGTACCCCTCCTTGACCTCTCCGTCCTGGGTGATGCTGTAGAGCATGTCGAGGCCGATGAGCGCGCTCTCGCCCCCCGAATCGGACCAGCCGGTCATGCAGAGGTGCGTATTGTCCCCCGCCTTGTTGGTGGTGGAGATGTAGGAGAAGAAGACCGAGCGGGACATGAGGTTCGGGTTGACCTTGATGCCGACCTTCTCGAAGTAGCCCGCGATCGCCGTGGCCACGGGGCCGTCGTTGATGTAGCGGTCGTTGGGGGCGTCGAGGGTGACTTCGAAGCGGTAGCCGTCGCTCTGCCGCTTGTATCCGGCCTCGTCGAGCAGCTTCTCCGCGAGCGCGGGGTCGTAAGGCAGACGCTTCACATCCGGATTGAAGCCGTTGTACCCTTCGGGCGAGTAGGTGGCCATCGGCTTCGCGAAGCCGTTCATGATTTTCTCGACGATCTCGTCGATGTTGATGGCGCGGTACATCGCCTCGCGGACGCGGATATCCTTGAACGGGTTGCTGCCGTCGGGGGACTTCAGCGGCATCTTCGCATCCTTCGACGGCGTGTCGCTCCACCCCGCCATATTGAGGTAGATGGCGCGCAGTCCGGGCTGGGCGATAACGGTGACGTTTTTGTTCTTCTCCAGCATCTTCACATCGCGCACGGGGACGTTGACGACCATATCGACCGCGCCCGAGAGCATGTTGGCGGTTCGTGTTCCCTCGTTGGTGATCGGCTTGAACGTCACCTTTTCAACGATGGGCTGCTCTCCCCAGAAGGAGGGGTTGCGCTCCAGCACGAGCCTGTCGCCGCGCACGTGTTCCACCAGCTTGTAGCGGCCGGTGCCGTTGGGGTTCAGCGCAATCCAGTCGTTCCCCTTGCCTTCGCAGTGCGCCTTGTTCAGGATCAGCAGATCCTTGAAGTGGGCCAGCAGCAGGGCGTTGGGCGACTTGCAGGTTACTTTCAGCGTATGGTCGTCGATCTTCTCGTAGCTCTCCACCGTGGAGAGCACGTGCACGAAGGACGCGCCGACTTCTCGGTCCTTGGAACGGTCGAAGGAATAGATGACGTCGTCGACGGTGAAGGGGTTGCCGTTATGGAAGGTAACTCCCTTTCTGAGGTGGAAGATCCAGGTGCGGGCGTCCTCGGAGACCTCCCAACTCTCGGCGAGACCGGGCTTGGGTTGGAGATTGTTGTCCGTCTCGACCAGCGTGTCGAAGAGATGGTTGTTGATGGCGTTGTTGATCGTCTCGTTCAGCGTGTAGGGGTCCATCGAGTGGACGTCCCCCGGCATGCCGATCACGACCTCCCGTGGCGTTGCGAACGCGGCCGCTCCCGATAGCGAGAGCAGCAGAACGATTCCGAGTACTGTGGCGATTCCTTTCCTCACGATACATTCCTCCCTTTTCTGTTGGTGACGTTGCGAATGCAAGGCTAGGTATACCATTGCGGATACATTCTATAGTGCTACGATGGTAAAGTCAATCGCACTTTTGCGACAGCTTCAGTGTAACGAGCGTTGCATCGCGTCTTTCAACCGTTCGAATTCCGCTTCCAGGCGAGGCAGGAGGCCCCCCGCGCGCTCCAGGTCGCCTGCGGCCGCGGCCTTTTCCATCCGGAGAGCGATCTCCCGGACGATTTCCCCGCCGACGCTGGCGGAGACGCCCTTCACGCTGTGGGCACAACGCTCCCCGGCTTTCTCATCGCCTGCCGCGAGAGCCTCCCGGAGCGCGACGATCTCCTTCGGAACCTCGGAGAGGTAATCGTCCACGATCTCCGCCGCCAGTTCGTGGTCTCCGCGCAGACGTTCCAGGAACGCCTCCCTGTTCCACGGACGCGACTCGGCGTTCTGCTCCTCGCTCCGCGGTTCCGAGGCGCCGTTCGTCATGCTCTCCTTTGAGAAATCCCCCAAGGCGCCGCCGCGTTCACCGCGGGACGGCAGCCATTTCTTCAGCGCTCCGGCAAGGACGCCCGGCGAAACGGGCTTAGGAACGTAGTCGTTCATTCCCGACTCCAGGCACTTCTCCCTGTCCCCCGCCATGGCGTTCGCCGTCATGGCGATGATCGGCACGTCACGAACCGCTCCTTCCATCATGCGGACTCTCCGAGCGGCTTCGTACCCGTCCATGCGCGGCATCTGGCAATCCATCAGAACGAGATCGTACGGAACGGCCGAGAGGGCGGCAAGCGCCTCCTCTCCATCCGCGACCGCGTCCGCTCTCAGGCCGAACTTCTTGAGTATGCCGAGGGCGACGTGCTGGTTGGTGATATTGTCCTCCGCAAGCAGAATGCGCGCCCTTCCTCCATCGAAGGAGGAGACGGCATCCCGCACCGTGTGGCGGGTGACGATGGCGCCCGAGGCGTCCGCATCTCCAGTCATGATGAAAGAGAGCACATCCCGAAGGTCGTGCTGACGGACGGGCTTGTTCAGATAGCCCGAGAATCCCGCTTCGGCGAACTTCCTGGCATCCCCGCGTATTCCGAGCGACGTGAGCATCAACATACGGAGCGCGTCGAAACGCCCATCCGCGCGCACGAGACTGCCGAACGTCTCGCCGTCCATTTCCGGCATCTGCATGTCCACCACCGCAAGGCGGAAGGGATCGCCTTCCCGCAGCGCAGCGTCGAGCGACGCGAGGGCGACGCTTCCGCCGGAGACGCTTTCGGGGCGCATTCCCCACGACGTCAGACGAGCGGTCAAAAGCCGCCTGTTGGTCGCGTTGTCGTCCACGATCAGGACACGCACGCCCCTCAGGTCGGTTACGGGACGGAGGGCGCGCCGCGGGTTCTCCGGCTGTTTTTGCAGGCGGACGGTACACCAGAATTCCGATCCCTTCCCTTCGACGCTCGTCGCGCCGACCGAGCCGCCCATCATCTCCGCAAGCTGCTTCGAGATAGCAAGGCCCAGCCCCGTGCCGCCGTACTTGCGCGTCGTGGAGGCGTCCACCTGACTGAACTTCGTGAAGAGCAATCCCATTTTCTCCGGCCCGATCCCTATCCCCGTGTCGCGCACAGAGAAGCGAAGCAGCGCGTCGCGGTCGCTCTCTTCCAACAGAGAGACTCTCGTCTCCACTTCCCCTTCGTGCGTAAATTTCACCGCGTTGCTCACAAAGTTTGTCAGGATCTGCCGCAGACGCCCCGGATCGCCGCGAAGCAGCACGGGAACGTCCGGATCGACGCCGCACAGCAGCTCGATCCCCTTCTCCTCCGCGCTCACCGCCAGTGTCAGGATGAAGTCGTCCATGAGACTGGACAGGTCGAAGTCGAGAATCTCGAGGTCGAGCTTCCCCGCTTCTATCTTGGAGAAGTCCAGAATATCGTTGATGAGGGAGAGGAGGGCTTCCGCGCTGACCCTGACGATCTCGGCATACCGCCGCTGCTCTTCGGTCAGGTCCGTATCGAGCAGCAGGCCGGTCATCCCGACGACGCCGTTCATGGGTGTGCGGATCTCGTGGCTCATGTTCGCGAGGAATTCGCTTTTTGCAACGCTGGCTGCTCGTGCGTGGACAGCCAGTTCATCGGCGCGGGCGGTCTCCTCCTTGAGGCGGCGGCCTGTTCGTATGGCGACGGCGGCGGCAAGAAGCGAGGCGAAGAGCACAAGGGTCAGCGACACCGAGAGCGCGGCGCGCTTCAGGACGTTCCGCCTCCAGTCGGAGGCGTCGACATCCATTCCGAGAAGGGCGGTCACAGCTCCCGTAGAGTCCCGCAAAGGCGCCAGCGCGGAGACCCAGACGCCCCACCGGTCCTCAAGGGGCCCCTGGACGAATTCGCTCCCGCGCTCCAGGACCTCGGTAAGTACCTGTGCGGCCTCGTCGTATATCTGCCCGGGAGGGGAGTAGTCCTCCGAATCGGGCGGATCGCTGTCGACGTGGATGAAGATCTTCCCGTCCGGCTTCCTTCCCATGATGTAGACGAACCGACGCTTCGGATCGGTGGCGCGGACGGCGGTCAACTGCGTTTTCAACCGGCGGTACGACTCCCGCTCCAGATCGGACTCGTCTCCCGCAAGCGACCGCAAATGTTCGGAATTGATCGCTGCGGCGAGGAGGCGCGCTTCATGAAGGAGCGCGCTCCGCATCTCTTTGTCGGTGATGGACACCATCCACGCCGAGGCAATGCCCGCGAGGAGGAGCGTCCACAAGAACAGCCGCTTCGGACAGAGCGACCGGAATTCCTTGAAGATGCTGCTCAGGCGTTCGAAAGCGTTCATTGGGCACCCCCCGTTTCCGTACACCAACGCCCGTGCCGCAAAGTACCGCTCCCCTCGGGGCGTTTCACTTTCCTCCGGGCCGCGGACACTCCGAGGCCGTCGACGCGGAAACCAGCGTTCCGTCGGCGCCGACGTAGCGGACTTCGCACTCGAGCCACGCGCCGATACGGTCGTGAACGCGCCTGCGAATCTCCGCGACGAGAGCGAGCACGTCCGACGCGGTCGCGCCGCCGAGGTTGACGATGAAGTTTGCGTGCCGGTGCGAGACCTCCGCGCCGCCGACCCGCAGACCTTTCAAACCGGTCTCTTCGACGATCTTCCCCGGAGGGCCTGCAAGTTCGTAGACGGACGGATCGTTCGTGAAGACGGAGCCGCAGTTCGGCTGACCGAGCGGGAATTTCCCGCGCCGCTCCTCGAGAATGCCAAGCACCTCCCTGCGGATATCGTTCCGCTCCGCAGGGAGGAGTTCAAGACGGGCTTCAAGGACAATCCACCGGTTTTCCGGAGAGTCTGAAAAATGCTGAAAGAGCGAGCTTCTGTAGGAGAAACCGCACTCTTCGCGCGAAAATGCGCGCGTCTCCCCCGCGAAGGAAACGGCCCGCACCTCGGCGACACGCTCGCCGACGCTGTGTCTGAGGCTGCCGCCGTTCATCGTGACGAGACCTCCGAACGATCCGGGGATTCCGGCCGCGTGCTCAAGACCCGAGAGTTCCGCTTCGACAAGATTTTTCACCAGCCGCGGAACCCAGAGTCCTCCGCGGGCCCGGATCGACGAGCCGTCGACGGAAAAATCGGAGAAGCGCCGTCCGAGCTTCATGACGATGCCCCGGAACCCTTCGTCGGCAAAGAGGAGATTCGTCCCCCTGCCGATCACGACAAGAGGAAGCCCCTCCTCGCGGGCGAAGCGAAGCAGGCGAAGCACCTGCCCGTCCTCCGAAGGTTGGACAAAAATGTCCGCCGGGCCGCCGATTTCCCACGAGCAATGATCCTTCAGCGGCTCCCGGAAGGAGACTATTCCCACGTCGAGCGCACGGATTCTTTCGGCCGCCGACGTTGCGCGGCCGGAGGGCGCCGCGTCATTTTGCATTTCGAATGCGCTACGCAACGGGAACAAACGCGCCTTTCTCGATACGGTGGAAGGAGAGGAAATCCGATCCGCTCTCTCCCGTCTCCGCGACGACGTCGCGGAAGACGTCGAGCGTCCCCTTCTGACAGGTGAAGAGCATCACCTGATTCTCACGGGCGGCCTCGCAGATCGCCATCGCCGCGCCGCGCTGCCGTCCTTCGTCGAAGCGCACCAGCAGATCGTCGAGGATCAGCGGTAATGGCTCGGAGTTCTTCCCCCACAACGAGGCGAGGGAGAGGCGCATCGAGAGGTAGACCTGGTCCCCCAGGCCGGAACTCCACTTGAGCTCCTCCTTCCGCTCGCGTGACTGCTGCTTTTCCTCCAGCACCACGGAGAATCCTTTTTCGTCCCCCTCGGAAAGCAGATGGTAGCGGTCGCCGGTCATCAGGGCGAGGTATTCGCCCGCCCTGCGGATGACCTCCGGCTGCCGTTCGCGCTCGTGCCGGGTCCTGGAGACTTCCAGGAAGTGGTGTGCCAGTATGTTCGAGAGCCACTCTTCAAGGTGTTCGTCGAGCTTCCGCTCCATTCCTTTTCTGGCGAAGAGCTGTTCGCCCAGCCGTTCGTCGGTCCCCATCCTCTCCAGTTCGGAAACGATGCGCCCTCTGGCTTCGACCATTGCGTCAAGCTCGGAGCGCGCGCGTTCCGTACGTTCGCGGAGCGTCTCCGCCTCCGATCGAATATCCTCGGGAGATCGTGCCGCGTACTCCTCCTCCGCGGCCCGGAGCGCCTCCGCCGACCCGAAGAGGCCCAGGAGCACCTTCTGCTCCTGAAGTCTTCCGGCGAACAGCGCGTCGCGTTTCCGGCACTGCTCCGCAAGGGCGCGGAACGCATCCTCGCCGTCGGTCCGCGCCGCCGTGAAGAGGTCGTTCAGCGTGAGCTCCGTCTGCCTCATCTCCGCTCTCATGACGTCAAGATTCTGCCGGAGCATCGCAACGTCCCGCTCGCACGAGGCGATCACGCCGCGTTTTTCTTCCGCCCGCCGCAGAAGCGACGAGAAGGCGCGGATCGAGGCGGGATCGGCCGCCGAAGGCAGCGACTCGCCAAGAACCTCGAAGGAGGGCGAAAGACGTCCGGCAAGCTCCTGAATACGTTTCCGGATGGCTTCGACAGTATCGTCCAGCTCCCTCCCCTCGGCCGCCCGCGCGGCAAGGGAAGCCTCCTCCGAGCGCAGCTGGAGAATCCTCGGGACGATCCCCTCCATGTCGCGGGGGGCGAGGTTCCGGTCGAATCTGTGTTCGGTCAGCCAGCGACTCCACGCTTCGTTCAGCTCTTCCAGCTCCTTGACCGTACGCACGACCTCCCGCTCCATGGCCTCCCCTTCGGCATCCATGCGCGCAAGGACGGTCGCCATCTGCCTGTTCCGTTCGCTGAGGAACGTATATCGCTCCTGCGCGCTGTTGTCCCCCTCGCCCTCGGCGAGGAGGTGCTCCATCGCGCTCTCGAAACGAGGCGCGTTGATGCCGAGACTGCTCCCCAGCTCCTCCCTCTGCGTCCGCAGACGGTCGACCCTTGTCTTCTGGCTCTCGACGAGCAAGGTCGTCTCCTCAAGCCGGGAGTCGAGGTCCTCCAGCCGTTTCACCCACTGTCCGCGGCCTGTCGCGTACTTCTTCGACAGATCCCTTGTGCGCGAACCACGCCAGCAGCGACGCCGTGAAGAGCGTCCGCCGAGCCGAAGGCCCCACAAGTAGTCGGACGCCAAGAACGCCTGGAGCGCGGCGCCCGCGCCGACCAGCAGAAGAAAGGCCGAGATCAGGACAACCATGATCCCGGGCGGGATCGGCTCCTGTTCAAGGGCGCGGTCGCGCTCCGCCAAAAGCGTCGAACGCGCCTCCTCAAGGGAGTTCAGTTCGTCCTCCTGGCTGCAGAGCTCGGTGAAGACGCTCCGGAGGCGCGTGATGAGCCCCCATCGCTCGGAGGCGGCGCTTCGCCCCGCTTCTCGACGACGCCCATCTCCTTTTCCAGCGAGGCCGCCTCGCTTCTGCGGTCCTCGCGAAGGCGGTTCCACTGGGCGAGCGACTTTTCTCCCTCTCCCCCGTTTCCCTTTCGAGTACCTCCTTGCGCTCGCGCGGTCCTGCGGGCGAAGGCGATCGCGTCCGCCGAGATGTCCCGCGTTCATCAAGTGCTCCTCCGTCCACCACGGACAGAGATCCTCGATATTGCGAAGGAAGCTCCTGCGCGAGGCCAACAGCTCGCGCTCCCAGCAGACTCTTGCGTGCGAGCGCGGCGCGCAGTTGCTCTCCCTCCTGTTCCAACGCGCGTATCTCCGCTTCGTACTCCGTGCAGAGGAGCAGCGGGTCGGAGGCCAGCGACGCTGCTTCCTCCTCCTTCGCACGAATCTCGGACTCAAGGCGGGCACAGGAGGCTTCAAGCCGTTTCCGCTCGTCTTTCAAGCGCTCCAGCTTGTCGAGCCCTCCCTCCGGGAACGGAGGAAGGGTGGAAAGTTCGCCGAGAGCGCGCTCGATCTCGGCGAGCGCTGCACGGGGCGCCAGTCCCTTCTCCAGAAGCTCCAGAAAGGAGAGCCTTCGCTGCACTTCCGCAAGCTCCTCGCGCCGTTGCTCCAGATCTCGTTGCGTGGCGTCGAGCACATCGCGGCGTTCGCTCCACGAACCGCTCGCCATACGCAGTGCACGGATCAGTCGTCCGTACGCATCATCGTCTCCTTCATCGAAAGCAGGCAGGCGGTTCACGGCCGAGGCGCCCTTGGCGAGTCCGGGGCGGTAGAGCTCGTTCGCCCGCTCCTCCAATGAGGGAGAGCAGCCTCGAGAAGCGACGCCGAACCCAGTCCGGAACCGGCTGCGAAGAAGCGCGCAGCGATGTCGGCCTTATTCAGCGATTCCATCGACTGCATATCGCTCAGCCCCATCGCGAAGACGCTCTCGTAGACGTCCTTACCGATGGAGAAGAAGTTGGACGGAAGCGGCGAGGCGGTTCCTCCCGACGCCGGGAGGACGAAGTTCTTCTTCCCGTCGAGCGTGATGACGAACTCCCTGCCGTCCTCCATACGGACTCTGGCGGAACCGCCGTGCCGCGCGCCGCTCAGCTGGCTCGTACGCGTTTCCGCGGGTACGCGAGTACTTCTCCCTCGGGAAGAGAATCCGCCGGAAGAAGTTCATCAGCGTCGTCTTCCCGCTCTCGTTCTCCCCGTGAAAGATCGTCAGCCCCTTGGAAAGAGAGGTTCCCGACCCGGAAAAAATACCGAAGTTCTGTACGAAAAACTCGCTGATCTTCATTCGTCGTCCTCCCCTTCGAGCAGTCCCGCAAGCGCAAGGCGACGTCCCCCTGCGCAGCAGCGAGGCAATCTCGTCGTCGGGGAGCGCGTCCACTCTGTCGAACACCTCGCGGGGCAGCTTCTCCCTGACGCCCTTCGCGGCGAGCACCTCCATAAGCCCCTCCCTGAGATTGCCGCGGCGCTCGAAAGCGGAGACTTCCTTGAGAAAGTCGCCGACGAAATGGTTCCCCGAGGCCAGCGCTTCCAGGTCCGAACGGAGATGCGGTGTCGTCGACGACGCTTTCGATGTAGACGAAGTCGCTCCGCCCTTCCTCGTTCTGGTTCAGGCTCTCGACGAGCCCGCCGGGACCGGAGAGGAATCCGGGACGGCGAAGGAGCCGCGCTCAGCTTGCCGCGTCCGCCGACCGACGCCCCGAACAATCACAGGGCGTCCGCCCGCCTCGTTTCCGCACCCCGTCCCTGAGACGGTCAAAAGCGGCGATAAGCTCCTCGTCGCGCTGCATTCCTTCGATGGAGAGAGACCTCCCTCCTCCAGCGGGACAACGTCGCACGGGATGAACTCCACGCCGCCCCTCCCGCCGGGATGACCGCCCGCGGAGCCCATGGTTACCGAGAAGACCCCCTTCTTGCCCGTCTCACCGATATGCCGCCCCTGGGATGTTACCGGGGTAGACGACCAAGGGGTCGTGGCAGAGAATCTCCGCGGAGTGCACGTGCCCCAGCGCCCAGTAGTCCATTCCCGCCGCGCGGAGATCGTCCAGCGAGCAGGGAGCGTAGTTTTCGTGCCCCTTCCTTCCTCCGACGTTGCAGTGAAGCAGGCCGATGTTCACGCCCTCGGTGCGCCGTCCCGCAAAGCCGCGCGCCAGGTTCTCCCCGGACGTCGCGCACGGGATAGCTGCACCCGTGCACAGTCCCGACCCGCTCACCCTTCACCGTCAGCGGGACGGACTCGATCTTCGCCGCGCCGAATCTGTGCGCCAAGGGAGGCAGGTCGCGGTCCAGCTCCCACCCGGAGAGCGGGTCGTGGTTGCCGTGCACCGTGAAGGACGCGATACCCGCGTCGGAAAGCCGCTTCAACTGTTCGAGGAAGAAGAGCTGCGCGCGGACACTTCTGTCCTCGCCGTCGTACACATCCCCGGAGATCAGGACGAAGTCCGCCTCGTTCCGCAATGCGCAGTCGACGGCGTTCCGAAAGGCGGAGAAGGAGGCCCCGCGCAAAAAACTCCCCAGCGAGGAAGAAATCTCCGCAAGCCCGGAGAAGGGGCTGTCGAGATGAAGAATCAGCGCAATGTATAAAGCTCAGCGTGCCGCTACTCATGAGAGCGCCACTCCTTTCATTCGGAGAACCGGGGAACGCGTTCAACGCTCTCCCGGAGCCGGTCTCTTCGCGGCGCGGTCTCCCGTACCGCGAAAGGTCTTCCTACTTTATTCCACCCGCCGTTTCTTTGCAAGAGCATTCAGCGCGCATTTTCAAGACAATGAAAGACTTGTCACTTATCGGTGACAATGGGATAATAGCAGCGCATCGAGTATGATGCACATTCTGCAACGGCACATCTAGTTATGGAGGCGTTCGAGAGATGAAGGGATTGGAGCCGGAGTACGGGCTATTTCATACTACCTTCCGCCGAAGGTGGTGGACAACAAGGCGCTGGTGGAGGAGTTCGGCACATGGACCGATGAGAAAATCCACCAGAAGACGGGCATCCGGGAGCGGCATATCGTGGACGGAGAGCTCGTCTCGGATCTTGCGACACGCGCCGGGGAGAAGTTTTTCGAGGAGCACGGCATCGACAGGACGAAATAGACTTTCTGCTTCTGTGCACGGAGTGCCCCGACTACTACCTCCCCGCGACCGCCTGCGTGGTGCAGGACAGACTGGGGCTGAAAAAACGACGGGAGCGCTCGACTTCAACCTGGGCTGTTCCGGGTTCGTCTACGGGCTCGCCCTCGCGAAGGGACTTATAGGACGGGGATAGCGATGAAGGTGCTGCTGATCACGGCGGACACGCTGTCGCGCACCGTCCATCCGAAGGACAAGAGCACACGCACGATCTTCGGCGACGCCGCGGCGGCAACACTCGTCGAAGGTTCCGACACGGCGCGCATAGGGGACTTTGTGCTGGGAACGACGGCTCGGGGATGGACAAGCTGATCATTCCGGCCGGAGCGTGGGCAGCCCCGCGGTCGCCGGAGACGGCCGTTGAACGGACGAACAAGTGGGGAAACACGCGCACCGCGGAGAACCTGTACATGAACGGGCCCCGAAGTGCTCAAGTTCACCGTGGAGACTGTTCCGCCCGCAGTGCGGCAGGTTCTTGAGATACACTCTTTGAAACTTGAAGACATCGACCTCTTCGTCTTCCACCAGGCGACGAAGCTGATTCTGGAGCACCTCCGCAAGGAGATCGGCATTCCGGAGGAGAAGTTCTACACCAACATCGAGAACAAGGGGAACACCGTGAGCGCGACCATTCCGATGGCCCTCCGCGACGCCGCCGATCAAGGAAGGCTGCGCCCCGGCGACAGGGTCATGCTCGTCGGCTTCGGCGTAGGGTTCTCATGGGGAGCGACGATTCTCCGCTGGTAAAGGATACTGCCGCAACATTATTCCATATTCCATTTTTGTGATAAAATAAAGGCGGGAGAATAACTACCGCTTTTATTGTGACAAAAGGGGATGAGAGTATGCGCGGTTTTTGCCCTGAGAAAGTTCGTCGCCCCTGAAATCCTTTTCGGTAGAGGGGCCCTCTCCCTTGCCGGTCAGTACGCGCGGAACCTCGGCGGCGGCAGGGTTTTTATCGCCACGGACCCGGGAGTCATCGAAGCGGGCTGGCTGGAAACCCGTCCTTGAGACTCTCGAACAGGAGGAGCTGAACTACACCGTCTTCTCCGATATTCGGCCGAATCCCACGGCCTCGATGGTCATGGCGGGGGCGCGCGTCTTCGCGGACGAGCGGTGCGACCTGATTCTTGCCCTGGGGGGCGGAAGCCCCATGGACTGCGCGAAGGCCGTCGGGGCGGGTCCACGCAAACGGCTCCCACGTGAGCGAGTTCGTCGGCGTCGACCGTATACCGCTTCCCTGTCCTCCGGTGATCTGCATCCCGACGACCGCCGGGAGCGCGGCCGACGTCTCCCAGTTCTCCATCATCAAGAACGAGGAGACGAAGGTGAAGAACGCCATCGTCAGCAAGTCCATCGTCCCCCGACGTCGCGCTCGTCGATCCGGAAACCACGCTCACAATGGACCGGAACCTCACCGCGGCCACGGGACTGGACGCGCTGACACACGCAGTCGAGGCCTACGTTTCGCGGGCTTCATCCGATCTTACCGACCTCCACGCCTCCGGGCCATTCGCCTCGTGGGCGAATTCCTTCCCAAAGTTTTGGACAACCTCTCCGACATCGACTACCGAACCGGCATGATGCTCGCCAGCCTGCACGCCGGACTCGCCTTCTCCAACGCCAGCCTCGGGGTCGTCCACGCGCTCTCCCACAGCCTAGGCGGCCTTCTCGACCTCCCGCACGGCGAGTGCAACTCGCTGTTGCTCCGATGGGGCGTAGAGGCGAACTTCCCGGCGGCGCCGGAGCGGTATACGCAGATCCTGGAGGCTCTCGGGGGAAGCGCCTCGTCGCCTGACCCGATGAAGGAGCTCCTTGACCGGCTGGACGCGCTCCGCTCGGCGGCCGGTATCCCCGGCAGGCTTCGCGATCTGGGGCTCGGCGAGGAACAAATCCCCGTACTGGCAAAGACCGGCGAGGAGGATCCGTGCATGCTGACGAACCCTCTTCCCTTCAACCATGAGGAACTGGAGGATCTGCTTCGCAATGCCTACTGACGGCAACGAAGAACAGTTTCTCGCCCTGATGGGGCTGGGAGCCAAATCGGGAAAAAAGAGCCACTACCCGAGTTGAAGCGCCGTCTCTCCGAGCTGGAGCGAATGCGCGACCTGCTGAATCAGGCACGGGACGCGATTTTTCTTCTTGCGCTTCCGGAGGAGATCGTGGAGTACCAGAACGAAGCGGCCCTCGGGCTCCTCGGGCTTGCCCGCACTCCGGAGAAACGCCTCCTGCAGGAGTGTCTCAAGACGTCGCGGGGTGCCTGCATCTCGCTCTTTTCGCTCTTCCCCTCTCTCTCCTCCGAGGAGCAACGGAAAATCGTCCCTCTGTTCACACGGAACGGAACGCGCCGCTTCGAGGCGTCTTTTCAGGTAGCCGTGGATGGGGGGCGGAAATCGGGCATTCTCATCCTCCGCGATCAGGAAGAACGCATCACCATCCAGGAGCAGCTCGCCGCATCGCTGAAGGCGGTCGAGGAGGCCCGGATGAAAACGGTCCGGCTTACCGCCGCAATGGTGGAGATGAAGGACTCGTACACGGGGAAGAACCAGCGCCAAGCTGCGCGCCTGGCGCACGAAATCGGCCGGCGGCTCGAACTGTCGAAGCCGGAGATCGACGACCTCGTCACCGCGGCGCTTCTTCACGATGTGGGGATGATGGGCGTTCCCACGGAAATTCTCTGCATCCCCGGACCGCTTCGCCCCGTCGACAGACGGCTGATGCAGGAACACGCCGCCATCGGAAGGGATATTTTGGCGAAGGAGGGCTTTCCGGAATCGATATCGCTCGCCGTGCTCCATCACCACGAAAGGCTGGACGGCAGCGGGTATCCGGATGGCCTGAAGGGCGAGGCGATTACGCTCTTCGCACGCGTCGTCGGCGCGGCGGACGTGGTGGAGGCGATGCTGAGCCATCGTCCGTACAGGCCTGCGCACTCTCGGGAAGAGGTGCTCCGCGAGCTGGAGGAGCATCGGGGAACGCTCTACGACAGCCGTACGGCGGATATCTGCATCGCCCTGCTGCTGGAGGGATTCTCCGTTTCAGAGGATGCCGGAAATACAGAATGAAAAAAGAAGGGGCCCCGATGGAACCCCTTCTTTGGAACCCCTTCTTTTTTGCGCCCTTTTTCTACTTAGTGCGCAGCCACGTTGAAGACCAAGTCGAGCCGGGTGAGCTTGAAGAGCTCCTCGACCATGCCGCGAAGACCGGTGATCGTCATCTTGCCGCCCTTCTGAAGGCACCGCTTATGGATTGAGATGAGCACGCCGAGTCCGGAGCTGTCGACATAGTCCAACCCCGAGAGATCCAGCGTCAGGTTGTAGACGCCTTCCTCGAGAAGCGCTATCAGCTTCTCCCGTACCGATGCGGAATCCTCCACGTACATGCTTCCGGAGATGCTGATCCGGGCTCCGTTCCCGCTCTTGCTGACATCGATTTTCATGGACGCTCCTCCTTTATAGTCGAGACATCTTGTGCAACGCTGCGCACTGTATCGAAATCCATTGCTCCGACGAAAATGTGCCCTCCATTATACGACAGCCGGCACGTTCGTCCACCCCTCCTCGTCTTTTTCGCCCTCCGAAGCGCTCCGCCTCGGAGGGAATATCTCATTCACAAAGAAGCTTTACGGTATCTCCCTTCGAGACGAAACCTTCCTCGATCACGCGAAGAAAGAACCCCGCCGTCGGCAACAGACACCACCCTTTGTAGTTGTAGGTGTGCGGCTCGTCCGGCTTTTTTCCCTTCTCCACGACTTCGAGAACGGCCGCGGGGCCGACCGAGAGACGCGCTCCGGGGACAAGATCCTCCGGAAGACCTTCCACTACGAGGTTCTCCGCAAGCGATCCGGGGGGAAAGGCGAATCCGGCCTCCCGCCTCCGCCCTCCGGATATCCTCGGCACGAAGAAGGCTGATCTCTCTCTCGGTCACTCCCCTGTGCGCATCGCCCTCGATGCCTCCATGGACAAAACGCGCCTCCGCGACCTCGCTCTTCGGTTCCTGTCGCTGTGAACTCGTACACAGTGCAATGATCTTCGCCAAAAAACCACTCCTCCCTCGGCAACAGGATAACGATATAGTAACTCTGTTGAATAATACAAGATCAAAGGGCAAAATACGACCCCCGACCTACTCGGGAAAAACTAAAAAGCGGCCTTGCCTTCATGGCATGACCGCTTTTTTTTGCTGTTCCGTCGTACCGCTGCGATGCAGTCGAAGACCATACTCCGCCGCTTCTTCTGTTGCTCAACGTATCGCGGCTATGCCGGTTTCCTCGCAATAATATACCCGAAGCTCGCCCAACGCCCGTTGTCCACTTCAAGCGTTTTCGGATCTTCTTCCGGATTTCTCCTGCAGAAAGGATCATAGGCGGCGAACTCCATCCACCATCTTCGGGCATCCGGCGCGTACTCGGCTTCGATAATTTCAAACCCCGCGGTTTGCACGGACGCTAGAATCTCCGACAGACTTCGGAAACATTTCTTCCATGAATATTCGCCTTTGGAAATATACGGTTCAAGGTCCGGAGGAATTGCCCGCTCCAGACGCATGGGAACCCCCAAACCGAAGATTCCGCCGCGGCGGAGTATCCGCGCAATCTCCTCGAGGCTTTTTTCGTATCCCTCGGAGCCTAACGAGATACGCACCATTTCGAGAGCTGTCGTCGAGTAGACATAATCAAAAGAACCCGAAGAAAAATTCGTCTCGGGAACTCCCGCGCGTATGCCCAAAACAGAATCTTCCACCCTCCAAGCCAGCGCGTTCATCCAGAGATGCTCTATCATAGGGTCTTCTTGCATTCTATCGTTCCAAGGGTCTATCCCAACGGCAAAAACTTTGTACTCTTTTGCAAGAAAAACAGGTTTGATATCCTCGATTGCACCCTATATCAAGAAGTTTTTTTCCCGGCTCCAGTCTCATTTTCTCCGCCATAAATTCCGCGAGTTCCAAACCTCCCGGGCCGCTGCACTCTGTATAAATCTTTTCAAAATCACCGTATTTACGGGATTTTGTATACGTAATATGAGACATTTGTCCTCCTTTTTCTATCGAGCGTTTCTTCTATCAGCTGTATCCACGATACAAGAACGCCATATCCTGCGGACGCTCCATCAAAGCATCCGAAGACCGACGTGGAAAATAGTCTGCAAATATTCTCGCTAAAAAGCAAAGAACCGGTCAAAAACAACCTCTCTAGCGACAAACAAAAAGACGTGCAGACTTTTTAGCATCCGACGATAGTTAAGGACAAACGGTCAAAAAACAACCTCCTCAAGGCATGAAATTCAAACGAATTTATCATAACAAAAAAACCAGTACCAGGCAATCGTACCTCGACCTCAATCCGCAGGCTTACAAGTTAAAGCTCCTCTTCGACGTCCGCGGCTAAATAACTCCGATCGCCGCCTTATGGGCTTGCGGATTCAAGCGTTGATTGCGTTTTTCATTTTATTCGTAAAAACTACGGAGACATTCTTGACTTTCGACGATCCTGAACGATCTTTCCGTACAGTATATATCCTTCGCGAAAATCTTCGAATCACTTCGCCGACAGTTTAAAATCGACCTCGCGAACAACGCCGTTCCGGCGCAGTTTTCGCTTAGCCGGAACAGTCTCGCACACCACCTTGCCGCCGCGCACCACGAAGAAGCATTCGCTCTGGAGACGGATCGCCTCGAATTCGTCGGGAGCGTCGAGGATCACAAAATCGGCCGGAGCGCCCATCCTGACACCGTAGCGATCCCGGACGCCCATGGTCGTTGCGGAGTTGTCCGTGATCATGTCGAAGAGGCGACGGATCTGCTCGCGCCCGCTCATGTGCGCCGTGTGCATCAGCAGGTTCGCCGCGGCAAGCATGGACCCCCTCCCCATCGGATACCAGGGGTCCATGATCGAATCGTGCCCTATGGAGACGTTGACGCCGGCGGCGTCTAGCTCGTCGACGCGGGTGTGCCCTCTGCGGCGCGGATAACCGTCCGTGCGGTTCTGGAGCACGGAGTTGTCGAACGGCGCGGTGATGAAGTTCATCTTCGCCCGCCGGAAGATCCCCATCAGCTTGAGCGCGTAGTCGTTGTTGTAGTTGTGCATCGCCGTGGTGTGGCTCGCCGTGACGGCACTTCCCATCCCCGTCGCGATGGCGAGCTTCGCCATGACCTCGACAAAGCGGGACTGGTCGTCTCCGGTCTCGTCACAGTGAATATCCACCAGGCGGCCGTACTTCTCCGCCAATTCGAAGGCCAGCTCGACCGAGCGAACGCCGTCCTCGCGGGTGAATTCGATGTGCGGGATTGCGCCGACGCAGTCGCACCCCATATCGAGGGCGCGGCGGAGGTTCGCCTCCCCCTCGGGAAAGGTGAAGACGCCGTCCTGCGGGAAGGCGACCACCTGGATCTCCGCAACGTCCTTCATCTCTTCGCGCAGCTCGACGAGCGCCTCCACCGTGACGAGGGCGGAATCGGTGGTGTCCGCGTGCGTTCTGATGAACTGGACGCCGTTCGCGACCTCCCAGAGCACGGCCTCGCGCGCGTTGCGGAGCACTTCGTCCTTTTGAAGCGAGGGACGGCGCTCCCCCCAGATGGCGATACCTTCGAGGAGCGTTCCCGATTTGTTGTAGCGGGGATTTCCCACGGTAAGAGCTGCGTCGAGGTGCAGATGAGGATCGATGAAGGGAGCAGACACCAAGTTGCCCCCGGCGTCGATCTCCCGGTCGGCCTGAACGGCGAGCCGTTCTCCGATCGCGGCCACCACGCCGTCCCGAATCGCTATCTCCTTCGTTCCGGACTCTCCGCGAAACCGCGCATTGCGAACCACAAGATCCATTCTCTCTTCTCCCCGCCCATTTGATTTATGCAATCGATTGCATTAAAATAATACCATAATCGCTCTTCCCTGTCCACAGCCGACAGAAAGAGCGAAAATTCACGTCACCAGTCGCCATTGACAGAAGGCGCTCCCGTTGATTGAATGGTTTCAAATCATCGAGAGTACAGAACTTCTGATAAAATGGAAATTGGCGCGATTGTGGAATTCCGCGGAGAGCGAGGAGGTGACGAGTCGAAGCTTTCCCATGCGGAACGCGGGGAATCTATAGTTTGTACTGCGGCGACGGTCGTCCGTCCGTTCGCCGGATACTCTGAACGGGAGGTGCATTTATGTGAAGAAATTTGTTGTTCCGCTTGCTCTCTGTCTGCTGGTTCTCTTCGTCGGGGCGGCGGCGGCCGATGTGAAGGAGTACAAGGACTTCAAGCTCGCTGCCGTCTTCCAGACGGCGATCGAGGAGCCTTGGGACGGCGCGATCCATCAGGCGTGCCTGAAGGTGCAGAAGGAAACCGGCATTACCTACGAGTTCGCGGAGAAAGTCGGCGCTGCGGACTTCGAGCGCGTGCTCCGCGAGTACGCCGAGAGTAGGGTTCGACCTGATCGTCGGCGACGCCTTCCTCGCGGGCAGAAGAACCGTCGCGGCGCGTGGCGAAGGAGTACCCCGAGGTCGCGTTCGCCTTCGGTTCGGAATTCGCCTTCCAGGAACCGAACTACTCGGTCTTCGACAACTGGATCCACGAGCCCTCCTACCTGTGCGGCGTGATCGCCGGACGGATGACGAAGAGCAATACGCTGGGCATCATCGCCGCCATCCCCATCGCCGAGGTCAACCGCCTGGTGCACGCCTTCAAAGAGGGCGCGCTCTCGGTGAACCCGGCCGTCAAGGTAAAAGTCGCCTACATCGGAAGCTGGTTCGATCCTCCGAAGGCGAAAGAGGCCGCCCTGGCCCAGATCGAGTCGGGCGTCGACCTGATCTTCGCCGAGCGCTTCGGCGTCTTCGAGGCGGCGAAGGAACACAAGATCCTCGCTTTCGGCAACATGCTCGACCAGCACGATCTGGCCCCCGAAGTCGTCGTCACCGGCCCCGTATGGGACATGTACCCGACGGTGCTCCACTCGGTCGACGCGGTCCGCAAGGGTGAATGGAAGGCAGAGAACCTCCGCGAGTGGTCGATGATGGCCAAGAGCGGCGCATTCCTCGCCCCCTTCCACGAGTTCGAGCAGAAGCTTCCCGCCGAGCTGATCAAGGAAGTCCGGGACCTCGAAGCGAAGATCCTCGCCGGGGAGTTCACCGTCCCGGTCGTCGAGACGGAATTGAAAACGGACTGATTTTGTTTTGGGGAACGGGGGGATACCTTCGTTCCCCTTTTCGACGGAAACACCCGAAAGGGGGAATGGCTGCCGATGAGCCGGCCCGACACACCACGCACACATCCTGAAGAGCGCACTCCGGTCGTTGAAATGCGCTCGATCCGGAAGACCTTTCTCGACGTCGTCGCCAACAGGGACGTGGACTTCACTCTCTACAAAGGGGAGATCTGCGCGCTTCTGGGCGAGAACGGCGCGGGAAAGACGACGCTCATGAACATCCTCTTCGGATACTACGCCGCGGATAGCGGCGAGATCCGCATCGGGGGCGAGAAAGTCTCCCTCTCCTCCCCCCGCGACGCCATTGCCCGGCGCATCGGTATGGTGCACCAGCACTTCACCCTTGTCCCTTCGCAGACGGTGCTTGAAAACACCGTTGTAGGGAGCTGCGGCGGCTTCTTTCTCGACATGGAGAGCGCCCGCCGGAAGCTGCTCGAACTGCAGCACCGCTTCGGCCTGCACGTCGACCCGGACGCGCCCGTGTGGACCCTCCCCATCGGAGGGCAGCAGAAGGTGGAGATTCTGAAGGCGCTCTACCGCGACGCGCGCATCCTCATCCTCGACGAACCGACGGCCGTGCTCGCGCCCCTTGAGACAATGGAGCTCTTCGGCACGCTGCGCGCGCTGGCGGCGGAAGGGTGTTCGGTCGTTTTCATCTCGCACAAGCTCTACGAGGTCATGGAGATCGCCGACAGAGTGCTCGTCCTCTCGAAGGGAAGCGTGGTCGCCGAACGGGCGACGCGCGATACCAACGAACGCGAGCTGGCGAACCTGATGGTGGGGCGGGAGCTCGCCGTGCGGCGGCATACCGGCTCGCAGCGCCGCGGCGACCCCGCGCTCGAGATCCGTTCCCTCTCGGTGAAAAACGACAAGGAGCTGGAGGCCGTGAAAGAGCTCTCCCTCGCAATATGTTCCGGGGAGATCCTCGGGATGGCCGGGGTCTCCGGCAACGGACAGCGGGAGCTTGCGGAAGCCCTCTTCGGCCTCCGCGTCCCCCGACGGCGGAGACGTGCTCCTCGGCGGGGAACCGCTTCCTCCCGGAAAACCGAAGGCCGCGGTGGACAGGAAGATGGCCCGTATCCCGGAGGACAGGATGACCACGGGGCTGCTGCTCGAACTCACCGTGGAGGAGAACCTCGTCCTCGAAAACCACGCCTCCTTCCGTTCGTTCGGCATGCTGGACCACGCGGCGATCGGCAGGCATGCGGACAGGCTGATAGACGAATTCGGCATCACGACCGACGGACGGCGCGCCGTCGCCCGGACGCTCTCCGGGGGCAACCTGCAGAAGATCATCCTCGCCCGCGAACTTTCGGCCTCGCCGCGCGCCGTCGTTGCGGCCCAGCCGACGCGCGGGCTCGACGTCGGGGCCATCGAGTACGTCCACAAGCGGATTCTGGAAGCCCGCGAGAGCGGCGCGGCCATTCTCCTGATCTCGGAGGACCTTGACGAAATATTCCTGCTCGCCGACAGAATCGCCGTGATGTACGAAGGCCGTATCATGGGCGTCGCGGAGCGGGATGCAGCGAGCAGAGAGCAGGTCGGTCTCTGGATGAGCGGGGTGAGCGAACCGTGCGCATGATCGTGTCGAAGCGGGCGCCTCTGCCCGGATGGATACAGCTTCTCGTGCCGGTGGGGGCCGTCCTGGCGACGCTTTTGCTCTCGGCGATCCCCATTCTGATCGCGGGAGGCGACCTGTGGCTCTCCTACACATCCCTCTTCCGGGGAGCGCTGGGAACACGCTACAACTTCCTGGAAACCTGCGTGAAGGCGGCGCCGCTGACCTTCACCGGGCTTGCCGTGGCCTTCGCCTTCCGGGCAAAGTTCTGGAACATCGGGGCAGAGGGGCAGCTCCTCGCCGGGGCCATCGCCGCCGCCTGGGTGGGCATCTACGCGCCCCCCCTTCCGAAGGTGATCGTCCTTTTTCTCGTCTGCGCCGCAGGGTTTCTCGCCGGAGGCGCGTGGGCGACGATCCCCGCGCTGCTGAAGACGAAGTACAGGGTGGACGACGTGG
Organism: Aminobacteriaceae bacterium; assembly: GCA_963668335.2. Lineage (GTDB taxonomy): Bacteria > Synergistota > Synergistia > Synergistales > Aminobacteriaceae > JAAYLU01. The sequence continues at coordinate 4,163 of CAXXRY010000057.1, read as the reverse complement.
TCACCACGCTGCTGCTGAACTACGTCATGTGGCACCTGATGGGGTACCTGCTCTTCGGTCCGCTGCAGATGCCGGGGTCGAGCTGGCCCCGCTCCCCCGCCGTGGCTGAGATCGCGCGCTTTCCCGTGCTGCTGATCCGCTCGCGCTTCCACTTGGGCATCGTCCTCGCTCTCGTCGCCGTGCTCGTCGTCTGGTTCGTCAACAGCAAGACGGTGTTCGGCTACCAGTCGCGCGCCGTCGGGGTGAACCCGAGGGCGGCGGCCTTCGGCGGCATCAACGTGAACGCCGTCATCATGAAAACCGCGCTCCTCTCCGGGGGGCTCGCGGGGCTCGCAGGCGTGTGCGAGGTGGTCGCAATCCACTTCCACCTGCTGATGGACATCTCGCCCGGCTTCGGCTACTCCGGTATCGTCATCGCGATGCTCGGGCGGCTGCACCCGGTCGGAACAGTGCTCTCCGCGTTCTTCTTCAGCGTGATCATCGTGGGGGCGCAGTCGATGAGCCGCCTGACCGGCGTCCCGACCTACATCGCGGAGGTGATCCAGGGAATGGCGCTTATCGTGATGCTCATCGCCCTGCTGCTGACCGAATACCGCGTAAAGGCGGTGAAAGACTGATGGAACAGGTGATGACCACCGCTTTTATCACGGGACTTCTGGCGGCCATGATGCGCATGGCGACGCCCATCATCTTCGGCACGCTGGGAGAGATCCTCTGCGAACGCGCCGGGGTGCTCAACCTGGGCATCGAAGGTATCATGCTGATGGGCGCCATGACGGGCTTTCTGACCACGCTGACCACGGGCTCGCTCTGGCTCGGCGTAGCGGCTGCGGCGCTCATCGGAGTGCTGCTCTCCCTCTTCATGGCATTCCTCGCCGTCTACCTGGGGCTCTCGCAGCATGTCTCAGGGCTGGGGATCACTCTCTTCTCGACAGGGCTGGCCATGTTCATCTACAGGCTCGCGGTCGGCTCCCCGGTAAACCCGCCCACGGTGCGCCCCTTCACGCAGACGGCGATTCCGTTCCTCTCGGACATTCCCATCCTGGGGACGGCTCTCTTCAACCAGTACGTTCTGGTCTATATCGCGCTGCTCCTCGTGCCGCTGATCTGGTTCCTGCTCTACCGCACCTCGTGGGGACTCGCTATCCGCACCGTGGGAGAGAACCCCTTCGCCGCGGATACGGTGGGCATCGACGTCAACCTGACGCGGACGCTCTGCCTCGCTGCGAGCGGCGCGCTCATGGGCGTCGGCGGCGCGTTCCTGACCCTGGCCCACCAAAACATGTTCCTGATCGACGTGGTGGGCGGCAGAGGGTGGATTGCCATCGCCATGGTGATCTTCGGCAACTGGGACCCGGCGAAGGGGATGGCGGGCGCGATGATCTTCGGCTTCCTCGACGCCCTCCAGCTCCGCCTCCAGGGTCTGGGCTTCGACATCCCGTTCCACCTCTTCCTGATCATCCCCTACCTGATGACGGTTATCGCGCTCGTCGGCGTTTCGAGGCGAGCGGCGGCTCCGGCGGGGCTGCTGAAACCGTACCGGAGGGAGGAGAAGGGGTAGCGGAAACTCCGTGGAGAAGAGAACGCGCTCTTCTCCGCGCATGCATACGGTGAATAGGAGTTCCGGAGAGGGGACGCCCTGCGCGATCTTGGGGAGCGGTCCCGGCGGAGAGAGTTCTTCATCGCATCTCTTTGTGAAAGAGAGGGGAAAGCATGACGTTACAATATGTGGGAAAGAACGTTCCAAGAGTGGACGCCGTCCGGAAGGCGACAGGAGAGGCCGTCTTCGTGGCCGACATCGTCCTTCCAAGGATGCTCTATGCGAAGGTGCTGAGGGCCGGGATCCCTCACGCCAAAATTCTCATCGATCGACACGTCGAAGGCGGAGGCGATGCCCGGCGTCAAAAAAGTCGTCACAGGACAGGGGTGCGGGATGCTCTTCGGCACCTGTCTCTGGGACCAGCCGCCCCTGGCCGTCGACAAGGTCCGTCACGCGGGCGAGCCGGTCGCGGTGGTCCTCGCGGAGACCGAGAATCAGGCGGCCGCGGCGCTCAAGGGAATCGCGGTCGAGTACAAGAAACTCCCGTTCGTCCTCGACCCGGTCGAGTCCGCGGCTCCCGGCGCGCCGCTCATCCACGAGAAGAACGGGGAGTACAGAAGGGTGGAGTACTCCGTCCATCCGATCCCCGGAAGCAACGTCTTCCACCACTACGCGCTCCGCAAAGGGAACGAACATGAGGGATTCGCCAAAGCCGACATAACGGTCGAGGACGAGTTCGAATTCCCCCTCTCCAGTCAGGCGCCGCTTGAACCGCACGGCGCGATCTGCCGCTTCGGCACGGACGGCGATATCGAGATATGGGCCTCGAACCAGGCCCCGTTCGTCCTCCGGGACGTCCTCGCCGACATGTTCGGCATTCCCGCGACAAAGGTGCGCGTGCACATCCCCTACCTCGGCGGCGGCTTCGGCGGCAAATCCGACGTGAGCATCGAACCGATGGTCGCCTATGCCGCGAGCTTCGTCCCCGGATACGCCGTCAAGCTGGTGCTCACGCGCGGCGAGGTCATCTCCGGCGCGTTGATCGGACGCGGGATGAAGGGGCGTATGCGGATCGGCGCGAAGCTCGACGGCACGTTCATCGCGCTGAAGGCCGAGATGTACTTCGCGGACGGAGCGTACGGCGACACGGGGTGGCCCGTGGACACCGTCGCCGGGCACAACTGCACCGGCCCTTACGAGTTCCCGAACGCGATTGTCGACGTCTACGGCGTCTACACCAACTCGCCGATCGTCGGCGCGTACAGAGGGTACGGACACCCCGAGGGGCAGTTCATGTCCAGCCGCCTGATCGACATGCTTGCGCGAAAGCTCGACATGACGCCGGCGGAGATCATGCGGAAGAACTTCCTCTGCGAGGGGCGGAAAAACTCCCTCGGACAGACGATCAAGAAGAGCAACGGCGACCTCTTCGGCTGCCTCGACGCCGTCGAAAAAGCTCTCGCGGAGGAGCCGCTTCCCCCGAACGACGAGCGCTACCTCTACGGCAAGGGCATCGCCTCGATGATGAAATCGCCCAAAATGGCCGCGAACGCCGCTTCCTGCTGCCACGTGCAGGTCAACGCCGACGGCAGCGCCTTCGTGAACCTTGCGGGAATCGAGATGGGACAGGGCGTCCATACGGTCTTCGCGCAGATGGCGGCGGAGGCGCTCGAAATACCGTTCGAGAAGGTGCGCATCTACTTCGATGTGGATACGCAGTTCTCCCCGTGGGAATGGCAGACTGTGGCCTCCATGCAAACCTACCGGGGAGGACGCGCCATTCAGGATGCGTGCCGCGCGCTCGTCGAAAAGGTGAAGGGAAACGCCGCGAAGGCCTGGAACTGCGCCCCCGCATGGTCGCATACAGAGAAGGCGTATGCGTTCACCCGAACACCGGTGCGACGCTCCCGCTCGGGACGCTCGCGCGCGGCTTCATGGCCGCGAACGGCCTCACGGTCGGCGAACCGCTTGCCGCGACCGGATGGTACCGTGTTCCGGAGATCACGGAACCCGACCCGGAGACCGGCATGGGGAACGCCGCCGGAAGCTGGACCTTCGGCGCTCAAGGGTGCGCGCTCCGCGTCGACAAGCAGACCGGCGAGGTCAAGATACTCCATTTCGCCTCGGCGTTCGACGTCGGCAGGGCGGTCAATCCCGCCGCAACGCGCGGACAAGTAACGGGCGGCGTCGTTCAGGGAATGGGCGCGGCACTGATGGAGAAGATTCTCTTCACAGACGATGGCGCCGCGAAGAACGTCACCTTCCCGGCGTACAAGATTCCGCGCCTCCACGACGCGCCGGAGAAGCAGACCGTCGTCCTGCTGGAGACGCCCAACGAAGAAGGGCCGTGGAGCGCGAAGCCCATGGCGGAACACCCCATCGTCGCGGTGGCGCCGACCATCCTCAACGCGTTGCGCGACGCGACGGGCGTCGAGTTCACCGCGATTCCGGTCACGCCGGAAAAAATACTGAAAGCCCTGAAAACCCGAAAGGAGGACAAATAGAATGCGCGTCCTCAACTTCACAGTCAACGGAACACCCAGAACAGTTCATCTTGAAGAGGGGCGCGTCATGCTCGCCTCCGTGCTGCGCGACTCGCTCGGGGCTGACGGGGACCAAGGTA
>CAXXRY010000056.1:0-113235 GCA_963668335.2 Aminobacteriaceae bacterium | reverse complement strand
GCCCGGAGCTGGTGTTCCACGCCGCCGCGCTCAAGCACGTGCCGCTGGTCGAGGCCAACCCGCTCGAAGGCTTGCGCACCAACGCCATCGGCTCGCGCAACGTCGCCGAGGCCTGCGTCGCCCACGGCGTGCGCGCGATGGTGATGGTGTCCACCGACAAGGCGGTCAACCCGACCAACGTGATGGGCGCGTCGAAGCGCATGGCCGAGTGCTTCTGCCAGGCGATGGACGTGAGCGCCGCGACCACCCGCTTCATCACCGTGCGCTTCGGCAACGTGCTCGGCTCCACCGGGTCGGTGGTGCCGCTGTTCGAGAAGCAACTGCGCGAGGGCGGCCCGCTCACCGTCACCCACCCCGAAATGCAGCGCTACTTCATGACCATCCGCGAAGCCGTGGAGCTGGTGATCGCGGCCGGTGCGATGGGCCTGGCACCGGAGCAATCGAACGAGCACAAGGGCAAGATCTACGTTCTCGAAATGGGTCGCCCGGTGAAGATCGTCGATCTTGCGCGGCAGATGATCCGCCTCGCGGGCTTGCGCCCCGACGTCGACGTGCCCATCGTCTTCACCGGATTGCGCCCGGGCGAGAAAATGTACGAGGAAGTCTTCCACGGCGACGAGGAGCTCCTGCCCACCGCCGCCCGGGGCGTGCTGCTCGCCGCGCCGCGCCGCGTGGAACTCGACGACGTTCAGGCGCTCCTGGCGCGGCTCGAAGCCGCCTGCCGCAGCGGCGACGCCACCGACGCGATGGTGGTGCTGCAGACCCTGGTGCCCGAATACGCGATGCCGGAGCAGGACCAAGCCGCCGCATCCTAGATTTTGCCGTCTCACTTCGAAGGACCCGTGCCTATGTCCCCGACCACCAACACGCCGATCCGCCGCGCGCTGATTTCGGTTTCCGACAAAACCGGCCTGATCGACTTCGCCCGCGCGCTGCATGACTCCGGCGTGGCAATCCTCTCCACCGGCGGCTCCGCCAAGGCGATCCACGACGCCGGGATCCCGGTCACCGAAGTCGCCGAACACACCGGCTTCCCGGAAATGCTCGACGGTCGGGTCAAGACCCTGCACCCGAAGATCCACGGCGGCATTCTCGGCATTCGCGGCAACGCAGCGCACGAACAGGCAATGGCGGATGCGGGGATCGACCCGATCGACCTCGTGGTGGTCAACCTCTACCCGTTCGAGGCGACCGTCGCCAAGGGCGCGGACTACGACACCTGCGTCGAGAACATCGACATCGGCGGCCCCTCGATGATCCGCGCGGCGGCGAAGAACCACGCCGCGGTGACGGTGGTCGTCGACCCCGCCGACTATGTTCGCGTGACCTCGGAAATCGCCGCCAATTATGGCGCGACCACCGCCGAATTCCGCCGCGAACTGGCGCACAAGGCCTATGCCCGCACCGGCGAATACGACGCCGCGATCGCCCGCTGGTTCGCGACCGCGCGCGGCGAAACCTTCCCCGAGAAGCTGTTCATCACCGGCACCCGGGTCCAGGAACTCCGCTACGGCGAAAACCCGCACCAGCAGGCCGCGTTCTACGCCGACGGCTCCAACCGTCCCGGCGTCGCCACCGCGCGCCAGGTGCAGGGCAAGGAGCTTTCCTACAACAACCTCAACGATACCGACGCCGCGTTCGAGTTGGTCGCCGAGTTCGCCGAACCCGCCGTGGCGATCATCAAGCATGCCAATCCCTGCGGCGTCGCCTCCGGCAAGGACATCCTCAAGGCCTATGCCGACGCGCTGAAATGCGACCCGGTGAGCGCCTTCGGCGGCATCGTTGCGCTCAACCGCCGCCTGACCCTCGGCGTGGCGGAAGAGGTCTCGAAAATCTTCACCGAAGTGGTGATTGCGCCCGAGGCGGACGACGACGCCATCGCCCTGTTCCAGGCGAAGAAGAACCTCCGCCTGCTGCTCACCGGCGGTATGCCCGACTCCACGTCGGCGGGCTGGTTTGCCAAGACGCTCGCGGGCGGCATCCTGATGCAGTCGCGCGACAACGGCCGGATTAGCCCGGATGACGTTAAGGTGGTGAGCAAGCGCGTGCCTTCCCCGTCGGAAATGCGCGACCTGCTGTTCGCCTTCACCGTGGCCAAGCACGTCAAGTCCAACGCCATCGTCTACGTCAAGGACGGTGCGACCGTCGGCATCGGCGCAGGGCAGATGAGCCGCGTCGACTCCTCGCGCATCGCCGCGCGCAAGGCGGAAGATGCCGCCCACGCCGCGGGCCTGACGGAAAGCCTGGCGAAAGGCTCTGTGGTCGCCTCCGACGCATTCTTCCCGTTCTCCGACGGCCTCCTCGCCGCCGCCGAAGCGGGCGCAACCGCAGTGATCCAGCCCGGCGGCTCGATCCGCGACGCCGACGTCATCGCCGCCGCCGACGCCGCCAACCTTGCCATGGTGTTCACCGGGATGCGACACTTCCGCCATTGATTTGCGTGCATATTTCTTGATCTGATTGGAGACTTTCATGCCTAGCAATCCCGCCGACGCCATCATGGTGACCACCACCGAAGGCATCCAGGACCACAAAGTCACCGCCTACCTCGGCATCGTCAGCGGCGAAGCGATCATGGGCACCAACGTGTTCAAGGATTTCTTCGCCGGTATCCGCGACGTCGTCGGCGGCCGCTCGGGCGGCTATGAAAAGGCGCTGCGCGAAGCCAAGGAACTCGCCCTCGCCGATATGCGCGAGGAAGCCTACAACCTCGGCGCCCACGCCGTGATCGCCGTCGACCTCGACTACGAAGTCATCGGCGGCGACGACAAGACCATGCTGATGGTCTCCGCCAACGGTACCGCGGTGCGCTTCGGCTAAAGCCGGATCGGGGCTGTCGCCCCGAACCCTACCTGGAGGGACTCGGTCCCTCCAGACCTCCCCTTTGTTCTCGCGCGTCAGCGCAATCGACCATCACGCCCGTGATGGCTTTATAGCGCTTCGCGCAAAACCAGAAGTAATGGGATCAAAGGGCCTTCGGCCCTTTGCGGGTCCGGGCAGCGCCCGGCCGTTTTCATTTACCCGGCTTCGGCACCGTCGCAAGCAGCAGCCCGCCCGCCGCGAGGAAGACGAGGATCGTCGCCATGCCCGCACGTTGGGAGTTGGTGGCAGAGGTGACGGTGGCGAGAAGCGCGGGGCCGAGGAAGGCGGTGACCTTGCCCGAGAGGGCATAGAGGCCGAAGCAGGCGTTGACGTCGGCGGGAGGCGCGATGCGGGCCATGAAGGTGCGCGATGCCGCCTGAGCAGGCCCCAGGAACAGGCCGAGCAGCAGGCCGAGGGCCCAGAACATCGTGACGCTGGTGGTGAGGACGAGGGCGAGGCCGATGCCGGCAATGGCGCCGATGGCGCCGAGGACCACGGTCTTGGGCCCGAGGGCATCGTCGAGCCAACCGCTCGCCGCCGCCCCGATTCCGGCGGTGACGTTGAGGGCGATGCCGAAGGTGATCACGTCGGCGAGCGGCATGCCGAAGGTGCCCGCCGCGTAGACGCCGCCGAACGCGAACAGGGTATTGAGACCGTCGGTATAGAGCATCCGCGCAAGCAGGAACCGGCCGACGCGGGTGGCGGGTGGCCAGTGCTTGACCGCGCGGACGAGGTTGGGCAGCGCGTCGCGCGCCGCCGCCACAAGGCTGCCACCGCTGCCTTTGGGATCCTTGACCCAGGCGAGAAAGGGGAGCGAAAACACCGCGATCCACCCGGCCACCAGCACCGCCGACGCACGCACCGGCTCGGCCTCGGCCTCGGCCGGGTCGAGGCCGAACGGTGGCGGCGACGCCTTGATCAGGCCGAACAGGACCGCGACGAGGCAAAGCAGCCCGCCGAGATATCCGAGCCCCCAAGCCCAGCCCGACAGCCTGCCGATCCGCCCCGGAGGACTCAGCGCGGGCAGCAGCGCGTTGTAGAACACCGTCGCGATCTCGAAACACACCGTGCCGATCGCCACCAGCACCAAGCAAAGCAGCGCCGAGCCCGGCTCGGGCCGCACGAGCCACAACAGACCGGTGGCGAGACACATCCCCACGGTGAACGCCGCCACCCACCAGGTGCGCCGCCCCGAACGATCCGCCATCGCACCGAGAAACGGGCTCAAGCCCGCGATCGCCAACCCGGCCGCGGACATCGCCCAGCCCCACAGCGCGGTGCCGCGCTCGGGACTGACCGCCACCGCCTGAGTGAAAAACGTCGAAATCACGAAGGTCTGGACCACGGTGGGAAACGCCGAATTGGCCCAGTCATACAGGCACCATCCCCAGGCCATCTTGGACGACGCGGGGCTGCCGCCCCGGTCCCCGCCCGGGGCGATGCCCCGGACCCCCTTTCCTGTTTTCGCGCGAAGCGCTTTCCCCGTCATCGTCATCCGAGCGAGTCCTCCGCTACGCGGGAAAACAAGTTACGGGAGGCGTGGAGGGACCGAGTCCCTCCACATCCTTTTGGTTTTTACGACCGCGCCATCGTCCGGTACTGCCGCGCCGCGACGGTGAGCATGGCGAGGTCCGGCGGCTGCGCGGAATCGCGATATTCGCCGAGCAGGCGATCCGCGTGGTCCACCGCAGCGGTGTTGGCGAGGATCCACTGGTCGAGCGCCGGTTCCACCGCATCGGGCCCACCGCCTTCGCCGATCAGCGCGAGCACGCCCTGGGCGACGTCGCGGTGTTGTTCGGCGAAGTCGTCCATCAGCGCGCCGATGGCGAGCTTCTGCCAGTGGGTGCGCGGCACGAGGTGCGCGGCCTGGGTCCGCAACCAACCGAAGCCGAAGCGTTCGCCGACCCGGTCGTAGGCCGCCGCCGCGAGCGGGATGGCGACGTTGCGGATCTCGCCCAGGGTGACGACGTCGGGCACCGAGACCATCGCCTCGAGCGCCTGGATGCGACACACCAGATCGCCGGGCACGCCCGCCGCGGTCCAGAAGCGTCCGGCTTCGCTGTCCTCGGGGTCGAGGTCCATGCGCGACGGCAGCAGCGCGTCCGCGCCCGCCTTGAGCCGGGTGCTGAGGCCGGGGATGTCCACCGGCGCCGGGGTATGGCGCAGGATCCACGAGACGATCGCCCGCACCGCGCGGTTGATCGTCATCAGCATGCCGAGCTGAATCGCCGCCGGCACCAGATTGTCGAGCGCCTCGATCGCATCCCAGAGGTCCTCGAGCGAGAACGCGCTGCGGGCGACGATGAAGGCCCGGGTGATGTCGGACGGCGCGGCACTGGTTTCCTCGATCATTTCGGTGAGGAAGGTGCCGCCGATGCGGTTGACCATCGCATTGCCGATCACCGTGGCGACGATTTCGCGCCGCAGCCGGTGGGCATGGATCGCGGTGCCGAAGCCGGAGCGCAGCGCCTCGGGGAAATAGCCGAGGAGTTCGGGATCGAGCTGGGCCTCGTCGGGGAGGTCGCTGTCGATCAGTTCGTCGAACAGCCAGAGTTTGCAGTACGGCATCACCACCGCCATTTCCGGCCGGGTGAGCGTGCCGCGTTTGGCGATCCGCTCGGCGAGTTCCTCCTCGGTGGGGAGGAACTCGATGCCGCGGTCGAGGCGGCCGATGCGTTCGAGGTAGCGGATCAGGCGGACCTGCTCGTCGAGCCGGTCCGCGCCGTGCGCTTCCATCATCGACAACGCCTGGGACTGCAGGTAGTTGTCGCGCAGCACGAGCTGGGCGACGTCGTCGGTCATGGTGGCGAGCAGGGCGTTGCGCTGCTTCACCGTCATGTCGCCACGCGCCACCACCTCGTTAAGCAGGATCTTGATGTTGACCTCGTGGTCGGAGCAATCCACGCCCGCCGAATTGTCGATGGCGTCGGTATTGATCCGCCCGCCGAGCTGACCGAACTCGATGCGCGCGCGCTGGGTGACGCCGAGGTTCGCGCCCTCGCCCACCACCTTGGCCCGCACCATCTTGGCGCTCAGGCGCACCGCATCGTTGGCGCGGTCGCCGACTTCCGCGTCGGTTTCATCCGAGGCGCGGAGGTAGGTGCCGATGCCGCCGAAGAACAGCAGATCGACCTGGGCGCTCAAGATCGCGCGGATCATTTCATTGGGCGTGACCACGTCGGCGGCAAGGCCGAAGCGCGCCTTGACCTCGGGCGAGACCTTGAACGACTTGGCCTGACGGCTGAACACCGCGCCGCCCTTGGAGAGCAGCTTGGGATCGTAATCCGCCCAGGTGCTGCGCGGCGTGTCGAACAGGCGCTTGCGCTCGACGTACGAGATTTCCGGATCCGGGTCCGGGTCGACGAAGATGTGGATGTGGTTGAACGCGCCGACGAGCTTGGTCGCGCGCGACATCAGCATGCCGTTGCCGAACACGTCGCCCGCCATGTCGCCGACGCCGACCGCGGTGAACGGCTGGGTCTGGATGTCGCGGCCGAGTTCGCGGAAGTGGCGCTTGACCGATTCCCATGCGCCGCGCGCGGTGATGCCCATGACCTTGTGGTCGTAGCCCTGCGACCCGCCCGAGGCGAACGCGTCGTCGAGCCAGAACCCGGCGGCCTGGGATTCGGCATTGGCGATGTCGGAGAACGTCGCCGTGCCCTTGTCCGCCGCGACCACCAGATAGGGGTCGTCGATGTCATGCCGCACGGTGTCCTTGGGCGGCACCACTTCGCCGCCGACGAGGTTGTCGGCGAGGCCGAGGAGCGCGCGCATGAACAGCTTGTAGCATGCGATGCCTTCGGCGAGGAACGCCTCGCGCCCGCCCGTCGCCGGGGGCCGCTTGACGATGAACCCGCCCTTCGCGCCGACCGGCACGATCACCGCGTTCTTGACCATCTGCGCCTTGATCAGGCCGAGGATTTCGGTACGGAAGTCCTCCGGCCGGTCGGACCAGCGGATGCCGCCGCGCGCGACCTTGCCGCCGCGCAGGTGCACGGCTTCGAGGCGCGGCGAGTAGACGAAGGTTTCGACCCACGGGCGCGGCTTCGGCAGGTCTTCGAGGTCGCGGCTCGAGAGCTTGAATGCCAGCGTCGGGCGATGCGATCCGTCCGCCTCGGTCTGGTAGTAGTTGGTGCGCAGCGTGGCGCGGATGAGGTTGAGGTAGCGCCGGAGGATACGGTCGGCATCCGCGCTTTCCACCGCGTCGAGGGCCTGGAGGATTTTCGCCTCCAGCGCCGCGGCGGCTTCGACGCCGGTGGCCTGCCGCGCCGGATCGTTGCGGGCGTGGAACAGCTCGATCAGCATCCGGGTGATCTTGGCATGCTCGAGGAGCGCGCCCGCGATGTAGGTTTGCGAGAACGCGAACACCACCTGACGCAGGTAGCGGGCGTAGGCGCGCAACACGATCACCTCGCGCGCGGTGAGCTCGGCGCCGATCACCAGGCGATTGAAGTCGTCGCTTTCGATCTCGCCGGTCCAGACCCGCTTCAGCGCGTCCTGGAACGGCTGGCGCACCGCCTGGATATCCACCTCGCCGCCGTGCGCGGCGCGCATGCCGAAGTCGTGAATCCACACGTCCGATCCGTCGGCGAGCTTGAGCGCGTAGGGGAGTTCCTCCATCACCCGCAGGCCCATGCCCTCGAGCATCGGCAGGATGTCGGAGAGCGGCACCGCCGCACCGGCGTGGAACACCTTCAGGCGGATCTCGCCGGGCTGGGATTCAAGCGGGCGGTAGAGGTTGAGGCCCAACTCGCCGGACTTCAAAATTTCCTCGACCCGCGAGATGTCGGAAACCGCCGTGTCGGCATCGAAATGTTCGGTGTAGTTGACCGGGAAGGCGCGGGCGTAGCGACGATGCAGGCGCGCGCCGGTTTCCTCGCCGAGGTTGCGATAGAGCGCGTCGCGGAGGTGGTCTTCCCACGCGCGGGCGACATGCGAAATGCGCGCCTCGATCTCGGCGGGGTCGAACTCGGGCATGCCGCCCGGATCGGTGCGCACCAGAACCTGCAACCGCGCCAGGGGCGAATCGCCGACCTGGGTATAATAGGCGAGAATCTCACCGGCGAACGCCTTGGCCAGGATGTCCTGCACCTTGAGGCGCAGCGGCGTGTCGAAGCGATCGCGCGGCACATAGACCAGGCACGACATGAAGCGGTGGAAATCGTCGGCGCGCAGGAACAGCGCGACGCGGCGGCGCTCCTGCAACTGGAGAATCCGCACCGCGAGTTCGCCCAGGTGCGCCTCGCTCGATTGGAAGAGTTCGTCGCGCGGCAGGTTGTCGAGAATGCTCAACAGCTTCTTGCCGTCGTGGCTGTTGCGGCGATATCCGGCGGCGGCGATCACCCGGGCGATCTTGCCGCCCAGCATCGGCACCATCAGCGGCGAGTTGGTGTAGACCTCGGCGGTGAACAGGCCGAGGAACAGCCAGATGCCCACCACGTTGCCGGCGTCGTCGCGACGCTTGATCACGATCGCGTCCATCGCCACCGGGCGGTGCACGGTGGCGCGGCGGATGCTTTTGGCGACGATCAAGGGCGGGCCGCTCTGGTTGAAGATCCGCACCTCGACCTGACCCGCGGCATTCGCCTGGAGTTCGTCGAACACCCGGCGCTCGGGGTCGCGCAGCACGCCCAGGCCCGAGGCCTCGTCGACACGCAACGCCGGACCGGTTTCGCCCACAACCGAGTGATAGATGCGCGAACCGAGGAAGGTGAAGTGGCTGGCGTGCAGCCATTCGAGGAAGGCGCGGCAGTCGTGGCATTCCTCTTCCGGAATGTTGCTCGCCAGCGCCTCGTCGAGGCGACCGCGCATCTCCGGCCAGTCGGCGACGGCGGCGCGCACGTCTTCCAGCACCGTGGTCAGTTCGGACACGATATGGGCGAGCTTTTCGGCGTCGGTCTGGCGCGTCACCTCGACATGCATCACCGATTCCAAGGCCTGGCCTTCGGCGGGCGCGGAGAGCAGGCGCACCAGGTCGCCGTTGGCGTCGCGTTCCACCGCGATCACCGGATGGATGATCACGTGCACTTCGAGATCGAGACCGGTGAGCGCCGCGGTGACCGAATCCACCAGGAACGGCATGTCGTCGTTGACGATCTCGATCACCGTGTGTTCGCTCGTCCAGCCGTGTTCGTCGGACGTCGGATTGAACGCGCGGATCGCCAGATCGCCCGGCGTGCGCCGCTGCTGGACCTGGGACCAAACCGAGCGCGCCGCGCCGTAGAGCGATTCGAGCGGCTTGCCGACGATATCGCCGGGGGCGACGGTGCGGTAAAACTGACCGATGAATTCCGAGACGGTGGCGACGTCGCCGGGCTTAGCGCGCGCGGCCTCCATCTTCTGCCGCGCAACCGCGACGATTTCGGCTACGGTGGTTTCGGAGCCGATCGAAAGTGCAGGAGCCATTTTGGCGTGTCCTTGCTTTTTAGCGTTGTTCCTCGCCTGTATAAGGCTAAGGACTATTGGCCGTTTTGCAATGGTTTATGGCTGAGAAACCGCAGGAGGAACGAAGGTGCTGAGGATTGCCGGATTGCATGCCGGATATGCCGCCGCCCAGGTCCTGTTCGGTATCGATATTGCCGTGGCGAAAGGCGAGGCGGTCGCGCTGATCGGCCGCAACGGCGCGGGCAAAACCACCACGCTCAAATCGGTGATCGGCCTCACCCGAATCGTCTCCGGCACCGTCACCTTCGACGGCGCCGACCTCACCGGCCGCCCCGCCCATGTCGCCGCGCGCGCCGGTCTCGGCTGGGTGCCCGAGGACCGCCGCATCTTCACCGGCCTGACGGTCTGGGAAAACCTCGACGTCGGCCGCCAGCCCGCGCGCGCCGACGCGCCCGAATGGACCGAGGAGCGCGTTCTCGCAGTCTTCCCGCACCTGAAAGCCCTGCTCAACCGGCCCGCCGGGCACCTCTCGGGCGGCGAGCAGCAAATGCTCACCGTCGCCCGGACCCTGATGGGCCAACCCCGCCTGCTGCTCCTCGACGAACCCTCGGAAGGCATCGCGCCCAAGGTCGTCGAAGACCTCGCCGCCGCCCTCGCCGACGTCAAATCCGCTGGCCTCGCCATCCTCCTCTCGGAACAGAACTGGCAATTCGCCGCCACCCTCGCCGACCGCGCCATCCTCCTGGAACAAGGCCGTATCGTCGGCCAGGGCGACATGGCGACCCTGATCGCCGACGGCACGCAACTGGCGGCCGTTCTGGGGATGTAAAACCAGACGCGGGCGCTGCCCGCACCCGCCGGGGCCGAGGGCCCCAGACCCCGTTTCTTGCGCTTCGTGGGGAGTTGGGGCTTTACCTCGAACAAAAATAGATGATATGTCATCCATTCTTCGATCATGGATCACGACATCGGCACGCCCGGCCGCACGGCTGCGGGCGCGCTCATGGCATACTCTTGGGGCGAAAGATGACAGAGGATCATGCCCGGCCGCCATCGGGAAGGTGGTCGGATCTCGGGCGGTTGGTACCTGCCGTAGGTCAGGCCTGGCGACGGGCTCTTGGCCGACGCCTGAGCGGCGAGGGCCTCTCCGACGCCACCGCATTGCCGGTTCTGGTGCTTTACCAACGCGGCGACCAACCGCTGCGTCAGGGCGACCTCGCGCGGGTGCTCGGCTTGGAGGGCTCGGCCGTGGTGCGTCTCCTCGACACCCTTGAGCAACGCGCGCTTCTGCGTCGCGTCGAGGATCCGGCGGACCGCCGGGTGAAGCATTTGGAATTGACCGACGAGGGCATTGCCCTGGCGCAGCGCGCCCAGCGCGTCGCGCGGGTGCTGCGCGAAAGCCTGCTGCGCGACATTCCGCCGGAGGACGTCGACACGACCTATCGCGTGTTGCGCAAAATCGGCGTGGTGCTCGAAGACTTGCGGGCCGACCCGACCGCACGATGACCACCCAGCCAAAGCTCGTGACCACGGATTACGTCGTCTTTTCGCTCAAGGTGTTCGGCGCGGGCATGCTCGCGTATTGGATCGCGCTGCGGTTCGGTCTCGACAACCCGTACTGGGCGGTCGGCACGGTGTTCATCATCGCCAATCCGCTGTCGGGCTCGATCACCTCGCGCGCGATTTACCGCCTGCTCGGAACCTTCCTCGGTGCCGTCGCCACCATCGTGCTCGTGCCCAACCTGGTGTTTTCGCCGATCCTGCTGTCGCTCGGTATCGCGCTTTGGTGCGGGTTCTGCCTTTTCGTCAGCCTGCTCGATCGCACGCCGCGCAGCTATGTGTTTCTGCTGGCGGGCTATACCGTCGCGCTAACCGGGTTCACCCTGGTCAACGCTCCCGAAACGAGTTTCCACGTGGCGGTTTCGCGGGTGGAAGAAATCGCCGTCGGCATTCTGTGTGCGGCGATCGTCTCGCGCGCGGTTTTCCCGCGCCACGCCGGAAAGATTCTCGCCAACCGTGTCCAAAGCTGGCTCGGCAATGCCGCCGCGTTGAGCCGTCACGTCCTCGCCGGAGAGGGCGAAACCGCGGAAGTGGTGAAGGCGCGCCATCGGCTTGCCGCCGACGCCGTCGACCTGCGCAACTTCACCACCTACTCAGGGTTCGAGGGCGCCGACGGCCGCGCCCTGCGCGAGCGCATGGTCGAGCTGGAACGGCACATGGTCGCGATCCTGCCGCTGCTGTCGGAGATCACCGATACCCTCGCCGTGCTCCGCCGCGACGACCCGGATTTCGATGCGCGTTTCCCGCTTGTCGGGCGGGTGTCCGCATGGATCGACACGACCGGCACGGAAGCGTTGGCACATGTCGACGCCCTCGTCGCCGAGCTTGACGCCTGCCGCGCGGAGCTTGAAGCCGAAGACGAAACCTGGCCCCGCCTCGTCGCACTGCGCCTGACCAAGCGATTGCGCAACCTCGTGCTGGTCTGGAGGGATTGCCGGATCCTGCGCCTCGACATGGCGAGCGGCGAAACCCACGCATTGTCCCGCCAGTTCACCGCCGGGCAGCGACGCTCGCTCAAGCCGCACACCGATTACCGCACCGCATTCTCCTGCGCGCTGGCGGCGGTGATCGCCATCATGATCGCCTGCACGCTCTGGATCGCCACCGGCTGGACCTACGGTTGGGCGGCGGCGCAGATGACCGCGATCCTGTGCTCGGTCCTCGCCACATTGGACGACGCGCGGCCCGCCCTGAGCAAGATCCTGCAACTGATCCTGATCGCCACCCTGGCGGTGTTCGTCTACCAGTTCGCGATCCTGCCCACGCTGACCGGCTTCCTTCCCCTGGTTGGCGCGTTGGGGCTGTATCTGATTCCGTGCGGGATCCTGCTCGCGACGCCGGCCCGCTGGCTGGTCGGCTTCCAACTGAGCGTCAACCTGATCTACATGCTGACCTTGAACGACCGCTCGAACCCGGATTTCGTTACCTTTGCCGGAAGCAGCCTCGGGACCGTGTTCGGCATCCTGATCGCGAAGATGACACTCTCGACCGCGCGCGCGGTCGGGGCCGAGCACGGCGCGCGCAGGCTGCTGCAGTCCGCCTGGCGGACGGTGATCGATGCGGCGTCCGGAGCGCGTCGGCCGGACCCCAATGCCGTGGTCTATCGGATGGTCGATCGCTTCGGACTGCTGGCGCCGCGGCTCGCGTCGCTTCCGCCCGGCTCCAGCGTGCTCGGCAACGATATCCTGCACGACCTGCGGGTCAGCCTCGATGCCCTCAAGATCCAGCGCAACAAGACCGACCTATCGGAAGACGCCCGCCACGCGGCGAATGCGCTTCTGACAAGTCTGGCCGACCACTATCGCGGCCGTCTGGCGGATTCGGCATCGCCTCCGACCGACACCGTCATCGCCTCCATCGATACCTGCCTGCGCATCCTGCTTTCCCATCCCGGGGTCGCCGAACGGCGCGTCAAGGATGCCTTGGTGGGTCTGCGTGCCACACTCGCGTCCGAGCAGGACTCGCCGAACCTTGCTCTCCATCCACAAGGGCCTTTGTATGTCTCCTGATATCAACCTGTACGGCGTGTTCGTGCCGACGTTCTTCGCTCTCCTCCTGACCAGTTACGGTCTGTTCCGCGTGACCCACCGGGTTTTGGCGGCCTCCGGCGTGTATCGCCACGTTTGGCATCCTGCCCTCTTCGATATCGCGCTGTATTTCGCCCTCCTCGGGATTTGCCAGGGTATCTTCGAGGCGCTGAACCGATGATCGAAACTTTGCGACTTCATGCGGGACGGCTTCTGCTGACGCTGGCCATGGTCGTGTGCGCCGCGCTCGTCGGCCACCACTTGTGGGACTACTACGTCGGCGCGCCGTGGACACGGGATGGGCGGGTCAGCGTCGACGTGGTGCGGATCGCGCCGGAGGTTTCGGGGACGATCCGGAGCGTCCAGGTGGCCGATAACCAGCTGGTCCACCAGGGCGACGTTCTGTTCCGGATCGATCCGGAGCGCTTCCAGCTCGCCGTCGCGCACGCGCGCGCCGCGCTCGATGGCCAGGCGGCGACGCTCGCCCTTTCGGAATCCATCGCGGCGCGCCGGGCCAAGCTGCGCGTGCGCGGAATCGCCAGCTCCGAGACCGACGAGCAGGCGCGGCAAGAGGCCGCCGTTGCGCGCACCGACTACCGGAGCGGCAAGGTGGCGCTGGAGGAAGCGCAGCTGAACCTGGAGCGCGCCACCGTCCGTGCGCCGGTCGACGGCTACGTCACCAACCTGCATCTGCGGCCGGGCGACTATGCCCAGTCGGGGCAGACGGCAATCTCCTTGATCGATGCCGGGAGCTTCCGGGTGACCGGCTATTTCCAGGAAACCCAGTTGGAGCGCATCCGCTTGGGCGCGCCGGTCCGCATCCGCCTGATGGGCTTTACGCCGGATCTGACCGGCCACGTCGAGAGCTTCGGCAAGGGTATCGCCGACACCAACCGCGGCACCAACGCCGAAGGCCTGCCCACCGTCGAGCCGGTGTTCACCTGGGTTCGGCTTGCGCAGCGGATCCCGGTGCGGGTCCACATCGATTCCGTCCCGCCGGACGTCACGCTCGCCGCCGGGATGACCGCCAGCCTGTCCGTCACCGAAGGCCACGACTGAGGCCCCCACGCCGAGCCGGGTGACGGCATCGTCACACCTGGGGGGATCGCTTTCTGCGCGGAATGCGGCTCAACAGCCATCGGGTCGCGGGGATCCCCACAAGGATCAACGCGAGCCCCACGGTGACCAGCGCGGCCGAGGCAATCTCATCCGGTCCGGCGCTTTCGCCAAGGATGACGGCACCGAGACCGAGCGTAACCACCGGGATGAGCGCGGGAAGCGTCGCCCCGGCGACGGCCCCCAAAAGCTCGGCGGAACGATTGAAGGCATAAATCGCCACGACGCTGACCAGAACGCCCTGAAACCCGGCTTGCAGCAGCACGTCCAACACCGGCGCCACGGCAATCCGCTTGGGCAGAACGAGCATATAAACCGGCAAATAGACAACCGCGGACCCGACGGCCACGATGGCGGCGGCATTCAGCGCCGGGATCGCGGCGAGACGAACGATCATGACGTAGCTTGCCCACATCGTGCCGCTGACGAAGAGAATCAGATGCCCGGTGGTGACGGCGCCGCCGGTTCGCGTGAACAGCACAATCCCCATGGTCGTCAATGCGAGTCCGATCAGCCGGGACAGCCCAATCCGGTCGCCGAACACGACCCGGCTCAGCAGAACGAAGACGACCGCCATCGTTCCCGGATTGAGCGCCCCGGCGGCGGAAGCGGGCGCGGTCCGCATCGCCAGGGGAAATCAGCAGCACGTAGGGCGCACCGAAGGCGATCACCATGCCGATGGGCCCAGCCAACCTCAGCCGGTCGGTCCCGATGCCACGGCGCACGACGACAGGCGCGAGAAACGACGGCGGCGACGCCGAACCGCAGCGCCGTCACGTCGTAGGCATTCAAGCTGCTGGTGACGGCGAGGCGCAAAAGCACGAGCGAACCCCGACCAGATGGTGATCGCCAAGGCGGGCCCAGCACAGGCCCGCCAGGAGGGTTTCGCGGTATCAGGGGCATGGCTTTTCCTTCCGGGTTGGAAAGACATTAGCCTTTGAAGGTCGGTGAGAAAAACCGTATTATCGCAATCTATGGTTTCGCTTTTCTCAACATCGGAACGCACCGTCGGTGCGAACCGCACGCTCAGCCTCGACGCCCTGCGCAGTTTCGTCGCGATCTGCGAAACCGGGTCGTTTCGTCGCGCCGCCGAGCGGGTCCATAAATCGCCTTCGGCAATCAGTCTTCAGGTCGGCAAGCTCGAAGACCTTTTGAATGCGCGCCTGTTCGATCGGGATGCGCGTCACGTCGCCCTCACCGACCACGGCGAGACGCTGCTGGTTCAGGCCCGCCGCCTGTTGGGACTCAGCGACGAAAACCTTGCACTGTTTCACCAATCTCCCCTTGTGGGGCGTCTGTGCCCTCTCCGCTCCGCATGACCTTGGGCGTGTCCCTCGTGCCGGGCTTGCTGCGACGCCTGGCGGAGGTTCATCCCCGGGGTTGTCGTCGACGTTCGGCTGGGCACCAGCGAGGCGGTGCGGAGCGGACTCGCGACCGGCTCCGTGAACCTCGCCGTGTTCAACGACGTCGGTGCGTCGGACATTCCGGCCCAGGATCTGTTTTCGGAGCCCCTGAAGTGGCTGGTGCTGGATGGCGGCCGCGCGGCGCAACACGACCCGCTGCCCATCGCCGTGGCCGACGTCGGATGCGCATGGCGCGACGCGGCCCTGAGTGCCCTTCAACGGGCGAAACGCCCCTATCGGATCGCCTATTCCAGCGACACCTCCATGGGGCAGGTGGGCGGCGGTTCGGGCGGATCTTGCCGTGGCGGCGCTGCCGTCGTCGCTGGCGGACCGCGATCTCGTCGAAAGCGCCGGTTGCACCACGACCTCCCGCCACTTCCGCAAAACCCATATCCGCGTGGCCGATGACGGCAGCACCCTGGCACGGGCGTTCGTCACCCTGATTGCGGCGGAGATGCAGGTCCGCCAGCGCGTCGCCACGTAAACGGCGCCCACCTCCGCCACTCAGATGTTTCTCGACACAGCTTGGCTCGGCTTGCCAATGGACGGGCTTGGTGACAGGGTCGGGACCGACGTTGTGGTAAGGAGGGCCAGGGTGGCGCGAGACCGATCGGAACGAGGCGTCGTGACGTGGGGTGGGGGCGGGACTCCGCAGGCGTTGCGCTGGGACAGGGGATTGGCCTTTGCCTTCTCGCCAGCGCATCCGCCACGCCGGCGACGTGGCCTGCAAACCGTGCCGTGGATGTTCGAACCCCTCGCGCTTGTGTTGATCTTCCTTCCGGCCGCTCGCTATGTTGTCGGCGGGCCGCGCTCGTCGCGCCGCTCATGTTCGAGGGAGGAAGGACGTCATGAAGATCCGCGTGCTGATGATCGACGACCATACGCTCTTCCTGGCCGGGTTGGAGGACATTCTTGCCCGCGAGGAGGACATCGAAGTGGTCGGCGTCGCCGGGAGTTGCAGGGAAGGAGTGGCGTTGGCGATGGAGAAACGCCCCGACGTGATCGTCCTCGATCTCGCAATGCCGGGGACCAGCGGCGTGGAGGCTGCGCGCATTCTTGCGGAGGCGCTGCCGGGCGTCCGCATGGCGGCGCTCACGATGCACCTCGACCGCCAGATGGTCTTCGAGGCGCTCAAAAGCGGCATGACCGGCTACATTTTGAAGGAGGCTACTCCGGAGGAGTTTCTCTTTGCCCTCCGCGTTGTGGCGCGGGGGGAAACCTGGCTCAGCCCGAAGGTGGCCGCCATCGTGGCGAACGACTTCGTCCGCGGCAGCGCTCCTGAAACGCAGAGCGCTCCCTCTCTCTCGGAGCGCGAGCGGGAGGTGCTGCGTTTTCTCGTCAAGGGGGCGGGAACGCGCGAGATCGCGTCTCGTCTGCATATCAGCAAGAGCACCGTGGACACCCACCGGCGCAACATCCTCGACAAATTGGGGTGCGAAAACGTCACCTGCCTCACCCGCTATGCCCTGCGCCACGGCCTGGTCGATCTTGACGAGTGAGGGGCAAGAGCGAGGGGCGTTCCCTTAAAGACCATGACTATACAGTCGTGCTTTCAGTGCCTGCCGTACTAGGAGGCGCGGCGGGCAAGAAGGACTCCTCTTCTCGTCCGCCAGCGGCGAAAAATCTCCGAAGCTACAGCTCGACCACTTTCATCTCGCCCTGCACGAAGCTTCGGATCGTCGCCTCCACCTTCAGGCGCGGTTCCGATTCGTAGAGTTCGCGAGCATGCTCGAAGTTCGGAACATCGCCCTCCGTCAGTTCGGCCAGATGATCGAGCAGCGCGAGGTCTGAGTCGTCCGTTTCGCGCTTGAGCATCATCCCCCAGCAGTCCCACGGCAGCAGTTCGACCTTATTGAGCGCCGCGACGTCGCGGACGAGATTGCTCCCCACGAACCCCATTCCCCGCATGTCGAAGATGCCGAAAGCGTTCGGGTCGGCCGCCCCGCTGCGGCACATCCTCCATGCCGCTCCCCCGGCGATGAAGCAGTCCCGTGGTACGTCCAGCGGATCGAAGGAAGTGTTCAGCACGCTGCGCTGGAAATCGTCGAGCTGTGCGTCGACCAGTATCCAGCGCTTCCCGGGTTCGTTCCAGTATTCGGCGACCCAGTGATCCTCGAAGTGTCCGGGCAGGAAGTACGTCCCGAATCCGCAGCGAGCGCGGGCCGGGATCCCTTGACTGCGCAGCATGGACACCAGCAGCAGCGTGTGGTCGCGGCAGTTGCCGATCGTCTTCAATTCCAGCGGCCGAGGAACGGTCAGTGGGCGCGAATCGAGTTCCAGAGTGCGGG
Organism: Aminobacteriaceae bacterium; assembly: GCA_963668335.2. GTDB lineage: Bacteria > Synergistota > Synergistia > Synergistales > Aminobacteriaceae > JAAYLU01. The sequence continues at coordinate 95,595 of CAXXRY010000056.1, read as the reverse complement.
CCAGACGTTTCTCCATGGTACGGAGCTGCACCTCGGCGCCTCTCTCGGCGGCGAGCGTCACCCCGTACCGCTCGGCCCAGAAGGGGTGGAGAGTGACGCCCTGGACGACCGCGCACAACTCCCCGATGTCCGCAGGGAGAGAATCGAAAAGTTCAGCACACGCTCCGGGCCTGCTGATAGGCCCTTGAGTCGCGAAAAACGACAAAACGCTCATAGGTTTCCTCCTTTGGAAAGCGGCGTCCCATATTGGACGTCGTAATAGTCTGCAAAACGGGGCGAAGCGACCATATTGGCGAACGGAAATCGGCTCCCGCGAGACCGCATGTATTGTATCGCTTGAACGGGCTCGGCGGTTAGGGGAAAAAGAATATTGCCGCTTTTTGGAAGTGGGAATCCTCTTGCGTCATAATAGAACTCTCTTAAGCCAAGGTTTTGAAATAGTACGCATCGATACTCGGGAGGTAGGAAGAAGAGAAGGAGCGGCAGTCCGAAATACAAGAGTCCGTCGTGCGAAAGGAAAGATAACGCCGCCGGAGAGCGCTCCCTCAGAAAGTCTAGGAAGAGAGCGGCGTCTTGTACGCAACCTTGGCGAAGCGGAGAGACAAAATACGGAGTTGCGCCGAAGACACGCCCGTAAATTGAAGGATGAAGCGAGATTGTTCATGATCTGGCGGGAGTTTGGAGCTAAACGAAAAAGAGAGTGGGAGTCTGTTTCATCTGGAAAACCGATAGGGTGGTTGACAGATGCACCGGGTGTAGCCACATTGCTGGCTGTTGAACAAAAATCCTAAAAATAACTGGAAAAATCGTTGCAACTTGAGGGCGCGTATATTATAATAATGCATCATATAAAAGGAGATGCTGGCAGTGAAATATTGCATTGTAGCAACTGAAATAGTCATTTAACTATATTTTTGATAAAATTAGGAGGACTTTATGACTATTTCAGATAAAAAAATATATCCACGAACCAATGATTTTCAAACGATATATTTGAATAGTGTTATTTCAAATAAAAATATAATCATTGGTGATTATACTATTTACAATGATTTTGTTGCTGATCCCATGCAATTTGAAAAGAATAATGTTTTGTATCACTATCCGATCAATAATGATCGACTGATTATTGGTAAGTTTTGTTCCATCGCTTGTGGCGCGAAGTTTATTTTTACAAGCGCCAATCACACGCTTACATCATTTTCAACGTATCCATTTCCGATTTTTTATGAAGAATGGAATTTGAACAAAGAGGATGTTGCGTCTGCATGGGACAACAAGGGTGACATCGTCATCGGCAATGATGTTTGGGTAGGGTATGAGGCGGTAATCTTATCCGGCGTTCATATTGGCGATGGCGCGATCATTGGCGCGCGGGCTTTAGTTACAAAAGACGTTCCACCATATGCAATAGTTGGTGGAATGCCTGCGAAAATTATAAAAAACAAATTCTCCGAGGAAATAGTTTCCGCATTGCAGAAATTAAAGTGGTGGGACTGGCCATTGGAGAAAATTTCGCGCAATATATCTTTTATTCAGTCGGGAGATATTCGCGCATTGGAAAGGTTGATTGATTAAAAAGACGAAATGACTATTAAAAAATCTCTTAATAATATAGTTGATGAAGAATTGGGAAGACGTTCTTCCATGCAAAATCAGTGAAGCGAGCGATAGTTTTGTAGAATAACGAAGTAAGTTGCTGAGAATAACGCTGGTTTTGATAAATGAAATTCTCAAAAAATAAATGTAAACTATTTCCAGGTGTTGCAGAAGTATCCGAGGCCTTGTCCTAAAAGGACGAGGCCTCTTTATTTGGTTTTTGTAACGCAGAACACTGCGAAACAGCGTCCGACAAAATTGTGCCGTGCGGGCTCAGGAGCTCTTTGCGAATTTAGCCAGGCCTCAGCAGACGGCGCATCTTTTTCTGGGAGCTTCGGCTTCAAAACGTTCGACGTCTTCAGGTGAACACGTCCCTCTTCAACTGTCACGCTCTGTTCAAAAAAGGAAAAGAAGGGGGGCGTTCATGAAACGAAGGCGGAGCCGTGGGGGCGGATCATTGCACGCTTTATTGGCCCCGAAGCGGCGTTGCTCGGATTTAGCTACGCGCCCTGGTTTCATGAAAAACGCGACGCGACGGTTCAAAGTGCCGATCTGAATGCGTACACGGCTGTCCCGCGTCGTATCGGGAAAGCCTCACGGCGTCGAATACTTGCCGGATGCCGCGTCGTCTAGTATCTCTTGGTATCGGCCGCTTGCCTTCAGCTCGGCGAGTCCCTCGTTGAACGCCGCCAGCAACTCCTCGGCGTTCGGCGCTTTTTTCGAAAAAAGCAGAGAGTACGGCGCCGCACGGACGGGTGTTTCGCAGTACCAAAAGCGGTCGGCTTCCCGGGCAAATCTGCGGTTGATCAGCTCGATGCCGACATATTTGTCGATCGCGACGGCATCCACTCTTTTTCCGAGCAGCTTTCTGAGGCCCGTCTCATCGTCAGGAGAAGGATCGGTTCGGAAGAGACCTTCTTCGCTCGCTTTTTCGAACTCGTTCCCGTAGTGGTACCCCCGCGTAACTCCGATCGAGAGCCCTGCAAGGTCCTGCCACTCCTTCCACTCGACCTTCTTTTCGTTCAGGGAGAAGAGAAGCACCGGCAGATCGACTAGAGCGTCGCTGAAGTAAAAGTCTCGTGCTCGTTCTTCCGAAAAAGCCCACCCGACGGAAGCGTCCCACTTCCCCTCCGCGGCGAGAGCAAGAGCGCGCGCCCACGGGAAGAATCCGTACCTCGTTTCGATGCCCTTAAGGGCGAACGCTTCTCTCACAACCTCCGAAATCGCCCCGTTGCCCGGAAGGCGCTCCCCAAGAAACGGGGGCCAGTCGCCGTTTGTAATACGGGCGACCGTTCCTCCGGCGGAAACGACGGAGATGCAGGCAACGAAACCAAGAAATACGAGAAGAAAAAACACTGCTGACAACCGCCTCATGAACAACACCTCCCGGTTTTTGGGTTTTCGGAAAACGCTTGGATATAAAAAGAAGAGTATTAAAAATACATATTGTATTTAATGGTTGAAATTATAGGTTTAAATGTTATGGGTGTCAAGTGCCGCTTCAGCAGACTCGGTTTTTTCGAAAGAATTCGAAGAGATGATGGCGAGTCGAGCGGAGCCTTCTCCGTGTGTCATAATAGAAAACGCACGGGATACGTCGTAACAAAAAATCGCCGAAAGAAACGGGGGAAGAACAGAATGGGTCTGAAACGCGGAACGGTACGGGTAGCGGTGGTGCAGGCGGGGTCCGTGGTCATGGACAAGGAAGGAACTCTGGAGAAGGCTGAAAAGCTCGCGATAGAAGCTTCTGAAAAAGGCGCGAAGATCGTGCTCTTTCCTGAGGCTTTCATTCCGTGCTATCCGCGGGGGCTCTCTTTCGGCGCCGTCGTGGGCAGCCGCTCGCCGGGAGGGCGGAAGGACTTTGCCCGGTATTACGCCAACTCCGTCGACGTCCCCGGTCCGGAGACCGATTTTCTGGGGGAGCTGGCGGCGCAGATCGGAACGTATCTCTCCATCGGAGTCATAGAACGGGAGGGTGGTACTCTCTACTGCACTCTTCTCTACTTCGGTCCCGACGGGTCGCTTCTGGCGAAACACCGGAAGCTGAAGCCCACGGGGAGTGAGCGGCTCATCTGGGGAGAGGGCGACGGAAGCACCTTGGCGGCGGTGGAGACGCCCTACGGTACGATGAGCGGCCTCATCTGCTGGGAGAACTACATGCCGCTCGCGCGGGCAGCCGTCTACGGGCGGAACCCCTCGATCTACCTCGCTCCCACGGCGGACCAGCGCGACGGGTGGCAGTGCTCCATGCGGCACATCGCTCTGGAGGGGCGCTGCTTCGTGCTTTCGTGCAACCAGTTCGTCACGAAGGATATGTACCCGTCGGATCTCGCCTGTTTCTCCGACCTCGAACAGCAGCCGGAGGTCATGAGCAGAGGAGGGAGCGCGATTATCGATCCTCTGGGGAACTACGTCGCCGGTCCGCTCTGGGACAAGGAGGGGATTCTCGTCGCCGATCTCGACCTGGAAGCCGTCGTCGAGGCGCGGTTCGACTTCGACGTGATGGGCCACTATGGCCGGCCTGACGTCTTCACGCTGCTGGTCGACGAGGAGCCGAGGAGCGGGGTGGGGTTCTCCGGGGACGCGGGCGGTTGGGAGGAGGACGATTCATGTCGGGGGTGAGCGGCCGTGCGGAGGATTTCGGGGCCGTACCCGGTTTGCTCAACGAGACGGCGAAGATGGCCGGGGAATGGTTCGCAGCTCTTCCGGAGAGAGACGTTGTCGCCTCCGCCACGGCGGAGGAGCTTCGAAAAGCTCTGGGCGGAGCGCTGAACGAGGAGAGCGAGCCCGCTTCAGACGTGGTACGGAACTTCGCGCGCGCCGCCGAAAGAGGCCTTGTCGCCTCGCCGGGCCCGCGCTACTTCGGGTTTGTGACGGGCGGGGCGCTTCCCGCGAGCCTCGCCGCCGACTGGCTGGCTTCCGCGTGGGATCAGAACGCGGTGCTTTTCGTCTCCTCCCCTGCGGCGAGCGTGGCCGAGGAGGTGGTTTCGTCCTGGCTGCTCGATCTGCTCGGCCTTCCTGCGGACTCGTCGGTCGGCCTGGTCACCGGCTGTCAGATGGCGAACTTCACGTGCCTTGCGGCCGCGCGCCATGAAGTCCTCCGGCGGGTCGGATGGGACGTCGAGGCGGACGGGCTCTGCGGCGCGCCCCGGATCACCGTCGTCGCCGGAGAGGAGGCGCACGCCACGCTGTTCGTCGCGCTCAGGATGCTCGGCCTCGGCGAGCGGAACGTCCTGCTGATCCCCGCCGACGAACAGGGACGAATGATTCCGTCCGCGTTGAAAGAGGCGTTGAACAACGCCTCGGGCCCGCTTATCGTCTGTCTTCAGGCGGGCAATGTGAACTCCGGGGCCTTCGACCCGTGCGCCGAGCTTGTTCCTCTTGCGAAGGCCAAGGGGGCGTGGGTGCATGTGGACGGCGCGTTCGGCCTTTGGGGCGCGCTGCTGCCGGAGCTTGCCGCCCACACCGAAGGCATCGGACTGGCGGACTCCTGGGCGACGGACGCGCACAAGTGGCTGAACGTCCCCTACGACTCGGGAATCGCCATCGTGCGGAACGAGGCGGCACACAGGGCGTCGATGACGCTGAAAGCGCCTTACTACATCGCCGCGCCCGGGGCCGTCCGCGATCCGTCGCAGTGGGTTCCCGAGTCCTCCAGACGGGCCAGAGTCTTCCCGCTGTACTGCGCGCTTCGCTCGCTCGGGAAGAGCGGTCTCCGGGAGATGATCGCGCGGAACTGCGCGCAGGCCCGCTTGATGGCGTCGCTCCTCGCCGAAGATCCCGCAATCCGGATTCTCAACGACGTCGTCCTCAATCAGGCGCTCGTCCGGTTCATCCCTCCGCGCGGCGGCGACGCGGACGCCTTCACGAGGCGTGTCACGTCAAAAGTGCAGGAGGAAGGAACCTGCTGGGCGGGAGGAAGCGTCTGGAAGGGGATGGCCGCTATGCGCATCTCGGTCTCCAACTGGTCCACGACCGATGAGGACATCCGCCGCTCCGCGGCGGCGATACGGAGCGTCCTAGCGGAAGCCTCGCGGCTCGCCGAGAGCGAGTGAACGGGAGGCGCGGAGAAAGCGAGTTCAGTTGTCGAGGGTCGACGAAGAGGAGCAATGAAAGCATTCGACAGAACAAGTTCGGAATTTACCGTATGATTGACATTCCCTCGGTGGTTTGGGAATAGCGTTGCGTAGCCTGGCGACTTCTCCAAACCTCGGGGGCCTTTTTATTGCTCGGAAAAGCCATGGTCGACAAACGAGAACGAAGTCGATGGTATAATAAATTTTGATTTTAGCATGCTATTCTATGCTCCCTGAAAAGAGGGTGTTTCATGAAACGGCGATATATGAAGCAGCAGTGGACCTTGCGCTTCAAAAAGCTTGGACTGATAGAGGAAGGGACCGTCCGGATCGCTCCTCTGATGCTTTTCACGGGCGATAACAACACCGGAAAAAGCTATGTCATGACTCTGCTTTGGGGAGTTATCGCGCTTGGACGGAGCCTCTTCCCGTCGACAATTCCGGAGAGCGAGTCGTATCGCCAGTGCGAAAAGTGGCTGGGGAGTTTTTCGCAGGAGGGTGAAGATGAAAAAACGCTGCTCCCCGAGGACGAGGATGTTTTTGTACGTTGGTTCGGAGACGTGCTTAACCAGCGGCGACAGACTCTCTGCGACGAACTTTTCGGGGTAAACGCGGTGCGGCTTCGCGAACTTCGCATTACGGATTTCGTTCGCGAACGCTCTCTTTCCCTTCGATGGAACAGAGACGCGGCCGAGGGAAGCCGGTATTCCAGCGGAGAGCACTATGTCCGCTTCCCGCTGCCGTCGAGTCCTCCTCCCCGAGCCGAAGTCTACCGGATGATCCAGTATTTGACTTGGAAGCTGATCATGGACGATTTGAGCGCGCCTCTCTATCCTCCCCGATCTCCGGTGAAAACCGTTCCCTCGGGCGAGATCCTCTACTTGCCGGCGGCAAGAACAGGGTTCGTTCTCTTGCGAAAAGCCCTTGTTTCCGCAGCGCTGAGCATGGGAGGCGAGAGCGTGCCGCTTCTGCTGCCCGTCAGACGTTTTGTTCAACGCCTTCTTACCCTCTCCTTCAAAGAGAACAACAGGTTCTCCGTCTTCGCGGACATACTGGAGCGCCGCATTTTGCGCGGACACATTCACCCGGACGGCGCTCCGCTGCCGGAGTACCGGTACAGTCCTCAAGGTCAGGATAACGAAGCGCTCCCTCTTTGGCGGACCTCGTCGCTTGTTACGGAGCTTTCTCCGCTGCTTGTCTTTCTGCGAGGGAACGACGATTTTCGCTCTTTGATCATCGAAGAACCGGAAGCGCACCTTCATCTGGAAATGCAGAGAGAACTCGCCCGCCTTCTGGTTCGATTGGTGAATTTCGGTCTTCCTGTTTGGATCACGACGCATGGAGATACCTTCTTTCAGCAGGTGAGCAACCTGGTCAAGGCGTCGGCCATGGATGACGCCTCTCTCTCCCGGCTCGATCTGGAGCCCGAAGAGAGCATACAGCCGGAACGGGTTTCTGCGTGGCATTTCCAGAGAGTTTCCGCCTCGTCCGGTCGCGACCGAACCGAAATTTCGCCGTTGCACGCCGATCACGACGGAATAGCCGCAACCGCCTTCAATGCTGCCATAGCCGAACTCACTCGGCAAACTCTTGATTTGAGCCCGGACGATGAAGCGTGAACGTGTGGAAAGCACCGCAGCAACGGAGGGAACGCATCTCGTAGTTCGAGAGACCGAAGAGAGCGGCGAGGCCGAACTGACGCTGCATCTCGCACGGGACGGAGTGCTTTTTCAGTACCCGCATAATAACAACTTTGTCTTTTCGAATAAAAAGCGCGCGGACGGCATTCTCTTCTTGCAGAGAGAGAACGGCTGGGAAGTCATGATCGTCGAACTCAAAAAGACCGTGAAGGCCAAGGAGTGGATGAAGATCAAAGAACAGTGGCATGGAGCATGGCTTCATGCTCTGGCCCTTTCCGGAGTGATGGAGGCTCCCTTCCCCCAACCGCCCCGTTTTCTGGTGGCGTACCGCAAGGACGGCATCGGCGAGAACGCTCCCGATCCAATCTTGTTGAAATCACCAGAGTGTGCTCTTGCCTTCATCGAGTGGAGGGAGGGGCGCGCCACCTTGAATGAAATCGGAGAAGTCCTCTTTGAAAAAGCGCCTCTCGATGAAACGGGAAGAGGTGAATTGCGTATTCCATGAAAGACGCCGGAATTCGGAGCGGGGAAAATGCTCTTTGATCGCATCCTGAGAGCTGTTTTCTTGTTCCACCGATGCCAAGTATCTTCTATAATTTTGCGATTTTGACGGAGGATGTGTTATGGCCGCTATGTCCGAGATGATGGATTCCGGAGTGTACTGGCTTGTCGGCGCTGTTTTCGACGGAGCGGACCAGACGGAGCGCTTTCTGCGCGAGGGAATTTGGGAACAGCGCACTCCTCCGGAGAGAGACATCGCCCTTGTAAAATCAATGACCTGTGGAGATCGTATCGCTATCAAGGCCGCTTTTGTTCGAAAAAAAGACGGCATTCCTTTCGATAATCGCGGAAACCTTGTTTCTGTAATGAGGATCAAAGCTGCGGGGAGGGTGAAATCGAATCCCGGCGACGGTCTGAGAGTGGAAGTGGAATGGGAACCTCCGACCGAAGCGAAGGAACCTCGGGAGTGGTTCTTCTATACTTTTCTCGGGACCGTATGGAGGCTTCAACGCGACAACTGGTACTCCGAAGGGCTGATCGACTTCGTCTTTCACGGTGTCCCTCAGGATCTGGACAGATTTCGCAACGCCCCTTACTGGAAAGAGCGTTTTGGCGACCGAGGGGACGGAAGCAAGAAATCCGCCTTCGCTTGGACCGCCTTCTACGTCGAAATAGCGGACAAATTGATGGAATTTCGCAACCGCCGTTCGGAACTTCTGGAAGGGATCGACAGAATCGCAGCCAGGATTGAACAATTTCCTCGTTTACAGGATAAATTCGGGGGCGATTCCGAAGGGCCTCTAGTCGATATCTGCCCGTTCAGCGTTTTCGCTCTTTTCAACAGATCGATCAAAGAGGCGCGTCGAAAGGCGATCGCAGAAGGCCTTGCGCTTCTTTTAGAAGTGAAAGAACCCGTCCCCGTAAGTTTTACCGGTGTTCCGGCGCTTCCTCCGATAAGATCATGGTTTTTCGGTTATGAGAAGGATCGAGAACCCCGCGATATCGACATCCTCTGGGATGTTTACGAAAAAGCGATACGGTATGCGGACTCGGAGAACGACGATACGCGGGAAGAATTCGCGGCAGCCTTTGATCGCGCTTTGGATGTCGAAGGTACGGCATGGAACCTGACGATGGGGCTCAACTGGATTCGACCGTGGGACTTTCTCTCTCTCGACGAGCGATCTCGAAACTATCTCAAGAACAAGCTTGCCGTCGGCATCGGACAGAAGTCGCAGAAGGGCGTTTCTTCCGCGAGAGAGTATCTTTCGATCTTGGAAAAGATGAAGACGCTGTTCCAAGGCGAAAATTATCCGGTCCACTCATTCCCTGAACTTTCGTATGCCGCCTGGTTGTATAAGGAACCCGTAGTTTCCGAAGACTCGATACTGGAAAGTTCGCTTCTCGAGCAAGACGCCCATTATCGGCCGATTGATCCCGCTCGTGTCGACGATGCTCCGGATATTCCTCAACCTCAACTTCCTCCGTACACCCTTCACTCCATCCTCGAAGACGGTTGCTTTCTCGAAATGGAAGAGTTGGAGATGATCCTGAAGCAGTGGCGCATCAAGATGAACATCATTCTCCAGGGGGCTCCGGGCACAGGAAAGACGTGGCTTGCGAAGAGGCTGGCCTTTGCGCTTATAGGCGAGAAAGACGAGAGCAGGGTCCGGTCCGTGCAATTTCACCCCAACCTTTCCTACGAGGATTTTATTCGCGGATACCGTCCTTCCGGGGAAGGCAAGCTTTCTCTGATAGATGGGCCTTTCCTGGAGATGGTGAACGCGGCTCTCGAAGAACCCGAGAGGAAGTTTGTTCTCGTGATCGAGGAGATCAACAGAGGAAATCCGGCCCAGATATTCGGTGAGATGCTGACTCTTCTGGAAGCCGACAAACGTACACCGTCCGAAGCGATCGAACTCTGCTACCGAAACAAGGATGGAAAGCGGGTCCATATCCCGGCCAATCTGTACGTGATAGGAACGATGAATATCGCCGACCGCTCTCTTGCTCTGGTCGATTTCGCTCTCCGGCGCAGATTCGCCTTCATAGACTTGGAACCGAAGTTCGGCGAACCCTGGAAGAAGTGGCTGAAAGAAAGATGGGGTTTCTCTCTTGAATTTCTTGAGATGATCGAAAAAAAGATTGTCATGCTGAATGATTCCATAGCCTCCGATGCAAGCCTGGGGAAACAGTTCCGCATAGGGCACAGCTATCTGATACCCTCCACGCAGGCTCCACTTCCGAATCCCGAGGAATGGTTCGAAAACGTCGTGCGGACGGAAATAGGGCCGCAGCTTGATGAATATTGGTTCGACGCCCCTCATAAGGCCGTTGCCGCGAAGAAGGAGCTTCTGGCGGATTCGTAATGGGAAAGAGTCATGTCCCCGGCGCGGAAGAAGGCGGATTCGTGGGCGGAATTCCGATCAGGAACATCTGGTTGTTGCTTCTGTACGCTTCCGAACTGCTTCGGTATATCGACGGGGGGAAGTTCTCCGTGGAGAAGAATCCCGACGATATTCCCGATCTCGTCGCGGAGCTTCTCGCGCGGCTTGTCGAGAAGCGGATACGGCGAAATCTCTCGTACGGATATCGAACGAGGACGGGCGTTCTTGGAAGAGTTCGCGGACAGATACTGATGCTTGAAACGGAATGCCGCGATCTTCTCTCTCGCGGCATGGTGGCATGCAGATTCGAAGAGTTGGCTGTGGATACGATTCGAAACCGATACGTGAAAGCCGCTCTTGAAACGATCGCCTGCTTGATCAAGGAGAAGAAGCTTGCTGGTCGCTGCAAGTCTCTAGCGGCTGTTCTACGGCAGATGGGGGTCGTCGGAGGAAAGCCGAGTCGGGCCGAAATGAGCGCCGACCGAATCGGTCGCAACGATGCCGCCGACGGTATGATGATGACAGCGGCTCGTTTGGCGTTCGATATGGCGCTTCCCGTAGAGATGGCCGGAACTCGAAATCTCCCCCTTCCGGAGCGGAAGATAGAATGGTTTCGAAAGCTGTACGAGCGCGCTGTCGCTGGATTCTACGATGTTGCCCTTGCTCCGATGGAATGGAAAGTGTCTCAAGGGAAAACGCTGCATTGGCGAATCGCGGAAAGATCCTCCGGTATCGGCGATATTTTACCTTCCATGCGCACGGATATTGTTCTCGAAAACGAGAACTCGGGACGCAGAATCATTATCGACACAAAGTTCAACGCTATCCTGACGAAGGGGTGGTACCGGGAAGAGAGCCTGCGGAGCGGGTATATCTATCAGATGTACGCGTACCTTCGTTCGCAGGAAGGGAACGGCGAGCCTCTCTCGGAGAGCGTGTCCGGAATTCTGCTTCATCCCGTGGTCGATGGAAAGACTGTGGATGAACGAGCGGTCGTTCAAGGGCATGAAATTCGCTTCGCCACCGTGGATCTTGGCGCCTCCGCCGTCGAGATACGAACTCGGCTGCTGGAGTTGGTTGCAGGAACACCGAAAAGATAAAAGGCGTGACTTCGCAAAGTGAACAAGGGCAGCGGATTGAAGGTTGGTATCCGTAATTCGTTTTTTCCGGCATACGCATCCTGATAGAAGAGGCGGGGAAAAGACATGATTGCAAGAGGAAACGAAATCGAGATCGTCTGGACGGGGCCGTATGGATGGCCGAAATTCGAATCGGGGAACGATTTGCCCGACATCCCGAAACATCCCGGAGTGTATCTGCAATGCGTCGAATATCGAGGTGGATTTCTGGTCTATGCCGCCGGGATCACGCGCAGGACGATACCGACACGCTTTCGGGAGCATACGCGAAAATATATGAGCGGAGAGTATAACGTCCTTGATATCTCTGCGATGCAGCAGGGCGTACGGAAGGAAGTGTGGCACGGCTGGGGATGGACGACTGAAAAAAGAGCCGCATTCGAAGAACGCGCAAAGGAGATTATCGAAGCCGTGAAAAAACAACTCGCGGGATTTCGCATCTTCGTAGCCGATGCGGGCGTTGCTCCCCGTTTCCTTGAACGCATCGAGGCGTCTATAATGATACATCTTGAGCGACAGCCGTCGCCGTTTTGCGATATTCCGGACAAAGGTATGATGCTGGCGCCGCGTTGGCCCGACGAACAGCCGATCATCGTAAAAAACGTATGCGACGCGACACTACACACATTTCCTCTATATTTAGAGGTATAGTTCGTGTATTTCGAACGTCGTCTTACCCATGACTGGAGGTGGAGGTATGCGTATGCACAAGCCTCTGTTCATCGGGCACGGATCGTCGATGAACGCCATAGCGGAAAAAAATACGCTAGATTTTTGCGGGCCTATGGGCAATCGATACCGAAACCCGAAGCGATCGTCGTCGTCTCCGCCCATTGGCTGACGAAGGGCACGTATATCACGGGGAACGAGCATCCGGAGCAGATCATGGAGCGTCTCAAAACAAAATAAAGGAGGCATCGCCATGGGAACTCCCGTCATTCTTTCCGCGTGCCGAACCGCGGGCGGGAAATTTTGCGGCAGCCTCGAAGGTTTTTCGGCCCATGAACTGGGCGGATTCGTGATCGCCGAGGCTGTAAAGCGTTCGGGTGTGCAAAACGAGGATATTTGCGAGGGCGTGTTTGGCAACGCGTGGCAGGCGAACGTCGGTATGAATCCGGCGAGAATCGCCATGATCAATGCGGGGCTGCCCGTCGACGTTCCGGCGTTTTCGGTGAACCAGCGCTGCGGAACCGGTTTGCAGACGGTGATGATCCTTGCCGACCGCATTCGCCTCGGCTCCGTGACAGCCGGCGTGGCCGGAGGCATGGAGAGCGCGTCGAACGTACCGTACTTTCTGGAAGGGGCGCGCAAAGGATTTCGGATGGGGGAGCAGAGCGTTGTCGACGGGCTGCACAAGGACGGTTTTTTATGCCCCTTCACGGGGATGCTCATGGGGGAAACCGGCGATGTTCTTGCGCGGGAACTTTCCATCTCCCGCCGGGAGCAGGACGAATACGCGGCGGAAAGCCACCGGAAGGCGGTCGCGGCCGCCGCTTCGGGCAAGTTCCGCGCGGAGATCGTTCCGGTAACGCTGCGCGAGAAGAAGGGCGAGAGAATTTTCGACAGGGACGAGATTCCGAGAGAGGACACGTCCATCGAGAAGCTCTCCGCGTTGCCTCCCGTCTTCGGTAAGAACGGAACAATTTCGGCGGGCAACAGCTCCGGCCTGTGCGACGCGGCAAGCGCCCTGGTCGTGGCGGACGAAGAGTGGGCCGAGGCGAACGGGCACAGGCCCCTGGCGAAGATCAGGGGGTACGCGACCGTTGCGCTGGATCCCCTGTACATGGGGCTCGGTCCGGTGTTCGCCGTGCCGAAGGCCCTGGCGGCGTCGAAGCTTTCGTTCGGCGATATCGATCTCCTCGAGTTGAACGAGGCGTTCGCCGCTCAGGTTCTCGCGGTGCACCGCAAGATGCCGTTCGATATGGAACGATGCAATATCTACGGGGGAGCGATCGCGCTCGGGCATCCCAGCGGCGCTACGGGGGCGAAAATCCTCGCCACAATGGTGCACGCGCTCGCGACGGAGGATAAACAGTTCGGCCTCGTCACGCTCTGCGTGGGCGGCGGACAGGGAGTCGCGATGGCGATCGAACGGATGCGCTGAAAACGCGCTCGGTATGCGCGACGGAGAGAAACCGGGAATAACAATAGGTTGGTTCACGACGAAAATCAATAACGAGAGGTGTCCGATGCTCTTCATGGTTGTCGAGCGATTCGAACGGAATGACATGCTTCCGGTCTACGCGCGCGTCCGAGACAGCGGAGGCGCGCTTTTTCTTTCGTCCTCGCTAAAATCGCCGAAGAAAGTAAGCTCTCCCTTCGGTCAACGACATGGCGACATTTTCCTCGCGGCACGTGCCCGTCGCGTTTTTCGGCTCCTTGACGTGGGGTCTCGTGTTTCATGTCAAGAGGCCAAGATTGACTTTGGAGTGAATCTATTTTACACTGCATGCGATGAAATACCGGAAAGGTGTCGTTGTCTCCTCGGCTAGGAGCCTGGAGGCAACGTAGATGGAATGGGGTGAAAATCCCCGCGCGGCCGGCACTGTAAGCGCGAGGCCATACCGAAGCGTCCGTTCGAGGACGCGGGGACGAAAGTCCGTCACTGTGGGCAACCATGGGAAGGCAGGTATGGACGTAGAAGATTTTTGTCTTCGGGAGCGCGAGTCAGGAGACTTACACTTTTTCGCGAGGCGTTCGTTCCATGCGGAGGACGGACAATATATGCGCATAAAAACGGATGCGCCGGTTTTCCTGTGTATGCACGGGAAAACCGGCGTTTTTTAATTCCAAGGCTCATGGCGGAGTCGGTGCGCAAGAGAGGCTTGTCTCTTCCCGATGGAGGATGAAAGAGCGTAGAAGGTGCGGTATCGCACACGAATCTTTTGAGGAGGCGGAAAAATGAGGGGTATGAAAAAGGGTGTTGTCGCGGCGCTTGCGTGCTGCGCCTTGCTGTTCAGCGGCATGGCGTCGGCGAAAATAAAGGAGGAGATCGTGATCTCCGGGGGCGACAACGCGCTTGCCGGAAAATTCGATCCCACTATGGGGTACGGCGTGTGGAGTTTCGATATTTTTCATTGCCATCTGTTGAAAGTGGGCAAGGAGAACATGCTGGAAAAAGATTTGGCCGTCGCCGAAAGAATCAGCCCCGACGGCTTGACGTACACCTACGAGATTCGCAAAGACGCCAAGTTCGCCGACGGCCGTCCGCTTACCGCCCGGGACGTGGCGTTCACCTTCGAGAAGACGAAATCGCAGGTTTCGGCCGCCGATCTGACCATGCTCGACAGTGTGAAGGTTCTTGACGACTACACCGTTGAATTCACGCTCTCCAAACCCTGGTCGCTCTTTCCGCATATCGTGACCTATATCGGTATCGTCCCCGAACACGCCTACGTCGAGAATTACGGCGACAAACCCCTTTGCTCCGGGGCGTGGCGTATCGTCGATTTCCAGAAAGGTCAGCAGTTGATCCTTGAGCCCAATCCTTACTATTACGGTCCGAAGTCGCCATTTAAACGTGTTTCCATTCTCAAGCTGGATCCTGATACGGCTTTGGCCGCGGCGCAGTCGGGCCAGTTGGACTTCGTGTCCGTCGAGTCGGAATTCGCCATGAATAAGGTCGAAGGCATGACGGTACTTGCTCTCGACGTGCTCAACGCGCTGGCGGTCAATCTTCCCGTTATTCCCGAGACGACGGGCCCCGACGGCAAAACGGTCGGCAACAACGTAACCTGCGACATCGCCGTTCGCAAAGCGTTGAATATCGGCATCAACCGCGCGTTGCTCGTCGAGCAGGCCCTGAACGGCGCAGGCAAGCCCTCCTATACGATCGGCGACGACGTGCTTCCTTGGACATCCAGAGCGACGTTCGAGGATAATCGCGTAGAAGAAGCGAAGAAACTCCTTGAGGACGCCGGTTGGAAGGATGACGACGGCGACGGCGTCCGCGAGAAGAACGGCGTGAAAGCCCGATTCGTGGTTACGGGGCGCAGCAACGACATGGCCCGCTACAACACCGTGGTCGCATTGTCTCAAAATGCGAAAGCTCTGGGCATCGACATCGTCGTAAAATCCGCTCCCTGGTCCGAAGCCCGTCACGCCCGTGCCGTGCCCACCTGCTGGAGCATCGGATATCCCAGCCCGTCGGATTTTTATCTGTACTATCACTCCTCGCAGATCAACAGGGGCGCCATCGGCAACCCTCCTTCCTACTCCAACAAGCGCGTCGACGAATTGATCGACAACGCTCTGAGGGCCACGGACCCCGCCGAAGCCAACATGTATTGGCAGGAGGCCGAGAAGCTCGCTCGAGAGGACGTTCCGTTTCTCTATATCTCCCGAACTCAAAACATCTATTTTGTCCGCGACGGCCTGCGGATTCCCGACCTGGGCAAGGTTCCGGGCAGAAACCAGAACGGCGCGGGGCTTGAGAACATGAACGAATGGTACTGGGCCGAATAAACGAAAAGAGATCGTCGGTCGGCGCGTCTTCTCCGGCCGACGATCCCCGCCGCGGAATCGAAAGGGGAACACTCTGTGAAGAAGCGTCTTCTGAAATACTTTGCGGGCTCGATGGCGCGGATGCTGCTCTTGCTTCTGTCCGCCTCCATGCTGAGTTTTTTCCTGATCACCGCCTCGCCCATGAACGCAGTCGACGCTTTTTTGAACGAGGTCAACGTTTCGGAGGAACAAAGAGCGCGCATTGAAGCCGAATGGGATCTGAACAAGCCTCCCGTCGAGCGGTATGTCCTCTGGGCCAGGAAGGTCCTGCAAGGCGACCTGGGACAGTCGATCACTTATAGCCGCCCCGTGTCGCAGGTGTTGAACGAGCGGTTCAAGGCCTCGCTGCTGCTGATGGGCACGGCCTGGGTTCTTTCCGGCGTGCTGGGGCTGGCGCTTGGAATCCTGGGGGCTGTGTACAAAAACAGCTTTCTCGACAGGATCATCAAGACGTTCAGCCTCGTGCTGGCGTCGACGCCGACCTTCTGGGTCGGGCTCGTCATGCTGGTTCTTTTCGCCGTGGAACTGCAATGGTTCCCTCTGGGACTGGCGATCCCCATAGGCCGCGTCGCCTCCGAAGCGACGTTGATGGAGCGGCTGCATCATTTGGCGCTTCCGGCGTTGACTCTGAGCATCGCCGGCGTGGCGAACATCGCGTTGCATACGCGGCAGAAACTCGTGGATGTGATGGAGAGCGAATACGTGCTCTTTGCCCGCGCCCGCGGTGAAAATCTTGGACAGATCGTGATGCGTCATGGGCTGCGCAACATCGCATTGCCCGCGGTGACGCTTCAGTGCGCCTCCGTGAGTGAACTCTTCGGCGGATCGGTGCTGGCGGAGCGCGTCTTCTCCTATCCGGGCCTGGGCAATACCGCCGTCGAGGCGGGGCTTCATGCCGACGCGCCGCTGCTGATGGGTATCGCGATGTTCAGCGTCCTCTTCGTCTTCGCGGGGAATCTGGCGGCGAACGTCATCTACGGTATCGTCGATCCCAAAATTAAAGAGGGGAGCGACAACTATGCCTGAAGTCGTTCACGCGGAACTTTCCCGACCTTGGCTGAATCGACGCCGCAGAATTCTGCTGGTGATCGGATTGGGATCGCTGCTTCTCGCGGGCATTTTCATCGGAGGCATGCTGCTCGACCCCGAACTGTACGGTCCGAACTATTCGGCGAGGCGCATGGCGCCGTGCCCGGACCATCTCTTCGGTACCGACTATCTCGGGCGCGACATGTTCCGGCGCTCTATCGCCGGCCTGTCCTCTGAGCATCCGTATCGGCCTTTTGTCCGCGGCCATAAGTTCGGTGATCGCGCTGATCCTGGGCAGCATGTCGGCCATCTTCGGCGGCAAGGTGGATTCCGTGGTCAACTATCTGGTGGATTTGTGCATGGGCGTGCCCCATCTGATCCTCCTTATTCTCATCTCCATCGCGATGGGCGGCGGAGCGCGGGGCGTCGTTACCGGCGTTGCGGTGACGCATTGGCCGAACCTGACGCGGCTGATCCGCGCCGAAGTGATGCAGATACGCTCGGCGCACTACGTGCAATTGTCGCGCAAAATGGGAAAAAGCTCTCTCTACATCGCGGTGCGGCACATCATTCCCCATGTCTTTCCGCAGTACGTGGTGGGCTTGATTCTGCTGTTTCCTCACGCGATTCTGCACGAGGCGGGCATCACCTTCCTTGGGTATGGTCTGCCTCTGGACACGCCGGCCATGGGTATCATATTGTCGGAGTCGATGAAATATCTGGCCGCCGGCATGTGGTGGCTCTCCTTCTTCCCCGGAGCGGCCCTGGTGCTGACGACGCAGCTCTTCTATCTGGTCGGGGACTACCTCAAGATACTGATCGACCCGCACAGCGCGCGCGAATAGGAGGAAACGTACGATGAACGACGAAAAAGAAGCGCTTCTCGACGTGCGCAATCTGCGGGTGAGCTTCGAAAGCTACGACGCGAGGCTTGAGAAAGTCGCTTTTACGGCCATCTCCGACCTCAGTGTCATGGTGAACAGCGGTGAAATTCTGGCGGTCGTCGGTTCGAGCGGTTCGGGAAAGAGCCTGCTCGCGCACGCGGTGATGGGCATCCTGCCCGAGAACGCGCGGACGGGCGGCGAGATGTATTATCGGAGGAAGCCTCTGACGGTTCAGGAAAAAGCACGGCTGCGCGGACGGGAAATCGCCTTCATCCCGCAGTCCGTAGCCTTTCTCGATCCGTTGATGCGCGTCGGCGAGCAGGTTCGCGGCGTGCCCGGCGACATTCTGCGGACGAAACAGCGCGAGGCCTTCGCGCACTTCAATCTGAAAAACGAGACGGAAAAGCTCTACCCTTTCCAGCTCTCCGGGGGTATGGCGCGGCGCGTGCTGCTGTCGACGGCCTATGTCGTCGACGCCGAACTGATCATCGCCGACGAACCGACGCCCGGTCTCGACCTGGAGCTTGCCCTGGAAGCGCTGAAAGACTTCCGAGCCATGGCGGACCGCGGCAAGGGAGTGATCCTCATCACGCACGACATCGATCTCGCTCTTCATGTAGCGGATACGATCTCGATTTTTTACGACGGGCGCGTCGTGGAGACGGCCGATACGGATGCGTTCGGCGGCGACGGCTCGGGGCTGAGGCACCCCTACAGCCGCGCTCTGTTCGGAGCGTTGCCGCAGAATGGATTTCACCTTGATCGCTGCACTGAATGCGATGGAAGCAGCGCGACATGGATTGTGGATGATAAAGCGATGAGGTGCTGTTGTGGCGATGCTCGAGGTTGAAAATATCGGCTTTCGTTACGGCGACGGCCCGTGGATTCTGAAAAACGTGAGCTTTTCCGTCGAAGAGGGCGAACGGATCGCTCTTCTCGGCCCCAGCGGCTACGGCAAGAGCACTCTGGCGAAAGTCATCGCCGGTTATGTGGATCCCGCCGAAGGCAAAGTGCTTTGGAACGGAAAATCCCTGTCGCGAAAGGGGTACTGTCCTGTGCAGCTGATTTATCAACACCCGGAACAGGCCCTCAATCCACGATGGAAAATGGAAAAGTCGCTTTTCGAGGCCGGGCCTTTGGACGCCGAAGTGGTGAAGGCGATGGGTATCAGGCCGATGTGGTTCGATCGATGGCCCATCGAACTTTCCGGCGGGGAGCTGCAACGGTTCTGCGTCGCCCGCGCGATGCGCCGCGAGACGCGCCTGCTTATCGCGGACGAGATGACCACTATGCTCGACGCGCTGAACCAAGCGCACATCTGGAATGTCGTCCTCGGGTACGCACAGCGCCATCGCATGGCCCTGGTCGCCATTACGCACAACAAAGCGCTGGCGGAGCGCGTAGCGGAGCGTATCGTCAGCGTTCCCGAATTAAACCACGTAAAAGTCGACCGCTCCGACCTGTAGCGAGAGGCCTTCTCCGAAAACGCAATCAACGGAACTCCAGACTGCTTCGGATATCCTCCCGCAACTTCTCGACGGCGGTCGTTTTTTCCCTCTTTCGGAGCGCGTCGATGATCGGAAGGTGATTGTCCATGTATCGGGAGTAGAAATTACGCTCCCAGGAGCGCCGGAAATACTGGGAAAAGATGATTTTTTGCCGGTTGATGGCGTTTCGCAGCACCTCGACGTAGTAGCTGTTGTAAAGCGCCTTCGCTACCGTAACGTGGAAGTTCAGGTTATGATGCCAGAATGTGATCGGCTGTTCTCTGTCCGGATCTTCGAGGTAGCCGCGATGCGCCTCCTCGATCCGTTCGACGGCGTCGGGGGAAAGTCGGTCCCAGTATTCCGAGAGGCAGAAGGGCTCGAGGTGCATCCTCAGCTCGATGATCCCGACATAATACTCCCGGTCGTAGTGCACCATCTGATACCCCACGCAGGCCATCCCCTTGAGGATTCCCTCGTTGCACAACTCGACCAGGGCATCCCTCACCGAACGTCCCTTTCTTCCTCGGGTAAACAGCCGGAGAAGTTCCGGCTGTTTACCCGAGGAGTTATTCTTTCGAGAAGCGTATTTTACAGACCGGACACTTCTGCGCGATGGTGTCGCCGAGTTCGAACCCGTACCCCATCGTTCGCGCGATCGCGCGGTCTCCGTCCATCGCCATGTCGCAGAGCAATGCC
This sequence comes from Aminobacteriaceae bacterium, assembly GCA_963668335.2. GTDB lineage: Bacteria > Synergistota > Synergistia > Synergistales > Aminobacteriaceae > JAAYLU01. The sequence goes on along the minus strand of CAXXRY010000056.1, from coordinate 75,654 downwards.
ATGGTTTCTTGGTCAAGGCCGAGTTTTTTCCACCCCTCCACGAGGGCGCAATAGTTGAATTCGATCTTGAGATCGTTCGCCTCTTCATTCTTGACATCGATGGCGAAAACCGACGAAGCGACGGGGGGCAGGAAACTGCCCCTGAACTGACGAACGTCGTCGGGATTCTCCAACTGCTCTTTGATCATGTTCCCCTGTATTTCACCCATCCTCGTTATCGCGGCGCGCATGATCCCCTCCGCGTCGTATCCAACCTTCTTCGCTTCCAGATACATCAACCCCATCCACATTGCGCGGTGTTCCACGGCGCTTCGTACCGTATCTCTCAATTCCTCGGCAGTATACATTTTTTCAGACATCGTTTTCCTCTCCCCTCGTCGGCCGCCGAAGCGGCATAATGTTCATTCCTCAAAAATTCCGTAGAGTCTTCGACTCCGTTTCTTCCAGTGTATCAGAAGAATGCGTCTATCATCAGAATTGAACCGAAGGTGGGGTCGGTGAACCCTGGCGTCGGCATCAGGATTTGAAGCGATTGTTGAATTTAAGGAAGCTATGATTAAAGGCGTTTCCCTCTTCATGAATCTCGATTGCATCAAGTCCTTGCGAGACTAGCGCGGCTTTTTTCGGAGGCTCCTTAAAAATTTAATATTGCGCGAGGCTGTCATTTTAATCGCTTTCAGGGAAATTCGGCTGCAAAAACCATATTCCGCCAAAGAACTCCCTGCGGAAATACAACGGAATTCTTCGGCGGTGCGGGGAGAAATCGTCGCCCGAATCGGCGGTTTCTATCGCGCCCGCTTCAGGGTTTCTTCCACGGCCTCCCTGTGTATGGCGGTGAAGTTGCAGCTCGGCTCCTTGCCGCACTTGCGGCACTTCAGATCGTAGGCGGAGTTGATGGCGTGGCACTGCGGGCAGGCGTAGTGTTCTCCTTTTTCCGCCATCCACTCCGCGTACCCGACTTCCCGGATCCGCTCCAAGTCCTCCCAGAGTTCGGCGCGGTGCGGTCGTTCGGCCTGGAAGGCTTTCAGCGTGTCGCAGGGGTATTCGTCGCAGTCGCCGCAAAAGTCGATTTCCCGTTCGGCGGCGCACACGAACATTTCGCAGGTTTTGCAGTAGGGGCCCCGTTTCTCCGAGCGGCAGCCGGTGCAGCGTATCTCCTCCTCCGGAAGCTGGAATTTTTGCGCCAGCGCCGTCAAGCGCGCCGGGTCCTCCTTCGTGGCGATATAGAGCGAGCACGCCTCGCAGTACAGTCCGCACACCGCGGCGAGCGTCTTGTCCGGTTCTTTGAAGCTCATTTCGTTCCGCATAATGTATCCTCCTATTCCACGACCGTCACAAAGGTCCGCATCATGTTCAACGACTGACTGTGCATCGCCGCGTCCGGAGAGGCGCACCCGGATGCGAACACCCGGATGTCCGCGTCCGGAACGGTGTTGTAGATCAGGACGGCGTTATGAAACACGCAGACGTCGGTATACACTCCGACGATCTCCACGTCTCTGATGGGGGAGGAGGAAATCCGGCTCGCCAGTTCGGCGCAGCCGTAGGTCGCCTTTTCGATCACTTCCACGCCGGGGTGCGTCATATAGTTTTTGATCGCGCCGTAGGGAAGCCACCCTTCCGTGTATTTCCGGCAGTGCAGCGTATAGGAGGAGCTTTCGATGGAATCCGAATAGACGGGTTCCGTGTGCGTATCCAGTGTGAAAAAAATCGTATGGCGCGCGTCGAGATGCTCTTGAATCTTCTTCTCGATAAAGCTCTCGATATCAAGCGCCGGCTGTCCGCAGCCAAGGACGCCGTCCACAAAATCCTTCTGGTAGTCGACAACAACGAGACAGTGCGCGTGCGACATTCCTATTCCCACCCTTCCGTGGTTTCGATGACGGATATGCTCCGTCATTCCGGGCGCCCGCGAGGGGGCGCGGCGCTTCACGAGCGCGGAGTTTCGTTGCGCAGTATCAGGAAGATGCTCGAGTCCTTCACCTCTTCCACCCGGTAGGGGCGCCCCGAGGCTTTTCCCAGGCGTTCCATATCCCCGTGGTCGAACGTGGTCGCGGTAAAGCCGTCCTTGCAGACGATCCGGCCGTTTCCTGTTTTTTCCATGTCGATTTCCCCGAGCAGGCCTTTTTCCGCCTGCTCCTGAAACCACGCAAGACGGTGCTCCCAGAACTTGGGGCTGTAGCTGCTGAAGAAGGCCGTCCCTCCGGGGGCGAGTACGCGCAACGACCGGCGGATAAGGTTCTCCGGATTGCCCTTCATGGCCGATAGTCCGTTCTGCAGGCAGAGCACGACGTCGAACTCCTCGTTGAACGCCAGGGTGTGCGCGTCCATCGTTTCGACCGTGCAGTTGGCAAGGTCTTTGAGATACTCCCTCCCGAGCGCGACGGAATGCTCAGAGACGTCGATGCCCGTGATCCGCCGCACGGAGGGAGACAGCTCCTTCATGATTCTACCGTAGCCCGCGCCCAGCTCCAGCGCTGTTTCGTTCCCGCCCAGATGTTCGCGAACGAACTCGATCTCCGACCGAAGATAGTCGATCACCTGCGGAATCTTCGTTTGGTACACTTGGTACAGCTTTTCCGCGTTCAGCTTCTTCGCGTAGTAGCCGGCATCCATCCTTATCTTCCTCCTCTTCCGGAGCTTTATCGCCTGTAGCGGCGATGCACCCGCCCGCTGTTGACGCTGTCCCCTCGATTTTTCGACCAGCTGGCGGACGCTCTTTCCGAATCGATCCTGAGCGCATTGATGAAACCGTCGTCTGTTCCGAAATACAATGTTTTGTGGCCGATAGACGGAGAAGAAAAAATGGCGTCGGATACGCCGAGTTTTTCGATCAGTTTGCCGTTTTCCGTTAGAGCATAAATGTACCCATTACTGGAGCCCGCGTAGACCGTATTGTCCGCTCCGACGGCTGGTGTGGCTCGTATAAAGCTCCCCGTTTGAAAGCGCCATTCAACAACGCCGTCCGATCGTACCGCGTAAACGCGGCCGTCGTAGGCGCCGGCGTATACTGTTCCCTTGTCGCTTATGACGGCCGATGCTCGTATCGCCGAACCTGTATCCAATTTCCAGAGGAGCGTCCCGTCCGGTCGGAACGCGTAAAGGCATCCGTCGTCCGAACCGAAATACACGTTTCCACCGGAATCTATTGCCGGAGAGGAGGAAACGTGTCCCATGGCAGTCCGCTTCCATTTCAAGTTACCCGAGAGTGCGAGCGAGTACATTGTCCCGCCTCTATCCGTACCGAAATAGATTGCATCGCGCTCTTCGTCGATGGCCGGCGAGGAGCGTATCCAGGCGTTGGCTTCAAACTTCCATTTCAGATCGCCATTGCCGTCGAGCGCATACAGATATCCATCCTTGGAACCGAAATAAATGCCACCCTCCGAGTCGATCGCCGGAGAACTCCAAATATAGCCGCCCGTTTCGAATTTCCACTTCAGCTCGCCGTTGAAACGGTCTAAAGCGAAGAAGATGCCGTTTTTCGAGCCGAAATAAACCGTATGAGCCGATAGCGCCGGCGAGCATACGATCTCGTCTCCGGCGTAGAATTTCCAGAGTAGAGCACCGTCGCTGTTCAATGCGTACAAAAATCCGTCGTCGGAACCGCAGTAAAGAAAGTTTTCTTCGCTTATGGCGGGAGAGGAATAGACGTCGCTTCCGGTCGCAAATCGCCACATAATGTTGTCGTCCAGCGCGTGCTTAATACGGGGACCGCCGAACAACGACAACCTGTCGGCCTCCGTCATGAGAAAGAAGGGCGACAGCGCGCATAAGAGTGTGAATCCCACCAAGAACAGCAAATACCGGAACGTTTTTTTTAGCATGGGGTAACGCTCCTTTCGAAGCCCCAATGTCCTGGATTCGGCGCTCGATGCCCGACTGTCCGTCTGTTTACTTCATCTTCACGCCGACGAGGACGTGGAGCGGGTATTCGCCGTCCTGGCGGACGAAGGGTGCGTACAGGTCGTCGAGCCGCGTCCATGTCGTGTCGAACCCCGCGTCCTTGAAGACGCGGAGCCACGTCTCCATCGGGAAGAGCCCCAGCGTGTGGCATTCCGTGTACGTCTCCCGAACGTCGTCGCGCCGGATCAGGTAGAAGACGGTCGCCTCGTAGGTCGCCGGATTCGACGGCGGACAGTAGTTGTTCTCGAAGACGACGATCTCCACGCCTCCCTGCGAGCCCGTGTAGACGAAGTTGTTGTTGCGGAACTCGTCCTTGATCGTCGCCGTGATCAGGAGGACGCCGCCGGAGGGCAGATGCGCGTTCGCCGTTTCGATGGCGGCGCGGAGGTCGTCCTCCGTTGCCATGTAGCCGATCGAGTCCGGGATGATGACGGCGTCGAAGCGCTCCTCGAGCCGGACGTCCCGCATGTCGCCGAACACGTACCGGATCTCCGGGTTGCGTTCGCGCGCGACTTCGAGCATTCTCTCGCTGATGTCCACGCCCGTGACGCGGAAGTGCTTTTTGAACGTAAAGTCGTGCCCGCCCGCGCCGCAGCCGAGGTGCAGCAAACTCTTCGGCGGGGTCGCGGCGCGCTCGCCGATGCGCCGGACGTACAGTTCCGCCTCCTCCGCGTACTCCTCCGGAGATGCGAGAATGCGCTCGGTCCATGCGAGGTCGTTGTAGCCGATCCATTGTTCCTGCTTCATTTCTTCCTCTCCTTCGAAGCCGAGTACGCCCCCAGAAGCAGCGAAAGCGCCGTCAGAACAAGTGCGGAATTCCACCCCCATTCGGAGAGGGGTTCCCGCGTATGCCGGTCCAGCGAACGGCGCGTGATGAACCAGTGAGTATAGCCCGGAGGCGTCATGAAAAACTCCGCATCGGGCAGAACGACCACTTCGAGCTCCTGCCCCAAGTGAAGCGACCCCACTTCCGATATCTCGTCCATCAGAATGTGGGACGCTACACGCTCATTCTCCGCAGGTCTCCGGCCGTCGGTCACTCTCTCGGCAACGGCTATTCTCCGTGTTCCGTCTTCCCCGCTGGATACTTCCTCGAAGCCGATAATCCGGACCATCGTCGGCACTCCGCGTTCCCTGAAGGCGTTCGTCTCCCCGGAAAGCCACCATGAAACCGGCAATATGATACACGCGGATAGAAAGAGGACGACCGCAGTAGCCGCCGCATACGTTTTGCTCATGTATTTCTCCCCTAATGAAGCGTATGTTCGGGAATGCCACATAGCGTATTTTATCACTTGTTGTGCATGGCGGGAACTCGGACGTCGTTTCCGTCGCCCAACGTGTCCGCCCGGCGGACCGCTCGTCCAGAACGCTTTTGCCTGTCCGAAGTCTCGCCCCCTTGCCCCCTCTTGAAACTTGGAGTATCCTCGTTGCAAGACTGCGGGGCCGTGTTCACTTTGTTTGTTTCCGGGCCCGATATTTCAGGAGGTTGTTGTGAGATGCTGAAACACACGCGGATGTCCGATCCGGAGCTGTTCGACATTGTCGTCGAGGAACTGGACCGGCAGGAGCACAACATCGAGATGATCGCCTCGGAGAGCACCGAGAGCGAGGAGTTGCTGGAGCTTTCGGGGTGCGTCTTCGCGAACAAGACGACCGAGGGGTATCCGGGAGCGCGCTTCCAGGCGGGGTCGCAGATCGCCGACAAGATGGAGCGCCTGGGCATCGAGCGGGCGAAGGTGCTCTACGGAGCGGATCACGCGAACTTGCAGCCCTACTCCGGCTCGACGGCCAACTACAGCGTGTACGCGGCAGCGCTCAAGCCGGGCGACTGCGTGCTCGGGATGCGGCTGGACCACGGCGGGCATTTGACGCACGGTTCTCCGGCGAACTTCATGAGCAAGTTCTATCACTTCGTCTCGTACGGATTGAACGCGCAGACCGAGCAGATCGACTACGACGAGCTGGAGTCCCTGGCGAAGGAGCACAAGCCCAGACTGATCATCGCGGGCGGCAGCGCCTACCCGCGCCTGATCGACTACGAGCGCATCGCAGGTATAGCGCACTCCGTCGGCGGTTTGCTGATGGTGGACATGGCGCACGTTGCCGGGCTCGTCGCGGCGAAGGTCATCCCCAGCCCCGTGCCGTACGCGGACTTCGTCACCTCGTCGACGACGAAGACGCTCTGCGGGCCGCGCGGAGGCATGGTTCTCTGCAAGGCGGAGCATGCGAAGGCGCTCGACAGGGGCGTCTTCCCCGGCGCGATCAGCTCCATCCACCTGAACATCATGGCGGCGAAGACGTGGCTCTTCAAGCACGCCGCTTCCGAGGAGTTCCGGCAAACGATGCTCCAGGTGGTGGCGAATTCCAGGGCGCTGGCGGCGGAACTCTCCGGCTACGGCTTCCGCGTGATCGGCGGGGGGACGGACAACCACATCGTGTTGCTCGACCTGCGTCCGAAGAAGATCACGGGCAAGCTCTTCCAGGATGCCCTCGAATACGTGGGCGTCACCATCAACAAGAACATGATTCCCTCCGACCCGGAGAAGCCCTCCGTCACCAGCGGCGTGCGCATCGGGACGACCTCCGTCTCGCAGCGCGGGCTGAAGGAGCCGGAGATCAAGCGGATCGCCGCGATCATGAACGAAGTCGCCGGGGCCCCCGAGGACAGAGCCGTCCTCGACGCCTGCAAGGCCGAGGCGATGAAGCTCATCTCGGCGTTTCCGCTCTACCCGAAGGGCCCGCTGGAGTAGGGGCGTAGCGCTTCGCGCAACCGTGCGGCCGGCCCGGCGCGAAAACGCCGGGCCGGCGTCATGCTCCGACGTGCAGAAAACAGGCGACGAAACGATCCCCGCCGACGTCGACGAAGGGGGGCTCTTCTTCGCCGCACCGCTTCATGGCGTGCGGACACCGCGGGTGGAAGCGGCACCCTCGGGGCGGGTTGACGGGGGAGGGTACGTCCCCCTCCAGCGGCGCCCGCGCCCTCTTCTTCGACGGTTCCGGCAGCGGGATGGCCGCCAGCAGCGCCTGCGTGTAGGGGTGGAGAGGTGCGGCGAAGAAATCCTTCTTCGCCGCCATCTCGACGAGCTTGCCGAGGTACATAACGGCCACTCTGTCAGAGATGTGTCGGACGACGGAGAGGTCGTGCGAGATGAAGAGATAGGTAAGGTTCATCTCCTTTCGAAGGTCGTCCAGAAGGTTGAGGACCTGGCTCTGTACGGAGACGTCGAGCGCGGATACGGGTTCGTCGCAGACGATGAAGCGGGGTTGCAGCGCGAGCGCCCTGGCGATTCCGATCCGCTGTCTCTGTCCGCCCGAGAACTCGTGGGGGTAGCGGAAGCGGTGCTCGGGGAGGAGGCCGCTCCGGGAGAGGATGTCGCAGACGTAGTCGTCCAGCCCGTCCGCGGAGCAGACGCCGTGGTAAAGGACCGCCTCGCCGACGATGTCGCGCACGATCATCCGCGGGTTGAGGCTGCCGTACGGGTCCTGGAAGATGATCTGCATCTTCCTGCGCAGAAGCTTCGGCCTGGTCCGCTGCAGCTCGCCGACGTCCTGCCCGTCGAAGAAGATCCGCCCCTCCGTCGGCTGCAGCAAGTGGAGCAGCGACCTACCGGTCGTCGTCTTGCCGCATCCGGACTCCCCGACCAGCCCCAGGGTCTCCCCTTCGTTGATGAAGAAGGAAACGTCGTCGACGGCCCGGACGTGTGCGACGGTCCTCCGGAAGACGCCTTTGCGCAGCGGAAAGTATTTTTTAAGCCCTGTGACGGTGAGATAGCGCGAGCCGGGGTCAATCATCGCATACGCCCTCCTTCGAGTCCTCGTACAGCCAGCATCTAACCTTGCGCCCTCCTTCGAGCGCGAAGAGCGGCGGTTCGTCGTGCGTACAGCGGTCGAAGACCTTGCCGCAGCGGTTGTGGAACCGGCACCCCGGGGGAAAATCGAGCGGCGTAGGGACCGTTCCTGGAATGACTTCGAGGCGCTCCCTGTCCTGGTCCGGGCGCGGCATCGAACGCAGGAGGCCTTGCGTGTAGGGGTGCAGAGGTTCCTTGAAGAGCGCGACGACGCCGGACTCCTCGACGATCCTGCCCGCGTACATCACGACGACGCGCTGTGCGGTCTCCGCGATGACGCCGAGCGCATGGGTGATCAGCATCACCGCCGATCCGAACTGTTCCTTCAGGTCGTTCATCAGGTCCAGAATCTGGGCCTGCACCGTCACGTCGAGGGCGGTCGTCGGTTCGTCGGCGATGAGCAGCGCCGGGCGGCACGCAAGCGCCATGGCGATCATTGCCCGCTGTCGTTGTCCGCCCGAGAGCTGGTGCGGGTACTCGAGGAGGCGCCGCTCCGGGTTGGGGATCCTGACGATGCCGAGCATCTCCACGGCGCGGTCCATCGCCTGCCGTCTGCTCATCTTGCGGTGCAGCATCAGCGGCTCCGCGATCTGGTCGCCGATCGTGAAGACCGGGTTGAGGCTCGTCATCGGTTCCTGGAAGATCATCGAGATGTCGTTCCCCCGGACGGAGCGCATCTCGTGTTCGGAGAGGGTCAGCAGCTCCCGCCCCCGGAGGCGGATCGAGCCGCCCGCGACCCGCCCGGTCGGCGAGGGGAGGATGCGGAGGATCGAGAGGGCCGTGGCGCTCTTGCCGCAGCCGGACTCGCCGACGACGCCGAGCGTCTCTCCCGGCTCGATGGAGAAGGAGACGCCGTCGACGGCGCGCAGCGTTCCTCTGTCCGTGTCGAAACAGCTCTTGAGGCCGCGGACTTCGAGAAGACTCATGGCCGATCCCTACCTTTTGAGGCGCGCGTCGAGCGCGTCGCGCAGTCCGTCGCCCAGGAAGTTGAAGGCGAGCACCGTGTAGGTGATGGCGAGCCCGGGAAAGACGGCCCACCACCACTTCCCGATCCCCAGATACCTCTGTCCGTCCGAGATCATCAGCCCCCAGCTCGGCGTCGGCGGCTGCGCGCCGAAACCGAGGAAGGCGAGCCCGGCCTCGATCATGATGATTCCCCCGATGCCCATAGTCGCTTGCACGATGACGGGCGCAAGAGCGTTGGGCAGAATATGCCCGAAGATGATCCGGCGGTCCGGCAGGCCGAGCGCCCTCGCAGCCTCGACGAACTCGCGCTCCCTGAGGGAGATGAACTGCGCGCGGGTGACGCGGGCGATACCGACCCAGTTGACGAGGCCGATGGCGAGGTAGATCACGCTCATGCTCGGGTTCTGAAAGACCGCGACGACGGCGATGATGAAAAGAAAGAAGGGAAAGGCGAAGATGACGTTGATCAGCCACGAGATCGCGTCGTCGGTGAAGCCCCCGTAGTAGCCTGCGAGCGCACCCAGGGGGACGCCGACGAGCAGCGAGACGATGGTGGCGAAGATGCCGATCTGCAGCGAGATGCGCGCTCCGTGGAGGATGCGGCTGAAGATGTCCCGTCCGTAGAGATCCGTCCCCATGATGTGCGCGGCGGAGGGCGGCGCCAGACGGACCTCCCCCCCTTGCGTCCAGATCAACTGCTTGAACGGGTTGTAGGGAGCGAGAACGGGCGCGAAGGCGGCGGCCAGGATCACCGAGAGCGCCATGAAAAGCCCGGCCATGGCGAGGCGGTTCCGCCGGAAGCGGATCCACGCCTCGCGGCGAAGGGCTGCCGCGCCGGTTTTTTTCGCGGTGGCGTTCATCCGGATCGCCTCCTAATCGTAGCGTATCCGCGGGTCGACAAGACCGTAGGAGAGATCGACCAGCAGGTTGGTCGCCAGGAAGAGCAACGCCATGAAGATGACGGTGCCGCGGATCATCGGGAAGTCGCGCGCGACAAGGGCCTCCACCGCGAGACGCCCGACGCCCGGCCAGGCGAAGATCGTCTCGGTGAGCACCGCTCCGGAGAGCAGCTCCGCGACCTGTGTCCCGATGATGGTGTTCACCGGAACGAGGGCGTTCTTGAAGGCGTGCTTGAGAATCACGGTTCGTTCCGCCAGCCCCTTCGAGCGGGCGGTTCGGATGTAGTCCTGGTTCATCACGTCGAGCATGCAGGAGCGGGTGAGGCGGGCGATCAGGGCGGCGGGGCGCGTTCCCAGAGTGATCACGGGAAGGATGAGGTAGCGCCAGCTCCCGTCGCCGTAGCCCACGCCCGGAAGGATCCGCAGGCCGTAGGCGAAGATCAGCAGCAGAAGCAGTCCCACCCAGAATACCGGCGCGCTCACTCCGGCAACGGCGATGAACATGGCGGAGTAGTCGAAGAGCGAATACTGTTTGACGGCCGAGAGGATGCCTGCGGCGACGCCGATGACCGAGGCAAGAATCATCGCCCAGAAGGCCAGGCGAAGCGTGGCGCCGAAGTGCTCCGCGATGGCGGTCGACACCTTCTCGTTGTTCCGGTAGGACGTGCCCAGATCGCCGCGCGCCAGGTCGCTTATGAAACGGATGTACTGCCGGTGCAGGGGAAGATCGAGCCCGAGATCGGCGCGTATCCTTGCCAGCGTCTCCGGGTCGCCCCGCTGTCCCATGAGAAGACGGGCGGGGTCGCCGGGAACGACGGTCAGCAGGATGAAGACCACGGTGACGACGCCCCAGACGACGGGGATGAAGTAGAGGAGCTTGCGGAGAGTGTATGAAAGCATGCCGGTGAACCTCCTTTCGATATCGATTCCGGAAAAGACTACCTGGTAATCCAGACGGCTTCGAGAGGCGTCGTGTGCTGGCCGAACGAGGGCAGGCGCATATCCTGCACCCGTTCTCCGCCGAGAAGGCTCGTGGTGTAGTAGAAGAGAAACATCCACGGCGCGTCGTCGACGATGATCCGTTCCGCCTCCCGATAGAGGCCCATGCGCTTGTCGAAGTCGATCTCCACGCGTGCGGCGGTCAGTAGTTCGTCCACCCTGTCGTTGCTGTAGTAGGAGTAGTTTCCCTTGATGCCCCTGTTTTGGGAGTAGAAAAGGACGTAGAGAAAATTGTCGGGGTCGGCGTAGTCGGCGATCCAGGACATCCGATACATCTGCGTCTCGCCCCTGTCGACCAGGTCGAGATGCACGCCCCAGTCGACCACGCTGACGCGAAGGTCGATGCCGAACTCCGCCAGCAGTCCCTGCAGCCCCTCGGCGACGGTCCGGTGACGCAGATTGTTGTTGACGAGGAGTTCGATCTGAAAGCCCTCCCGAATGCCGGCCTCCGCCAACATCTTCCGTGCCGTTTCCGGGGAGTACTCGTATCCTTCGAGATCCGGGGAGTACCCGGGCACGCCCGGAGGAAGAACGCCGCGGGCAGGCGCATAGCGCCCTTCAAGCAGGTAGTCGCTCATCGCCTGCTTGTTCACCGCATAGTTCAGCGCCTTTCTGAGCGTCTTGTTGTCCTTGAAGGGAGGTTTGGCGCAGTTGAAGCCGATGTAGTAGATTCCCAGCATCGGCCGCTCCTGAAGCAGATCGCCGAAGCGCTGTTTCGCGTCCGCGTAGAATTCGTCGGGGAGTTCCGGCAGCACGTCGATATTTCCTTTTTTTAACTCTTCGTACGCGATGGTGTCGTCCGGTATGATGACGATTTCGACGCCGTCGAGATAGGGGAGGGCGTTTCCGTGCGCGTCGCGCATCCAGAAGTCCGGGTTGCGCGTGTAGACGAGCCGCTGGTCGTGCTCCCACTTCTCGAGGATGAAGGGGCCCGTCCCCACGGGGTTGAAGCTGAAATCCGCGTCGGGGCGCTCCGCGTCCTCGCGGGGAACCACCACGAACGCGTTGTAGGCCAGGATGCTGACGAACGGAGCGAAGGCGTATTCAAGTTCGAACCGGATCGTGTGCTCGTCGACGACTTTGATGCCGGTCCACTCCGAGGCCTTCCCTTCCGCGAAGTCCTTGTAGCCTTGTATCATGTCGACGAAGTACGCGCGCGGAGACTTCGTCCTGACGAGCCGTTCGAAGGAGTACTTCCAGTCCGCGGCCTGCGCTTCGCGCCCCCCGTTCGCGGAAGGGCGTCCCCGGATCGTCGAGTGGAACCGAACCCCTTTTCGGAGATGAAAGGTCCATACCCGTCCTCCCTCGCTCCCCTCCCATGATTCGGCGAGGCGGGGGAGGAGGCGCTCGCCGTCGGGGGCGTTTTCCACGAGGGTTTCGAACATCAAATAGATGTTGCGGCCGGAGGAAGTGTCTCCGGGACCCGCAGGATCGAGCTTCGGAGGGTCGCCGACGTCGCGCCACCTGAGGACGCCGCCGGAGAGGGGGAGCGTTTCCCCCGACGCCGAGGACATACCGGAAAGGAGCGCGAACAAAAGCAGTCGGCAACAGAGTATGCGCAGAGTTTTTTTCATATGTTCTTCCCACCTTTCCCGACATGCGCCTTTCCCGGAAATAACCTCCAGGGTTGACGACGGCCCTGCAAAACGACCAACCAACGCGCCCGTGCCGCTTCCGTACAACGAGAGAGCTGTTCAGGTGAAAATTTCTATTATTGTATCATCTTTGCAAGCGGAGGCGAGGGGGGCGAGGATTTTCGTTTGCGCTGGCGATCCGTAGAGGGAAGGCGTCGTTCCCCTGAGGAGACGCCGTCTCCCTGTCGGAAATCATCCGGCGGTGAGCGTCACATTCTTCAGCGACGAACCGAAGTTCCGGAAGAGCGTCGCGTCCCCCTTGATTCTGCCCAGAGGGACGCAGGGCGAGGCTGCGCGGGGCTCGTCCCCGACGCTGGCCGGGGTGGGGCCGAAGAAGATGCAGAACGCGCCGCCTGGCGGCCACATCGCGACTTCGCCGATCTCGAAGACGTCGCGGAGCGTGTCGCCCGAGTGCCCTATCTTCGGATGCAGCGTGCCGTAGAACTCGTCGCCCCAGCGCGACATCGAGAGAGTCTGCGGCAGGCGGGCCTGCAGCTCGCGCGCCGCGCCGGTGTCGTACAGCTCCACCTCGAAGGTCTGCTCTCCGACACCGAGGAGCATCGTCGCTCCGTTTCCGTTCACTGTGCTCATATGCATCTCCTCTCTTTCTTCGCTGATTTCGAAAAGGTTGCCCGGCCGGCGGCTCTCTCTATTCTCCCTCCTGCTGCCGCAGGGGGACGGAGGACGCGCCGGTCAGTTTCTTCAGGTCGTCGGGGCGCAGCTCGATGTCCAGCCCCCTCCGCCCGGCGCTGACAAGAATCGTGGAGAAGGCGTCGGCGGACGAGTCGATGAAGGTCCGAAGGCGCTTCTTCTGCCCGAGCGGGCTCACTCCGCCGAGGACGTACCCCGTGGCCCGCTCGACGTCGGCGGGCTGTGCCATGGCGGCTTTCTTCGCTCCGGCGGCCTTTGCGATCAGCTTCATGCTCAGCATGGCGTCGACCGGGATGATCCCCACCGCCAGCTCCTTGCCGTCGAGCGCGACCACCAGCGTTTTGAAGACGCGCTCAGGCGGCACTCCGAGCTTCTCCGCCGCTTCCAACCCGTAGGATTCGCTCGTCGGGTCGTGTTCGTATTCGTGCAGCGTGTAGGGGATGCGCGCCTTCTTCGCCGCGTTGATTCCCGGCGTCATGTTTGTACACCAGCCTTTCTTCGAAGAGTTCGGAGCGCCGGGCATGAAACGCGGGTGTTTCGCTCGGCGCAACTCTTCCGACGATTATAGCATCGAAAGTCATTGATCATGGAATTTGCGGAATTGAGTGCTCGACGAACGTTTGACAAGTATGCTGCGCGATATTATAATTTTTGAAACGCTGTCCATCTATGATGAACTAAATTCAGCGAAGGAAGATGATGTACGTATGGACGTGAAGAATGAAATACTCAAGCGAAAGCTCGTGGTGATCTGCAGGGGCGTCTACGGAGACGATCTGCTGAACATGGCGAAGGCGATTTACGACGGTGGCCTCCGGTGCATCGAGGTGACGTTCGACCAGAGCGACGCGCAGGGCGTCGAAAAAGCCTCGAAGGCCATAGAACAGCTGAACGGCGTCTGCGGAGGCGAGCTGCTCGTCGGCGCGGGGACGGTGCTGAACGCCGAGCAGGTCGTCGCCGCGATGAATGCGGGCGCGACGTACATTATTTCTCCCAACGTGGACGACGACGTGATCCGTTTGACGAAAGAGCTCAAGCTTGTCTCGATCCCCGGCGCGATGACGCCGAGCGAGGTGGCGCACGCGTACAAGGTCGGTGCCGATATCGTGAAGCTCTTCCCCGCCGGGCATCTGGGGACGAAGTACATCAAGGAGCTGCGGGCGCCCCTCAGCCACATTCCGCTGCTGGCCACAGGAGGGGTGAACGAGGAGTCGCTGCCCGGCTTCCTGGACGCCGGATGCGCCGGAGCGGGCGTGGGCGGTCGTTTGGCCGACAAGAAACTCCTCGCGGAGAAGAACTACGGCGAAATCCGGAAGAGAGCCGAGGCGTTCGTCTCGCTGCTTCAGGGCAGGGCGTAAGGAGGGGCGCGGCGTGGGAAGGATCGTCTGTTTCGGCGAGGTGATGCTCCGCCTGGGCCCCGAAGGGTACTACCGCTTCCATCAGGCGGACAGGTTCGTCCTGAACTACACGGGGGCCGAGGCGAACGCCGCGGTGGCGCTGTCGCAGTTCGGCATGGAAACGGAAGTGGTCACGAAGCTTCCGGACCACGCCATCGCGAAGGCGGCCGTTGCGGAGCTGAAGAAGTTCGGCGCGGGAACCCGCTTCATCCAGTTCGGCGGCGAGCGGATGGGCGTCTACTTCATCGAAAAGGGAGCGTCGCAGAGGGCGTCGAAGGTCATCTACGACAGAAAGAATACCTCGATTTCGGCGGTCCGGCCCGGAGAGTTCGACTGGGAGACTATTTTCGAGGGAGCTTCGGCCTTTCTCTTCTCCGGCGTCACGGCGGCATTGAGCGATACGATCCCCGACGTGCTGGCCGAGGCGTGCGAAAAGGCGAAGGAAAAAGGTGTCAAGATCTTCTGCGACTTGAACTACAGAAAGAACCTCTGGACCCCCGAGAAGGCGCAGGTCACCATGAAGCGTCTGGTGAAGTACGTCGACGTACTCGTCGGCAACGAAGAGGACAGCGAGAAGATGCTGGGCGTAAAGGCCGGCGCATCCGACGTGCACAAGGGGGAGCTGGACACGGCGTCGTACGTGGACGTCGCGAAGCAGCTTCAGCGGGGAATACGGCTTCGAGGCCGTGGGCACCACGCTCCGCAAGTCGATATCCGCCTCGGACAACAAGTGGTCCGGGATGCTCTACACGAACGGAACGGCCTATCTCTCCAGGGAGTACGACATCCGGATCGTGGACAGGGTGGGCGGAGGCGACTCGTTCACGTCCGGCCTCATGTACGCCATGCTCAACGGCTACGACAGCAGGAAGGCCCTCGAATTCGCGGTGGCCGCCTCTTGCCTGAAACACAGTATCGAATTGGATTTCAACCTCGTCTCGGTGGAGGAGATCGTCGCCCTTATGGAAGGCGACGGCTCCGGACGAGTGCAGCGATGAAAAAATCCGCAACGAAGCGGTCCGCCGGGAGAGAACCCGGGAAGGGAGATGCACGATGAAGAAGCTGTTCGGAGTAACGACGTCCATGACGACTCCCTTCGATGAAAGGGACAGGGTCGACGTCGCGGCGATCGAGGCGATGACCGATTTCTCGATCGCCAAAGGTACGGATTGCCTCTATCCGTGCGGCACCACGGGCGAGATGCACCTGATGTCGTGCGAGGAGCGGGAGCTGGTGGCGGAGACGGTGGTCCGGCGTGCCGCAGGCCGCGTCACAGTATTCATTCACACGGGCGCGATGACCACGAAAGATACGATACGGCTGGCGAAGCACGCCCACGCCAGCGGCGCCGACGGTATCGGCGTCGTGACGCCGAGCTATTTCAACGTCCACGACAGAGCGATGGTCCGATTCTTCGTCGACGTGGCGCAGAGCGTCCCCGCGGATTTCCCCGTCTACATGTACGGCATTCCGCAGTGCGCGGCGAACGATCTGAGCGTGGAGGTGGCCGCCGAGGCCGCCCGGCAGGCGCCGAACATTGTCGGCGTGAAGTACAGCTACCCCGATATGCACAAGATCAACGAATTCGCCAGGATCAACGGGGGTGATTTCTCCGTCGTGGTCGGTCTTGACAGGCTTTTCCTGTCGGCTCTCGTCATCGGGTGTTCCGGCATTGTGTCGGGCGTGGCCTGTCCTCTGCCGGAGCCGTTCGTCAACGTGTACAAATATTTCCGGGAGGGCGATCTCGCAGAGGCCAGGCGCTGGCACAAGATCGCCAACGAGACGGTGCTCTGCATGAAAGCGGGGGCCGATATGAGCATTCTGAAGTACGGTCTGGAATTGCGCGGGCTGCGGGGAGGTGGCGTACGGAAACCGTTGCTGTATATCGAAGACGCGGAGAAGAAACGGATCGAACAGGAATTGCGCGGTATCGCCGACGCGGCGAAAATCGCGCTGTGAAAGGGCGTCCGTAGGAGCCCGCAAGGGCTGTGGAAGAGATGTTCATGAGAACGACAGGAGGAGACAAAATGAAAAAAGCGATGAGCGTGTTGCTTGTAGCGGCGATGGTTCTTGGTCTTGCGGGGGGAGTCGTCGGCGCGTCCGCGGCGGACTATCCGAGAAAGCCGATCACCATCGTTGTTCCGTATTCGCCCGGCGGGGCTTCCGATACGGTCTCCAGAATCTACGCCAAAGAGCTCGAGAAGATCCTGAACAATCCCGTGATCGTTACCAACCGCACCGGCGCTTCGGGCGCGGTCGGCCTCGAATTCGTCAAGAACAGCGCGCCGGACGGATACACTCTTGCCTATATGCCCGTCGAGTCGACGATGATCAGCGCGCTTGGCTTCACGGATACCAAGAGCAGCGACTTCACCTTCCTCGGCCGCGCCATGACGATTCCCGCCTCCGTGACGGTGAGAGCCGATTCCGAGTGGAAGACGCTCGACGAGTTCCTCGAGTACGCGAAGCAGAACCCGGAAAAGCTGCGCGCCGGAAACTCCGGAACGGGTTCCATCTGGCACATTGCCGCGGCGCTTCTTGAGAGAGAGCGCGGCTCCAAGTTCATCCACGTGCCGTTCGAAGGCGCCGCTCCCGCGATCGCCGCGCTGATGGGGAAGAACATCGAACTTGTCACAGTCTCCCCCTCCGAGATTCAGTCCGCTGTGGAGAGCGGAGAGTTCAGAGTGCTCGCCGTCCTGGGCGAGAAGAGATCCTCCATCCTCCCCGAGATTCCGACCGCGAAGGAACTCGGCGTCGACGTCGTCGTCCAGGGGTGGGGCGCGTTCGCAGTGCCGAAGGGAACGCCCGCCGAGATCGTCGCGATTCTGGAGAAAGCGAGCGAACAGGCCCTGAACAGCGAAGAGATGAAGTCCCTTCTGGCGAAGAGAGGCTTCGAGCACGCCTATATGAACGCGGCGGATATGGATGCGTTTGCTCAGAAGAATCTTGAAATGTTCTCGGATTTGATCCCGAGCCTGGGAATATCCAAGTAAAATAGATTCCGCCGCGCAGCGCGCGGCGAGCAGTTCGACCGGAAGAGGCGGGGACGAGGTCCGCAGCGCCCCGCCTCTTCTTCTTTTGAACGACGGCGATACCGGGCCTCGCCGGCCCGTGGAAATTTAACGACGGGGGTGGCGCTCCATGCGCATTAAAAAGGATGTTCTTTCCGGAGCGGCGGCTGTATGCATCGCCGTCGCCTTCATGTTCCCCTCTCTTCGGCTGGGCGTCGCGTCGCTGACATCCGACGGCGTTCCCGGTCCCGGCTTTTTCCCTTTTTTTGTCTCGCTTCTCGTCATCGGCCTCGGAATCGCGCTGATGCTCAAGGGTTTTTTTGCGCAAGGACGCCGACGAGTACGTTTCATTTGTCTTCGACGACAATTCCAAGAACGTTTTCGTCACGATCGCGGCCTTCGCCGCCTATCTGGCGTTGTGGCGCGTCTCGGACTTCTTCCTCGCCTCGGCGCTCCTGGTCGTCTTTCTCAACTACTACTACGCACGTTCCCTCAAATTCAACGTCGTCTATACCATAGTCTTCATCTCGATGGTGTATCTTGTCTTTTACCGCTTCCTGCGGATCTATTTCGTGATATAGGGGGGATGCGCGATGATATGGCTTCAGGGTTTTCTTGATTTAATGACGGTCTCCACGCTCTTTTGGGTGTTCGCGGGCGTATTCGTCGGCACGGTCGTCGGCGCGCTGCCCGGTCTTTCCGCCACCATGGCGATCGCCATCCTCACACCCATGACCTTCTGGCTCTCGCCGAACGACGGGTTCGCGGTGCTCATCGCGCTGTGGAACTCGGCGATCTTCGCCGGAGGCCTCTCCGCGATTTTGGTGAACACTCCCGGCACTCCGGCGTCGATCATGCAGTCCCTCGACGGTTACGAGCTGTACAAGCAGGGCAAGGGAGGTCTCGCACTCGGCGTCAACGTCATCTACTCGGTGATCGGCGGTGTTTTCAGCACGCTGATATTAATCTTCTTCTCGTTCCCGCTGGCAAGGTTCGCCGTCCGCTTCGGCCCCACCGAATACTTCGCGCTGGCGCTCTTCGGTCTCTCCATGATGGTCGTGGTCTCCGACAGGTCCGTAGTGAAAGGGCTGCTGATCGGGTGCGTCGGACTCCTCCTTTCGACGATCGGCATCGACCCGATTCTCGCGGTGCGGAGGTTTACGTTGAACAGCACGAACCTGATAGCGGGGATTTCGTTTCTGCCGGTAATGATCGGGATGTTCGGCATCGGAGAGGTGCTCAACCAGATCTACGAGAGAAATCTGGAGCTGGAGAAAGCGGAAGAGAAAGTCAAGATGGAGAATCTGTCGCTGGGGAAGGTCTTCCCGACCCGCAAACAGGCGAGAGAGCTCTTCCGGCCGACCATGATCGCGGCCGCGATAGGAACGCTCATCGGCGCCGTGCCGGCAGCGGGCGGAGATATCGCGTCGATCGTGGTCTGGGGGCAGTCTCGCAAGATGTCGAAGCATCCCGAGGAGTACGGAAAGGGTTCGCTGGAAGGATTGGCGGTCGCCTCCACCGCGAACAACAGCGTGATCGGGGGCGCGCTGACGACGATGCTCGCGCTCGGCATTCCGGGCGACTCGGTCAGCGCGATCCTGATAGGATCGCTGATGATGTACGGAATGCAGCCGGGGCCGAAGATGTTCACCGACAACCAGCACTTCGTGGTGACCATCATGCTGCTGATGCTGATTGCGAACGTGCTCATCCTGCTCTTCGGACTGCTCACCGCGAAGCTCTCCGCCAAGGTGCTGAACGTGCGAAAGGAGACGGTGTGGGTGTCGGTCGTCGTCCTGTGTACGGTGGGCTCCTTCGCCCTCAACAACAGCTTCTTCGACGTCCTGATCATGGGGGGCGCCGGGCTGTTGGGCTTCCTGTTCAAGAGGGGGGGATTCGTTCCCGGGCCGTTCATTCTGGCGCTTCTGCTGGGCGGACTGCTGGAATCCAACCTTCGGAGGGCGCTCGTCATGTCGCAGGGAAGCTACAGCATCTTCTTCACGCGTCCCGTCACGGTGACGCTGCTTGCTCTGACGGCGCTTTCCATACTGTTCCCCCTGATCAGGAATCATTTTTTGGCGGCGAAGATAAAGGAACGTGATTGACGGTGGAGAAAAAGAAGAGAGCAGAGGGCTGGAAGATGCAGTCCGTGGTCAAGGCGTTCGGGCTGCTGAAGCTGTTTACGGGGAAAAATCCCGAGTGGACGTTCAACCAGTTGCTTCAGGAGAAACAGTGTCCGAAGAGCACGCTCTCGAACATGCTGCGGACTTTGGAGTTCTGCGGCGTCCTCGAGAAGGAGAAGACGAGCCAGCTCTACCGTCTGGGGCTCGACGTGCTCGAGATGGGCTACGGCGTCCGCAAGGCCCTCCCGATAATCGAGTACGCGATGAAGTTCCTCGACGACGTGCAGCAAAGGACCGGAGGGATTGTCTACTTCACCATTCCGAAGGACGGCAGGGTGCTCTATCTGGACGCGAGCTATCCCGCGAACAAGAACGTGACCTACTCGATCACCGGAAAGACGCTGGATATGCACTGCACGGGTGTGGGCAAGGCGATGATGAGCAAGATGTCGGACGAGCAGATCCGGGGCATCATCGCCGAGCACGGCATGAAGCAGTACACCCCGAGGACGATTACGGACTTCGACGAGCTGATGGAAGAGATCGGGAGGATACGCGCGCGAGGTTACGCCCTGGACTTCGGCGAGGAGTCGCAGGGCGTGAAGTGTGTTGCTGTCCCCGTCGTCTCCGGGCGGATGCTTCTGGGAGCGATCAGCATTTCGGGGTCGATCATCAGCCTCAAGGAGGAGCAGTACGAGGAGTATGCCGAGATGTTGTTCGAAATAGCCAATATACTGGCGGACAAGGCGGACATGTTTCCGAGGCAGTTCCTCTGCGGCGTGTGAGGCGGCAGGCTACAGCCACTTCCGCTTCTTGAACGCGGCGAGCATGCCGAGGGCGAGCGCCGCCATGAGCGCCATGACGCCGTAGTACCCCCGGGGCCACTTCAGCTCCGGCATGTAATCGAAGTTCATCCCGTAGACGCCGGCGATGAAGGTGAGCGGAATGAAGATCGTGCCGATGATGGTGAGCACCTTCATGATCTCGTTCATCCGGTTGCTGACGGCCGAGAGAAACGTGTCGTGCATGCCGCTCACGATGTCGCGATTGGTCTCCACCATGTCGATGATCTCGACGGTATGGTCGTACAGGTCGCGCAGGAAGGGCCTGATGGAGTCGCCGACGAGGCGCGAGCCGCTCTTCTCGATGGTCGAGATCTCTTCCCGCAGCGGCCAGACGGCTTTCCGCAGGAAGAGAATCTCCCGCTTGAGCCGGTGCAGCTCCTTCATGTGCGTTTTATCGGGAGAGGCGAGGATCTGCTCGTCGATCTCCTCAATGTGGTCGCCGAGCCTTTCGAGAACGACGAAATACTCGTCCACCACGGAATCCATTATGGCGTAGGCAAGGAAATCGGCGCCTTCGCTCCGGAGGCGTCCCTTCCCCGAACGAATGCGATCCCTGACGGGATCGAGCACGTCCCCCTCCCGCTCCTGGAACGAGACGACCCATCGGTCGCCCAGCACGACGCTGACATTCTCGTTGAGGATCGAGTGCGTCGCGTCGTCGTAGGTCAGCATCCTGAGGGCGAAGAAGAGATACTGCTCGAAGTGCTCCGCCTTGGGACGCTGCGCCGGGTTGCCGATATCCTCCGTCGTCAGCGGGTGCAGCCCTAAGAGGGCCGCCAGGCTCCGGACCGTTGGTACGTCGCGGATGTCGTTGACGTTGATCCACGTGATTCCCGGAGCGTCTTTCAGCCGGACACAATCCTCCAGAGTCGCGTTGCGGATCTCCTCGAAACCGTCCGGAGTGTAGTGCAAAATCTCGATATCGGGAGCCGTCTCGTTCCGCTCTTCGACGAAAACCGGCGGTTGCACTGGAGGGTTCGACCGCTCTGCTTGGCGTCTGACTCCACGCTTTCCGCCTCCGCTCATGCGCCGTTTCTCCCTGCGATTCGCCGCTCCAGGTGCTCCGCAAGCACGACGGCGTGGTTGTATGTCTCGTCCTTTGCGGCGTACAGGAGCGTGACCGCCCCTTCCCGCAGGCGTTCCATGATCGTATCGACCGCCTTGTTCGTCTCCAGCTCGGCGAAGTAGCGCGCCCGGAACTCGTTCCACTTTTCGGGGTCGTGGCAGAACGATTTTCGCAGCTCAGGGCTGGGCGCTGCCTCCTTCAGCCACAGGTCGACGGCGGCCTTTTCCTTTGTGATGCCGCGCGGCCACAGCCTGTCGACAAGAATCCGGGAGCCGTCCTCGGGACTCGGCGTTTCGTATACGCGTTTCAGCAGCAGCGCCATGCTCTTCCCTCCCCAGTAGATCTCAGTTTTCGCCCGTTTTAGGTGATGCCGATGAAACGATTATAGCACCGGGTTTCCCGAAGATAGGTGCGCCGCTTCCATTGAGATGGGATCATTTGCGCCTTGAGACTCATTGCAAAAGATGCCCCCGTGCGATTACTATAATCACACAGCCATAGGCGTGTCTGGATGGGGGAGTGCGTATGGAGGAACTGCGGGAGTTGCGAGAACGCCTTGCTGCGGCGGAAGGCAAGTTGCTGGAAACGGAACGTTTCCTCGCCGATCTGATAGAAAACAGCGGTTCGTTGATGGTCCTCAAGAGCGTCGAGGGAGTCTACACTTACGTGAACCGCAAGTGGGAGGAGTGCGCCGGTCTGCCCAGGACCGGCGTGCTGGGAAGGACGGACGCGGAGCTCTTCTCTCCGGAAGCAGCCGAACACTTCCGTCGCAACGACTCCGAAGTGCTCCGCACAGGAGAACTTATCGAATTCGAGGAGTTTTTCGACCGCCCCGACGGCAGGCATTTCTACCTTTCCGGCAAGTTCCCCGTGCGCGGAGAGGACGGGACGATCACGGGGCTCTGTGCCGTCATCACCGATATCACCGACCGGAAGAGGGCGGAGGAGAAGCTGCGCCTGAGCAGTGAGCGCTACGAGCTGGCCATGGCGGCGACCAACGACGCCCTGTGGGACTGGGACCTGGTCACGGGCAAGGTGTACTTCGACCCGCGGTACTACACGATGGCCGGTTATGAGCAGGGCGACTTCCCGGCCTTGTTCGACGAGTGGGCGAAACGGGTGCATCCGGACGATCTGCAGTTATGCAACAGCGCCCTTCAGTCCCATTTTTCCGGAAAGACGCCCGTGTTCGACATGGAGTTCCGCTTCCGTCGTAAGGACGGCTCGTGGATGTGGATCCGCGGACGAGGGCGGTGCGTCGAGTCCGACGCGGACGGCAACGCCGTCAGGATGGTCGGGACGCATATCGACATCACCGAGTTGAAGAAACAGCAGCGGGAGATTCAATACCTCAGTTTCCACGACCACCTCACCGGGCTGTACAACCGGCGCTTCTTCGATGAAGAGCTAGCGCGCCTGGACACTCCGAGAAATATGCCGCTGACGCTTCTTCTCATGGATGTCAACGGTCTCAAGCTGACGAACGACGCTTTCGGCCACCAGGCGGGGGACCGTCTGCTGCGCACCGTGGCGGACGTGCTGCGTCGAACCTGCAGGGAGGACGAAATTATCGCCCGCATAGGAGGCGACGAGTTTATCCTTCTGCTTCCACAAACCGACGAAGAGTCGGCCGCGTCGCTGGGCATACGATTAGGGGAGGCTTTTGCGAATGTCAGGATGGAAACGGGGACTCTTTCCGTCGCCTTCGGCTGGGCTACCAAGAACGACATGTCGCAAGCTGCGGGAAGCGTCTTCATAACCGCCGAAAACAGGATGTACCAGCAGAAAATTTCTGAGATGAACAGCGTTCGTAGCAAAGCCATCTCGTTCATACTGGAGACGTTGTACGCAAATATTTCACGGGAGCGCCGGCACTCGGAGAACGTCGGCGTCCTTTCAGGGCGTATCGGCGCCGCCATGAACCTGGATGCCGAGGCGGTCAAAGAACTTGTACTTGCAGGAAAGCTCCATGACATAGGCAAGATAGCCATAGGCGCCGAAATCCTTGATAAAAACGGTTCTCTGAACGAAAACGAGTGGCTTTCTGTAAAGCGGCACCCGGAGATCGGATATTTCATACTGAACTCGGTGAGCGACTACGCTTCGCTTGCCCTCATCGCGCTGGCCCACCAGGAGCGATTCGACGGAAAGGGCTATCCGAAGGGACTGAGCGGCGGGAACATTCCGCTTCATGCGCGCATCATCGCGGTCGCGGACGCGTACGACGCAATGACGAGCGGCCGCCCCTACCGTCCTCCGCTCTCTTCCGCCGAAGCGTTGCGTGAAATTCACGCCGCGTCGGGAACACAGTTCGATCCAAGCGTCGTCGAGGTGTTTCTGTCCCTCTTCAAAAAGACGCCCGAATCCATCCGCTGACGCGCGCCGCCGGTTGAAACACACACGGGGGAGCGCCCTCTCCCCGTTTCTTTCTTCACCCTTCCGAATCTCTCCACGGATCATCGAATGACGTAGCTGAAAAAGTGTACGTATTTGCCCGGAGCGCTTGACGTCTTCGGCAAATATGGTAGTATTCAGCTGTGATTTTTAGTAAACGAGTAATTTAGTAAATGAATCATTGAATTCGAGGTGTCGTATCGTGGACAGAAAAAAAGAGCTGTTGATGAAGTACAGGCAGCGGAAGCGGGAGATGGGCGTCTTTCTTTTCGAATGCGCGGAGGGCGGACGTTACATCGGGTGCGCCGATGACCCGAAGAGCGCGATCAACAAAAACGTCTTTCAGTTGAAGATGGGGTCCCACCCGAACAAGCGCCTGCAGAAAGAGTGGTCGGACCGCGGCGAGGCGGCGTTCTCCGTCCGCGTGGTGGATTCGTTGGAGTACGACGAGGAAACGAAAGCGGAGTGCGCCGAAGAGCTTGCGATGCTCTACGACGACTGGAAGCTGAAAATGAAGAATGCGGAGGACGTATAATATGAAAATCCCGACGGCATTGAAACATAAACCGGTGGTCGCGGTGGAGAACTACGAGAACGTGGACGGACGGCAGGCGTATAATTCCGAGGCCAAGGGGCTCTCGCTGGGGCTTGCCCAGTGGAACGACCGGGGCAGGGTGGATGTTTCGGCGAAGGTCTGGCGGCATACGGGGGGAAAGTGGTCGCGCCAATCGGAAGAGCTGCCGATGCACAGAGTGATCGACATGGCCATTCTCGTCTGTGCGGCGAAGAGGTACTTTTCGGAGAACTACCGCCGCCCCGAACCGTACGATAAGGAAAACCCCCGTATCGACAGGATCGGGCTTCAGGGGGACGCGATGAAAGTGGAAATTTGCACCGGAAACCCGATGATCGACCAGGACATCGAGCTCTTCCAAGAGGCGCTCCGGCGCGACGACGAACTGATGGCCGAGCGGCTGCACACCCTCGCGAATCTCCTGATCGGGATGGGGTATGGAAACTGCGCGCGGTGAGGGCGAAGGAATCTCCCGAGCTCCGCATAAAGGGGCGCAACGGAACGATGTGCAGGAAAATTCCTGCACACGCTTCCTCCCGCCGATGAAACCCGGTCGATCAGCGGCGATCCAGATATCTCCGTGAACGCCTTCCGGCTTCTCCATCAGCCAGTCGAACTGGCACTCCTCGTTGACGGTCCAGATGATCGGGGTGATGCCGTCCGCTTGAAGTTCCGCCAGAAGCTCCCGGTTGGCTATGGACCAGACCGGGGAGACCCTGTCGCACGCGGCGTGCATGCAGTGTTCGTGGATTATGAAGCCTTTTTCGTGGAAGATCGGCCCGGTCTGCAAAGAGGGATCGCGCTCCTTCAGCTTGCGCATCATCGGATGATTGAACGACTCGACCATGAACAAATCCCTCGGGTATCCGACAAGCTCCTCAAGCACCGGGTCGAGGATGTCGGGGTGGATGTTGCCGGGATTTTTCAGCTCTACGTAGAGGAACTTGCGCCCGACGACCATTCACAGCAGTTCGGAGAAACGTATGATACGCTGCCCGGTGAACTCCGTCGCGCAGAAGGAGTCGATGTCGAAGCGTTGTAGCTCGTCGTAGGTGTGGTCGCGGATGAAGCCCCCTCCGCAGGAGGTCCGTCCGAGGGCGATACCGCGCATTATGATCACTTTCCCGTCCTTCGTGACCTGGAGGTCGCACTCCAGGGTATCCGTTTCCGTCGCCCCCGCCATGCACACCGCTCCCAGCAGAGCGGCCGCGACGATGGAGACTGCTCCTTTCTCGATTTCGAGCCACATGATCTTCCGCTGTCCGAAGTGTTCGAACAGCGCCCGCACCCCCGATAAATCCAAGATGTAGTTCAGCAGCCCGATGTCCGGCTCCATGATCCATATCCAAAGAATGCCTACAGAGACCATGGAGACGATATGCGGCGTGAAGATGGCGGATTGGGAGAGGTTCTTGACGATCGAATTCTCGTTCAACCAGAGGACGAGCAGCAGCGCCGGAGCCACGGGGAGGGTCGTCATCGGCGCCATGTAAACGCAGCTGTTGGAGAGCACTTGCGGAAAAGAAGCGTTCAAGAAGACGCGGACGTAATTCGCCGCCCCGACGAACTGCCGTTCGTCGCTCAGCATGTCCCACCTGTGGAAGCTCAGCCACGCGGTGAAGAGAATCGGATAAATCATGAAGAACGCGCTTCCCGCCGGCGGAAGCCGAACATCGCGTTGTCGCCCAGAGGATGGACGTTCATTCCCGGATCGCTGATGAACTAGGCCGTGAAGACGCGGTCGAGCTTCTGGTGCAGCTCGATCAGCTCTGTCCTCATCTGGTTGCGCAGCTTTGCGTCAAGGGTGCTCGGTGGCTTGTCCATCGGGAAGACCCTTGGCTTCTTCGACACCGCGCGCGCCAGAGCCACCCGCTGCCGCTGTCCGTAGGAGAGCTTGGAGGGCAGCCAGTGCGCTTCAAACACGCTCCCCACGATCTCTTCCCACTCGGCCTTCGGAATACGCGCGTTCTCCAGTCCGAACTTGATGATCTGTCGCACCGTTGTGTGCGGGTAGATCGCGTGGTTCTGGAAGGCGAATGCGATGTCTTTTGTTCATAATAAAACTACAATATTAAAAAATATTTAAAAATATTGAATTGCTCCCGTGAAAAAATGGTATAGAAAAAATTCATTGAAGTCGGTTTTTCTTGTGTTTTTTATTCTCGCTATTTTTTCGCTGAAGCTTCTGGTGCTTTGTGTTTTCAAGGAGGCCGAGAGATATATTTAATTTCTAGAAGAACCGATTGCGTCCTCCTTCTTCATCGGAAGTAAAAAATCTCTTCACTTCTTTCTCTTTTTTTCATGTTGTTTAAAAATTTTACTTTTATATACTCGGTTACATGAAGTGAGGTTGTCCATAAACAACACGATAAGACGGGGGTCGATATTATGGGTTTTTCGCGCAAAGAAGAACTGGAAAAATGTCTGAGCTTTTTGGATGAGAAAGAAGTAATTTGTTTTCTTTCGGAGCTTATCAGGATCAACAGTTCGAACCCTCCGGGTAATGAAAAAAACGTAGCCGACAGAGTGAAGTTGAAGCTCGACGAGTACGGAATCGAATGCAACATCATGGAGCTTGGACAGGCAAACCGGGCCAATCTGTTCGCGCAAATCGGCGACGCGTCCCGCGGTCCGAATCTGGTCTACAGCGGGCATTACGACGTCGTTCCTTCCGGAGAGGGGTGGAGGTTCGATCCGTTCGGCGCCGTGGTGGAGGGCGATGTGATGTACGGGCGGGGAACCAGTGATATGAAGGGCGGAGACGCCGCCATGACAATGGCGATGTGCATTTTGAAAAAAGCGGGCGTGCCCCTGAACGGTACTCTGAGTCTTCTCGGAACGTCCGGAGAGGAGGTCGACTTGTACGGGGCGAAAGCATACGAGGAGAGGTTCGGCGCAGACGGGATCGACGCGCTTGCAATCAGCGAAGCGAGCAACGGAGATATTCTGGTGGCAGAAAAGGGAGCCTTGTGGCTGAAGTTTGTCTCCAAAGGAAAAAGGGCGCACGGTGGACAACCCCGGCAGGGTATCAACGCCTTGACGAATATGATTCAGTTTATTGAAAGGATTCAGGATATAAAATTCGATGTCGTCGACAATGAATTTCTTACCCCCCCGACCTTGTGTCTTACGAGCATGCACGCGGGAGACCTTACGAACGTCATTCCCGATCGATGTGAAGCGACGGTCGATATACGAACGATCCCCGGAAATTCGCATGCCGATCTTCTCGCCCGGATTGCAAAGGAGCTTGACGAACTCAAGAAGGAGAACGAGACGATCGATATCTCGACGGAGATTCAGCACGATCTGCTCCCCATAGGCACGGATGTCGGCGATCCCCTCGTAGGCAGCGCGATGAACGCCTACAGAGCCGTGTTTACAAAGGAGCCCGATATCAAAGGTGTTGTCTACTATACGGACGCCGTTCCTTTCAGGAAAGTCAAGCCGGAACTTCCTCTGGTCATCTTTGGACCGGGAGACTACTCCAGAAATCATAAAATCGACGAATATGTCGAATTGACGAGCATACTGGATGCAACGCGCTTTTATATCGCTTTCGCGCTGGATTACCTCGAATAGAAAGAGAAAGGTTCTTGAACGGCGATGGTTTTCATACTATAGGAGGTGAGGGTTTTGGATAAAGAGTATCTTGCGATCGCGAACGATTTCGGGTTCTGGATTATTGCCGTTTTCATGGTGATGGTCGTTGTCTTTCAATCCGTACTTTTTATGAGGAAAGCCTGGTCCACGGGGCTTGAAATGGGACTGGAAGCGAAACAAATGAAGGCGGGGCTCAGATCGGCGGTAATCACTTCTCTGGGGCCGTCTTTCGCCGTGCTCATCGGAATGGTCGCGCTTGTCGCTCTCATAGGGGCGCCTTTAGCCTGGATGAGGCTGTCGGTTATCGGAGCCGTCATGTACGAGGGGTATGCTGCTGAATGCGGCGCTCAGGTTCTGGGGACTACGGTCGGGGGCGCTGATTACGGACTGGTAGGATTTGCCAACTCTCTGTGGGTGATCGCGCTTGGTTCCTGCGGATGGTTGTTGATCGCAGGGGTCTTCACCCATAAGCTGGACGATTTGCGAATGCGCATCGTCGGCGACAGACAGGATTTATTGCCCGTCATTTCCGTGGGCGCAATTCTCGGCGCGTTCGGCTTTCAGGTCTCGAAAGCTCTTGTAACGCTGAGCCGTCCAGCTGTCGCCGCCATCGTCGGAGCGCTTGTCATGGTGATCATGAACCTGGTCGCGAAGCATTCTGGAAAGAGATGGTTGAAAGAGTGGTCGTTAGGTGTAGCTATGGTTCTGGGCATGTTCTCGGCGGTCCTTTTCTAGGAAAGAAAGGTGGAGTGAATATGTCTACCAAAGAAAGCGTATTCAATGAAAAGTTTCAAAAGCCGATTATTTTCTGGGGAATGGCGACTTGTCTGCTCGCATTCGCAATGAGTTTCTTTCCACCTTTGTATCTTTGGATCAAATACCATGTTTTGCCCGGCGCGGGGTACATAGTTGCCGGATTCGCGCTCATCTTCGCCTACTCGGGGCCGCTGTGGTTCGTCGAGCCGCTGGCTTACTTCCCTATTCTGGGCGTTCCGGGAACGTATATGTCCTTTCTGTCGGGAAACATTTCCAACGTTCGCCTTCCCTGTTCCGCGCTGGCCCAGGAGGCCGCCGGCGTCGAGGAGGGAAGCCGGGAGGGGGCTATTCTCTCGACCCTCGGCATCGGAGCCTCCATCCTGGTCAATATCCTTATCCTCACTGTCGGCGTAGCTTTGGGAGCGGAGCTTGTCGATAATCTGCCGGCGATAGTGCACGAGGCTTTCAAGTACATACTACCGGCCATTTTCGGGGGAGTTTTCGGCGGTTTCGTCTCGAGAGATTTCAAGCTCGGCGCCGTAGCCCTTCTGCTGGCCATACTCGCGTTGAAAGCCGACTTGTTCCCCATATGGATCACTATCCCTCTGTGCGTCTTCGGGACTGTTGTCATAGGCGCCAAACTGCATAATCGAAAGGCCGGATCGTCCGGGGAATAGCGTAACTGGGCAAGCGCGGGAAGTATCTCCCTGAGAAACGGCGTCTCTGCGGGAGGTGCTTCCTTTTCCACTTGGTCACTGCTCTCTCTATAGTTTATTGTTCATAAAGTAAAGGATCAGAGAAAAATGAATGTTGACCCTTTGGTCGTAGCTCTCCATATCGAGATCGATCAACTCGCAGATTTTGTCGATCCTGTACTTCATCGTGTTGTAGTGTATATGCAGTTCTTTTGCCGCTCTGTTGAGCGACCAGTTGCTCTTTACTAGAGAGTCCAGCGTCTCCAGGAGAGAATATCCCGCTTTCTGCGAGTCGTATTCAATCAGCTTTCCCAGATGGCTTTTATAGAAGGCGACCGATTCGTCCGAGTCGTAGATCGGGTGCAGCAGTTGATAAACCCCGGAATCCTCCCAGAAGAGGATGGATGTTCTCGTGGAAAAACTTCTGGCCAGCTCGACCGCTTTGCGGGCTTCATGAAAACTCTCGTGCGACTGGAAAACGCTCTCCTTGACGCATCCTACGCCGATGACGGCGGTACGAATGCTCTCCTGGTTCAGCGCCGACAGAATATCGACTAAAAACAGGGAGAAGTCGGTTTTGTTCAAGGCGTGCCTGTTCTCTCCGAGAGAGAGCAGGCACACCACCGAATGATCGATCATCGCATACGGAACATTCGGAAATTTGCGTTCCATGAGCGAGATCGCCATATTCGAAAAAGTTTCCATCGAAGATTCGTTGAACGCATTTCCGGAAGTCACGGCGTTCCTCCGTATGTTTCCAGGGTCGCCGCTATCGATTATGACGACTTGAACGAAGCCGGAGAAGTTCCATCCGAAGATGTTTGCTCTGTCCCAGACCTCCCGTGCATATTTTACGTTGTGAAAAAGAAGATCGTGTACGAAAATGCTTTTATACTGTTTTTGCGACTCCTGCAGCATGGTTTTTCTCTGAACCGCGAGGAGGATGGCCCCGCGGGCCATTTCCATCGTTTCCTGGTTCTGTTCGCCGAACTGAAAACTTTTCTCCGCATTGACGATGATGTGTCCTATCATCTTCTCTTTTGTAGCGACAAGGCTGCTCGGAAACATCGCCAGCAACTTGGAGAGAGGAACGTCGCACAGGATCTTTTTAAACTCTTCGTCCTGTGAAACCGTCACGGTATGATTGTACATAATATCGAAAAACGCCAGGTCGACGCTCAAAAACCTGCTCAATTCCGAAATGACGTCTTCAACTTCGCAACCGTTGATGGCCAGTTCACAAAAGGATCTGTTGATTTTCTCCGAACGACGAAGTTTTAAAAGTTCTTGATGAAAGAGGCGCTCCAGAATAGGATTGAAAACGTCGGGAAATGTGAGCTGGACAGGTACGTGGAGGAGGGGGAAGTCAAGCTCGTTCGCTTCGTCGAGCACTTCCCGGGGTATTTCGTTGAAAAAACGGTGCACTTTGATCCCGAGCGCCGCCGCATCAACCTGGTCGATGTCCTTTATCAGCTGTTTGAGTTTGAGCGGGGTATCGCGAAAAATAAAGGCAGTGGTGATGAGCAGTTCTCCTCCGTGAAGCCAATGCGCTATGTCGGGAGCATCCATCACCGTCACTTTGTTGATCTTCCTGTCGAGTCCCTTCTCTCCGGCCAGCACCTTCATCCCTTTCAGTTCGGGGAGTTTCAGCATTTCTCTCACTGTTAAATCCATTCCGGGCGCCCTCCTTCGTGGAATCGTTCGGGGTGTTCAAGGTAGAAAGACGATCATGTCGCGTCTTCCCTGTCTGAATGCAAAAAACGAGCCAGTGAAAAAGCTCTTAACGTACCAATTTTATAAGATGTTAACATAAAACTATGAATGCTTTCCTCATCATACACTTTTTCAGGAGTAAACTACACACTCTTTCCCCGACCCTTCGAGAGCAGTCGATGCATTATAATTGCGAAAGACGGGCGAAACGGAGGATCGGGATAAACGTTCCCGGCGGCGCTCGAATCGGCGTCGGTAATGAAATTCAAGGAGGCGAATTCTTTGCGGTCAAAAGCGTACGTACTTGTTTTCGACGGTCTGGCGGACTGGGAGCCCGCGCTCGCGATGTGCGAGATCAGGAAGTCGAACAAATTGGAGATTGTAAGCGTCGGTTTTTCGAAAGAGATCGTCACGACGATGGGCGGATTCAGAATTGTTCCCGACATTGCGCTCAACGCCGTCGATCCCGACGAAGCTGCTCTTTTTATCCTGCCCGGAGGCGAGATGTGGGAGCGGGGCGGAAGCGACGAAGTTCGCGAACTACTCGGCCGCCTTCGTTCGAAGGACGTTCCCGTTGCCGCTATCTGCGCGGCGACGCTGGAGGCTGTTCGGGCCGGACTGACGCACGGCGTCAAGCATACGAGCAACGCGCTCGGCTATCTCAAGGCGATGTTGCCGGAGTATGCCGACGGCGACTTCTACGAAGACCAGCCCGCCGTTCTCGACGGAAACCTGATAACGGCGAGCGGGCTCGGGAGCGTCGATTTCGCCTACCGGATCATCAAGTTGCTGAAAATCTATAATGATGAAGAGGCTTGGGAGCTGTACGAAATGTTCAAAAACGGCATCATCCCGGCGAGGTTTATGGCGTAACAAGCGAAGGGGAGAACGCCGGGATCTACGCGTTTTCCCCTCGAAGAGTTCCCTGGTGCGAACAGCTTTCCTTTTCTTACGACGCGAAGTCGAGTTTCAGCTCCCGTGCGACGAGCTGCCCGTTCTCCAGCGCGATCAGCACGGCCTTTCCCCACCAGGCGTTCTCTCTGCCGAGGGAGGAGCAGATCTTCCCGCCGATGCGCACCTGCGTTGCCTCGAAACACTCCGCCCACACGCCGTGCTCGCCGCCGCGCGTTCCCGCGTGGACCACGCCCTTGAGCCTGCCGTGGACGAAGATATTGCCGGACGCCCGTATTTCCGCTCCCTCGTTCATGTGCCCCAGAAGCATCACGTCGCCGTTGTGCTCCACCATCTGTCCCGAGCGCAGCGACTGCGTCAGGATGAGCGAGCCGGGTTCGACGCACTCTCTGTCCGGACGTCCGGAGGTCGGCTCTCCGGTGGTGAATCCCGTATTGCGTAAGAGTTCCAGCGTCTCCTCGTCGTCCGCCGTCCATGAAAGGATCCGGAAACCTCCTGCCCACACGAAGTCGCAAAGCAGGCTGGAGAAGAAATCCGGCGTGAGTCTGCGTCTCTTGCAGTCGATCACCAAGCCGGTGTCTCCCGCGATGCGGGACAGTTCGTCGACGGAGGCGCGCGCCTCCTCAAGCAGCTCGTCCTCCGCGGCGTCGTCCTGTAGTATGACGCGAATGCCGTACCCGGTCCCCTTGAGGAGAATCCGCGGTTCATTCCCCTGCTCGACGAACTTTTTCAACAACTTTTCCCTGGTTTCCAGGATATTGAACATAGCGTTCACTCCTTTTCGCGTTCTCCTCGGTGATCTCTACCTTGAGAAACAGCCTACACCTTGACATAGTGTGAGAGTCAAGCGGGGACGCCGAAGAGCGTCCTGAAAAGTTTTTCCTCGAATTCTGTCGAATACATTGAAAAATGAAGGAAAAAGAGTATGATAAAGCGCCTGAAACGAGAATTTGGACGAAAACGCCTGATTGTCCGCAAATATTCGACAGCAAGGGGATGGGATCATGGAGGACTTTCTCGGTATCGCGGAACGGAATTTACGAAGAGCGAAGGAAATCATCGCGGAACTGGGCGTTGAAGAGGCGTGGAAGAGCGTCGGCGGGACGGCCAATCTGGTGGGTTCCGTCAGGACGGGGCTCCTTATGAGCAATCTGGACATCGACTTTCACGTCTATTCGGGAGAGTCGCGGAGCCCGTCCGCAGAGTCGCAGCTTCAGGACGGTTTTGCGGCGATGGCGAAGATCGCGTCCCGCAAGGGGGTTCGGAAGATCGAATGCTACAACTTCCTCGGCGAAGAGGACCGTTCTTTCGACTGGCATCTCTTCTACGCCGATACGGACGAAAGGATGTGGAAGATCGACGTC
Organism: Aminobacteriaceae bacterium; assembly: GCA_963668335.2. Taxonomy (GTDB): domain Bacteria; phylum Synergistota; class Synergistia; order Synergistales; family Aminobacteriaceae; genus JAAYLU01. Next base: position 42,295 of record CAXXRY010000056.1, on the reverse strand, counting down.
ATCCATATCATGAACGACTCCGTCTACAAGGGGAAGTTCGAACGGGTCGCGGAGAAGATCTCGGCCGCGCTGACGCCCGAATTCAGAAAGAGCATCCTGAAGATCAAGTGGGACGGGATGCAGCGAGGGGTGCAGGTCGTCGGTATCGAGGTGTACAAGGCCGTCATCGAGGACGCCGTGCGCACCTTCGACGAATTTCAGGCATGGAAGACCGAAACGGCGTGCGACAGAATTCTCCAGTGGGAACCCGGCTCCTGCGCGTAACGGACGGCTTTCGTCGCGGGGCTTGTGGTCCGGGGCTGAATGGCATATCATATTGTAATGAACTGAAAGATTCCGTTCCGGCCAGAGGAGGGAGCGTTCATGGAAGTACAGAACAACGAATGGCAGGTAGTGGTCTTCTTTTTGGGAGGACAGGCGTTCGCCATCAGCGTGGACAAGACCAGGGAAATTCTTCGCTGGCCGGGGAGCCGCCCGATTCCGGAATCCCACCCCGCCATGATCGGCATCACGTCCGTTCGCGGAGAGGTGATGCCCCTGCTCGACCTCAGGGCCTACCTCGGCATTACGCCGAAGGTTTCGCTGGAATCGAGCAAGGTGATCATCGCGGAGTTCAACGAGAGCAAGCTGGGATTCGTCGTCGACGCCGTCGAGCGCATTTACGGAATCAGCGCCGCGGAGTTGGATTCAACATTGACGAGCGCGGTGCTCGGCAAATCCATCCTCTACGTCATCAAGCGGAACGACAGCAACGTCCTGATCCCCGATTACGAGGCGATCATTCAGGCGGCCGCTCCTTCCCTCGACAGAAGCCTCTCCATCGACCTGAAGAAGGTCGCGGAACTCGCCGCCCCTCTCGGCGACCTGAACCGTTACCATATCCTCGTCGCGGAGGACTCGCCGCTCATCCGGACGCAGATATCCGACGTGCTCACCCAGGGCGGCTTCCATAACGTGACGCTCGTTGCGGACGGCAAGGAAGCTTGGGAACGCCTGGCAATGAAGAACGAACGCTACGACCTCCTCGTCACCGACGTCGAAATGCCCCGCCTCGACGGCGTTGCCCTCACCAAGCAGGTGAAGGAGCACCCCGAACTGAAGCGGATGCCGGTCGTTGTCTTCTCTTCCATAATGGTGCAGGATGTCCGGCTTAAAATCTCCGGCACCGGCGCCGACGCGCACGTCACCAAGCCCGAACTTCCCCGGATGGTCGAGAAGGTCTGTCGCCTCCTGCTGGAGTCCAAGGAGAAGGCGCCGACGAAGTAAGGGTTGCCCGAGCACTGATTCGGAGGGCGTCCGACGCCCTCCGTTTTTATTTCGAAAATATGCGAAGGAGGTCGTCCCGTGTTTTTCGAAGAACTCGAAGCGCAGAATTCTCGTCCCCTACCGTTTGAATTTTCCACTGCAAAGGATCTTTGGACCGATGATCATATATCGAAAAAAATGTTGTCGTTCCACCTTGACGAAACTTTGGACGCCGCATCACGGAACGCCGCGTTCATTGAGCGTTCCATCGAATGGATCGCATCGCGCTTCGGCGTATCGGATGGCTTTTCCGTGCTGGATTTCGGATGCGGCCCCGGACTCTATACGACGCCTCTCGCGAAGCGCGGGGCAAGGGTGACCGGAGTCGATTTTTCGAAACGATCACTCCGGTATGCGGCCTCCGTCGCCGAGCGAGATGGGCTTTCGATCGACTACGTGCATCGCGACTACCTCGAATTCGAGACGGATGAAAAATGCGACCTGATCCTGATGATCATGTGTGATTTCTGTGCCTTGAGCCCGGCACAGCGGCGGGCGATGCTGCGAAAATTCGCCGGTATGCTCACGCCGAACGGTCATGTGTTGCTGGATGTCTACTCCCTTGCGACCTATGCCCGGCGGGAAGAAGCCGCTTCGTACGAAAGAAACCAGATGAACGGATTCTGGTCGGCGGAGGAGTATTACGGCTTTTTAAACGTCTTCAAGTATGAGAATGAACAGGTGATTCTGGACAAGTACACGATCGTGGAAGCGGAGCGGATACGGACGATCTATAACTGGTTGCAGTGTTTTACTCCGGAGACGCTCGGGGCGGAGTTCGCACGGAACTGTTTGAAGGTCGTCGAGCTCTATTCCGATGTCGCGGGAACGCCCTTCGACCCTCTGTCGGAGGAATTCGCGGTCGTTGCGGAGCTTCTCCAACCGTTTGAAATGTATAGTGGCGAGCCGGCGTGAAAAAAACTGATTTTTGTCAACGGCACGATGGGCGCAGGGAAAACGACAACGTGCAACCTACTTTTAAAAAAACTGCACTCCGCCGTCTTTCTGGACGGCGACTGGTGCTGGAACATGAATCCTTTTGTCGTGAAGGACGAAACGAAAACGATGGTGCTGAACAACATCGTTTTTCTGCTCAACAGCTTCCTCGGCTGCTCCGAGTACGGGTACGTCATCTTTTGTTGGGTGATGCACGAGGAAAAGATCATCGACGACATTGTTGCCCGTCTTGTTCTGGAAAACGTTTCGGTCTACAAGGTTACTTTGGCCGTGTCGGAATCGGCGCTGATCGGACGTCTGGAGAAGGACGTCGCGGAAGGGCTGAGGGACGCCGACAGCGTGGCGCGAAGTCTTGCCCGAAGAGCCATGTATGAAAGCATGAATACTGTGAAAATCGATGTGAGCGAGAAAACCCCCGGTTGGGCTGCCGAAGAAATAAAGAAGCTGATCGGCTGCTGAAGTAGAGTCTCGACATTCCGCCTTCTCGACTGGGCTCCTCGAAGGGAGGGGCTCTTCTCCTCGAGACGCCGCTCTCGTTTGCCGATCGACGGCGGGATTGCCCGATAGATGATTATGCATTTTGCTCGGAACTGAGGTGGAAGAGAATGAAAAAATGGTTCACGGTCGATCGTATCGATAGAGACACTCACATTATCAGCGAATATCGCCATTGGGAGGAAAACCACTGTTACCTGCTTGAAGGCCGAGAACGGTGTCTGCTCATCGACACCGGATTGGGCATTTCCGATATTTCCGAAGAAGTGAAGAGGCTGACGGAAAAGCCGGTGACTGCGGTGGCGACGCATATCCACTGGGATCATATCGGCGGACACAAATATTATCCGGATTTTTACGCCCACGAGGCGGAGCTGAACTGGCTGAATGGAGAATTCCCGCTGACGATGGATACCATCAGGGAAATGGTCGTGGATCGCTGCGATTTGCCGGAGGGCTTCGATGTGAACGCGTACGAGTTCTTTCAGGGAACCCCTACGCGGACGCTGCAAAACGGCGACACGATCGACCTGGGAGGACGTGTGATCGTCGCGCTGCATACGCCGGGACACTCTCCCGGGCATCTCTGTTTTTGGGAGCCCCTGCGCGGTTATCTGTTTACCGGCGATCTTGTATATAAGGACACGTTGTTCGCGTACTATCCTTCCACCGACCCGGAGGCGTATCTCGAGTCGCTTGAAATGATTGCGGCGCTTCCAGTGCAAAGGGTATTTCCGGCCCACCACAGCCTGGACGTTCAGCCGGAAATTCTGAACCGTATGAGAGATGCTTTCCGCCGGTTGAAAGCGGACGACAAGTTGCATCACGGGAGCGGAACGTTTCAATATGGCGACTGGGGAGTATGGTTGTAATACCCGCTTCCATGGAGCAAATGAACGGGTGATATCTAAGATGCTTTAGGGGGAGCTATGAAAATTTTGGTAAGCGCATGCACGATAGGGTGCAATTGTAAATATAACGGGAAAAGCAATAGGAACGAAGACGTGATCAAGTATTTACGAGATAAAGAAGTCATAAGCATCTGTCCTGAAGCGTTGGGAAACATGGGGACGCCCCGCCCGTGCGCCGAAATCGTCGACGGAATCGTGATGGATGAGCACGGCAAAAATGTGGATGCGGAATTTCGAAACGCGGTCGATCTCGCCTTGGAGAAGATAAAGGATGAAAAAATAGACCTGGTTATTCTGCAATCACGAAGTCCCACATGTGGAGTGAACCGGATATACGACGGGACATTTTCAGGAAAGTTGATCCCCGGACAGGGGCTCTTCGCTCAGGCGCTCATACAAAGGGGGTATAGAGTCTTCGACGCCGAGGATGTTCCGAAGCTGTGCACCGCCAATTCCGCGCCGGTCCTGCAGGAACCGTCACGAGAGCGTCGCTCTTGACGGCGATCCAGAAGGCGGTCGTGCGCACTGGACGGTGACTGACGCTGGAAAATTGTAGGGGGAGGCGTTTCGAAAAGAGGAACTGCTCTCTTCGAAACGCCTCCGTCGTATTTCCCTGCTTGACGGCAGAAATCCCTGTTACGCTCCAGCGCCGAGCGGGCGCAGCAGTTCCAGATCGTCCACAGTAAGGGCGAAGGAGAATCGGTACCCGGCGACGACGGAGACCGGCCGCAGATCGTACAGTTCGAGGTACGGGTGGTCGAAAATCTCCAGGGAGGCTTCGCCCTTCCAGATCGGGGAGATCTTCGCGTCCCTCGACTTGAGCCGGACGAGGTCGTGGACCAGCGGACGGTCGTGCTTCCCCGCGGAGAGGTCCGGGAAACAGCGGACGTTGACCGCCGCGGCGAATCCGGGGGAGGGAAGCGACTCCGTTCGTTCCCGGAGCGTGACCTTCGCTTCCAGCAGTCGACGTTCCTTTGCGGAGAGCGTCGCTCCGAATCTGCCTCCCGGTCCCGTTACGGGAGAGGCTTTCGACGGAAGATCGTACGAACGGGTGATCCACGTGGAGCCGATCTGCTTCGGCCACCCCTGCGCGAGCCCCCGCATAAGGGCCGTGTCCTGATCCACGAAGATAAACGGGCAGTAGGCGACGGCGGTTCCCTCGTAGCTTGCCGACAACAGAACGATCGTCTCGCGGTACTGGCTCCGGGACGGGTCCAGGTATTCGTCCCCGTTCTCGCTGACGTATTGCCACTCCACGAAGTAGGCCGCGCAGCGTGCGGAGGCCAATTTCAACCCTTCGGGCAGAAACGACTCCGCGCGGGAGTGTTCGACGTCGAACTCCACGGCGAGCGCGTCTCCCGCATAGTGCCAGGGGGGCGTCGGAGCCAGGCTCGATGTGCCTCGGGGCGTTCTGGGCGCTGTGTATCCTTTGAGCATCTTTTTCGTCTCCCTTCTTGAATACGGCTGTACGACGGAACAATACCAGCCTCGAACGAAGACGTATAGGAAAAAATTGGCGCTCTCTCCGCGCGATGTGCGCGTTTTTCCGTCGCCGCAAGTATCCGTGTGTCGAAAAACGCTCGCGTATGCAGTTTCTCTTGCCGCGTGAGGTCTCAATACACCTTGGTGTACCTATGGCTTCGCTATAACGCGTGATCTGTGGATTGACAAAAGTTAGAGTGATCTCTATTATTATGTGCGGGCGCACGCAATTAATTCGAGGGCGCCGCGAGGAGGCCGCATGTTTACCGGGGACGATGTTTTTTTTCGATCACTCCGAAGTATTGTGAAGACGATGCATCGCCTTGGCGATACGGCGCTGAGCGCGCACGGGATAGGGCATGCGGAGATGCGTCTCTTGCTGCTGCTCTACGGGGAGGACGGCCGTCCTCAGGAGTCGCTTGTCGCCGGCCAGGTCGTCGACCGCACCAATGTGGGACGGTCGTTGAAGAAGCTTGAAGAACTCGGCTACGTGGAGCGGAAAAAAAGTCCGGAGGACGGACGGGCGAAGCTGGTTTTTCTGACGGAGCGCGGCAGGGCGCTTCAAGCGAGCGTGCTTTCCGTAAAACACGATATCGAGGCGAAGGTGACGTCCGGGATCTCCGGGGAGGAGTTGAGGGTGGTGTCGAAGATTCTTGAGAAGATGGACAAAAAGCTCTCCGGCGGCGTGTAAAAAATACTCATTGGAGGCGCGCGTTTCTTTTGATAGATGCGTGCGCACGCATGTAATATGATGAAGGAGGAGCATTGTGTACAGTCTTGGCATAGACGTGGGGTATTCTTCGGTCAAAGTCGCCCTGATGAAAGACGACGAGATCGTGCGGAGCGAGTACTCTCTGCACAGGGGCAAAATCAGAGAATGTCTGCTGTCTCTCCTTGAACGGACGGGAGCGGCGTCGTACGCGGCGCAGATGAACAGAGGGGCGGCGACCGGCAGCGGCGCGAAATTTCTTTTCAGGTATGGAATAGCCCACGTCAACGAGGTGACGGCGCTTGTCGAGGGAACGAAAATTCTGGCTCCGCACTGCAATTCCATCGTCGAGATAGGAGGCGAGGGCGCCAAGTTCGTCGGCGGTTGGAAAGACGAGAGCGAAGGCGGTCTGCGCGTCGCGATGAATTCCAACTGCTCCGCGGGGACGGGGTCGTTCCTCGAAGAACAGATGTCGCGTCTCGACCTGCGGCTCGAAGACTACTCGAAGTTGGTGTCGCGCGCCGTCTCCATACCCAGAATCGCGGGGCGCTGCAGCGTATTCGCGAAGACGGACATCATACATCATCAGCAGGAAGGCGTTCCCGTGGAGGATATTCTCCTTGGTGTGGCGTACGCGCTGGTGAATAACTTCAGGGCTTCCGTCGTTAAGGGTGTTCCCGTGGCGAAGCCAGTCTTTTTCGCGGGAGGCGTGGCGTTCAACGAGGGAATTGTGTCCGCGCTACGCCGCGTCCTCGAACTCGATGAAGAAAGCCTTTTTCTCTCGCCGCTTTCGGGGAGCGCCGGGGCGGTGGGCGCGGGAGCGGTCGCGGCGAGGGAGTCTCTTGCTCTGGATGCGGCGGATTTTCTGGAGCGGCTGCGTTCCTCGGAGCGTCTTGGGGAAATCCGCACGGAGGATGGTTCCGCGCTTCCCTCGCTTCGCGCGTACGGGACGGGAGATTCCGTCGGGAAGCATCGGTGCGCGACGCAGAAGACGTCCGACGAACCCGTCCCGTGCTGGCTCGGCGTCGACGTCGGCTCCACGAGCACGAATCTTGTGCTGATGACGCAGGAGAACGAGATCATCGCCTATAAATATATCAAAACCTTGGGGAATCCGGTACAGGCGATTCGCGACGGTTTCTCCGAGCTGCGGCGCGAGCACGAAGGGCGCGTACGCATCGAGGGGGCGGGCGCGACCGGCTCGGGACGCCGCATGATAGGCGGGCTCATCGGCGCGGACGTGGTGAAGGACGAGATTACCGCCCAGGCGAAGGCGGCGGCGTTTCTCTTCAAGGACGTGGATACAGTCTTCGAAATCGGAGGGCAGGATTCGAAGTACATCGGTCTGAAGAACGGCGTTGTGGCCGATTTTCAGATGAACAGAGTCTGCGCGGCGGGGACGGGATCGTTTATCGAGGAACAGGCGAAAAAGTTCGGGATCCCGGTGGAGCGCTTCGGCGAAACGGCGCTTGCGGGAGACGCGCCGCTGAATCTGGGAGAGCGGTGCGCCGTGTTCATCGAGACCAGCGTGGCCTCGGCGCTTATGGACGGCGCGTCGATCGAGAACATCGCCTCCGGACTCTGCTACTCGATCGCGAAAAACTACCTGAACAGAGTCGTGGGGAAGAAAAAAACAGGGGAGAAGATTCTGCTTCAGGGAGGCATCGCCTTCAACCAAGGCGTGGTGAACGCGTTCCGCGCCGCGACGGGCAAAGAGATCGTCGTCCCCCCTTTTTTCAGCGTCACCGGAGCGTACGGCGTCGCGCTTCTGGCGAAGGAGGAGATGGACGCGGGAAAGAGCCGTTTCAAGGGGTTGCACATGTTCGAGGCCGCCGGAGAACCCGTCGCGATTCGAGCGGAGGAACACGCCCCCGCCGCGGCGGACGGCGCCCGGCGTTTTGATGAAAAGGTGTCGGCGCTCATCTTCAAAGGGTACGACGGTGTCCTGCATCCTTCGAAAAAGACGGTGGGCATTCCGCGAGGCCTTTTTACCTACGGGATGTTCCCCATGTTCTCGGAGTTTTTCAAAGAGCTGGGGTTCAACGTGCTGCTATCCGACCCCACGAACGAAGAGACCGTACGGTGGGGTCAGGAGTACTCCAGGGACGAGCTGTGCTACCCGTTGAAGCTGCTGACGGGGCATGTGGCCGAACTGGTGGAGAAAAAGACGGATTTCATCTTTTTTCCCGACCTGCACTCGGTGATGCACCCCGATTCCCACACCAGGCAGAATTACGGGTGCGCGTACATGCAGCTCGCCTTCAAACTGATAAGCGACACGATGGGGCTGTCGGAGAAGGGCATCACGCTGCTTGCGCCGACCATCGCCTTCAACCGTGGTCCGGAATTCATGCGGGAAAGTTTTTGCGCGCTCGGAGGCTTGCTCGGCAGGACCGGGGAGGAGACGGAGCGTGCGCTCCGCAAGGGAATGGAGGGCTTTCTCGATTTCGAAAAGAGAGCGAAGGAGAACGCGAAAAACGAGATAGCGAAAATCGCTCCCGACGAGAAGGTCTTCGTGATCATCTCCAAAATCTACGGAGTGGCGGATCCCGTGCTGAACCTGGGGATTCCGGGAAAGCTGATGGACATGGGGTACAGAACGCTCTCCTTTTTCGACCTGCCTGAAGGGGATATCTCGGAAGAACACCCCAACATGTACTGGCCCTTCGGACAGCATATCCTCGAACCGGTGAAACTGATACGGGAACATCCGAATATGTACGCGGTCTTCCTGACGCATCACTGCTGCGGCCCGGACTCCATGCTCCTGCACTACTTCCGGGAACTGGCGGGGGAGAAGCCCTATCTGAACATCGAGGTGGACGAACACTCGTCGTCCGTGGGCGTGCTCACCAGAATAGAGGCGTTCATCAACAGCCTTTCCGGCAGAAAAACGCACGTCGCCGCTCCCGTCGAGGAGTACGTCCGGACGCTCCCTTCCAGTCCGTGCCGAATGCTGCGCTCTCTCGACGAGCTCGCCGGAAAGACGACGGTGTTTCTCCCTTTCTTGTACCCGTATTCGTCGCTGCTGGAAGCGTTGCTGCGCGCGCGAGGAGTCGACGCGGAAGAGCTGCCGGAGCCGGACGGCGCGACGCTCGACGAAGGTCGCGCGCAGACGCTCACGAACGAACTGCTCTCGCTGACGGTGCTGCTGGGAAGTCTCTTCCGGAAAGCGCGCGAGCGCGCCGGGAAGCCGAGCGCGTTCTTCATCCCGCAGACGGAGGGCGCGGAGGTGGACGGCCAGTACGCCCGGCTTGCGAGGATGCTGTTGGACGAGAAGGGGTACGGCGGCGTGGAAATAGTGGCTCCGTTCCTCGAAGACGGGCCCGAAACGAATCCCGACCTTCTTTCCGCCGTCTTCTCGTGCGTTGCGGCGGGCGACGCGGTTCTCGCAGCGCCCCTACGGTCGAGGAGAGAGTATCTGCGCCGGATGCGCGGCGTCGTCTCCGCGCGCGGAGTCGCACCGGAGGCGTTGCGGCGGATCGGGGAGGACATCGCGGAAGAATGGAGCGGACTGGAAGAGCCTCTCTCGATTTTCGCCGTGGGGGAGACGAGCGTCCTCTACAACGACTTCCTGAATAATTTCATGTTGAGGACGATGGAGGAAAAAAACGGCCATCGGATCGTCAGGGCCCCGTTGAGCGAGTGCCTTTGCTTCTTCTGGAACGACTCGCTTCCCCTGCTCTCCTCCGAAGCGCGGAACACGAGCGCCCGCCTGCTTGAAGAGTTCGCCGGAACGATGCGTTTCCTTTCCGACGCGTTGTCTCGGTACACTCCCTTTTCGGAGAGTTTGGAGACGCTCGCGAACGATGCGGATGCGTCGACGGGGCTGTACTGCGGGGCGTTCGGAAGATACCGGGCCGCAAGGACGCTTCGCTCTCCGGAGGCTGTCCGCGGCGTCGTGACGCTGTCGTCCACCTACGAGAACACGGGAATTTTGTTGAACGCGCTCGACCGGAAACGGTACGAAGCGGCGAAGCCGATTCTGGATCTGACGTTCGACGGCGGTTTCGGAGAGAACGACAGGGTCAAGCTGGAATCCTTCGTCCACTATCTCAAACGGGGACGGGAATGCCCGCTCGCCCGATAAACCAGGAGGTGTGCCATGAATGTAGAAACGAATTGCGCCGGTCGTCTTCGTCACCGTTGCGGCAGGAGTTTCGGGAGAGGTCGCTCTCTCCCGAGCAGCGCGCATATGCATGCCCCCGAACAGGTCTTCGGGGCTTTGGAATTGAAAGAGGGCGACGTGTTCGTGGATTTGGGGTGCGGCGCGGGAGAGTATGCGCTGTCCGCGGCCCGTTTGATCGGGGAGTCCGGCGCTGTGTATGCTCTCGATCGCCTGAGCGACGCCGTCGAGGAGGTGCGGCGTAGGGGGAGCGCGAACCCGGGCGCTCCCGTGCGAGGCGTCGTCGCGGATTTGACGGAGACGCTGCCTTTGGATGACGGGATCGCCGACGTGTGCTTCCTGTGCACGGTGCTCCACGGTATCGACGGCGATGCGAAGAGGCGGCGTCTGTTCGCGGAGATGTACAGAGTGCTCGAACCGGAGGGTCGGGCCGCGGTGGTGGAGTGCAAGAAGGAAGCTTCGCGCTTCGGCCCTCCCGAAAGCATGCGCCTTTCCGAGAGCGACGTGGACGCGTTGGCGTGCGGCGCGGGATTTTCAAGGAAGAGCGCGACCGATCTCGGGTACAACTATCTCCTCGTGTACGAAAAAGCACGAGCGCGTTGCGAGTAAAACCGAGGGGAGGAGCGCGGAGCGTTCCGTTCCGCGCTCCTCCCCTTCATGAAAACGGGCGCGCTCCTCAGGCTTCTCCCCGGTACTGCCGGGGCGTGACGCCGACGTGGCTCTTGAAGACCTTGATGAAGTGGCTCTGATCGAAAAAACCCAGCCCCGCCGCGAGTTCGACGGGGTGTTTTCTTTTCCGGAGTTCTTTTTTCGCGTGGTTGACCCGCAGCATCGTCTGGTAGGCGTGCGGCGTGAGCATGAAGCGCTCCTTGAAGAGGCGCGGAATGTGGAACTTGTTGATCCCGGAGAGCTCCTCGAGCCGATCCAGCGTGATCTTCTCCGGAAAGAAGCCGCGAAGGTGCTCCTGAATTTTCATCAGGCCCGGATGCTCCCGTCCTGCGCCGCGCGGAGAGGGGGCCGTGTTCTTCCCCGCGATCCACCTGAAGACGTCCGCCACGTTGGCTTCCTTTTCGAGAGGCTCCGCACCGCCGACGAACGTCGCGAGCATCCTGCGCACGGGAGAAAAATCGCACTCCCGCGACGAAAGCAACGTGAAGCCGACCTCCGCGCCGGCAAGCTCCGCCTCCTTGAAAGCGAGAAACCATTCGGCGTCGACGAAGAACATCGCGTACCGCCACCTGTCCTTCCGAAGCGGCGCGCACGCGTGTACCGCGCAGGGCGGAAAGAAGAGCAGCGTTTCCTCGCGGAGCGTCCGGCTCTCTCCGTCGCACCAGACAAGCGTCTCCCCCTGCTGGAGAATGCCGAGGGAGCACTCTTCGTGCGAATGCCGCTTGTAGTGTACCTCCTCCTCGGCGCAGAGTTTCAGCTCGAAAAACGGCAAACTCGCATCCCGATAGAATTCGATTCCCATGCCGCGCCTCCCCGTGTACCGAATCATACGTCATGAATCTCCCGACGATTTCCTCTATTATTGCACAAATGCTTCGTTCCATGAAATCCTGCACCGGGGGCCGGGGCGAGACGTTCTCTTGATAAAAGCAAAGAGGCTGACTATACTGTATATATACTGTGCAAAGAGAAGAGTGTTTTTTTTACGCGAAAAGGGAGAGGCGAGCAGTTTTACACCCTTCTGAATGATCTTCAGAAAAACTGTATTGGCTATCCTGGGAGAGGATAGGAAATAGAGGCGGGAGCGCCGCGATGAATCTGACCAGGCGGGCGGTTTTTCCCGGAGCGCGGAGGGAGAAAGATCATGACTGGACGTAAATTTACATTGTTGGTGCGAGGCGTTGTGCTCCTTCTTCTCTGCGCCGTCTCTTCGGGGGCGCAGGAGCAAACGGAGAAAGAGTACTGCAACGCGCGCTTCGGCTTCTGTTTTTCGTACCCGGCGCACTTCGAGATGGACCCGCCTCCGGAGAACGACGACGGACGGGTTCTGCGCGACGGCGACGGGTGCGTCGTGACGGCGTGGGGCGGCTACAACGTCCTCGAAGAGACGCTTGCGGAGGCGATGACCTCGCGGAGCGCCGATTTCGACACTGTGACCTACAGGGCCAAGGGGAAGAACTGGTTCGTCCTCTCGGGGTACCGGGGGGAGCGACATCGTCTATCTCAAACTCTGGATGGGACCCGACGCGGTCAACGGACTGGAGATGGCGTACCCTACGGCGTTGAAAAAGGAGTATGACGCGATTGTGACGAAGATCGTCCGTTCGTTCCGTCCCGGAGATTTGTAGCCGGTCCGAGGAAACCGCAACAATCGGAGAAAAGCGCGGGAACGGCACGCTGCCGCGCTACTCTCCGTCCTTTTCGTGTACGCGGGAACGCCGCGTGTGGTTTCAGCCCGCTCGCTTTTTGCCGCTCCTACGGAAACTCCAGCGGGCAGAAGTCCTTCGAGAAGGTCTTCGTTCCGTACTGCCCGAACCCGACAGTGTAGGAAGTTTCGTCCTCCGACTCCACGACGCCTTCCCCGTACCTCGGGTGCACCGCTCTCCTCGCTTCGGCGGGGGCTTCCTCCGTTCTTACCGGCCCGAACACGTCCTGCGCGCCGCGCTTTTCTCGATTTTCCAGGATCATCCGGCGGTACCCCTGAAGGTCCGCTTCGCCGGGCGCCTCGTCCGGCGCTTCCAGCAGACGCGCGGGAATCATGGAGAGGTAGCCGCTCTTGCCGGGCATGACGCGCGGGTCGTCCGGGCTCGTGTAGTAGGAGAGCTCCAGGTAGTCCTTCGCCCGCGTGATGCCGACGAAGAAGAGGCGGCGCTCCTCCTCCTGCTCCTCCCACCGGCCCGGAGACGTGTGCAGCGGAATTAGCCCGTAGTTGACGCCGACGATGAAGACGCAGCGGAACTCCAGCCCCTTGCAGGCGTGTAGCGTCATTAGCCGCACGGCGTCCTCCGCTTCCTCCAGCGGCGCGGGAGAAGTTTCGTTCTTGGGTTCGGCAGCGAGGGCGTCCTTCGCCGACCTGCGCGCCGACGCCGTGAAGGGGATTCCCCTGCGTGCGAAGGCGTCCTCCAGGGCGGCCGACTGGCGCTGCATCCGGAAGAGCACGGCGATCTCCCGCCACGGCGCGCCCGTTTTATGCAGCCGCCATATCGTCTCCGCCAGCGAAACGGCCTCCAGAAACGGATTGTAGTGGTTCCGGACGACGATGCCCGCCCCCGGATCGCGTATGCCTTCGAGCTGCGAACGGTCCTCCAGGAAGAACTTCGCCGCCTCGAGGATGGTCGCGCTGGAACGGTAGTTGACGGGCAACGAAAGCTCGGTGGCCCCGAACTCCGTCGCGAAGCGCCGGAAGATATCCCTGCCGCCGCCGCGCCAGCTGTAGATGACCTGGTTCGGGTCGCCCACGACGAAGAGTTTCGTCCCGGGCGATGTCATGGAGCGGAGCAGCTCCACCTGCAGCGCGTCGCAGTCCTGGAACTCGTCCACGATCACCCGGCGCGGCGACCATCCGGCGCTCCGCAGAAGGCGCGCCGCGTTCTTCAGCAGGTCGTCGAAGTTCATCGCGTTCATCCGGAGCTTCTCCCGGGCGAGCAGCTCGCAGAGCCTGCCGATGTCGTCCTCGCGCTTCATGACGCCGTAAAGGCTTCGCCCCGACGCGAACGCCTCCATGCGCTTGCCCAGCTTGTTCCGGTACTTGACGCACAGCCCGTGCGTACCGATCAGGCGTTCGGCCAATTCCAGCTCTTCATCGGGGGCGAGGACGGTGAACGACGGCGAAAAGCCCAGTTCTTCGACGGGAAGCGTCTGTTGCAACAGGCGCAGGGCCACGCTGTGGAACGTGCCGAACCAGGCCGTCTCCTCGTCTCGGGCCTCCGGGGCGGCTGCGCGCATCCGTTCCCTGATCTCGTCCGCCGCCTTGTTGGTGAAGGTGAGCACCGCCATCTCCCGCAGCGGCACGCCGCAGACCGCGTGCTCGTACAGCGCCTTGGCGATGAGGACGGTGGTCTTCCCGCTGCCGACGGCGGCGTTCACCAGGACGGCCCGGCTCTCGTCGAGCACGGCCCGGCGCTGCTGTTCGTTCAGTCTTTGAAGTATCTCGCCGCCGTCGATCGTCGATTCCCCCTATCGCGCAAGATCCCTGCGCATCTTCCCGAGTTTGGAGGCCGTCTGCGCGTCGCCGCCGTTCAGAACTTCGTACCCCACGGCGAAGTCCGCCGATACGTGCGCAAACCTCCGGATCAGGGCTTCGAGCTGTTCGCGGTAGGTTTCCTCCGACAGCCACTCCGCGGAGAACTCGTGCCGCAGCGACAGGACGAGCTTGCTCCCGTCGGTCCGCGCCCCCGGCACGCTCGCCAGAAAATGCCCGAGAGGGTCTCCCGAGGAGAGAAGCGCCTCCCGAAACGCGCCCCACTCTTCGGCCAGCGTCTCCATGCGGAACGGCTTCTCCGGCAGCGGCGCGGAGGAGGGCGGCGTTCTCCTCCTGAGTGTTTTGGGCGCGGGGAGTTCTTCGAACAGGCTTTTCAGCCCCCAGAGGATCACCGACTTGTCCAGGTGGTAGTCGCCGACGCAGGCCGCGCAGCCGTCCGTACACGCGCACCCTTCGACCATCCGGATCGCATTTCCTATGATCTCCGGAGCGCGGTCGTACCCCTTGTCCGCGAATCCCAGTCCTCCCGCGTACATGTCGAACACGCAGACCGACATGCCGCCTTCTTCGGCCAGCAGCGCGCTGCCGATGTCGTCGTGCGTCGTCATCGTCGCCATCATCGTCGCATTGAGCAGGGCGAACCCCAGCCCTTCGGCGTACGTCTTCCAGAACTGCATTGGCGGTCGGTTCTCCTCCTGCGGGGTGAGCGCCAGGAAGAGAGAGCGGACCTCGTCGGGAAGGCGGATCCAGAACCCCTCGGTGTCGAACGTCTTGCTCAACGGGCGCTCCAGCGCCTCGTACCCTAGGTTCTGGTGGTTGTGGAACTGCTGGCGGCGGAAACCGAGCGTGGTGTACGAGACGCGCACGTCGCCGAATCGGCGCGTGGTTCTGCCCGCCGCGCTTCGCTTCAGCTCCTGGAGTTTGCGCACCTCGGTCGTATCGCAGGAGACCGTGTAGTAGTTCCCGTCCACCGGCTTCGCCAACGCCTCGGTGTTTTTCGTGTCCATCCGCTCCACCAGATATTGCAGGCCCTCGTGCATATAGATGGCGCCCCTGTAGATCTCGCGATACGCCTGCAGTTCGTCCATCTCCGTGAGCAGCGAGCCGTCGGCGCTGAGCTTCAGCTTGTAGCGCACCCTGTCCATGTTGCGCAGGCTGAAATCGCCGGAGGGGTAGACGCCGCCCGACCAGAAGAACTTCCCCTCCTCCTTTCGCAGCTCCTTCGACGAGAAGAGCGCCGGCACGATCTCCCCCAGGTCCGGAAAGAGCGCGAGATCGTCCGGCGAGAGGGGGAGTTCCGCGGCGGCGGCCCGCACGTGGGCGAGCTGGATGAAGAGGTTGTCAGGGTCGACGACCGCGCTCTCGCTCTCCCCCGAAAAGAGCCACTCCGGGTTGATCGCGAGGTACTGGTCCAGCGGCAGGTTGTCCAGCAGCAGAAAGACGGACGCTTTCTCCCCCTTGCGTCCGGCGCGCCCCGCCTGCTGCCAGAAGGAGGCGCGCGTCCCGGGGAAGCCCACGAGCACGGCCGTGTCCAGCCTCCCGATGTCGATGCCCAGCTCCAGCACGTTGGTCGCCACCAGCCCCCGGAGTTTGCCGCCCGCCATTTTTTCTTCGATGGTCCTCCGTTCCAGAGGCGTGTAGCCGCCCCTGTAGCCGGAGATCAGGTCGGAGAGATCCTCCCCCGAAAGCGCGCGCCCCTCGGCCTTCAAGTGGTCGCGGGACTCCTTCAGCACCACTTCCACCGCGTTGCGCGACTTGCAGAACGCCAGAAAGCCGGACTTCCGCAGGACGAGCTGCGCGATGAGTCCCGTCGCCTCGCGGGCCGGGGAGATTCGGAAGCCTCCTCCCCGCACGAGAGGCGGCTGCCACATATAGTAGCGCTTCTCGGGCGCTGGAGAGCCGTCCTTCGAGACCAGCGAGAAGGAGGCGCCGCAAATCTTCTGCGCAAGCTCGACGGGGTTCGCGATCGTCGCGGAGCTGCACAGAAAGCGCGGCGAGGAGGCGTAGTAGCCGCATATTCTGGCGAGGCGTTTCATCAGGTTGGCGAGGTGCGATCCGAACGCCCCCCTGTAGGAGTGTAGCTCGTCCACCACGACGTACTTCAGGTTCGCGAACAGAAAGTTGAAGCCGAACGAGCCGTGGTTCGGCAGGAAGGTTGCGTTCAGCATCTCCGGGTTGGTCAGGATGATGTTCGCGCTGCTGCGGATGCGGCTCCGCTCGTTCGGCGGCGTGTCGCCGTCGTAGATTCCCGCTTGGACGCGTCCCTCGCCGAAGTGCTCCAGCAGAGGCGCGAGAGCGCGGAACTGGTCGCTCGCCAGCGCCTTGGTGGGGTATAAAAAGATCGCCCGCGTCCTCGGATCCTCCAGGATCGCCTGCAGAATCGGCAGCAAAAAGGCCAGCGTCTTCCCGCTCGCCGTGGACGTGGTGACGACCGTGTTTTCGCCGTCCATCGCCCGGTCGAACATCTCCGCCTGGTGCGAGTAGAGCGCGTCGATCCCGCGCGACCGGAGATACTGCCGGATTTCGGGCGACATCCGGTCCGGAAAATCCGCGAAAGACGCGGCGCGCTCCGGCGTTACCCTCTCGAAGATTATTTTGTCCCTGAACGCATCGACGGCGTGCATTTCCATTCACCACGTTTCAATACAAGATGGCTCGCATCGAGTACTTCCAGCGAGCCGAATCAATCTTCACGAACATCCCGTACGGGCTGCCTCTATTATGACATAGCGGCGTCGTTTATTCGCGTCCGGAGGAAAAGGGGCGCGCGGGAGACGCATTCGGAGTATCGGTGGCGAGGCTTCGGCGCAGAAGCGATATGCCCATGAACAGAAGAGAGAACATCATGAACGCGCTTGCGATGCGGTTGACGCCGAAAGCGAACGGGAGACCGAAAGGCTCCGCGCTTCCGTAGAACAGAAGGAGCGAGCTGAACAACGCAAGGTATCCGTTCGCAGAAGGTATGTAGCGGTAACGAAGAATGGACCGTCCGGTCAGGAAGAGCGCGATACCGGAGAAAACGAACTGCGCGTGTTCAGCTACCGAATTCCCTACATACATATTCATGGCGTAGAAAATGTGTTCTATAAGCACGGCGTCGCCGGGATTCATCTCGCGTCGAAGAGCGAGCAGGGGGAAAAGGAACGCGTACCGCAATATCCCGACGAACAGCAGCGTTCCCGCCGTCGCACCGCAAAAACAGCCGTACGGAGCGAATTCCTCATCGCCCGCCGAACGGGCGATACGGTAGAGATGGATGTAAAACGCGCCCATAAGCACCCCCGGGATTCCGATGCCGAAATAGTAAACGAGCGGAACGGAATGAACGTGTTCCGCCAACTTGTGGAGAATGACGGCGGCGTCGGCCCGGATAATGTCCGGATAACCGAAGAGCGTCCGAAGAAGCGCCATCGCTCCGAAAGCCGCGATTCCCGCCGAAATACCCGCTATACCTGCCGTTCTGAATGTTTTTCTGTTCATACTCTCTCTGCCTTCTTTCTAGAATTAAATGTTTTGTCGTACGAATCTCCCTCGATGTGCGAGCAGCTCTCGATCTGTCCTCCTTCCGCCGGTTTTGCCTTGCCTTCGAAGGGGATATTCGCTCTAACGCAGCGAATCTTTCCGCGCTTCTCGAAGCTTTTCCCGAAGAGCGCGTTCATTGTAGGAATTTATGCCCCCGCCCGCATGATGGAAAACGACATGGAGTACACTGTATAAATATGCGATGTGCGCGCGGAAAAACCGGCGGATAATGAGGCGCGCTTCAAAGGCGTTCCGAAGAGGGGGAAAGGGAAATGGTTGTATCGATAGTCGTGGCCGACGATCATCCGCTCACGCGGTCGGGGTTGGCCGGTTTTATCCGGGAGAACGACGGGTATGTCCTGCTGGGAGAAGCCGAGGACGGATTTCGGGCGTGGGAGCTCATCCGTGAATTGACGCCGGATATCGCGCTTCTGGATATTCGGATGCCCGGAGAGGACGGTATCGCCGTGACCAGGCGTATCCGGAAAGAAGGTCTGCGGACGCGCGTCATCATGTTGACCTCTTTCGATGCGCACTCGTATGTGACGGCTTCTCTGCTGGCCGGCGCATCGGGTTTTGTGCTGAAGACGAGCGCGATTTGGGAGCTTTCGGCTGCGATCGGGCGGGTGCTCGGAGGACATATCTATCTCGATCCCTTGGCGAGCGACGTGCTGCGGGAGCGCGAGTGGACGCCCGAGACCCTGACCGCCCGCGAACGGGAAGTTCTGCTTCTCGTATCGAAGGGATTCGCCATTAAAGACGTCGCCGGAAAACTGGCGATAACAGAACGCACCGTGCAATCTCACCTCACGTCCATCTACGGCAAATTCCAGTGTCGCAGCAAAAGCGAGGCTCTTCTGGTCGGATTGAAGCACGGCATCTTCTCCGTCGACGAGCTATTGCAAGCACAGCGCGCTGGACGATCTCCGGCTATGAACGACTCGCGGAGGAGGTTCTCCGGGAATCGTTCGCTTCGTTTGCTCTATCTTGCCGCGGCGATTCCTCTGGCGACGATGCTGCTCTTTGCCTTGATTACGGCGCTGCGCGCAAGAATTTGTTTTGCGCCGCGAGATCTCCGAATACACTGCCGCCCTTGCGCGCGACGTGGCCTCCTGCTCCGAAGATGAAACTAAACTGGCCTCCTACGGATTGTTTCTGGCGAACGCCGATGCGAGCGCCTCCCGTACGTCATCCGTCATTCCGGGGCGGGCGGCTCTTTTTCGCAGGACGGGAGAGCTGTTGTGGGCGTCGAATGGAGGCGAAGGACTGGGAGCGTTTCTCTCCTCTCCCCCGAGAACGCCGATTGTTCTCGACCCCACGGATTCCTCCGACGCCGAGAGGAGCGCCCTCTGTCTCTGGCCCTCGAAAGACCCCGAGGTCGTGGCGGTCGTCTCCGTTTCCTTCCGGAACTGGGCGGAGAGAATCCTCGTACTGCACTTTTCCTTTTACGTCATGGCCACGGCGCTCTTCTGTCTTCTCTTCCTGATTTTTTTGAAACGCCGGCTTATCTCTCCTCTCCAGCGGCTCTCGGAAGAGATCCGTTCCTTGCGCTGGGGCGCGGATATGCCCCGAGCTCCGGTTGTCCCGAAGGGGGTGTTGGACAGAGAGGCCGACGAAGTGACGGAGTTTCGCCGTGTACTGACGGAGCTTGCGCACAAAGCCGTCGAGAAGGAGGCGCTTCGGAGTCGTTACGTAGGCGATTTGGTAAAAACGCAGGAGGAAGAGCGCCAACGGGTAGCCCGAGAGATACACGACGGTCCGATTCAGGTAGTCTCCGCGCTTGTCCAGCGCATCCAGCGGGCCTCTCTCGCGGGCGACGGACGAAAGGCGGCGGAGCATCTGGCGCTGGCGGAAGAAGCCGCTCTTTATGCGGTGAACGATCTGCGAAGTATCTGCGACGCACTCTCGCCCCCGTGGCTCTCTCTGGGGCTTGCCAGGTGTCTCGACGAAGTGGCCGAGCGGATGAGCAGACAATTCGGCGTCTTGATTGAAACAACCGTACGTCTCCGCGACGAACCCGATCAGGAGCGCACGCTCGCCATATTTCGCATATGCCAGGAGGGGATCTCGAACGCTGTCCGTCACGGAAGAGCGGACAGGGTGACGATTCGAGTTGTCGAGGGAAAAAGGGATGACTCTCTCCGATTGTACCTGCACGACAACGGCGGAGGGTTCGACGCGAAAAACACCGTTATCGACGAACTTCGCGCGGAGGGACGGCGGGGATTGGCGGGTATAGGGGAGCGGGCGGAGTTCCTCGGAGGCGGATTTGCTCTGCGCTCTTCGCCGGGAAAGGGGACGACGGTTGCCGTCCTGCTGCCGAAAACGGGCGTTTCTGTTTCCTCGGGTGGCGAGGCGTCGCCGTCGTAGAGTGTTGCCGGGTGCGGGGGGAAGCCGTGAACTCTCCGGCTTCCCCCCGCCGTTTCCCGAGAGAGACTAGCCGTTGCTCTCCGAATACTCCGAATGCTGCTTTCTATATGCGTCGGTGTCTTTGACTCTCAGTTCGGAGTCGATCGCTTCGAGGCGTTTTTGCAGATCTTCTTGATCGTCTCCGGCGGCTTTGCTCAAAGCGAGTGCGATTCTCTGTTTTTCCTGTTTGAGTTTTTGAATCTCCGCGTCCACCTTTCCGGTGTTCACAGTGCCGATTCGGATGTTTTTTTTCTCGTCGGACGATTTCTCGGATTTCTCGTCTTCGTCCTCTTCTTCGGGGGCGACGTCGCGTTCCTCCTCTTCATCGGAGGGCTTCGCGGAGCCTGTCTTTTCCTCGGCCTCGTCGCTCGGCTTCGCGCCGCTTTCGTCGACAAGAGGGGAGTGGTTCGATGCTTCGGGGCTTTCAAGCAGAATCTTCGGGTTCCCCTCCTCGTCCTTTCCAAGGCTGTAAACCCCTGTCGCCTTGGAGGGAGAGAAGCCGCCTCCGATATAACTGTCCTTCGCGTACTCTTCCTTTGCCGGGAGAGCGCTGGAAGGCGCAGCATTTCCAGGTTGTTGCCTCAAAGAAAGGGCCTGTTGTTCGATGGAATCGAGTTGTAATTTAATGTTCTCTTGCTTTTTTTCGTCCGCCGCATTCATTGGATTGGATTGTTGCGTTCGCTTCAACTGTTCGGCAAGTTTTTTCCTTCATTTCCTCAAGGCTCCGCGCCCTCGAAAAAGGGTCGCCGACCGCCTCGGCGTCGCGATGAACAGGAACGCCTTTCATTGAAACGGATCCTACGCTCATGCCCGATACCTCCTGTTCGAATGATGATATATCGTGATTCTACGCGGCGCGGCGGCGAGGTTCAAGCGATTCCGCCCGAGATGTCGGGTAACCTGCGTGGAATGACGAGCATGACGTTCAAGCGAAACACGGCGTTCTCTTTTTTCCACGGGAGACCGCGCCGTGGTATTTTTTCGCCACGGCTTCGATGTTCGCCAGGCCGATTGCCGGAACCTCCGTTATCGGCGGATTCGGGCGAAAAACTATTTTTCGAATTCGAGCATGAAAAAAATCTCCCTTGCGCTTCCCGGAAATTCGAATTGAGCGCTTCTCGTCGGTCATCCGAGCGCAGGCTTTGGCGGCGTTGTCCAACGCATTCGCGAAGAGAACGCATAAATCAAAATCGTCGATCGCATCGGAAGGCGGTATATTTACGACGCATTCGATACGTATTCCGCTGTGTCGCAGCAGGTTGAGTTTATTGTTCAGCAGTGTGTCGATCACGGTATTCCCCGTTCGGCACGGAAAAGAAAGAGAATGAGAAATTCCCTCAAGTTTGCCGAGATATTTCCTTGCCTGTTCTATTTTCCTCTCTCTCAGGAATCCATCCAGAACCATGAGATGCCATCGAATATCGTGACGAAATCCTTGGGTTTGTTTATGGCGCAACGCGGCCTCCCGCACGTATTCTTTTTGGCTGTGAACTTCCTGCTCCAAAAGCGCGAGGCGCATCTGACCGATAGAGTCCTCGGATAGTTTTCGGCAGGCGTAGAGAACGATGAACAGCGATAAATAGGCAAGCGCCTGAAGGATGAATATCTGCGTGTTCCCAACGTCGGGGAGCGGCCCCCCCGTCTCGGAAACGGTGACGGTATTGCCATATATATATACTGAAAAGTAGTGCTCCATCATGAGCAGAAGCAACACGGGGATGGTGAAAACAATGAGATATCGATCCGGGATGTTGCTCTTCGGTCGGAGTTTTTCGAGGATGAAACGATAGCTGAACCATGCCAACAGAGTGGAAGCGAGGGAGACGACGACCCCCAAAAAAGGCAGCAGTCCGCTGTGCATTCGAAAGAGAACGAAGCCGAGGATGTGGAGTATGGGGTTCATGATCCCGTTCGACAGGATCATGACGGATGTTGTGAGAAGCGCCGCCGAGACGGCGGTGAGAAGAGGGGATTTGTAGACTACGAAGCCGATCAGCCAGAACGCCGTCGTTTCAAGGGTAAAAGAGAGCGCGAGGTCCGCTTGTACATGTGATTGCAACGCATAGGTCGCTCCGGAAAGCGCCAGGTAAAGAAGAAAGTGAGGCGTTCGCGCTCGATGGTTCGTGAACGCGGAGAAAAAAAAGAACGCGGGCACTCTTTTGAACTCGTTGATCGCGAGTATCAGTAAAAAGGTAACATCCACGCTACTCTACCCTTTCTTTGATGTGTTGCAGCATTTTTCGGGAAAATTCCCGCGCCCGTAGCCTTGAGACCGGAATTTTCTCTCCGTTCTCAAGCGCGACGAGCCCGGCTTCGTACCCGCAGGCGTAGTTCAGGTTGATAAAATAGCTTCTATGACATTGAAAGAAACAATCATCCAAGCGTCCTTTCAGTTCGTCGATTTTTAAAGAACACTCCAGCGTCTCTGTTCTGCAACGAATGATCATCTTGTGGTTTCGTGCTTCGCAGTAGAGAATGTCGCTGAAACGAAGGAAGGAAAAATGCTTTCCTCGGGACGGAATCAACAGGCCGGGTTCCTGCGTCCTGTACAGATTTTGGCAGACGCGGTCCATCGTTCTCTCGAATCGGGCGGAATCTATCGGTTTCAGGAGATAGTCGGAGGCCTCGACCTCGAACGCCTCGTAGACGTACTCGTCGAAGACCGTGACGAAGATGATATGCCCCGCCGTTCCATTCTCCCGCAGGCGTTTCGCCGCGTCCATTCCGGATATTCCTTCCATTTGAATGTCGAGGAAGAGCAGGTCGAAGCGTCGGGCGGAACGGAGCAATTCGGCCCCGCCGGCGAAGAGATGCAGAGAAGAACGGAGACGACGTTCGTCTAAATAATCGGATACCTTGCGGGATAACTCCGCGAGCATTCGAGGGTCGTCGTCGACGATGGCTATGTTGATAATCCCGATCACCTTCTCAGTATGTGAAAATAAAGACGAGTGTTCATCGTTCCCGGAAAAAGAGAGCCGGTCCGGAATCAGTTCGAAAACAAGCACACCTCGCCCGCCGCGTTTCCTTACGCGCGACGTTTTCTCGATTCTTTGTCGTTATTGTAGTCCGACTTGGTGTTTTTCGCACCTGCCGCCGCCGAGTAACGACGCGGTGGTTCGACCGTTTCTCCGACGGGGACGGAACTCCGATCACACTTGTGATAAGACGCCCGTGCTTGCAAGGAGACGCCGTTCGTTTTTTCTTCCAGAGAGTACAATGGTGAGGAAAAAGACACGCCCACATTGAATGCTCATGTTCCGAGGAGGGGATTGCGCCATGCCGTTTTCTCCATTTGTCTGGAAACTCTATATCGCTTCCGAAGAGGGGCGCTCGGCGATAGCTCGGGATCTTGCGAAGCATGCCGCGGCGTTCTCTCCCGCCCCTCGAACGCCGCCTTTCGAATTCGCCCTTTACTCCGCGCTTCTTGAGAACGGAGAGGTTTCAGGCCCCGTCGAGCAGGATGAAAGCTCGACCCGCGACCTTCGAAGCTTCTTTCGTACGGAGTACGCCGAACATACCGTTTCCTCTCTTGAAGAGGCGGAGCAACTCTTTGCGTCCATTGCGGACGAGGGTTTGGAGTGGCAGGTCGATCTCGGAGAAGAGAAGCGTGTTCTCGTGTACGGAGGAGGGGAAAAGGATATCTTGGCCTACGAAGATATCATCCTCTCCATTCAGGGATTGAGTTCGGGAATGCACGAGGCGTTTCCCGAGTTCTTCTTCCCCTACCTATTCTCATGCTCATTCGATCGTCTTCAGCGAATCGGAGACAGGTTCGGCATCTCGTTGCCGGAGATTCCCGGGAGGCGCAAAGTCCGCGACAGGGCGCTCTATTATCTGCAAGTAAACCGGGAAATGCAGCGCTTCCGACGCGAACACGGCCTTTCTCCGGCTGAACTCAACGCGTTCCTTTACGATTTTGCTGAAAAAGAGATGGGAAAACAGGAATCAGGGCAGCTCCCTCGTCCTTCGAAAATCTGGTTTCTCATGGGCGGCGCGGGCGGCAACGGAGATTTCGAGTTTCTCGACGCGGCGGAAGAGAGTTCTCTATCGTATTGGCAGGCAAGTCTGGAAGCCCGTCGAGGCGATCTAGCGCTGGTATGGTGCGTTTCGCCGAGGAGCTCTCTGCATTCGATATGGCGGGTCCTCGACGACGGTTTCAACGATCCCTACTTTTTCTTCTACACCGCGGTACGAATAGGACGCCCCGTCCGAATACCGCCGATTTCATTCAAAGAAATCGCTTCCCATCCATTGCTGGGAAAGACGTCTGCCGTTCGCGCTCATTTTCAAGGGTGCTCGGGGATGTCGTTTTCGGTGGAGGAATACTCCGCGATTCTGGAGATGATCCGGGCGAAGGGATTCGATCTTTCGGTATTGCCGGACGCTCCCGAAGTGCAACCTCTTCCCGATGTGGAACTCTTTTGCGAGCGCGACGTGGAGCGCTCGCTTGTGGAGCCTCTTCTGCGAAGAGTCGGCTTCTCGGAAACGGACTGGATATATCAGTACCGAATCCGGATGGGGAGAGGCGAGCGCAATGTTCCCGACTATGTCGTCGGAGCGGAAGGCGGCGAGGGAGAGGAGAGCGCGGTCGTGCTGATAGAGTCGAAGTTCGATATTCCGGACTCGAAAAAGCGGAAGGACGCGTTTCTTCAAGGGAGGTCGTATGCCCTGCGCCTTCAATGCGCCGTAATGATGTTGGCGGCACTCCAGGGGGTATGGATATACAAGCGCGTCGAAAGCGGTTTCGACGAGGACCGCTATGTTTTTTATACCTGGAGAGAACTGGAAACGCCCGATGTGTTCGCAGGAGTCAAGCTGTTGATCGGGAAGGATACCGTGGACAAAGAGCTGAAAGCTCGAAGACGGCGAAAAACGGCGCAATCGAAGCGTTGAACGAAAGAAGCAAAAGATCGCTCCGAAAAAGTCGTATTTTCAGGAAAAAGACTCTGCACAAAAAAAGGGCTCTGCCGAAGAACAGAGCCCTTTTGCGCTCACACCTCTATCCCGAGCAGCCGCTTTGCGAGCAGGCCGATCGCGAAGGAGATCGCCGCCATGGTTGACATGATGCCGAACGCATGAAGAGAGTTCCGTATTTGATGCGACATCCGTTTAGGAGCGGTCGCGAAACCAATACTCCGTAGAGGTTGAGGGCAGACTCTGTTCGCTGTTCAATAAAAATTAAAAAATTATGAAGATGCCATGTGGTAGAATATTTTTCAAACAATCAATCGGAGAAACCATTCCGCTGGACGCTCTTTTTTGATCCTTCTTTGCGAATGGCTGAAAGACTGGAAAATCTGTGTGGGGATGATCGTATGAAGCCTGTTTTTCGGTTTTTTTTGACCGTAACTTCGACAAATAGACGGAGCTTTGTTGACGAATGGACGATCAAATATTTACAATTGGACGATATTGAATTTGCATCTGAACGCCGATGGAAGCGCCGCGTATGTCCATGAACGAAGAGGCTCTTTTTCCTCGTTTTCTGCGGCTTCGTATCGTCGAAGCGTTGTCCGATTCGCCGGTGGTGTTGATCCACGGACCAAGGCAGTGTGGAAAGACAACGCTGGCCCGGCTGGTGGGGGATGATGCCGGCTTCGCCTATCTCTCTTTCGATGACGATGTGCAGCTGGCGGCGGCAAAAGCCGACCCGATCGGTTATATAGCGGACTTGCCGGAACGAGTTGTACTGGACGAGGTGCAACGGGTTCCGGAGATATTCACTTCGCTAAAGGCAGCCGTGGATGCCCGTCGAGCGCCGGGCCGGTTTATCCTGACAGGATCGGCCAATGTGTTGCTTGTGCCCAAGTTGGCGGATTCGCTGGCCGGTAGGATGGAAATTTTGCGGCTGCACCCTTTGTCGCAGGCTGAGCTGAACGGGAGACCGTCCGGATTCCTTTCTCGGCTGTTTGATTCCGGCTTTAAAGTTGGAGTATCAGCTAGGCGACAAGGCCGAGCGCTGGCGGAACGAGTGGCATGCGGCGGTTTCCCTGCCGCTTTGGCACGCGCGACGCATCGTCGGAAGATGGTCTGGTATCGGGATTATGCCGATACCTTGATTCAGCGGGATATTCGCGATCTGGCGCGTATTACGGCTCTGGATGCTCTTCCGCGCCTTCTGGCTATGGCCGCGGGACAGACGGCGTGTTTGGTGAATGTATCCGAAGTTGCGGCTCCCTTCCAGATCAGCCGTCAAACCATTCGCGAATATCTGACGCTGTTATCACGGATTTTTCTTGTGGATGAGTTGCCTTCGTGGCACAACAACCGAATGAAGCGACTTGTGAAGACTCCCAAGCTGCACGTCGGCGACACCGGTTTGGCCTGTGCATTGTTGGGGGTGAACGCCGACGGTTTGTGGTCGGATCGTGTTCTTTTCGGAAGGGTTCTGGAATCGTTTGTTTACCAGGAACTGAAACGACTGGCTAGTTGGTGGGAAGAGGAGTGTGCATTTTATCATTTCCGTGATAAGGATCAGGTCGAAGTGGACATTGTGTTGGAATCCGAAGGGCGCGTTGCCGGGATAGAAGTAAAGGCGTCTTCGACAGTAACAAACGATGATTTCAAGGGATTGCGCAAGCTGAAGGACGCTGTGCGGAAAAACTTCGCCGCAGGAGTGCTGCTTTATGACGGCGAAGCCGTAGCCGGTTTCGGAGACAGGTTGTTCGCTGTTCCCATCTCTCGTTTATGGGAGGAGGACGAATAGTGATGCAGAGCGGTTTCAGAGCCGGTCTTGTAAAGAAATAACCTGTTCAAAAAGTGTTGCTCCTCCTGCTCAAAGGACAACCGGGCTCTGCCGATTTTTTCTCGACAGAGCCCGGTTGCGCCTAAATCTCTATCCCGAGCAGCCGTTTCGCGAGCAGGCCGATCACGAAGGAGATCGCCGCCACGCTCAGGCTGATGGTTCCCATCTCCGCGAAGCGCGGCCAGAAGGGGATTGACTGGACCACGGAGACGTAATAGTTGAACACGGCGATGATCATCACCACCACGGTCAGCATGACGCCGAACGCCGCCAGGTAGAGCGCGTTCGGCAGCAACAGATAGGGGAGCACCATCAGCGCGACGGTGATCAGATAGGCCATTCCGGTGTAGAAGCTTGACTTGAGGGCCTTCGCGTTCCCGTCGGCGCGTTCGGCCAGATAGTTGGACGCCGCCATGGAAAGCGTCGCGGAGACGCCGGTGATGATTCCCGAAAGGGCCACGAGCCGGGTGTTCATCAGCGCGAAGGTCAGACCTGCGATCGTGCCGGTGAGCTCCACGAGCGCGTCGTTCAGCCCCAGCACCATGGAGCCGATGTAGTGGAGTCGTTCTTCGTCCACCATATCCAAAAGACGGTCTTCGTGCTCTTCTTCTTCCTTTATGATGGTCCGCGCTTCGGGAATTTCCTCTTCGATTTCGCGCAGCTCCTGCGCCCCGAAGGTCTCCCCGATCTCAAAAAGCTTGATGGTGAAGGTGTCGCCCAAAAGCATATGTATGATTTTGTAGAAGAAAATTTTGATCATGTTCGGGCGGAGTTCCTGTCCCGTATACCCTTTCCAGGTTTTGTAGTGGCTCCGTTCCGCCTTCGCGATTTCCAGCAGGGCGGTTTTGTTGTCCTCGTCTTTCTGACGGTTGGCGATATACTCGTACAGGATGCTGGAGGTCAGCTCGTCGCGTTGGAACTGAAGGATCCGTTGAAGTATGGATGGACTCGGTTGATGTTTCATATTTTTGCCTGCCTTTCCCATTTCTTAAGAGATCTTGAGGATTTTGCGATATTATTGAACTCTTCATTATACCATGTGAAATTTATGTCGAAGCGTCGTTGGTGATCGACAACCCACGTTGTGAATTTGGGAACATTTTTATTGGACGGGTGTGGACTTCGTTTGTACACGCTGCTACAATGAGCTCAAGAAGGTCTTGTGAACTGCAATGAACTCTCCTGAAAACGTACAGTCGGGAGTCTTGAAACATCCGGAGAGACGGGACAATCGTCCGATACGGAACTCTTGAGGGGGTGAACGCGGTCTGTCTCAGTCCGGAGAAGGGTGGGAATGGCGCCGGAGCGCGAATGCTCCGATGGCGCCGGGCCGGTTGACAGCAACCGGAACAGATCGTTTTATTCCGAAAGGAGTGCGTTGAATGCGAAAGGTTACTCGGTTTTTCCTGGTTGTTTCCGCGCTTGTTGTTCTTGCATGCCTTGTCCGCCCCGCCGCGGCCGCCCCGGAGACGGTGCTCCGTTTCGCCGGGCAGTTCCCTGTAGAGCACACGTCGACGAAGCTGATGCAGCAGATTGCCGACGAGGTGAAGGAGAAGACCGGCGGACGAATAGAGGTCAGGCTCCACCCCGACAACGAACTCGGCGACTATACGCTCATTTACGAGGAACTGATCCGCGGTTCCATCGATATGGCGGCGATCACCGTTCCCAGCCAGTTCGACCCCCGGCTGGAGCTCTGCAATATCAACGGCCTTGTCCGGACGTTCGACGAGGCCAGAACGGTATTCGCTCCGGACGGATGGATTTTCAAGAAGATGGACGAGTTCAACTCCGCGCTCGGTGTGAAGCTCCTCGGCTTCCAGTTCGAAGGATTCATCGGCATCGGAAGCACCAAACCGGTGAACGAACCGCTGAATCCCGAGGTCAAAAAAGGAATTCTACTCCGCATTCCGAACATGGAAGTCTTCAAGCTCGGCGCAGAGGCGATGGGGTACCGGACGATCACCATCCCGTGGGACGAGGTGCACGGCTCGCTCCAGAACGGCTTCGCCGAGGGAGTGAACGGAATGACGCCCGCAGCGGCCTACACCATCCTCAAGGGCGTGATCAAGCACTGGTACGACCTCCGCTACTCCGTGGAGAACCTGAACTACATGATGAGCCTGAAGACCTGGGAGAAGCTCTCCGGGGAGGATCGGGCGATCATCCAGGACGCGTGCGCGAAGATTTCCGCAGTCAGCGTCTACCTCGCCGAGCAGGATCAGGAGAAAGCCCTTCAGGGTATGCGCGAGGCGGGCATAGAAGTGCACACCTACACTGCCGAGGAGCTTGCGCCCCTGTTCGTCAAAGTGTCCGCGACGTGGGACAAGCTTGCCGAGCGCTTCTCGCAGGAGCTGATCGACGAGTTCAAGAAGGAGTTCGCCCGGCAGTAGCGCTTCTTTCATCGTTCTTTTAACCGAGTTGTCTACGTACGCAAACGGGAGACGCCGAATATTTTCGGCAGTCTCCCTTTTTTTATTCCAAAAACATCGTCTTTTTAATGGCTATTGACAATAGTTTATTTTGGCGAACCGGCGACGAGCATTTCCTTTCCGATGTTCTAAACGCATCATTTCCTTTTTTGCTTGAGAAGAATAAAAGAAAAAAACTATACGTGTTTTTAAATTTTCTGTATTGTATTTGTATTAATTTGTCTTTATAATTTATATTGTAAAAAAATTAGAGCCGTGATAATATTACCAATGACAATTAAGAGTAAAAAATTAAATTTTTATTTAATAGATTTTTAGTCATCAAAGGGTGTGTTGTTAATTTCTTTCTCTTGTATCGTTTCTTCTTACAGTAGTCGTTTATTTTCGGTTGTACCGATTCTTTCTAATCCCTTGATTTTTGCCTTCATTCCAAGAGGAGGGCTAAAATGCCATTCTCCTCCGAAAATGTTTTTTTGCTGAGGCGCCGGGGAACTGAGCGATGAGTTCAGCTGTTGTTCCTATGGCGCATTGATACTCTGCGAATAAAATGAAAAATCTTGACCGGCTCATGAGCCTGAAAGGACTTTATTTCAAAAAAGGGGGTATTCTATGAACACGCTTCGAGCGCGTCTTATTGCTACTTTTCTCATTGTTGGTATTGCAGCTGTATCTATCGTCGGTCTGCTTTCGGTGAATCGCGCGCGCGAGGCTCTTATCGCCGCAGCCTGGAAGGAAGGGGACGCCTTGGTTTCCGCACTCTCGGCGGAGGTCAACGCTTACCTGAAAGAGCGTTCCAAAATTGTCGAGATGCAGGGCGAACGAAATGTTATCAAGGGGATGAACTGGGCGGAGCAGGAGCCTGCTTTAGTTCCTCTACTCAAAGATTATGCTTTCCTGGACGTTTTCGTAGCCGATCTTGATGGTAACGTCAGTATTGTCAAGAAGGGCGCGGACGGTACGAACATCAAGGACAGGGAGTATTTTCAGCAGGTACTCAAGGAGAAAAAATCAGTCGTCTCCCAACCGCTCGCACATCGTGTCACGAAAGAGATGACCTTTTTCTACGCATCGCCGATAGTGAACGACGGAAAACTTGTCGGCGTGCTCGTCGCTTCGGAGAATATGGCGAATATTTCCGAAGAAGCCGCTTTAATCTCCTGGGGACAGACGGGATACGCGTACGTTATCGATGATAACGGTGTCGTTGTTGTGCATCCGGCGAAAGAAATTGTCGGTGTTCTGAATTCATCGATAGAGAGCGACAAGATCCCTCCTGAGCTTGCTCGTGCGACGCGGGACGGCATGGCGGGGCGGAGCGGAAGAGTGGAGTACTTCTTCAATGGAAAGGATCAGATGAACGCCTACGCCCCGGTTCCCTACACCGGCTGGGTTGCGTCGATTACCACGCCTATGGAGGAGTTTCTTATCCCCGTACGCGCCATCCGGACGGCGATCCTGATCGCCGTGGCCGTCGTCGCGCTGCTCATCGTTCTTGTGTCGCTGTGGCTGGCGAACAGCATCGCCAAGCCCGTGAGAGCGGTCGCCGAGAAGATGGACGTCGTGGCGAAGGGGGATCTCACCTCGCAGGTCGAACTGAAGAGCGGCATGAAGGAGATCAAGATGCTCGTCGGCGCCGTCAATACGATGATCGACCTCGTTTCCGGCTCGATCCGGGAGATCATGGACACCTCGAAGCAGGTGCTCGCGCGCGCCGAGGACCTGAGCGCAGCGGCGGAGGAGTCGACCGCGTCCATCGAGGAGGTCATGGCGATCACAGAGAGGACAAGCGCGCAGACGGAGAACGCGGCCGCCGCTGTGCAGGAGACCAACGCGGGCGTCGAAGAGGTTGCCGCCGGAGCCCAAGCCGCGGCGAAGGCCGCTTCGGAGGCCGGCGAAGGGGCGGTACTGGCTGCCGAGGAGGCGAAGCAGGGCGGGGAATCCGTGGAGACCATGGCCGCCATGATCGTGCAGACCGCGAAGGCCGGCGAGCAGGTCGGGAGCGCGGTGGAGAACCTCGCCGGAACGGTGAAGAACATCTCCGGCTTCGTCGCCACCATTACGCAGATCGCCGACCAGACGAACTTGCTCGCCCTGAACGCCGCCATCGAGGCGGCGCGTGCCGGCGAAGCCGGACGGGGTTTCGCCGTCGTCGCCGAAGAGGTCCGCAAGCTCGCCGAAGAGTCGAACCGCGCAGCGGGCGAGGTCGGGAAGCTGATCGGCGAGATCACCTCCCGGACGGAGAGCGCGCTGAGAGACTCCGAAGGCTCGTCGAAGATTCTGAAGGAGCTGGTGGCGAAGGCCTCCGAGACGAGAGCGGTAATCGGGGATGTAGTCAAGGGAATGAACAATGTCACGGAGAACATCCAGACCATAGCGGCAACGGTGGAGGAGCAGTCGGCGAGCGCGGAGGAGATGACGGCGGGGATGGACAGCGTGTCGAAGTCGAGCATCGAGATCGCGGAGCAGGTTGGAAGCGTGAGCCGTTCCATGCAGGAGCAGACGAAGGTCGTGGAGTCGATAGCGTCGTCGTCGGAGGAGCTTGTGCACCTGAGTGCGTCGATGCAGCAGGCGGTGTCGCGCTTCAAGGTGAACGAGGAGAGCCGCGGAGTCGTGCCGAAGCGCTGAGGCGCCCGGTCCACCGTTTAGTTTTGAGTGAAGGACGCGGCGTGTACTCAACCGCGTTCTTCACTCCGACCGAAACATGAGGTGTATGATGGAAATTGATATCTACCGAAAAATAGTCGAGTCGAGCCCTGAATTTATCTGTACGTTCCTGCCGGATACTACCATAACCTTCGCCAACGAAGCGCTCTGTCGGACGCTCGAAACTGAACGGAACGAATTGCCTGGGCGCCCCTTTTTCGAACTGATACCCGAGGGCGAGATTGCACCCGCCAAGGAAAAGATAGCGTCTCTCACTCCGGAGAGCCCCTCAGGATCCCATTGCATGGTTTTTCCTCTTTCCAACGGGGAGGAGTATGTCGTTCAATGGAATATCCAGGGACATTTTTCCCCGCAGGGGGAGTTGCAGGAAGTGCACGCGTTCGGAAGAGATGATTCGGAGCGGACGAAGGCCAACACGCTGCTTGCGAAGGGGGCGAGAAGGGAAAAGCTTGCCTCGCAAATTATCTCCGACTATGCCTTCTGTAAAAATTGGAACGAATTCGATACGATCACCGACCGAACCCTTAAGCTGTTGGGTACGGAAAACCAAGCCGACAGAGCGAATCTTTTCCGGTTTTCCGCTGATAGGGTGAGTAAAACTCATGAATGGTGCGCGCCGGGAGTCCCTTCACAGAAAGAACTCCTGCAAGGACTGTCCCGGAGGACATGTGACTGGTGGATTGAAACAATCGAAAGGGATGGCGCGTTTTATTTTCTGGACCCGAAAGAGCTGCCGGAGAGACTGCACGTAGGAAAGGGCAGTATAGAAAAGTTGAATATCCGATTGCTGGCGGTCTTCCCGTTGGAAGCGGAAGGAAGGCTGAAGGGCGTCCTGTCCCTCGAGAACTTTTCGAAAGATATGCTGTCGCCCGAAACCGATTTTCCACTCCTCGCGAGCATCTCCAGGGTGATCGGAAAAACCGTCGCGCTGCTCGAAGCGGAAGAGGAGCTTCGAGCAGCGAAAGACATGTACCGGGACATTGTTGAAAAGCAGTCGGAGCTCATTATCCGCATCGCGCCCGACTGGAAGATAAGCTTCTGCAATCATGCTTTTGCGCGGTATTTCGGTAAATCGCCGGACGACTTCGTCGGGAAAAACATTGCAACCATGGTTCCGGAAGGCTTTGAGCACTTTCGGAAATTGACGCCGCAGTCGCCGGAGTGCACGAGCGAAAGACAGGTCGTCATGGCCAACGGGAGCGCGCGCTGGCAGGTCTGGCACGACATAGCTTTTTTCGACGCCAGAGGCGTTCTGAAAGAGATTCAGGCCGTGGGGTGGGATATCACCGAGCTGGTGACGGCGCAACAGGCGCATGAGAGCGAGCGGAAGCGCGCGTTGACGCTCTTCGAGAATTCGCCGGAAGGTATTCTCGCCAGTTGGGACGGAGTCCGCATACACGAGGTGAATCGTGCGTTCTGTCGGATGACGGGGCTCCATCGGGACGAAGTGATCGACAGGCCTTTGCAGGAGATGTTTTCTCCCGGCGTGCGCGCGTCGTCTTTTAATATCGAACGTCTTCTCGCGAGGACGAGCTCGGGGGAGTCCGCGGTGGAGGAGGGAACGCTCGCGACGAAGACCGGGAAACGACTCTTCCTCTCGCTTCTGGCGCTTCCCGTTCCGGATGCGGGAGAGCGTGAAAAAGGGATGTACATCTTTTTCCGAAATCTGACGGCGTTGAAGGAAAAGGAAGCGCAGCTTCTCGCGAACATCGAAAAATTGAACGCCACTTTTTTCCAGACCGTGGAGGTTCTCGCACAGACGGTTGAAAGCAGAGACCCCTATACGGCCGGACATCAGCGGAGAACGGCGTTGCTTTCCTTCGAGATCGCGCGGCGCATGGGACTTGACGAAAAAGTCTGCCAAGGGATTTACCTCGCGGCCGCAATCCACGACGTAGGAAAGATCAGCGTACCGTCCGAAATTTTAAGCAGGCCGGGCAGACTGCTTGAAGTCGAATTCTCCTTGGTCAGAACCCATGCCGAGGAGGGCTATAACATCCTGAAAAAAGTCGACTTCCCGTGGAAGATCCCCGAGATAGTGCGTCAGCACCATGAGCGGCTGGATGGTTCCGGATATCCGCATGGCTTGAAGGGGGAGGAGAATCTCCTCGAAGCAAAAATCATCGCTGTGGCGGATACTGTGGAAGCTATGGCGTCGCACCGTCCCTACCGCCCCACGTTGGGGATCGAAGCCGCTCTTCGGTTTATCGAAGAGGGGAAGAGGCGTTTGTTCGACGAGGCGGCGGTCGATGCATGTCGAAATCTGTTCTCCGAAAGAGGTTCGTTCGAGGAACTCGACGCTGTGGCGGAGTTTCTGAATAAAAAATAACGGGAGTGAATGAAGCCGTCGGATGTTGGAAGTGCAAACGCTGTCGGCGATCTGAATGTAATACGGTGCGAATGGGGAAGATCTCTGCTTTTGAGCGCATGTTGCAAATATAGTGTTTTAATTTTTATACAAGCGTTTACATCATTCGCTATAGCGATTAAGTATTATGTATACATTTGTGTTTGTATGTAAAAAATGGCGTAGATATTATGAAACAATTTATTAAACCTGGTTATATTCAAAAGGATATTGTCAAAAAAAGAAAGATATGATAAAAGAGGTGTGATGTCACGAGTTTGATGAGTGAATTCAAAAGAAGTTCGGGGGTATTTTTTCATCGAGCGTCTTGGATATGCCGCTCATGAACACCCCGCAAAATTGAAAGGAAGTAAATAATGCAAGAGAGTCGTATGGCGGAGAATGTCCTTTTCGCTTCCGATCGGCCGCTTTACAAAGATTTCGTCGAATCGGCCCCGGATCCGATCTGCGGTTTCCTGCCGGATACAACGATTACATTCGCGAACGAGGCGTTCTGCCGGGCGTTCGAAGTCGAACGAAGCGAGATTTCAGGCCTCCTTTTTTTCGATTTGATTCCCGCGGATGAGGTGCCCCCCGTCAGGAAGACAATAGCCTCTCTCTCCCCGCAACACCCTTCCGCATGCTGCTTTACGGCCGCCCCTCTTTCGGACGGCGTCGTTCATTGGAAGCTCCAAGGGGTTTTCGTCGAAGGGCGGTTGCACGAGATTCGCGCGTTCGGGCGCGAGGAGACGGAGAGTGTAAAAACGAGCGGGTTGCTTTCGAAGAGCGCGCGTAGGGAAAATTGTATCGCGCAAATCATCTCCGATTTCGCATTCTGCAAAAACCGGAGTGAATTCGAGGTTGTCGTCGACAACGCGCTGGCGCTTCTCGGGACGGAGTATCGCGCCGAAAGGGCGAATCTTTTTCGGATTGTAGCCGACATGGCCGACGAAACGCATGAGTGGTGTGCTCGGGGGATTCCTTCGCAGAAGCGCTATCTGCAAAGATTGCGAGTGGAAGAAGGTTCTTGGTGGGTCGAGACTGCCAGGAGGAGCGGAGTGTTTCATGTTGCGAAACCCGAGGACTTCCCGTTCCATGAGCGGAAAGGGCGAAAAGAGCTCGCTCGATTGGGAGTGCGCTCTCTCGCCGTTTTTCCCGTGGAGGCCGAAGGCAAGCTGAAGGGGGCGCTCTCTCTGGAAAACTGTCCCGACGGGGCGTTGTCGCCCGAAACGGACTTCCCCCTGCTTGCGAGCGTCTCCAGAGTGATCGGGAAAACTCTCTCTCTACTCGAAGCGGAAGAGGATCTGCAGGCGGCGAAAGAGATGTATCAGGATATCGTGGAAACGCAGACGGAACTCATCGTCCGTCTTGCTCCCGACCGAACGATAATCTTCTGCAACTTGGCCTACGCCAGATTCTACGGAAAAACGCCCGAAGAGATCGTCGGAACCAAGCTTGAGAGACTCTCCTCCTCGAACTTCGATCACCTCTCGACGCTGACCCCCGAGTCTCCCGAGTGCATGCGCGAAAAGAAGGTTGTTGCGCCCGATGGAAGAGTGTGCTGGCATGTATGGCACGATACGGCCGTTTTCGACGGGGAGGGGCGGTTGAAAGAGATTCAGGGCGTCGGATGGGATATGACCGAACTGGTGGCGGAAAGACGGGCTCATGCGAACGAACGTACGCGCGCGCTCGCGCTCTTCGAGAATTCGCCGGAGGGTATTCTCGTAAGCCTGGACGGCGTGCGCATTCACGAAGCCAATCATGCGTTCTGTCGGATGACCGGGTTCTTGCTGGACGAAGTGCTCGGCAGGCCATTCGAAGAAGTTCTCTCTTTCTGCAATTGTAAAAGAGCTGTAACCCTGGGAGGTTTTCTCGAAAAGGCGAATACCGGGGAACCCGCCGTGGAAGAGGGGACGTTGACGACGAAGAACGGAAAGAAGCTTTTCTTTTCCCTTCTCGCTCTTCCCGTGCCCGAAGCCATGGGGAACGGCAAGGGGCTGTACCTGTTTTTTCGCGATCTGACGGCGTTGAAAGAAAAGGAAGCGCAGTTGCTTGCGAACCTCGAAAAACTGCACAACTCGTTTTTTCAGACAGTGGAGGTGCTGGCCCAAACCGTCGAAAGCAAGGACCCGTACACCGCTGGACATCAGAGGAGGACGGCGTTGCTCTCGTTGGAGATCGCGCGGCGCATGGGACTCGACGACGAGGTCTGCCGGGGAATTTATCTCGCGGCTTCGATTCACGACATAGGGAAGATCGGCATACCGTCCGAAATACTCAGCAGGCCGGGCAAGTTGCTCGATATAGAATTCGCCCTTGTGAAGACCCATGCCGAGGAGGGGTACAAAATACTGAAAAAAGTCGATTTTCCGTGGAAGATCGCCGAAATCGTGCGCCAGCACCATGAGCGGCTGGATGGATCGGGTTACCCTCAAGGGCTGAAGGGGGACGAGATACTCTTCGAAGCGAAAATCCTCGCCGTGGCGGACACAGTGGAGGCGATGTCGTCGCATCGCCCCTATCGACCTTCGCAGGGTATCGACGCGACTCTCCGGTTTATTGAAGAGGAAAAAGGACGCTTCTTCGACGAGACTGTCGTCGATGTGTGCCGCGATCTGTTCGCCGAAGGAGGGACATTCGAGGAGCTTGGCGCCGTGGCTGATTTTCTGCGTTGAGAAGTGGTCTCGTAAAGCGACTACGGCCCCCGGAAAGCGGGAAAAATAGAAAAAGTGTAAGAAACAACCGAAAGATGCCGGTTCACGTCTTGCGAAAAGAGATACTAACAAGCGCGCAAGGCGAAAAAATCCTTTATTCGGATATTCGTGATTTTTTATGTAATGCGACTCTTGGGATCATTATTTGATCGATGGAGCTTGCATGTTTGCAGGGTATTCCCCGTTTTGTCGCATCTACGGGGAAAAGTTTCGTTGGAGCTGCATGATCTTTTGTGCACTATCGGTTTTGCCTGAGGAGGCTTTTGATGAATTCGCTTCGTGGAAGATTGATCGCTCTTTTTCTTTTTGTAGTGCTTTCGTCCGTTGTTATCGTAGGTGTTCTTGCCGTGAATCAGTCGCGTGCGCTCATTGTGGAAACCGCCTGGAAAGAGGGGCGGGTGCTCGCGGCGACTCTCTCGAAGGAGATCGACGCGCATCTCCGGGAGCGCCTCGCTCTTCTTGAGTTTCTGAGCGCGCATCGGCAGGTGCGAGGAATGAACCGGGAAGAGCAGATGGAGATTCTGTCGCCGCTGTTCGAACGTTACGGTTTCCTGGAGGTTGGAGTCGCCGATCTCCAAGGGAATATTCCTTCCAACAGGCAAGAGGGACTCGTCGTGAACGTCGCCGACCGCGACTACTTTATCCGCACCCTCAAAGAGAAGAAACCGATGATATCGGATCCGATAGCAAGCCGCGTTACGGGCGCCATGAGTTTTGCGTACGTCCTTCCGGTTATCGACGGAGGTGAACTGGTCGGCGTTCTGGTTGCTCTCGAGTCTTTGCAGGCTCTTTCGCAGCGGGTGGGGGAGACTACTTGGGGAAAAAGCGGCTATGCGTATCTTCTGAATGCGAAAGGTGTTGCCGTTGCCCATCCGGTAAGTGAGATTCTGGGTGTTCTCGACGGGACGGTCGAAAGCGACAAGATTGCTCCGGAACTCGTCCGTGCGACGCGCGACGGGCTGTCGGGGAATTCGGGGACCGCGGAGTACCGTTTCGACGGCGTGGATCAGATGAACGCCTATGCTCCCGTTCCCGTCAGCGGATGGCTGGCGGCCGTGACGGTCCCCGCCGCTGAGCCTCTCGCCCCGGCGCGGATGCTGCGAAACGTCGTTCTGCTTGTCTCTTTGGTGCTTTTCGTCGTCGTCGTCGCGATCTCCCTTTTCGCAGCCCGCAGCATCGTGCGTCCGATACGGGGTGTGGCAGACGTTCTGGATAGACAGGCCGGTCTCGATCTTCGTTTCGACAGTTCCAAAGCGTGGCTTCTGGACTGCAAAATCGCCGAGATCGCGGGCATGGTCGGTAGCCTTGCCAAAATGGAGACCGCGTTGACGCATGCGATCCTCGGTATAGCTTCGGCCTCGGAGAAGTTGGGTGCGGGGGCGGAAGAATTTTCTTCGCTCGCGGAGGAGACCAACGCAGGCGTCGAGGAGTCGCGCGCCGGGATCGAAGACGTATCGTCGCGAATGGGGAGTCTTGCGGCAAGCGCCCGCGAAATCGGAAACGGCGTCGGGGAGATGGCGGCCGGGGCCCAGTCGTTCGCGCGCAAAAATGCGGAAATGGCCTCCGAGGTCGAAAACGCCCGCTCCGCCGGAGACGAAGGAATGCGCGCCGTCGAGAGAGCCGTGTCGAGTATCGTCAAGGTCGCCGAGGACGCGGGGCGTTCCGCTCTGGAAATCGGCGGGCTTGGCGACAGGGCGCGGGAGATTCAAAGTTTTGTGGCGCAGATAGGTGGTATCGCCGATCAGACGAATCTACTGGCGTTGAACGCGGCCATCGAGGCGGCGCGCGCCGGAGAGGCGGGAAGAGGGTTCGCCGTCGTGGCCGAAGAAGTGCGTAAGCTTGCCGAAGAGAGCAACAAGGCCGCCGGACGGATCGCCGATCTTGCCGGAGGCATTACGAAGGATTTGGAAAAAGCGGTGGCTTCGTCGCGGAGCAATGCGAAAGAGTCCGAGGGAGCGAGCGAGCTGGCGCAGGAGACGCGCCGTACCATCGAGAAGATGATGAACGGTTTGTCCAAAATTTCCGCGGCGACACAGGAGCTGGCGGCTGTTTCACAGCAGCAGGCGGCGTCGAGCGAGACGATCTCCGGCGCCGTGCAGGACGTGGTTTCGCGCGTCGCCTCCTCCGCCGATTCCGCCGACAATGTTCGAGGGCAGATGCGGGAAGTAGGCGAAGCGGGCGAACGAGTGGCGCAGGGAGCGGAGGAGTTGGCCGTTCTTTCGTCGGAGCTTCGCTCGCTGGTGGCCGCGTTCAAATACGATCAAAACAGGGTGGGGTTGCTCTCCGTCGTAAAATAGTATCGGTTCGCACGAGCGGTCGCGTCTTTGCGGGCGCGGCTTTTGCCTGAAGGAAAGAGAGGAATGTCAATGCGTTTTTTCCTCCGCCGGAGGCGACGACCCCGTTTTTTCCCGGGAAAGGGGCGCTTCACGGTTTCCGGAGAGCGGCCCGGTGGCCCGGCGAATTCGGGCGATGAAGGGAGACGAGGATTCGACTGACGAGATCGCAGCGGAGTTTCTCGATGACATTCCCGGCGAGTTCGCCTTGCTTGCCGCGGCTCTGGAGTCGGTCGATCCGACTCTAGCCGCCCGATGCGCTCATACGATCAAGGGCGCGTCAGCGGCGAAGCGCTTCGCCGCGTCGCTTTCGAGTCGCAGGTTGAGGGAGGAAATGGTAAAACGTTCGGAACGTTGACGAAGGGCGGTGCTCCGGCGACGTCCGTCTCTGCGCTGAAGAGCACCCTCGCACAAAAAACGGCGGCTTCCCGGCTGATAACGGGGAGCCGCCGTTTTTTGTGCGAGGGTGGCGCTGTCGCTAAAAGGGCTGGTCTACTTGATGCGGACCGACTCGATGTCCCTGGGGAAGTGGTTGAGCGCCTCGCCCGTTCCGTCGGGGCGAACGGCGACGAGATTCTCGATCCTGATCCCGAACTTCCCCGGCAGGTAGATGCCCGGCTCGACGCTGAAGACGTTCCCCGGCTCGAGCGGTTTGTCGTTTCCTTCGATGATATACGGGGATTCGTGCACCGCGAGGCCGATCCCGTGCCCCACGCGGTTGAAGAAGTAGTCCCCGTATCCCGCGTCGACGATGATCTTGCGCGCCGCTCTGTCGACGTCCTGCCCCGTGACGCCGGGCCGCACCGCCGCTTCTCCGGCGGCCTGGGCCAACCGGACGATCTCGTACACTTTCTTCTGTTCTTCGGTCGGCGTACCGACGAAGAACGTGCGCGTGGTGTCCGAGCAGTAGCTCATATGGCGGCCGCCGAGGTCGAGGATGATCACGTCGTTCTCCTCGATCACCCGCTGATCTCCGCCGTAGTGCGGCATGGAGCCGTTGGGGCCGCTGGCCACGATCGGGTTGAAGGAGATGCCGTTCGAGCCCGCTTCCTCGAAGAACTCGGGGATTTGCTTGGCGATCCGCCGTTCGGTCATTCCCGGGCGAATGAAACCGTGCAGCTTCCGTACGACCTCGTCGACCATGCGGGACGCCTCGCGCATGAGTGCAAGTTCCTCCTCGTCCTTGCGGGAGCGGAGCGGATCGAGCACTTTGCCGCCGTTGCACATCCGCAACTCCATAGCGTCTCTGATCGCGAGCATGTCGATAGCCCGCACGCCGTCGTTGAACGCGATCTTCGCGCCGACGATTCCGAGGTGTTCGCACCCCCGCCGGAATGCGTCGGTAAAGCCTTCGTGGTCGTTCCATTCGGCGTAGAAGGGGACGTCGCCGAACGCCTTCACCATCTCCTCCTTGTAGAGCAGGGGGGTCATCGCGAAGCAGCGGGCGTCTTTGGAGACCATGAGCCCTCTGACCCGTTCGTCGGGGTGGGTATCCAGGCCGCTGATGTACTCAAGATCCGTTGAAGGACCAAGGTAGATCGCGTCCAAACCCAGCTTCTGTAACTCGTCGGCAAGCCTTTTCAACCTCTTTTGATTGATCATGAACATCCCTCCGGAAAGAGTTGCGAAACAACTAATGCACTCTATTTTACCGCTTGAAAAGGACATTGTCCAAAAAAACTTTCCGAAAAAGAGTGGGATATGCGAAAATAAGGTGAGTTTTTGTTGCTTTTAGGTACCTTAGTTCAAATATTTACCATGCTGACTTGATGAATTTGTTATAGTGGTATTATTTGCGAAAAAGTTAGTGCTTGACAAGGGGCACGCTGGGCGGTATCTTTTCTTTGAAAAGGTTTTGAACTTACAATCGGACAGGAGGGTAATGAATGAAGAAGGCACTTGGTATGCTGTTGGTTTTTGTCATGGTCGTCAGCCTTGTTGCTTCGGTTGTCCCGGCGTTTGCGGGCTCCGGTAAGGTTGCGATAGTAACGAATACTGTTTCTCAGAACGAGGAAGAGTATCGTTCCGCTCAGGAAATGGTCGCGAAGTACGGAGACAGAGTTGTCCACGTTACGTGGCCCGACAACTTCATGGCGGAGCAGGAGCAGATGGTCAGCGTCGTGGCCAAGCTCGCGTACGATCCGGATGTGAAGGCGGTTATCATCAACCAGGCTGTTCCGGGGACGAACGCGGCGGTCGACAAGCTCCTTGAGACTAGGGACGACGTCTTCATCGTGTACTGCACCCCGCAGGAGAATCCTCCCGATGTGGCCGCGAGGGCGCAGATTATCATGATGCCCGACGAACTCGCAATGGGTAACACGATTCCCGCCCAGGCCAAGAAGCTTGGCGCAAAGGTTTTTGTCCACTATTCATTCCCGCGTCACATGTCCCAGGTTCTTCTTTCCTCGCGCAGAGAGATTATGAAAAAGAAGTGCGCCGAGCTCGGACTTGAATTCGTCGACGCGACGGCTCCGGACCCGACAGGCGACTCCGGCCTTCCCGGCGCGCAGCAGTTCATCCTCGAGGACGTGCCGAAGATGGTCGCGAAGTACGGCAAGGACACGGCGTTCTTCTCCACGAATTGCGCAATGCAGATTCCTCTGATCAAGTCCGTTGTCGACACGGGCGCAATCTATCCGCAGCCCTGCTGCCCGTCTCCGTATCACGGATTCCCGACGGCTCTTGGTATCGAGTCCGATTTGTCCAAGCAGGACAACATCAAGCACGTTATCGACGAGACGCGCAGAATCCTCAAGGAGAAGGGGATGACGGGAAGACTCTCCACATGGCCCGTGCCGGTTTCAATGATGGGTACGGTCGCCGGTACCGAGTACGCTTTCAAAGTCATCGACGGTGAAGTCCCGTTCGATAAGCTCGATGTCAAGGTTCTGGAGCAGTGCATGTCCGATTACGCGAAGGTCGCGGTGGAAACGAATCCGTATGTCGACGAGGCGGGAAAGAAATACGATAACTTCCTGTTCGTCC
>CAXXRY010000055.1:0-25322 GCA_963668335.2 Aminobacteriaceae bacterium | reverse complement strand
CCCCAATGCAAAAACCCCGGCCTCAACGAGACCGGGGTTTCTGGTATTAAGTGCCTGGCGATGACCTACTCTCACATGGGGAAGCCCCACACTACCATCGGCGATGACGCGTTTCACTGCTGAGTTCGGTATGGGATCAGGTGGTTCCACGTCTCTATGGTCGCCAGGCGAAACTGGTACAAACCGGATCTGATTGAGCCTCGTGCCTATATGTCACGTTGCTCTGATTGTCTGTGTTGTTGCTACAAGCGTTCAATCGGTGCTCTTGCGAGCCGATAATCGTGTTTTGACTGTTTCCAGTCGAACCATTCATTTCAAACGCCTTGGGCGTTATATGGTCAAGCCTCACGAGCCATTAGTACAGGTTAGCTCAACGCCTTACAACGCTTACACACCCTGCCTATCAACGTCCTGGTCTCGGACGGCTCTTCAGGGGGCTCAAGGCCCCGGTGAGATCTCATCTTGAAGGGGGCTTCCCGCTTAGATGCTTTCAGCGGTTATCCCGTCCGAACGTAGCTACCCGGCAATGCCACTGGCGTGACAACCGGAACACCAGAGGTTCGTTCACTCCGGTCCTCTCGTACTAGGAGCAACTCTTCTCAAATCTCAAA
This sequence comes from Aminobacteriaceae bacterium, assembly GCA_963668335.2. Lineage (GTDB taxonomy): Bacteria > Synergistota > Synergistia > Synergistales > Aminobacteriaceae > JAAYLU01. Next base: position 24,711 of record CAXXRY010000055.1, on the reverse strand, counting down.
CGCCCACGGCAGATAGGGACCGAACTGTCTCACGACGTTCTAAACCCAGCTCGCGTACCACTTTAAATGGCGAACAGCCATACCCTTGGGACCGGCTTCAGCCCCAGGATGTGATGAGCCGACATCGAGGTGCCAAACACCGCCGTCGATGTGAACTCTTGGGCGGTATCAGCCTGTTATCCCCGGAGTACCTTTTATCCGTTGAGCGATGGCCCTTCCATACAGAACCACCGGATCACTAGAACCTGCTTTCGCACCTGCTCGACGTGTCTGTCTCGCAGTCAAGCACCCTTCTACTCTTGCGCTCATTGGCTGATTTCCGACCAGCCTGAGGGTACCTTCGTGCTCCTCCGTTACGCTTTGGGAGGAGACCGCCCCAGTCAAACTACCCACCACACAATGTCCTCGATCCGGGTAACGGATCTGAGTTAGAACCTCAACAGTACCAGGCTGGTATTTCAAGGTTGGCTCCACCGGAACTGGCGTCCCGGTTTCAAAGCCTCCCAGCTATCCTACACAAGTAATGTCAAAGTCCACTGTGAAGCTATAGTAAAGGTTCACGGGGTCTTTCCGTCTAGCCGCGGGGACGCTGCATCTTCACAGCGAGTTCAATTTCACTGAGTCTCGGGTGGAGACAGTGTGGCCATCGTTACGCCATTCGTGCAGGTCGGAACTTACCCGACAAGGAATTTCGCTACCTTAGGACCGTTATAGTTACGGCCGCCGTTTACCGGGGCTTCGATCAAGAGCTTCGCGTGAGCTAACCCCATCAATTAACCTTCCGGCACCGGGCAGGCGTCACACCCTATACGTCCACTTTCGTGTTTGCAGAGTGCTGTGTTTTTAATAAACAGTCGCAGCCACCTGGTATCTTCGACCGACATCAGCTTAGGAAGTAAATTTCATCACCGACATCGGCGTGCCTTCTCCCGAAGTTACGGCACCATTTTGCCTAGTTCCTTCACCCGAGTTCTCTCAAGCGCCTTGGTATTCTCAACCTGACCACCTGTGTCGGTTTGGGGTACGGTCGTCTGTAACCTGAAGCTTAGAAGCTTTTCCTGGAAGCATGGCATCAACCACTTCGTCTCACATGGAGACTCGTCATCAGGTCTCAGCCTTAAGGGAGAGCGGATTTGCCTACTCTCCCAGCCTACACCCTTAAACGCGGACAACCATCGCCGCGCTGGCCTAGCCTTCTCCGTCCCTTCGTCGCAGTTACAGCCGGTACAGGAATATTAACCTGTTTCCCATCGACTACGCATTTCTGCCTCGCCTTAGGGGCCGACTCACCCTACCCTGATTAGCATTGGATAGGAAACCTTGGTCTTCCGGCGAGGGGGTTTTTCACCCCCTTTATCGTTACTTATGTCAGCATTCGCACTTCTGATACCTCCACCATGGTTTACACCTTTGGCTTCAACGGCTTACAGAACGCTCCTCTACCATGCCCTAAGGCATCCGCAGCTTCGGTGTCTGGTTTGAGCCCCGTTATATCTTCCGCGCAGGCCGACTCGACTAGTGAGCTATTACGCTTTCTTTAAAGGGTGGCTGCTTCTAAGCCAACCTCCTAGCTGTCTGAGCCTTCCCACATCGTTTCCCACTTAACCAGAACTTTGGGACCTTAGCTGGCGGTCTGGGTTGTTTCCCTTTCCACGACGGACGTTAGCACCCGCCGTGTGTCTCCCATGATTGCACTCTTGGGTATTCGGAGTTTGCATCGGGTTGGTAAGTCGGGATGACCCCCTAGCCGAAACAGTGCTCTACCCCCCAAGGTGAGACATGAGGCGCTACCTAAATAGCTTTCGAGGAGAACCAGCTATCTCCGGGCTTGATTAGCCTTTCACTCCGATCCACAGGTCATCCGCTAACTTTTCAACGGTAGTCGGTTCGGTCCTCCAGTTGATGTTACTCAACCTTCAACCTGCCCATGGATAGATCGCCCGGTTTCGGGTCTACTCCCAGCGACTGATCGCCCTATTAAGACTCGGTTTCCCTACGCCTCCCCTAAACGGTTAAGCTTGCCACTGAAAGTAAGTCGCTGACCCATTATACAAAAGGTACGCAGTCACCGTCCGAAAACGGCTCCCACTGCTTGTACGTACACGGTTTCAGGGTCTATTTCACTCCCCTCACAGGGGTTCTTTTCGCCTTTCCCTCACGGTACTGGTTCACTATCGGTCAGTCAGGAGTATTTAGCCTTGGAGGATGGTCCCCCCATATTCAGACAGGATAACACGTGTCCCGTCCTACTCGATTTCACTGCATATAGGTTTTCGCATACGGGGCTATCACCCACTATGGCCGCACTTTCCAGAGCGTTCTGCTAACCACAACACAGCTTAAGGGCTGGTCCCCGTTCGCTCGCCGCTACTAAGGGAATCTCGGTTGATTTCTTTTCCTCCGGGTACTTAGATGTTTCAGTTCCCCGGGTTCGCCTCTCAAAGCCTATGTATTCAGCTAAGAGATACCCGCAAGCGGGTGGGTTTCCCCATTCGGAAATGTTCGGATCAAAGCTTGTTTACCAGCTCCCCGAACCTTATCGCAGGTTACTACGTCCTTCATCGCCTCTGACTGCCAAGGCATCCACCGTGCACGCTTATTCACTTGACCATATAACCCGAAGGCGTCTGTTCAAATGAATGGTTCGTAACGATTATCGCCGATTGGCGCTTGTATCAAACAATACAAGACAATCTTTCAGATCCAATTTGTTAAAGAGCGTTTAAAGCCGAAGCTTTAAAGGATGTACTTCAAACAAGCACAGTCTTTAAAGCTCAATCAGAGATATTCTTTAACAGTTCGATCAGGTAATATGTGTGAACGCTTGCCAGAATTTCGCAATCGTTTAAGGAGGTGATCCAGCCCCAGGTTCCCCTAGGGCTACCTTGTTACGACTTCACCCCAGTCATGAATCACACCGTGGTAACCGTCCTCCCGAAGGTTAGACTAGCTACTTCTGGTGCAACCCACTCCCATGGTGTGACGGGCGGTGTGTACAAGGCCCGGGAACGTATTCACCGTGACATTCTGATTCACGATTACTAGCGATTCCGACTTCACGCAGTCGAGTTGCAGACTGCGATCCGGACTACGACCGGTTTTGTGAGATTAGCTTGCTCTCGCGAGTTTGCAGCCCTCTGTACCGGCCATTGTAGCACGTGTGTAGCCCTACTCGTAAGGGCCATGATGACTTGACGTCATCCCCACCTTCCTCCGGTTTGTCACCGGCAGTCTCCTTAGAGTTCCCGACATTACTCGCTGGCAAATAAGGATAAGGGTTGCGCTCGTTACGGGACTTAACCCAACATTTCACAACACGAGCTGACGACAGCCATGCAGCACCTGTCTCAGAGTTCCCGAAGGCACCAATCCATCTCTGGAAAGTTCTCTGGATGTCAAGAGTAGGTAAGGTTCTTCGCGTTGCTTCGAATTAAACCACATGCTCCACCGCTTGTGCGGGCCCCCGTCAATTCATTTGAGTTTTAACCTTGCGGCCGTACTCCCCAGGCGGTCAACTTATCGCGTTAGCTTCGCCACTAAAGGATCAAGTCCCCCAACGGCTAGTTGACATCGTTTACGGCGTGGACTACCAGGGTATCTAATCCTGTTTGCTACCCACGCTTTCGCACCTCAGTGTCAGTATCGGTCCAGGTAGTCGCCTTCGCCACTGGTGTTCCTTCCGATCTCTACGCATTTCACCGCTACACCGGAAATTCCACTACCCTCTACCGTACTCTAGCTCAGCAGTATCAGGTGCAGTTCCCAGGTTGAGCCCGGGGCTTTCACATCTGACTGACTGAACCACCTACGCGCGCTTTACGCCCAGTAATTCCGATTAACGCTCGGACCCTCCGTATTACCGCGGCTGCTGGCACGGAGTTAGCCGGTCCTTCTTCTGCTGTTAACGTCACAGCAAGCGGGTATTAACCACTCACCTTTCCTCACAGCTGAAAGTGCTTTACAACCCGAAGGCCTTCTTCACACACGCGGCATGGCTGGATCAGGGTTGCCCCCATTGTCCAATATTCCCCACTGCTGCCTCCCGTAGGAGTCTGGGCCGTGTCTCAGTCCCAGTGTGGCTGGTCATCCTCTCAGACCAGCTACGGATCATCGCCTTGGTGAGCCTTTACCTCACCAACAAGCTAATCCGACGCGGGCTCATCTGATAGCGTGAGGTCCGAAGATCCCCCACTTTCCCCCGAAGGGCGTATGCGGTATTAGCAGTCGTTTCCGACTGTTGTCCCCCACTACCAGGTAGATTCCCACGCGTTACTCACCCGTCCGCCGCTCGTCACCCAAGAAGCAAGCTTCTCTGTGCTACCGCTCGACTTGCATGTGTTAGGCCTGCCGCCAGCGTTCAATCTGAGCCATGATCAAACTCTTCAGTTTAAAATCTTGTGAACTCAAAGCTGCAAACAGCTTTGAGTTCGGCTCAAGGTATTACACAACGCTAAATGAATATTCAGTTAGGTTGCTTGCCTTGATTAAGCTTTGTGTGCTCAATCCTGACAAGCGCCCACACATATTACCTGATCAATTTGTTAAAGAGCGGGCTTGGCCAACCGCACCGTTCGGTGCAACCTGTTGTCTCAAGCGAGGCGCGTATTCTACCGCAACCCGTTTCAGTGTCAACCGTTTTTTTCGTTTTCTGTTTCAGTGCTGAGCACTCAAACAACGATTCGGCAGTCACTCAAGAAGCGCAATGATGAACCAAAAAACCACTTAATTCAACATCTTACTACTTGCTCAATCGATCTGCCCTGAACCGTTTCCGGTGGGGCGTCTCAAGCGAGGAGGCGAATTCTACAGACACCACTGAGGGAGTCAACACCTGCGTGTAAAAAAGTTTCAGAAAGATGAAAACCGGCATTGCCCCCCCAAAACAACAACAGGCGCCAGAGCGCCTGTTGTTCATGTGCTGGAAGCGTCCTAACCGGCGGTATAGGTAAGTGGCACAAACGTGCCCCATAGAATGGCGGTTGCCGCGAGCAACCCGACCAACACACAGACCCCAACCGTTAGAATTGAAGTGGCAAAGAAAAATGCTCGCTCTTCAGGAATTTGCATGATTTCCGGTACCCCCGTGTAAAGCAGGTAGATGGTATAAGCTAATGCCATCATGCCTACAATCACGTTGAACCAAAGCATCGGGTAAAGGCCTGCAAGACCCGACAGAAAAAGTGGTGTCGCGGTGAAGGTTGTCAGCACCAAGCATTCTTCATAGCTTACATTCCCACCATAGGTTTTCTCCATCCAGTGAATGGACCAGGCAATGAAACCGACAGCCACCCACATTGCCACATAAAATGCGAGTGCTGCCGGTAACGCGCTGGCCACACTCAATTTGACAAACTCTGACCCTCCCAGACTCCAGCCAACTTGAGTGGTACCAATGAAAAGTGACACGGCGGGTATTGCTGCCAGTACACTTATTTGGGCAAGAAATACATGCATCGCCGAGTAATGCTCTTTGCGTATCGAGCGCCACTCCTGCTTCGGGTGATAGAACACCCCCATCATGTGCTGCAGGAACATATCACTATCCTCCTCGCAGTCCGGGTTGGCCCCGGGCTACAATTTTTATTGTATTGATTCAGCCCGAATCCGTTCGCGTTACTTTCTCCACAACCGTTTATACGAATAGCTGCCAATAATGGTCTACAAGCAGTATGGCAAACAGCCACATGATGTACACAATGCTGTAACGAAACATTTTCATCGGATCGCCCGGATTACGTGAAATATTCAATCGTACAGCCCAGGCAATGAAGCGGTAGTTGATGATACTGACCCCTGCCAGATAGATAAGTCCGCTCATACCATTAATAAACGGCAGCAATGTCACTACTGTTGTGAGTATTGAGTACAGCAGAATTTGCAGCCGCGTATAGGACTCACCATGGGTATTGGGGAGCATCGGCACCCCGGCACGGGCATAGTCATCCTTCCTAGCGATACACAGCGCCCAGAAATGAGGTGGTGTCCAGGCAAAAATAATCAGCATCAGCAATAACGCCTGCGAGTCCAGCGAGCCTGTCACAGCAGTCCAGCCCAGTAACGGAGGTGCAGCACCTGCAACGCCACCTATCACAATATTTTGCGGTGTCGCTCGCTTCAGAACAGCCGTGTATACAATGGCATAGCCGATAAGCGACGCCAGAGTTAGCACCGCCGTCAGAGGGTTCACCAATGTAGCAAGAAGCAACAGCCCGGCGCTGCCGATCACCGCTGCAAACAGAAGCGCATTACCCGGACTGACTCGCCCCTGCGGCAGCGGTCGCCGCGCAGTCCTTGCCATACAGCAATCAATATTATGATCCAGAACATGGTTGACCGCCGCTGCCGAGGCAGCGGCTAGCCCGACTCCTATACTGGTTATCAGCAGCAGTGACAGCGATGGTAATCCCGGCTGGGCCAAACAGAATCCAACCACCAATGTCAGCAACATTACGGCGACAACTTTCAGCTTGCATAGCGCCAGATAGTCTCTCCAGCCAGCATCTGAAACGGTATTACCCGCAAACGACACGATACTCATGATTTGCCTCCATTACCGGACTTCTCGCCCGGTCGTGCAGATTCAGCGCCAACAACAACAGCAACACGGCTACCGCGTGATGTGCAACTGCCAGCCCGAGTGGCAACATCCATACAATATTGGCAATACCCAGCAGCGCCTGCACACCCAGCGCAGCCAGAAACAACGTGATATGAAAGCGCAGATACCTCCTTCGCCAAAGCGACAGCGCAACCCAACACGACACCACTATAAGCAGTAACGCCCCCAAGCGATGTGAAACCTGAATGGCCGCTCTTGCCGGAGCATCCAGCAGCCCACCTTCGTAGTTGGGCCCTATGGCCATGAAAGGATTAAGCCCGGTTGAAAAGTCGTATCCAACTGTTTCATCTGCATTGCACAACAACCAATCGCTGCAGGCCCAGCCGGCATAATTGGTACTGGTCCAGCCACCTAACAGCAGCTGCAGGAACAGGCAGAACAGCAGTATGCGTGTTCCCATATGGCCCCCTGTTGGTTGAGCTTGTGGGTTGTAAAAATGACTCAATCGCTGTTCCAGCAGTACCAGCAGCGTCAATGTCGCAAGACCACCCATCAGGTGCAGCGTCACTATGACCGGTAACAGCTTCAATGTGACGGTCCACATTCCAAACAGCCCCTGCAATACTACTAGCCCCAGCAACAGCAGCGACAGCTTCGACGGATACCCTGTCACCGTGCGATTTTTCAGTGCGATGACTGCCAGCATCAGTACAACGAGTCCCAGACAAGCGGCCGCATACCGATGTATCATTTCGATCCAGCCTTTGCGTAGATCAATCACAACTCCTGGATAGCCCTGAGCCAGCTCAACATGATCTGATGGCAACACCCACGTTCCATAACATCCCGGCCAGTCGGGACAGCCAAGGCCTGCGTCATTCAGCCGTGTCCAGCCGCCCAGCAGCACAACAATCAACGCCAGTACTATCGCGCTTCTTACCAGCTTCAGTGCACTCATCCCAGCCTCGATGCTTTCAGCAGTCGTCGCAAATCAGTCAGCACTGCCTTGCCCTCATAGGCTTGTCCGTAATGCAGTACCAGATTGCCCAACGGATCAACAACCCAAACACCTGGCGCCAATGCGTCTGAAGCCTCCATTCTTACCCGAAAGCGATCAGCATCCCGACCCAAAGCATCATGTATACGTTTAAGCCTTTCCTCCTGCCGCAAGCATCCATGGTCACACCCACTCCGGTGCACCAGCAGCAACGACCAATGACGCGTAAAGCGGTCAGCCTGCCCGCCCCATTGCTGCAGCGGCACTGCCGGCTGCAACAACCTGCCAGTATTCACCTGTTCATTCGGTATACCGACGCCTGTGGTATATACCGCCACGGCCAGCAACACTGGCAACATGCCCAATGCCCAGATAGCCCAGAAAGTGCACCTATTACTTGCCATCGCCCTGCCTCCTGCCATGTCGAGCCGCCCAGAACAGCCAGAGCAGCAATGTGACGGCCAGCGCAAACCACTGCACTGCATAGCCTTGATGCCGCTGTGGACTGACTCCTTGATGAATAGCGTTCCTTGGCGTGATTTGATCACTCACTGGCGTCTTGAGGTGCAGCATGACCGCCTCAACCTCCATCTCCAAAGCCTGCCTGATCTGCTCCAGATCGACGGATTGAATTCGTCGTGGCCAGCCTACTTCAGCGGGCAGGTCTGCCAGCGTCATCGACCCGGTTGGATGAGCCAGCACCCCATCGACCTGTATGCGTTGTTGTTCAAGTTGCAGGGCAGGCAACCGGTCTCGATGGCGGATGGCGCTTCAACCCACCCCAAACTGGCCAGCCACAAGGAGCCCTCATCGACGCGCATCGGAACGATCACTTCGTAGCCCACACGCCCATTAAGGGTACGGTTATCCAGCAGAAAAATACGATATGGCAACAGCTCAACCTCCAGTCGTACCGGCACCCACGCCTGGCGTTCAAGCTGCCTGAGCGCAGTGGCTGCACGCGTCATCGGCTCAACGGCCTGCTGATCGAGCCAAATCTGCTTTTGTTCGGCACGCTGCAGCTGCCAGTAGCCCAGACCAAACAGCAAGGCGGAACACCGAGCAGCGCCAACAGCCAGCGCAGATATTTGAATGCAGCGGGGCTATCCGCTTTACTTGGTTGATCAGACATAAGGAAATTTCCATGCTGCATCTTCTGATCGTCCTGCTGTTTATTGCCATATTGATCGCACTGTTCAGCAGTCTTTGGTCTCTGCTTCGACGACCTTCAGCCGATGGCACCACGGCCAATCGCCTGCTTTGGCGTGTCATTTTCAGCGTATTGCTGATACTGCTTCTGGTCTACGGTTTCAGCAGCGGCCGTCTTCGCTCACATGCTCCCTGGCAGAGCTCAGAGCACATACACAAACAGGAACAGCCCAATCCAGACCACATCCACAAAATGCCAGTACCAGGCCACCGCTTCAAAACCGAAGTGCTGGCGTGAGCTGAAATGACCCAATACCACGCGCCCCAGAATGATCATCAACATCAGCGTACCCAAGGTGACATGCAGACCGTGGAAGCCGGTCAGAATAAAGAAGGTGGCACCGTAAACACCGGACTGCAGCGTCAGTCCCAACTCCTGATACGCATGCACATATTCATAAGCCTGGAAGCCGATAAAAATCAGACCCAACAGAATTGTCAGCGTCATCCAGCGGCGCACCATGATCAGCTCGTCTCGCAACAGGGCCTTGTGTGCCAGTGTCAGAGTAAAGCTGGACGTCACCAGCAGGCAGGTATTGAGCAGTGGTATGTGCCAGGGGCTGATGACAGCTTCAGGTCCGGGATAACGCGCACTGTCGGGTGGATTGAACAGTGGCCACTCTGCCACAAACCCGGGCCAGAGCAGCTCGGTTACCCCCTTGTCACCTTCACCTCCCAACCAGGGAAGCGCCAGCACACGCACGTAGAAAAGAGCGCCAAAGAAAGCGGCAAAGAACATCACTTCCGAGAAGATGAACCAGCTCATACCCCAGCGAAAGGAACGGTCCATCTGCTCGGAATACAGCCCGCTGCGGCTTTCATGAATCACATTGCCGAACCATCCCACCAGAATCAGCCCCATCATCAACGCCCCCGCCAACAACAGCGCGACGCCAAAGCCCACCTCCCTGCTGCGCACTCAACGCATTCATCAGGGTACCGGCACCATAGGCCAACAGGAAAAGTGCAATGGATGCCAAAATCGGCCAGCGACTTTGCTCAGGCACGTAATAGGTTGAACTGCTCATAACGATTGCTCCTTTTCAACCTGCTCTGTTGATGAAATCGCCGGCGAGATTATCAAACAGGGTGTAGGACAAGGTCAGCGAGCGGATATGCTCCGGCAGGTTCTTGTCGACCACAAACAGCAGCGGCATTTCGACCGATTCACCAGACTGAAGGACCTGCTGCTCAAAACAGAAGCAGTTCACCTTATGCAGATAGCGCGCAGCCTCTGCAGGAGCAACCGACGGGATAGCTTGCGCCACCATACGCCGGCCGGTCGGGTTGGTTGCCATAAAGGCTGTCTGCTTCATCTCTCCCGGGTGGGTGAGAATCAGATTCTGCTGCGGCCCGAATTTCCAGGGCATTGCCTCGTTATGAACCGCAATCAATCTCACCCTGATCTCTCGACTGGTATCCGCTTCCGATGTCGCAACCGGGCCGGTATTGGTAATCTTTCCGTTTAGCCCCGTCACTTCACAAAACACGTCATACAAAGGGACCAGCGCAAAGCCAAAACCGAACATCAGCACACAACCCAATACCAGCCGCCTTACCAGCCTGCGATTGGCTGCTTGCGGGCTCATCGCAGCGACTCCGGCAGTTTCGGCGGCTCGGCAAAGGTATGGTAAGGCGCCGGTGATGGCACTTCCCACTCCAGCCCTTCGGCACCTTTCCCAGGCTCTGGCTTCAGCCTTGCGGCCACCGCGTACACAGGCGATCACGTTCCAGACAAAGATCAACTGTGACAGGCCAAACAGAAAGGCACCCACCGAGGCCACCATATTGAAGTCGGCAAACTGCAGTGCGTAATCCGGTATGCGGCGTGCATGCCGGCCAGCCCGATGAAGTGCATGGGAAAGAAGGTGATATTGACGCAATGAAGCTCAGCCAGAAGTGAACGACCCATGCGCTCATCCAGCATGTGACCAGTCCACTTCGGCAACCAGTAGTAGACACCTGCCATAATGGCGAAAACGGCCCCCGGTACCAGCACATAGTGGAAGTGAGCCACCACAAAGTAGGTATCGTGGTACTGGAAATCCACCGGTGCGATCGCTAGCATCAACCCCGAAAAACCACCGATGGTAAACAGCACTACAAATGCCAGCGCAAACAGCATTGGCGTTTCGAAGGTCATCGAGCCGCGGAACATGGTAGCCACCCAATTGAACACCTTCACCCCGGTAGGCACGGCGATCAACATGGTGGCATACATGAAGAACAGTTCACCGGGCCAGCGGAATACCGACCGTGAACATGTGGTGCGCCAAACCAGAAACGACAATATCGCGATCGAAGCGGTGGCATATACCATGGAGGCGTAGCCAAACAGACGCTTGCGAGCAAAGGCGGGAATGATCTGGCTGATATGCCGAAGGCCGGCAAAATCATGATGTAGACCTCGGGATGACCGAAGAACCAGAACACATGCTGGACAGCACCGGATCCCCACGCCACCAGCATCAAAGAAACTGGTGCCAAAATGGATATCCATCAACATCATGGTTACCACCCCCCGCCAGCACCGGCATGACCGCAATCAGCAGGAAAGCGGTGATCAACCAGGTCCAGCAGAACAGTGGCAGTTTCATCATCGTCATGCCCGGTGCCCGCATGTTGAGAATCGTCGCAATGATGTTAATCGCGCCCATGATCGAACTGATTCCCATCATGTGAATGGCGAAGATGAAGTAGGTCACGCTCGGCGGGGCATAGGTCGTCGACAGTGGTGCATAGAAGGTCCAGCCGAAGTTTGGCGCCCCTCCCGTCATAAACAGGGTCGAGATCAGCATGGCAAAAGCAAATGGCAGGATCCAGAAGCTCCAGTTATTCATTCGCGGCAGCGCCATGTCCGGGGCACCGATCATCATCGGTATCATCCAGTTGGCCAGCCCACAAACGCCGGCATCACCGCCCCAAACACCATGATCAGCCCGTGCATAGTGGTCATCTGATTGAAGAAGCCCGGCTCAACCAGTTGCAGCCCCGGCTGGAACAGTTCGGCGCGGATCATCAGCGCCATGGAGCCACCCACCAGAAACATCAAGAGGCTGAACCAGAGGTACATGAGCCGATATCTTTATGGTTGGTGGTAAACAACCAGCGCCCGAGACCACTGGCGGGGCCATGATGCTCATCTGAATGCGTTTCCAGAGTGGTATCCAGCGTACTCATTGCTCCCCCTCCCCATCGGCCGACTGCAACAAGCGCGAGATCTGAGCCGGTGATACCGCCTCACCCAAGCTGTTGCCCCAGGCATTGCGTTCATAGGTGATCACAGCGGCCACTGAGCGGTGCTGAGCTGATCACGAACGCCTGCATGCGGTACCCGCCTTGCCATTCAGCACAATATCGATATGTGCGCCTACATCACCCAACAACCATTGGGCTGCCCTTTCAAGGCAGGGAAAGCACCGGCACCCCCTCGCCATTCGGCAGGTGACAGGCTGCACAGGCTTGCAGGTAAACCTGCTCGCCCTGCTGCATCAGCTCATCCAGTGTCCAACTGCGTTCAGCAGCCTGCGCCTGAGCCTCTTTTTCTGCCCGCGCCGCCAGCAGCCAGGCATCAAAGTCATCTTGGCTGACCGCTTCGACCACAATTGGCATAAAGCCATGGTCTCGCCCGCAGAGCTCGGCACACTGACCCCGGTAGATACCCGGCTCATCAATGATGGTCCAGGCTTCATTGATAAAACCGGGAATGGCATCCTTCTTGACGGCCAAACGCAGGCACCCACCAGCTGTGGATAACATCGTTGGCGGTCAGCAGAAATCGGATCTTGGTACCCACCGGCAACACAAGGTGACGGTCCACCTCAAGGCAGATAGTTTTCCTGCTTCTCAGCGGCATTGGTTATCTGTTCACGCGGGGTCGACATGTTGCTGAAGAAACTCAGCTCATGATCCAGATAGTCATAACGCCACTTCCACTGATAGCCGGTAATCTGCACATCAGTTCAGCTTCGGACGGGTCGTACATTTTGATCAGGGTGGCCGTCGCGGGAACGGCCATACCAACCAGTATTAGCACCGGTACCAGCGTCCAGATTACTTCAACCAGTGTATTTTCATGAAAGTGGTGGGCCTTGGCCCCTCGCGACTTGCGGTGATGAAAGATCGACCAGAACATGACACCAAACACCACCAGTGCTATGGCGACACAGATCCAGAAGATTGTCCATGTGAAGCTCATATACCGAACGGCTGACATCCGTGACACCGGTTGTAAGATTGAGCCCCCATTCCGCACGCAAAGATGCAGGTGCCAGCAGCGCCAACCCAACCCCTGAGCCGATGGTTTTTATTATCTAAGTCCCATCTCAGGTCTCCCCGTCTTGGCCTGCGGCCAGGCTCACAATGCTGTCCGACAGGCGATCCGGTATCTGGAGTATAGCAGCCCTGAAAAAAGCGCAAGCGCAATGATCTTAATCAAACACCCGCCAGGCTAAGTACCCACCGCACCAGCAGGATACACCCAACACAAACACCAGTGGCCAGGAGCAGGCCCGCCAGAACATAATGCAGCGGGCGGCCCTGGCCAAAATCATGCTCACGATTACGTTCAGACTGCACACCGAAAAAATGCTGCAAAACGCTCAACAGCGCCTGCAGCCAATCAGGCTTGTTTGCCATGATAATCACCTCAATTGAGGTATAGCTGACAAACACACCGAACGGCCAGTAATGCTGAAGAGCAGATGGCAAAAACGGGCCGAAGCCCGTTTTTAAGAATCAAGTGGCGATGTTTAAAGCGGCGCCAGCACCACAGCAGCGGTCCGGAAAGGGCATACAGCAGGAACAGCAGCCAGAGGAAAGTAGAAGTACTGATCGAAATGACCCCCAGAACCCAGCGCGATCACCGCCAGAATCCAGAACGGTACCTTGCCCTTGAAGTCGATATCCTTGAAGCTGTAATAGAGTACGTTACTGACCATCAACACAGCGCACAGCGCCACATAGAACGCCACCAGATAGGCGGTACCGCTCATGTCGAGCTCGTATTCAGCACACGTCCAGACAAGCCCAGCCACGACCGCTGCCGCAGCAGGACTTGGCAAACCGATGAAATAGCGCTTGTCGACCGAACCGATCTGAGTATTGAAACGCGCCAGCCGCAATGCACCACCCGCCGCAAATACGAACGCGGCAAAAAAGCCCAGTTTGCCAAGATCGAACAGCAACCAGTTATACGCTACCAGCGCCGGCGCCACTCCAAAGGAGACCATATCGGCCAGCGAGTCATATTCGGCACCGAATGCGCTTTGGGTATTGGTCATGCGAGCCACTCGCCCATCCAGCCCATCCAGCAGCATGGAAACAAATATGGCAATGGAAGCAGGAATGAACTGCCCGTTCATTCCTGCAACGATGGCATAAAAACCTGAAAACAGGGCGCCGGTGGTAAACAGGTTTGGCAACAGGTAAACACCACGGTGACGCTGGGCACTGTTGTCTTGATGCTCACTCTCATCTATCGGCGATTGTTGCTGATCACTCATTCAAGGCTGCCTCTTTGGTGTAACCGGAAGCCTCATTCTACCCGACAGCAAGGGCCAAACCCAACGCCCCGAGAAGATCAGACCATCCCAGCCCCACCATCATCCTTGTAGGCATTGGCAAGATTATTAAACAGCGCCCGGCTGATCCCGGTAATCGCCATGAATTTGTCCAACTCCTGTGCCAGCAAGGAGCTTTGATAGGATTCCTGCATGATGATCAGGCAGAACCCCGTTACACCGTTGACCGCTTTCATCATCAACCCCATACGCAGGGCATCACCGGCATAAACCTGTGTCAGGATCGGTACCAGATGTTTCTTGATCAGCAAGGTACCACTGGCCATAAACTCAACCGGTAACTTGACCTGGACATGTACCTCCCCCACCTTGTGCATACTGGCGGCAAAATTCGCATCGTAGGGACCACTGAAAATGGTTTGCAGCCAGGCCAAGTGAGTCGCCTTAAGCCCTTCGACGCGACCTTCAAGATAAGGCACTGCCGCCGGTATCTGCTGCAATTCGTCATAGAATTTTTCGGTCACCTCCGCCAAATAGGGAAGCAGCCTGCCTCCCTCCTGAATCAGCAGCTTTTCGTCTTCAGAATCAAACCCGGAATTCAGCTTCCCACGCTGGCACAGGGTGGCAAAATCTGTCTGGCTCATCAGGTACGTCCTTGCATGTGTTGGCTCGGGGTCACTCCCGGCGACCCTCGAAAGGGGCGCTATTTTCTCACGCCAACCACAAATATCAAGGTTTGCTAAACTAATACAAGCCACTGTTATTTAAAGAGAACAATCAATGCCTCACTTGTATGTCGCTTTGACTCAGTCTGACGACACACCTGTTTTCTTGCGATAAGCTGCCGACAAGTTGGCATAGAGCGCTTCGCTGATCCCGGTCACATCCATAAACCGTTCCAGTTCGTGTTCGCGGTAGGAAACCTGCATGATGATCAGGCAGTACACCGTAACACCGTTCACGGCTTTCATCAGCGTACCCAAGCGTTCCGGGTCATCACGGAACTGCTGTGCCAATACAGGAATAAGGTGTTTGCTGATCAATCCAATGCCACTGGCCATAAAGCGCTCAGGCAGGCGCACCTGTACATGAACAACACCCACCTTATGCATGTACGCGGCAAATTCATCGTCATAGGGACCAGTAAATATCTTTTCAAGCCACTTCCGATGGGTCGCTTTCAGCGCATCCAGTCGCCCTTCAAGGAAGGGCATTGCTTCGGGAATCCCGGCCAGTTCCGCATAAAAGGCATCCGTCACGGAGTCCAGCTCTGCCATCAATTGAGGCAGAGCACGTGATAATTCATGCTCATCCTGAGCATCAAAGCCGGCAAACAGCTTGGCCTGTTGATTCAGGTGGGAAAAATCAATTTGTCGCATTAAACACATCCTTGCAATGGACCCTGCACACAGTGGCAGAGCCCTTTCCAGAAAAGACTGATTTTGACTTGTTATGGTTCGAAACGTCTATCACTTAAGAGTCACCCAGCGGTGGATGAATACAGGCGCCGGGTGACGGGTGCAGGGGGAATTCGATTCAACTCAGGCCGCATGGCCATGATGGCTGCGATAGGCGGCCGCCAAATTATTGTAGAGCACTCGACTGATGCCGGTTACCTCCATGAAACGCTCCAATTCATGGCCGCGGTAGGATTCCAGCATGATCAACAGACAAAAACTGGTAGCAGCGTTGAGCGCCTTGAGTACCTGACCGATTTTACCCACATCATTGGCATAGATTTCAGGCAACAACGGAATGAGGTGTTTGTTGATCAAGCCGATACCACTGGTCATGAACTTCTCAGGCAGCTTCACCTGCACATGCACTACGCCAACATGGTGCATATAGGCAGCAAAGTCGGCATCGTAAGGGCCGGTAAAAACCTTGCTGAGCCATGCAGTATGGGTGGTTTTCAAAGTATCGACACGCCCCTCCAGAAACGGCAGGGCTTCTGGAATGGTTTGCAACTCGGCGTAAAAGGCATCGGTGATGGCGGAGAAGTGTGGCTGTAGCCTGGAAGCCTCCTGAACCAGGATCAGTTCATCTTGCGGCTCAAACCCGGCATAGGCCTTCGCCTGCTCACACAGAACGGAAAAATCGACATTACTCATGATGGACGCATCCTTGACTGTTGGTAGCACAAGCACATCCGGTTACAGCCTAAGGGCCGGGGCGCACTACCAAGCGTTTTATTTTTATTAGTGAAGCCATTCATAGCACGCCCATACCGGAGTTCAAGTTTCCGGAATCCACTTCACGACCTGGATCAAGAAAAGTGGTTCTTCCTCTAATACTTTGGCGTAATACGAACAAAGCCCAAGCAGGGCTGAGCCTGTTACTTTACTACGCATGGGTGACACAAGCAGATGCCGTGCCAAAACCCTGCGGGAATTATGGTTATCAAGGATGACAGGGATATTGCAGCAGAAGGAAGAAAAGACGGTTCAGCTTTTGCGTCAAACCGGTGCAAGCAGCACCGTTGATGTGCACCGCAGCGCCGAAACGAAACTGCCGGGCAAAGCCCGGCAGTTGATCTAATCACACAACCAAATGCGGGATCAGTTCTTTTCCTTGTCGACCAGCTTGTTGGCAGCGATCCACGGCATCATTGCACGCAGTTTCTCACCGGTCTGCTCGATCGGGTGCGCGGCGTTATTGCGACGACGGGCTGTCATTGACGGGTAGTTGGTCGCGCCTTCGCTGATGAACATCTTGGCGTACTCACCATCCTGGATGCGCTTCAGTGCGTTACGCATCGCCTGACGTGATTCTTCGTTGATCACCTCAGGGCCGGTTACGTATTCACCGTACTCGGCATTGTTGGAGATAGAGTAGTTCATGTTGGCGATGCCGCCTTCGTACATCAGGTCCACGATCAGTTTCAGTTCGTGCAGACATTCAAAGTAGGCCATTTCCGGTGCATAACCGGCTTCAACCAGGGTTTCGAAACCGGCCTTGACCAGCTCAACACAGCCGCCACACAGAACAGCCTGTTCACCGAACAGGTCGGTTTCAGTCTCGTCCTTGAAAGTGGTTTCGATGATGCCGGTACGACCGCCACCCACGCCTGAAGCGTAAGACAGAGCAACATTTTTGGCGTTGCCGGACGCATCCTGGAAGATCGCGATCAGGTCAGGGATACCGCCGCCCTTGACGAATTCGTTACGCACGGTGTGACCCGGTGCCTTCGGCGCGATCATGATCACGTCCAGATCCTTGCGCGGCTCGATCTGGTTGTAGTGGATGGAGAAGCCGTGAGCGAAGGCCAGAGTAGCGCCCTGCTTGATGTTCGGCTCGATCTCGGCCTTGTACAGCTGGCCCTGGAATTCGTCCGGAGTCAGGATCATCACCAGATCGGCAGCGGCAACGGCGTCAGCCACGTCAGCCACTTTCAGACCGTGAGCTTCAGCCTTGGCACGGGAAGAAGAGCCGGCACGCAGACCAACAGTTACATCAACGCCGGAATCGTGCAGGTTGCACGCATGGGCGTGGCCCTGAGAGCCGTAACCGATGATGGCAACTTTCTTGCCCTGGATGATGGAGAGATCACAGTCTTTATCGTAATAAACCTGCATGGTTCTGATCCTTTGACTTGAATGGAGTGATTGGGTGCATATAGCCGTGATGACTATAGCAATGGCGCCTACATTAAGGGATAGGAATCATTGCGTAAAATGATATATTTGCAACATCATATTTCATTTTAAGAAACATAATGGATACCCGTACCCTGCGCCTGTTTCTGAGTCTGGCCGATACCCTGCACTTCGGTCGCAGCAGTGAAGCCTGCCATGTCAGCCCCTCAACCCTGAGTCGCGCCATCAAGCAGTTGGAGGACTCGCTGGGCGTTGAACTTTTCCTGCGTGACAACCGCAGCGTCCAACTCACGCCCGAGGGAATGCGTTTCGCCCAGTACGCCCGCGAAGCGCTGCAACAGTGGGAACAGGTACGACACTCGCTGTTGGAAAGCGCCAGCGAGCTGCAGGGCGAGATCAGCGTATACTGCTCGGTCACTGCCAGTTACAGCTTTTTGTATTCACTGCTGAGCCGGTTTCGCCAGTTGTATCCGCGTGTCGAGATCAAGCTGCATACCGGCGACCCCGAGCATGCGATCGCCCGGGTGCAGAGCGGTCGTGAAGAGATCTCCATCGCCGCCCGCCCCGCTCACCTGCCCACCGGGGTGGCCTTTCGCCCCATCGACCGCACCCCGCTGCTGTTCATCGCCCCTGCCAGCGAGTCGAGCGACACCCTCGGCAGTGAAGCACAGTGGAGCCGCCAGCCGATGATTCTGCCCGAAAGCGGTATCTCACGTGATCGCGTCAATCAATGGTTCATCCAACGTCATATCCAGCCGCGCATTTATGCCCAGGTCGCCGGCAACGAAGCGATCGTCAGCATGGTCAGTCTGGGTTTCGGCATCGGAGTGGTACCCCAGATCGTACTGGACAACAGCCCCCTGGCAGATCGGGTACGGGTGTTGCCGGTATCACCGGCACTGGAGCCCTACGAGATCGGCCTGTTTGCACTGGAGCGCAAACTGCGCTCACCGTTGATCCGGGCGTTCTGGTCATTGCTGGATAATGGCTCTGTCACGGATTAACCCCTACACTGCCGGCTGAACTTTCAAAGAGGCCCCCGCTCCATGACACCCGACATGCTGTTTGTGTTTGCCACCCTCGGCATTACCATCGCCCTGTTTGTCAGCGATCGTATCCGCATGGATCTGGTGGCCCTGATGGTGGTGGTTGCACTGGCGTTGTCCGGCATCATTACCCCCGCCGAGGCGGTGGCCGGCTTCGGGGAGCCCGTGGTGATCATGATCGCCGCCCTGTTCGTGGTCGGTGAAGCACTGTTTCGCACCGGCATCGCCGCTGCCGCGGGCAACTGGTTGCTGCGCATGGGCGGCAGCAGCGAAACCCGGCTGCTGCTGTTTCTGTTACCCGTGGTGGCGCTGCTGTCCGCGTTCATGAGCTCCACCGGTGCCGTTGCGCTGCTGATTCCGGTAGTGCTGAGCATGGCGCGCCGCTCCGGCATGCAGCCCTCACAATTGCTGATGCCGCTGGCCTTTGCCGCCCTCATTGGTGGCATGCTGACGCTGATCGGTACACCGCCCAATATTATCGTCAGCAGCCAGATGCGCAGTGCAGGCCTTGAGCCGTTTGGCTTCTTTGACTTTACCCCATTGGGGCTGGCGATTCTGATTGCAGGCATGGGCTATCTGATTCTGGTGGCTCGCAAGCTGCTGCCCGAACGAGCACAGCAACTGGCGGAAAACACCGCACCGGGCGTCGCCGCCATCAGCGGCCGTTATGCCCTGAGTCGTCAGCTACACAAGCTGATGATCACGCCCGGCAGCCCATTGGCGCAGAAAACACCGGCCGAAGCGGCACTGCGCACCGAATATGATGTCACCGTGATCGCCATCTCACGCAGTGGCGGGCTACTCTCCAGTTTAGTGCCGGTACTGAGCAACACCCGCATGCAGTATCAGGATCAGTTGATCGTATATGCCGACGAAGCACGGCTGGAACACCTGTGCGAAACACTGAAGTTGAAGCGGATGGGCTTCCCTGCGCGGGAGATAAGTCAGCTGGAACGTCAGTTCGGTATGGCCGAAGTACTGCTGCCCCCTGAGTCACCGCTGTGTGATCGTTCAATAAAGGAAGGGCACTTTCGCGAGCGCTATGGGCTGAGCGTGCTGGGTATCCGCCGAGACCAAGCCGCCATGGATACAAGCTTTACCGAAACTCGGCTTACACCCGGCGACACCCTGCTGCTGGCCGGCAGCTGGGAACAGATCCGCAGCCTGCAGGGTTCGCGCGAGCTGGTGGTATTGCAGACACCTGCCGAGCTGGAAGAGATTCCCACCCACGGCAGCCGTGGGCCGGTTGCTCTGATTATTCTGCTGGCAATGCTGGTGTGCATGACCACGGGCTGGCTGGACAACCTGTCCGCCATTCTGCTGGCAGCGCTGGCGATGATCCTCACCGGTTGCGTATCACTGCAGGAGTCTTACCGCTCTCTCAACGCCACCAGTCTGATTTTGATCGCTGGCATGCTGCCGCTGGCACTGGCGATGGAGCGCAGCGGCGCCCTGGCCTGGGTAGTTGAACACCTCGTCAGCCTGGTCGGCGACAGCAGTCCGCTGGTTCTCTGTGCCAGCCTTTTCATGCTGACCTCCTTGCTGAGTCAGTTCATCTCCAATACTGCCACTACGGTCCTGCTGGCACCCATCGCTATCACTACCGCCCAGCTGACCGGCGTCAACCCAGAACCGGTGATGATGACCGTGGCTATTGCAGCCTCGACCGCATTCGCCACCCCCATCGCGTCACCGGTCAACACCCTGGTACTGGCCCCGGGCAACTACCGCTTTGCCGACTTCGCTCGGGTGGGTATTCCGTTGCAGCTGTTGGCACTGGCGCTCACGTTGATACTGACACCTCTGCTGTTTCCGTTCTGATAGCAGCGCTAACCAAGCTGTCGATACAGGAAACTGACCGAACGCGACCATGCCAAGGCTGCATCATCGGCGTCATAACGGGCGCCGGTAGGGTTGGCGAAGGCATGGTCCGCCACATACCAGTAAACGTTCAGCCTATCGGCTTTGCCGGCTTCGGCCATGGCCCGCTCGAAGCCGCCCACCATCGCTTCGTCGATACTCTTGTCCAGCGTTCCGAAATGACCCAGCACCGGCCCTCGCAGGCGCGACAGCTGTTTTGGGGTACGGGTGACATTGCCGTAATAGATGATGGTCGCGTCGACCGGGGTTTCCATGGACGCATTGAGCGACCAGCCGCCGCCAAAACACCATCCCATGGTCGCGACCTTGCCATTACAGCGCTGGTGCCGCCGCAGCCAGTCGATCCAACCGGTCAGTGTGTCTGTTGCCTCTTCTTCATTGACCGCCTGCATCAGTGCCATTGCATCCTCACGGGTATCAGCAACACCGCCTTTATAAAGATCCACCGCCAGCGCCATAAAGCCTAAATTGGCAAGCTCAGCCGCCACCGCTTTGATTTGGTCATTCAGCCCCCACCATTCGTGAATCAGCACCACCGCAGGAAAAGGCCCATCACCCTCGGGCATGGCCAAGTGTGCCTGCACCTTGTCGCCGCCTCCCAGTGCCAGCTGCACTGACCGAGTTCGGTTGCCCGCTGCTTGCGCAAGCAACGGATCCGCCAGCACCACTGCCAGTGGCAGTGCCAGCATCCCCTTCAGGAAACTGCGTCGCTCTTCACCGGTTGCCCGTGGAAGAGGCTGGCCCGACTGCGTGTTGCCACACCCCTTGATATCACACATGCCCGTTCTCCTTGTCGTCCTGTGGTGTGTCTCACTATAGACCACACACTGCTTCAGTCAGCTGTACGCGATCAACTCATAAAACTGATCAGGCTCAACCGCCCTGTTTAACCGCAGTTGCAAAAAAAAACTTTTTTTTGCCAGTCTTTTGTTCCATATTCACGCTTTGAATCCGTCCGCTGCATTCGCTGCCGGACACACCGTGAGGCACTCTTGAGCCTCCACCATTCACAGCGTTGCCGGAGACCCATGGCGATGAAAAAAGTGTTCAAGCAACTCGGAAAACTGCTCCCTGGCATGTTGCTGGCGGGAGCCGCATCAGCGCAGGAACTCAACGTATACAACTGGTCTGACTATATCGCTGAAGACACACTGGCGCGGTTCGAACAGGAGACCGGAATCAAGGTCACCTATGACGTTTACGATTCCAACGAGGTGCTTGAAGCCAAACTACTGGCCGGTCGCAGCGGCTATGATCTGGCATTCCCGACAGCACGCCCTTTTGCCGACCGTCACCTCAAGGCAGGCCTTTATCAAAAACTGGACAAAGATAAGCTGACCAACCTGGATAACCTTGATCCAGTCATCATGAAGTCACTGGCCGACATCGACCCGGACAACCAACATCTCGTGCCTTATATGTGGGGCACCACCGGCATTGGCTACAACGTAAAGAAGGTGCGTGAGATTCTGGGCGATGAGATGCCACTGG
The DNA here is from genome assembly GCA_963668335.2 of Aminobacteriaceae bacterium. Classification (GTDB taxonomy): domain Bacteria; phylum Synergistota; class Synergistia; order Synergistales; family Aminobacteriaceae; genus JAAYLU01. Next base: position 2,410 of record CAXXRY010000055.1, on the reverse strand, counting down.
ATACATGGCGCCTGGTATTTGATCCGGAAATCGTGGCAAAGCTGGCCGGCTGCGGCGTGACGCTGATGGATGACGCCACTGAGGTGTTTGTCGCGGCACGTGCCTATCTGGGCGAGGATACCACCGACTTCAGCAAGGCTGCACTGGAAAAGGCGGCTGAAACCGTCATGGCCGTACGTCCGAATATTCGTTACTTCCACAGCTCGCAGTACATCAACGACCTGGCAAATGGCGATATCTGTGTCGCGCATGGCTACTCCGGTGACATTCTGCAGGCCCGTGACCGTGCGGCCGAAGCCGGCAACGGGGTTGAAGTGGCCTATGCTGTACCCTCCGAAGGTGCCGTGGTCTGGACCGATGTGATGGTGATTCCAGCGGATGCACCGCACCCGGATACCGCGCACCAGTTCATCAACTTCCTGTTGCAGCCGGACGTCATCGCACCGATCACCAACTATGTGGCCTACGCCAACGCCAATGCGGCGGCTACCGAGCTGATCGACGAAGAGATCCGCAACGATGCCGGTATCTATCCGCCGCAGGAAACGCGTGAAAAGCTGATCGTGCTGAAAACGCCGACAGAACGTCAGATTCGCGACATGAACCGCAGCTGGACCCGAGTCAAAACCGGCCGATGAACCCAGTCGATCACCTGAACCTGAGATGCCCCTGAAATCAGGGGCATCTTTTTTATCGGGAGTACCCACCACTGATGGCAACACTGCGCCAGTTCAAACCCGAAGAGCCCTGGCAGGCCCCCGAAGGGGAGCCTCTGGTTCGAATCGAAAACCTCACTAAACGCTTCGGCTCATTCTATGCGGTCGACGATGTCAGCCTGCACATTCATCAGGGTGAGTTCTTTTCTCTGCTTGGCCCCTCAGGCTGCGGCAAAACCACCCTGCTGCGCATGCTGGCCGGTTTCGAGACCCCGACCAGTGGTCGCATTTTTATCGACGGACAGGATGTCACCGATGTGCCGCCCTATGAGCGTCCGGTGAACATGATGTTCCAGTCCTACGCCCTGTTTCCGCACATGACCGTAGCAGACAACATCGCTTTCGGCCTGAAGCAGGAAGGCATGCCCAAAGCCGAGCGTCAGGAACGCGTCGCCGAAATGCTGGCACTTGTTCAGATCGAGAAGCTTGCTCAACGCAAACCGCATCAGCTCTCCGGCGGACAGCGTCAGCGTGTGGCACTGGCCCGCGCATTGGCCAAACATCCGAAGATTCTGCTGCTGGACGAGCCGCTGGGGGCACTGGACAAGAAACTGCGTGAGCAAACCCAGTTTGAGTTGGTCAACATTCAGGAACGCCTCGGCATCACCTTTATCGTGGTGACCCACGATCAGGAAGAGGCGATGACCATGTCCTCGCGCATCGCGCTGTTGCATGAAGGACGCACAGAACAGGTCGACCCGCCTCGACGTCTGTATGAGTTTCCATCCACCCGTTATGTCGCCAGCTTCATTGGATCGGTCAATCTGTTTGACGGTTACGTGGTGCAACAGGACGACGATCAGGTGATTGTGCAGTGTGACGAGGCCGACTCTCAGCTGCTGGTACGCCATAGTCAGCCACTGGTACCTGGAATGGCCGTGACGGTCGCGCTGCGCCCTGAAAAAGTTCGGGTACTGAGTCAACTGGATGCCGATGCGCCCAACCAGCTGCGTGGAGTCATCAAAGAGATCGCCTATCTGGGCGACGTATCGATCTACCATGTGGAGCTGGCCGGCGGTAAGCGAGTGCAGTTCACCCAGTCCAACGTGCAGGCACTGGCCGAGCAGCCGCTGACCTGGGACGAAGAGGTACTGCTGGGCTGGTCGGCCAACAGCTGCGGGGTGCTGACGGAATGAAGCTGAAACAGCACCTACCGCCGGCGCGCAACCTGATCATCGCCATCCCCTGGTTCTGGCTGGCGCTGTTCTTCCTGCTGCCGTTCCTTTTCGTACTCAAGATCAGCCTGTCCGAGCCGGTATTGGCACAGCCTCCCTATCTGGACCTGATCCGCGAAATCGAAGACGGGCTGGTGACCATCATGGTCAACTTCGGCAACTATCAGCTGCTGCTGGAAGATTCACTCTATCTGAGCGCCCTGCTGGGCTCGCTCAAAATAGCCGCAATCTCCACTGTCTGCTGCCTGTTGATCGGCTATCCCATGGCCTATGCCATCGCGCGTTCGCCGGCACATTGGCGTCTGCCGCTGTTGATGCTGATCATTCTGCCGTTCTGGACCTCGTTCCTGATTCGCATCTATGCCTGGATCGGTATCCTCAAGGGCAATGGGCTGCTCAATAATTTCCTGCTCTGGACCGGCCTGATCGACACCCCGCTTGAGATCATGCACACGCCGTTCGCGGTCTATATCGGCGTCGTCTACAACTATCTGCCGTTTGTGGTGTTGCCGCTCTATG
>CAXXRY010000054.1:0-156859 GCA_963668335.2 Aminobacteriaceae bacterium | reverse complement strand
CCGTTGCCCGTCAGTTCGGCGGATCCGGGTTGGGGTTGCCCATCAGCAGAAAGCTGGCTGAACTTATGGGAGGAGTCCTCTCGGTGGAGAGTGCTCTCGGGCGAGGTTCCTCCTTTACGCTTTCGCTTCCCTTGAAGGTTGCTCGAACCCCATCCGATTCCATGGGAACAATGGAAGAGGAAGGAACTGCGCTTCCGGAGAAGTTGTCGATTCTTGTGGTCGACGATAACACGGTGAACAGAACGCTTCTCTCAAAGCTTCTTTCGCTTCCCGGGTGGAGCGTCGTAATGGCCGCGGACGGAGATGAGGCCCTGGAGACCGCCAGGAGAGAGGCTCCCGACGTGATCATCCTGGACCTTGAGATGCCGCGAATGGATGGCTGTTCTGCGGCAAAAGCCATCAGAGAGCACGAATCCGTGTCGGGAAAGCGTTCGCTTATCCTGGGATTGACGGGGTATACCCGTTCCGAAAGCATCCGGCACTGTGCGGATGCGGGTATGGACGACTGCCTTACAAAACCTGCGAGGAAATTGACACTGCTGGCGAGCATCGCAAACCACTTTTCTCCCGGCGGGGTGTGGAATTCCCTTGATGAAGGAGAGGAAGAAGAGTAAAGCCGTTAATCCTACGGAACCTCGACTGCCGTTCTTTGAATCGAACTGCTTCGAAGAGCTGGGAGTAGGGCAGCATGAAGGAGGAACACATACTTATGAATATACTTGAACGGGCCGAAACGGATCGTTTGATACTGCGCAGGCCACGTACAGAGGATGCCGGAGCGATATTCAGCCGGTACGCGAACGATCCGGAGGTTACCCGCTATCTTTCCTGGCCGCGACATACGTCCGTGGAGGACTCGAAACATTTCATCGTGTTCAGCGACTGCGAGTGGGAGCGTTGGCCGGTCGGGCCGTACTTGGTGGAGTCGAAGGAGAACGGACTCCTGCTCGGAAGCACGGGGCTTGCCTTCGAATCTTCTCTGCGGGCGTCTACCGGATATGTATTTAGGAAGGACGCCTGGGGAAAGGGGTATGCGACGGAGGCGGTGCGAGCGGTTGTGGAGATCGGTCGTGCGGCGGGCCTGACACGCCTCTATGCAGTGTGCCACACTGTGCATACCGCGTCGGCGCACGTCTTGGAGAAGTGCGGATTCCTACGCGAAGGCCTTCTGCGTCGGCACTGTGAGTTTCCAAATCTCGATGGCCGCGCGCATAATATTTTCCACTATGGTTTCGTCTACGAGTAGTTCCGTGAACTCCGAAGGCGCCTGGGGCCTGTAACGCCTTCTGTCATTGATGGTGTACGGTCGTGGGAAAGGCAGTGTTGTTGTTAGAAGGGAGATCGAACGGAAATGCCGGAAACAGCAAACAGTCTGCGAATCGTAGAAAACACTCCGCTGGATATTGAAGCTCTGGCCCGGATGATTGCGGATCCGGAAGATCTTCATCTTGTCTGGCCCGTGGCCGAATATCCTTTCAACCACGACCAGTGGCGGGTCGAGTTGGACCCTGCAAGCGGGACGTGCTCATTTCTCCTGTATGACGGGGAACGAATGGTCGGACACGGCGCGCTTGCTCCTTGCCGGAGCGACGGAGATTCCGTGATGGTGCGTTTTCTGTATATCGCCCCCGATATGCGGAACAAAGGGGCGGGAAGACTCTTGCTTTCTCTTCTGGAAGTGCGCGCGAAGAACGCCATGGGAGCGCGACGCCTTATTCTCAAGGTTAGAACATATAATCAACGCGCCATGTGTTGCTACGAAAAGTACGGCTTCCGCGAATACTCGCGGGACGGGACGCTTGTACTGATGGAAAAAAACGTCCCGTAAAGGCTCTCTCTCGGCGCTTCTCTGCCCTCCGAAAGCTGCGATCTTTTGTTCATGCGGAATGTATTCCATCATATTGCCGAACCAACGGTTTTTTCCGGAATATAGGAAAGAGCTTTAAACCGAAGGGGCGATTCGCGGTCATTGAATGGAAAACCGGGGGAAAACGCTTCATAGGACGACACAGCGCCAAGGAGAGCGTCAATATCGACACGATGACGGAATCCGGCTTGCAGTATATCGAGAGCTTTTCTTTTCTGGAATCGCAGTCGTTTACCGTGTTTCAAAAGTGATCGTTTCCCTCATCGGAGAATGAACTGGTGAACTGTTCCCGATGGCGTTTTTGATGTACTATATCCGTACAATGCGTTCCTTTTCTTGGGCGCTGTATCCTTGAGAGGGGGAATCTTCAGTGCGTACAGTTGTTTTGCACCCTGATCCGGTCGGTGAATATTTTACGGATGAGCGCTGTTTCATCCTCGAAACGTCCAACTCCCCGGACGATCCCGACGTCTCCATCGCCAGGGCCAGGGTAGCGCCCGCAGTAACGACCAGATGGCACAGACTCGCCGGCACGACGGAGCGATACTATATCCTGAGCGGCCGGGGGCGCGTCGAGATAGGCGATCTCCCGCCGCAGGATGTCATGGCGGGTGACGCTGTTATCATCCCGCCGCTCGTGAAGCAGCGCATAACCAATACCGGACAGGATGATCTGGTCTTTCTCTGTGTCTGCTCTCCGCGCTTCCTCCCGGAAGCCTACGAGGACCTTGGAGAGAGTGTTCGGCTTCCCTCGGTCGACGGGTAATAGACGTTTTTTTAAAAATGCGCAACGACGGTCAGGCGGTTGCGTTCCGAATGCGGTATCCTCTGTGTCACAAGGAGGGGGAAAAATGAAGGAAGCCACGCGCGCGGCGTACGAAGAGTCCATTCTCCGGGTACAGATGCACATGCAGCGAACGCTGGACGATCTGTTCGACTCGAATGAGATCGCCTCGGTCGCCGGATTCTCGAGGTTTCATCTCTCGCGCCTCTTCTCGGCGATGACCGGGGAGTCTCTGCTGGAGTACCGGAGGCGGTTGCTGCTGGAGCGGGCGGCGCATAGCCTGCTCTACAAGGCGCGTTCCGTGACGGAGCTGGCCTTCGAGGCCGGATACGAAACGCCGGAGGCATTCACAAGGGCGTTCTCCAAGCTCTACGGCGTCCCTCCGGGAGAGTACCGGCGAAAACTGCGGGCGGCCATGAAGCACCGCCTGGAGACGATCCAGGTTAGTTCGAAGCTCTTCTCACTTTCCCTCTCCATCGACGAAGGAGGAAGAAAAAATATGGAAGTAAAAATTGAAAAACACGATCCTTTGAAAGTTGCGTTTATCCGGCATACTGGACCGTACGACACGTGCGGCGAAACGTGGGGCAAGCTCTGCGGAGCGCCTGAAGTAGCATCCGGGCTGGGACCGAATACGTTGGCCCTCTCGCTCTGCTACGACGATCCGGATGTGACGGAGCCGGACAAAATTCGGATGGATGTTTGCGTTACCGTGGATGATGGGTTCGTTCCCGGCAAAGGAATAGAAGCGCAGACCATCCCTGGAGGAGAGTTCGCCGTCGTAGTCTATAAGGGAGCGTACACCGGGCTGCACGACGCGTACCGCGCTCTCTACGGTGAATGGCTTCCGAAGAGCGGACGGGAGTTCGGTGATTCCTACTCGATGGAGATCTACCGGACGGACCCCGAAAAGACGCCGCCGGAGGAAAATATCACCGAGATCAGGATACCGCTGCTCTAGCGATCCTACATACGGTTTGTTGCATACAGCGCGGATTGTTCGCATATTGCGGGCGGTTCGCGCTACATTTTTCGGTGCTTCTCCTCTCCCGTTTTTTTCGATTCCGTGCTATCGTTGCCGCGTCCCGAAATCGAATTGAACTGGTGGTGTGCAATGAATCTCTGGTCTCTGCTCGGAATGGTTTTCGTTCTGCTCGCGTTTATCGGCGCTCTGCTTCCCGTGATGCCGACAGTTCCTTTTGTTCTGGTCGCGGCAGCATGTTTCGCGAAGTCCTCCCCGAAAATGCACGTATGGCTCCAGCAGCATCCGAAATTCGGCCATATAGTACGCGACTGGGAGGAGAAGCGATGCATCTCCAGGGGGATGAAGATTTGGGGGGTCAGCATGATGACCCTCGGCGGCGGAATCTCCGTGTGGCTCGTCGTACCTCGCGGATGGCCGTCGTGGACGGTCCTTGGCTGCTTCTTCGTCGCTGATATGGTCGTTCTCCTGTGGAAAGAGTGTCCCTCGAAACCTGGAACCACGAGGCGCCTCATGGCGGAGTGGTTGCGGAAAGTATTCTCTTTTACGGGAAAGGACGGGGAAAACAGTACGGGAAAGGAGTGCGAGTAGCATGACACAATTGAAAGAGTGTACCGTCTCCGTCTTTGGACTCGGGTTGCTGGGAGCGTCGCTCGCATGGAAGCTGACGTCCGACCGGAGCGTGCAAGGCGTTGCCGGCTGGAGCCGCACGCCGGAGACAGTGCAGCGTGCTTTCGACGCAGGGATGATCACGCGTGCCTGCGTTTCTGCCGAGGAGTGCGCGGCTCTTGGCGACATCCTCATACTTGCGGTCCCCATTCGTTCGATGGAGGAGACGAGCCGGAGTATCGTCACTGCGGTGCGCCCGGACGCGAACGCTATTTTTGATCTCGCCAGCACGAAGACTGAGGTAGGACGTTCGTTAGCATCTATCTGGGGACCGCGGTACGCGGGGTTTCACCCCATGGCGGGGAAAGAGAAGGGGGGAATCGGTAACGCCGATCCCGCTCTCTTCCTTGGTTCCGTCTGTGCGATCGTCCCCTTTCCAGGATCCTCCCCCTCTGTCCTTGCCCTGGCGGAGGAACTCGCTTCGGCGCTCGGGGGCCGTTCTCTCCGAACAGATCCCGCCGAACACGACGCCGTGACTGCGTGCATCAGCCACTTTCCTGTTCTTGTAGCCGCATCGCTTTCCTTGCTTGCGGGAAAGGAACGGGAGATCCACCCGCTCCTGCCTTTTCTTGCAGCAGGCGGCTTCCGCGATACGACGCGCGTCGCCGGCGGTCCTGCATGGCTCGGCGCGGACATGGCAAGCACCAACGGCGTACAGGTGCGCCGCCTGGCGGAGGAGTTTAAAAGGGTATTGGACGAGCTGCTTTCCGTTTCTCCGGAAGAACTGGAGATGCAGCTGGCGAAGGCTTCGGAATTCCGCGAGTCGATCCTTGCGGCGAAGGAAGCGTGGAGCAGAGAGGGCGGAAGGTAAGACGCGTCAAAGCACGCTGCGACTTTTTTCTCTTCTCCGATGAACCTGAGTTGAGAACAGACGGCTGAAAGGAGCTGTTTTGTTCTTTACAGGCTTCGCCGGTTTTGAGGGCATCCTGTTCTCACGGAGAACTTGCAGGCGCTAGTCTGCTGGAAGCCCGTCCTCTTTCTCCGGATCCCACCGTGCCGACAGGCTGTCGTATCCGGGGGGGGGGAAAGTACTCACGGAAGAACGTGTAAAAATAAAGCTCTTTCGGGGAGTTGAACTGAATCTTCCCATCGTTCCGCCGGGCGGCGGCAAACTCTCCGGGCGTGACCTTTTCACCGACGGCGGCATCCATCATATCATCGACACCGACCCCACCGGCGAAACGCATTTTGGGGCGATAGGCTATTTCTGCCGGGAGCATGTCGCGGAAAGCCTCCCTGAGTATCCACTTTTCGACGGGAAGCGATTCCATTCCCGGTTCCTTATGTACCTTCATGTGCAACGGTATTTTTTCGCTGAAGGTGACGATCGCAGAATCCAGGAAAGGTATACGGTAATCGACGGAGTTGGCCATCCAGCCCCTGTCGAGGCGTCGGAGCGCGTGTTATACGCGATATCCATCAGCTTTTTCGCTACACTTTCTTTCTCGTTTTTGTCATAGTCGGTTTCAATCTCGCCGAAATATCCGCCGAAGAGTTCATCCGCCTCTTCTCCGACCATGACCGTTTCCGTGAATTCTGCTACAAGCCGCGAAGCGTAGTAGTTCGCAACGAATCCAGCGATGCAGTCTTCGTCGAATGGGTGTAGCCCGTTTTTCGTCGAGTACACGTGCCCCGGAGGAAGTTCCCTGATTGTGTCGACAATGCCGTAAGGCGCTTTTGCCTCGGAAGCGAAACAGAGTCCGCCGTCCGGGCACAGACCGTAGATAAGCGGACGGGCTCCAACGGAGTCTCTGGCCAGCAGAGTTTCGTTACCGGCGATCAGTGTGCAGCTAAAGCTTCCGTCCAGTCCTGAAGGCGCGTTCCTGCCTGCGCGTACAAACTGTTCTTTTATATATTCTGTGTCTGTTTTTCCGTTCTTGCTTTCGTTGTACAGAACCCCATCCAAAAGCACCGTCGGCGATGGACTGTGCGGACCGCGGTGCGTGTCGGCCATTTCAACAGAACCGACAACTCCTCCGGGTATGCGGAAGACATTCTGTTCCGTTCGTCCCCGATGGCGTATTTTTCCCAGCATCCTGCTGATTGTCTCTTCCGTTGCGTTTCCTCCTATGAAACCGGCAATTGCAGTCGCGATTATTCGCTCCTGTAGCGTCTCTGTGCGGGAATTTTCAGGCGCAGAGAAAAAAGCCGGCCGTCGAATGACCGGGAAAAAGCGTCCTGACGGCCGGTGTAGTTGCTGGTGTATTCCAGGTGTTCTTCAACGAGGGGAACTCTAGAGGAGTCCTGCCTCCTTAAGATACTCTTCCGCGACCATTTCCGCCGGTTTTCCCTGGACGTCAACCTCGTAGTTGAGGCGCTGCATGATCGCGTCCGTGAGCTTTGTGATAGGAGCGAGAACATCCGGCAGTCCGGGGTTCGCATCAAGCGCTTCCTTGCGTACGCTCACGGCGAGACTGTATACGGGGAAGAACTGCTTGTCGTCTTCAAGGACGTGCAGATCGAATTCCGAAATCTTGCCGTCTGTCGCGAAGACCATCGTCACATCCACCTGACCTCTTTTCATGGCTTCGAAGGTGATTCCCGTCTCCATAGCTCTGACCTGGTCTTGTTCCACCTTCATGCCGTAATGCTCCGACATTGCGAAGAAACCGTCCGGACGCTCGTAAAATTCATGGTTGATCCCGAAGACGAGCTCTCCGGAGTGTGCGTTGACGTACTCCGCCAACTGGGAGAGTTTCGTGCCGATGGCCTCAACTGCTTTGTTTGTGATGGCCATGGCATAAGTATTGTTGATTGCGGAGGGTGCAAGCCAGACAATCTGATGTTTTTCGAGGTCCTGTGCGCTCACTTTGTTGTAGAGCTCTTCAGGGTCCGTGATGACGCTGCTGTTCTTTAGATACAACGTCCATGCCGTTCCGGTGTACTCTGGATAGAGATCGATCTGCCCTGTTTCAAGCGCGCTCCGGGTGACAGTGCTACCTGTGCCCATTGTGGTGCTGACGTCATATCCTGCTTTGTCCAGGAGTTTTGCGATCATGTGCCCGAGAACGTACTGCTCGGTGAAGTTCTTCGCGCCGACCCTGATAGTTCCGGCCGCGATAGCCGAAGATGCCAGCGTTGCCAGAAGGCAGATCGCTAAAAAAACGGAAAGGATTTTTTTCATGGTGTTACCTCCTTGTGGAATATAAGATGGTGGATCAGTCCACGTCCGAAGAACGCTGTCTCTCAGGCAAGCCCCTTCGGCGTGACTTTTCGTTCGAAAAGCGCCAGGAGTGTGTCCACGACTATGGCCATGAGCGCAGCGAGCGTTGCGCCGATGAAGATGATGTCCGGCCGGTTGAGTTTGAGCCCTGTATAAATAAGGTCGCCCAGGCCGCCTCCGCCGATAACGGCGGCGACGGTTACCGTCCCGATATTGATTGTTGCCGCACTCCGGATTCCCGACATGATCACCGGCATTGAGAGCTGGATTTTAATCCTCCAGAGCCTCTGTCGTTCTGTCAGCCCAATGCCTCTGGCTGCCTGGATCACTCCGGGTTCGACGCTCAGAATGCCGGATGTCGCATTGAAGACAATAGGAACAAGGCTGTAGACAACAAGTGCGACGATCGCCGGCCGAACGCCGATGCCGATGAAAAGAAACGCGAGCGCGACGACTGCGACCGAAGGTACGGCCTGGGCCGCTCCGGTGATCGAGAGAATGACCTTTCCGAAGCGTTCATGTCCTTCCCTTGTGATAAGAATACTCAGAGCGACGCCGATGATGACGGCGAAGAGCATCGAAATCGCGAAGAGCAAAAAATGACGGCCTATTGAAGCGAAAATAGCCTGGGAATTCCTGGTCGCGTATTCTACAAGTTGTTTCATGGCCTTTAAGCTCCCCGTGTAACGCCGGCCTGTTCAACCTCTTCAAAAATCGCTTCGAGGTCGATAACACCGGAGAGTCTTCCGTTTCTGCCGACGACCGGCAGGCGTTTCTCACCGTGTTCAAGCATTTTCGAGAGCGTCTCCGTCAAGCTTGTATTTCGCTCGACCCTGAAAGGGGCCGTTTCACGGACGATTGGATGTTCCCCGGACGGCCTTTTTGTCTTCGTATCGATGTAATAGCGCCCTTTCAATATCCCGTGAGAGTCGAGAAGGTAGGCGATGACAAGTCCCTTTTCTTCCAGCTCCTTCCGGATATGCGATTTTTCCGCATTCTCGGGCGCAGTGATGTACCCTTCCTGAACGGCATATGTCTTCGCTTTCTTGAGGGAGAGAGCCTTCAGGTTTCTGTCCTGCCCCAGGAGGTTTTCGACGAATTCGTCGGCGGGATTTGCCAGGATTTCGGAGACGGTGCTGTACTGCACCAGCTCTCCTTCGTTCATGATGGCGATCTTGTCCCCCAGCTTGACGGCTTCGTTGATGTCATGCGTCACAAAGACGATGGTTTTCTTGATTTCCTCCTGGATTTCAAGGAAAGCCTGCTGAAGAACGAGACGGTTGATAGGATCGATTGCGCCGAAAGGCTCGTCCATAAGCAGAATTTCGGGGTCCGCCGCGAGCGCGCGGGCCAGACCGACTCTCTGCCGTTGCCCTCCGGAAAGCTGGAGCGGGTATTTGTCCGCATAGGAAGAGTCGAGCGTCACCATGTCCAGAAGCGTGTGTACCCGGTCCTTGATTTTTTCTTCATTCCACTTGTGCAGTCTGGGCAGCGTCGCCACATTGTCGAATACCGAGTAGTGAGGGAAGAGCCCTATCTCCTGGATGACGTACCCTATCTGGCGGCGGAGCGTGACTGGATTCAGATCGAAGATGGAGGTCCCGTTGATCAGAATGTCTCCTTCGTCCGGGTCGACGAGCCTGTTGACCATTTTTAACGAGGTTGTTTTGCCGCAGCCGGAGGGACCGATGAGCATGGTAATGGATCCCTTTTCCAGAACGAGGTTGAGGTTGTTGACCGCGATATCCTGGCCGAATCGTTTTGTAATATTCCGATACTCAATCATGTGTTCTCCTCACTTCCTGCTTACTTTGAGCCCTCTGGGCGTCACCACATCCTCGAATTTCATCAACAGGCTGTTGATACCGATGCCAAGTGCCGAAACGATGAGCGAACCGACCAGCACCATCGCAAAATTGGCCCTGCTGATTCCCGAGAAGATGAAGAATCCCAGTCCTCCCGCTCCGACCAGAGTAGCGAAGGTTGCCACGCCGACGCCAAGAACGATGGAGGTGCGTACCCCGGCCATAATGACCGGAATCGAGAGAGGGATCCGGATCTTCCAGAGCGTCTGGTTTTTGGAGAGCCCCATTCCCCTGGCTGCCTCAAGAACACCGTGTGGAACAGAGTTGAGCGCGGCATAGGTGTTTCTGGTGATCGGCAACAGAGAGTAGACGGTGATCGCGGTGACTGCGGGGAGCATTCCGAGCCCCATACCGAGCGGTGCGAATGCGACAACCATGATTCCGAAAAGCGCAAGACTCGGTATCGTCATGATAATACCGGCAATATAGATCACAATGCGGGCGAGCTTGGGACGGGAAGAGATATAAATACCGATCGGAACGCTGATCAAAATGGAGACGGGAATACTGACGGCGATAATCTTGAGATGCTGGAGAAACTCCGCGAAAAGGTACCCATGATAATATTTCAAAAAAAGCGCGATATTAATATGATCGCCTCCCTTGTCGATGAAAACGGAAACACAGAGCCATGTTCGAAATGACGGCCCGATGGAGTGCCGGGGGGAAATGTTCTCCGGGTATTGCCATCTAGAGAATCGATCCGAAAGAGATCAGACGCAGATGAACGGTTTTTGCGAACAGACGAGACGGCTTTGCAGAGTATACTTCCGGGTGAAAAGCGAACGAGAACATTCAGAATGAAAACAAGCTTCTCCGTGATTTCTGTGCTCACAAGACAAATACTAATGACGCTGGAAGAGACGCCACCATTCTTTCTTTCGGGCTATTATGCAAAACCGACAGACTATGCACTATGCTCATCTTTTTTTGAAACTGTTCGTCTTCTTCTATTAAAATAGCAGATACTTGATGATACCGCAAGGCTATGCTGTCAATTTAATCAATTCAATTTTTATGATCTTTAGACTTATGATCGTTCATTTGGTTTTGCATCTTTCTTGACGAATTGGCATGTGATTGTAGTTGAACGTGCAGTCGCTTTCGGAGGGATTTTGTTCCGGGTACCCATTGAAAACAGACAATAATCGTACGTTTATCCTGTACAATAGTTCCTAGAGTAGCTGTTCCTTGAAGCCCATGCTTTTCAGGAACCGTCCTCCGCTAAATGAGCTGATTGTTCCTTCAGGCGATGCTCAATAGCGAAGTGTCATCTCTAAATAAGAGTTGGCTTCTCATGAAGACTATGATACTCTTGAACACTCACAAGGTCATTCAACCTGAAGGTTACTGCTTTTCGGAGAGCGCCGTTGCGTGGAAAGGAGAATTTCGGGAGTGAACGAAAAAAAAGATACTACTTTTTTCAATGGGAGCGGTGATCTGTCTCCCTCTGTTCTTGATGAAGAGAGCGCTCTGCTTTTTTCGTCTCTTCCCCATAGCTCCGCAGACGCAGGGAGACCGGAAACTTCCGTCGAATCCCCTTCCGGGCCTCTCCCGGATGCCCGGAAGGATGTTTCGTCAGACTTGCCGGTGGCATCTGCGAGTCCACAGAAGGCCGCGGAAGCTCATCTTCCCCCGTCCGGGCGGAGCGCTCAATCGCAAAATGAGAAGGCGTTGATTGAACGTCTTCGTCATGAACTTGCCGTACGACGGCAGGAAGATTCCGCATATCCTTCGGCGCGCCGCCCCCGTCTGGAAAAAAAAGGCGGGACGCGCCGCTCCGCAGACCGTTTCTGTCCGCCCTCAAGCTTCGAAAAAAGTTTCCGCTCCTGTAAAACGCGCGGCGTCCTCTTGGAGCTCGCGGACACCAGAACGGAAAACCTCTTTTTTGGGCGCCAAGCCTCGTCGTTCCTTCTTGGAAACACTCTACTCGCTGCCCCTGCTTGGTTATTGTGCCGAGCTGCTTGTTCAGCTCATCAGGCTTCCTGTTGTGGTCCGCGAGATCAATATCCGGCAAACGAAGAAGGATACGGTCGTTCAGTCGCGCCTTGACGGCGTGGGAAACAGGATTGCCGCACTTCGGGAGGGAGCTGCGCTTTGCCGCCGGGAAATGGAGGCGGCCCTCTCGGGCAAAGCGGATGCGGAAGCTCTGACGGCGCTTTCGGAAGATATGTCAAGAAAAGTTGATACGGAGCGCTTTGAGAGCTTTACATTGAATCTGGAGGCGGAATTGTCGAGAAAGGTTTCCGTGGAGTCCCTTGAGGATATGGGAGCTTCATGGGAGGCAGTTTTGACCGAGCTCAGGGAGGAACTTTCCGGGAAGGCCGACAAGGAGAGCCTGCAGGCGCTCGAAGACGAAGTTCGGAAGAAGGCGAATGCCGAGAGCGCAGCGGCGGTTGCTGAGAAAATGGAACGTATTATCGAGCGTTTGGGTGTCTTTGACGGAAACGCTGCTCTGGAACGCATGGAATCCATGGAGTCGGATCTTGACCGGAAAGCTGATCTTGAAGAAGTCTCGAAGCTGCTTTCTGCAAAGCTTGATGCGGACGTGTTGGAAACTTTGGGGAAACGTCTGGAGGATGCTTCCGCCGAGTTGTTGGCGGCGATTTCCCAAAAGGCCGATACGGAGAGAGTGGAGATGATTTCCACCGCGCTGCATTCGAAGGCGGACGCGGGAATGCTAGAATCGTTATCGGCGGAGAAAGCAGATGCCGAGGATCTTTTCTCTTTGAGGAAAAGTTTTGATTCGCTCAACACGCACACCGCCGAACTTGCGAATTCATTGGATTCTTTGCTTGCGTCGAAAGCGGATTCCGACGACGTGCGTTCTCTTGGAGAACGTCTCGAAGGAATAACCGCTCAGCTTGGCGCGCTTGAAGGAGAGAACATCCCGAAGAGGTTGAGCTCGGCGGAGTCGGCAATTGAACTTAAGGCTGATCTGGAAAATTGTGAAATCGCTGATTTCCCTCAAGATGGACGTTGAGGTGTTGAAATCCCTCGGAAAGAGTCTGGAAGATGCGTCCGGCCAGACGCTTGCCGCTCTTGAGAAGAAAGCGGATCTCCACAGTGTCGAGTCCGTGGCGTCCTCTCTTGATCTGAAAGCGGATGCGGAGTCGGTGCGCTCCTTGAACGAAGAACTTTCCGCTGTGAATGAACGGCTCGGCGATTTCGCTTTAAAAGAAGATTTTTCAAAGGTTGAGAAATTGGAGCGGCTGCTTTCCATGAAGGCGGACGCCGATGCGCTTGAAGAAAGGCTCTCTGCGCTTGATGCAAAAACCGACCAGAAGATGGTGGAGGAGAAACTCGCGCAAAAAGCCGATGCTGAAGCGGTGGCCTCGCTCTCGAAGGAATTTGAACAACGTCTTGCCGTAAAAGCGGATGCAGCAGCCGTCGACGAGGCTCTTGCAAAAAAAGCCGGGAAGGATGCGCTGGACGAAGTCCAGAAGTCTGTCGAGAACGAGCTGAACGGTCTGCAAGCCCGTATCGATGAGGGGCGCGAACAAACGAGTGAAGAAGAACGCAGACTTGTTCGCTTCCGCGACGAGGTGAAGGCGCTTATCGCTTCCTCCCTTGAACGGGGGGCGCGCGGGCAAATCGAAGAAGCGTTCCGCGCAACCTTCCCGTACGTTGAAAAGATGAAAAGCCGCTTTCCCGCGTCTCATGGGATTGAAGCGCACATGAAGAAGACGGCGAAACGTTCAGGTGGGCAGAAAGCGGAAGATGCACAATCCAGGAAGAGGGTGAAGCGATGAGCACGCGTATTGCTCTCGTAACGGCCGATGTTCACGGTGAAGAACGGTGGGGAGAGGACCGTTTTCTGGATGGGCTCCGTACCGCTCTTGAAACAAAGGGAATGACCGTGGAGATAGTGGCCGTTCTTCACGATGAATCATCATATGAGGCTTTGTCGGATACCTATGCGCGGTATGCTGCGCTTGATCTTTCTTCTTTTGATGGCGTCGTCAGCACCACGATTCCCGGATGCGCCGCCGCGCAACCGAACAAGGTCTGCCACCTTTTGCGCACGTCAAGGCGTTTTTACGATATGTTCGACGCGGAGTATCCCTCGCCTTCCCAGGAGCACAGACAATTACGCCGCCATCTGCAGGAACTTGACCGCGCCGCGCTCAAGGATCTGGACAATGTCTTCGTAGCAAGCGACGAGATCCGGGGACGATTGCTGAAATACCTCGGCGCTGATTCGGAGGTCCTCCGTCCATCGACCACCCTCGGAGGTTTGCATGCCGCTTCGTACGAATTCCTCCTGCTTCCGGGCCGTCTCCACAAATGGAAGCGTGCGGATCTTATCGTCAAGGCAATGGCGTATGTCAAAAGCCAGATCGAACTTCTGATCTGCGGCTCGGGAGAAGAAAACGCTTCCTTGAAAACGCTTGCTTCCGGAGATACCCGCATCCACTTCCTCGGGAGAGTGAGCGACGAAAAGCTGGCGATGTTCTACTCCAGGGCGCTTGCGGTGCCGTATGCGCCGATCGGTGAGGATTTCGGTTTTGTCGCCCTTGAGGCTGCTCTCTGTGAGAAGCCTGTGATCACATGCGTGGATTCGGGAGAGCCTGCGCGCATGGTGTACGACGGGCGAACCGGCTTTATCTGCGAGGCAGACCCGAAGGAGATAGGGAGGTGTATCGACGCCTTGGCGAAACGTCCGGATGTCGCTTCCGCTATGGGACGTATCGGGCGCGGTTCGGTAGGGCATGCCTCCTGGGAACACGTGGCCTCGGTGCTGGTTCGGTCGCTCGGCTTTACCGGAACGAGCGCGATTTCGTCACCCGTCCTGGCCGGCGGAGGAATACCTGCTCCGCGGACTCTTGTTTTGGACGCCCAGCCCATCCTCCCCGCTATCGAAGGAGGACGTGCCAGAACGCTTGGTCTCTACGGGAACGCCGGATACGATGTTCGTTACCTCGGGGTTCTTGAGGAGGGCGGCGAGAAGAGGACCCTTCGCGCGGCGCCGACGCTGGAAGAATTGGATATTCCTCTTTCGCAGGAACATCTTGCAGAGAGGGATGCGCTGCGGAAACAGCCCGGGGGTATCCTTGCGCTCGACGTCTCCTTCCCCCTTCTTGGGCATCTCACACCCGAGTATGCGGCAACCGCGGAGCGCATGTTTTCGGAAGCAAACGCAGTGATCTTTTCCCGTCCGTGGTGCTATCCTCTTGTATCCAGAACGCTTGCGAAAAAAAGACCGCTGACCGTCTACGACGCGCACAACGTGGAGGGTGTGCTGCGCTGCGCCCTGATGGACGACGGCGCCTCCGGCACCGAGCTTGTAGGCTTCGTCGGCGAGCTTGAGTCGAGCCTTTGCTCCGGAGCGGACTTGATTCTTGCTTCTTCGCATCAAGATCGGCTTTCTTTGGCACGGCTGTACGACGTCCCGCATGAGAAAATACGAGTCGTTCCGAACGGCGCTTTTACGGAGCGCGTAACGCCGGCGAGCGAGGAACGAAAAATCACGTTGAAAGAAGCGGAGGGGTTGACCGACGCGGAAAAGGAAATTCCGGTCGCGGTGTTCATGGGGAGCGCCTCCCCGGCAAACGTCGATGCTGCGGAGTTCATTCTCCGTGAAGTTGCTCCGGCAATGCCGCACGTTGTCTTCCTGATCTTCGGGAGCGCTTCCGAAGCTGTTGCCTGCCCGACGCCACAAAACGCCCGTCTTCTTGGCGTCGTGGACGAAGAACGAAAAATAGAACTTCTGTCGATGGCGGATGTCGCGCTCAACCCGGTCTTCTCGGACTGCGGGGGCGCCGCAAAAATGTTCGAGTATATGGCGGCCGGCCTTCCCGTACTTGCAACGCCTCCCGCCGCGCGCGGAATTGATCTCGGCGGCACGGAAGTCGTTGCATTCTCTTCGCGCGAGTGCTTCGTCGACGACCTTCGCGCCCTGCTTGAAGAACCCACCGAGCTTGCGAGGAGCGGAGCGGCCGGCCGCTGCGTCGCCGAAGAGCGACACTCCTGGGAGCAGATCTCCCGTGACCTGGGAATGCTGATTGCATGGCACGCTTCGCATCGCAGGCGGAGACGCCCATTTTTTTCCGTGATCGTTCCGGGGTATGAACGTCCAAAGTCGCTTTCGCGCATGGCTCGCCTGCTTTCTGTTCAGACCTTCACCGATTTCGAGGTGCTTTTCATCGATCAGAGCCGTACTCCATGGAACGAATCAGGAGTGTATCGCCCTCTCGATCTCCTCTATCACAGAATCGACGTTAAGGGAGCTGCGCGTGCCCGCAACATCGGCGCCTTTCTCTCACGAGGAAAGGTGCTTGTCTTTCTCGACGACGACTGTGAACCCTCGCCGAACTGGCTGGCGGCTGCGCGCCCGTGGTTCGACGACGAGGCCAACGCCGGACTCGAAGGCACGATCCGTTCGGATCTCGGATGGAACGACGACCGCGGGCGTGGGACTGCGGTTCGCGACGATAGGGCGAACTCCCGCACAACGAATTTTTTCGTCAGAACCGAGGTTTTCAACAAGACGGGAGGTTTCGACGACCTTCGCTTTGCCGAGGACGTCGAGCCTGGCTTGCGGCTTGATGGGGAAGGCGAAGTCCCCATGTGCCGGAACGCGTGGATCTTTCGGGCGCCCCGCTGACGTTTTTTCCGCACGGGCGAAGAGGATTGTGTCCGGAGTGAGTGCCCTGCTCGCTGAGGCTTTTCATCGAGTGTGTATGATCCTCCGATAGAGTCCGTGGATACTCGAGAATCAGAATATTTGCAGGCAGAGAGTGTGCCATCCGGCATCCTTCTTCGTGTGGTATAATTCACCAGAGTATCATTTTTCTGTTATTTTGTTGTTTCCATGAATTCTGCTGTTCCGGAGGACCATTTCAGGAGGTGTTTCAGGTGAAAAGAAGGAGTATGGTGTTTTCTGTAGTATTTCTGTTTTTCTGTATACTCGCGGCGCCGGTTTTCGCGGACGTTCTGCCCCGGACAACGACGGCGACACGCGATATTATGCTTATCGAGGAGTTCGAGGAAAAAGAGGAGCAAACGCCTGTTGCATCACCGGTGTGGAACGGAATGGACGGAGAAGAAAAAGCCGCCCGCCTTGGCGTGGAAGAGATGCACAAAACCGATTTTTCCCTTTTGCTCTCTTCGGGGGAAACAGCTGAAGGTGATGTCTACGAGATCGGGGACAAGATAGAGTTCACCTTCACCTCCGACAAGGACTGCTATGTGACGCTATTGGACTTTACGCCTTCCGGGAAGATTTATGTGTTATTCCCCAACAAGTGGGTATCCAACAACTTCGTGAAGGCGGGGGAGAGCGTCGCCGTCCCCGCGGCGGGCCAGCAATTCGCCATGAAGCTCGGTGGTCCCGCCGGTGTGGATATCGTCAAGGCGATTGCGACCAACGTGGAGACGAAAATACTCGATCCCGAGAACCAGAAACTGTTCGGTCCGTTCTCCGTATTGGAAGATCCCAAAGCGGCGACCAGAGACATCATTCTTTTCGAGGAAGAACCCGAGGCAGCGGCGGCTACACCGGAAACGCCGCTTGAATGGACCGTCGCTTCGCTCGCCGTCTTCACGAAGGGGGATGCTCCGGAAAAAGGCGGTTTCGGCGTGGGGATCGAGAATGACTGGATCGCGAAGATATGGGCGGAACGCGACGCTTTTCTGACCGGCGAGTCCATTTTTGTGAAGTTGCAGAGCAACCGGCCCGCGACGATTGTCTCTCTGGTGAACACCGGCGCAAGCGGCAGGGAGAATATTCTCCTTCCGGAAGGCGTGGAAAAAAGCGTGCTCCCGGGGGCCATCACGGTTCTTCCCGGTAAACAGGATAAATGGAAGTTGATCGCCGCTACGGAACCGGGTGTCGATGTGCTGACCGCGGTGCTCCGGGACGAATCCGGAGCGGAGATGAAGGTTTCCTTCAGCATCACGGTCGAAGAGTAGGGGAGTCCATGGTACAGGAAGCGGGCGAAGGCGTCTTCTCCCGCTTCCTGTTTTTGTATCCGCCTCCGGATTCCATCGCGGGAGGAAAAGAGCGTTTTTTTTCGGAAGGGCCGGCTCGGACAAATTTTCTTTGAGGAGGGGGCATATCGTGTCGCGAAAGTTTTTTCTTTGGACTGTGACGGCGCTCTTGCTGTTGGGCGCAGGAATCGTGATCGCCCAGATGGCGCTTGACGCGTTGGCGCTGAATGAAACGTCGGTGGCGGCGGAAAGTCAGGAGTTGCAAGGAGTTCAGGGCGCCGACGAGACCACGATGGTCGTACAGAAGACGAAGATGCAAAAGAGCGGTGCGTCGGGGAAGAAGGCCTCCGCCTCCATGGACGAGATTCACAAGAAAAAATTGCCGCAGTACAGGGTCATCAACGGGGCGCTGGATACGCAAAAAAAGCTGTACGCGGCGCAGCGTGAAAACAGTCCCCAAGCTTCACGCCTTGCAGCGTCACTGAAAAAGGAGATCCCGCAGGCAAAGGAATCGTTGAAGAAACTG
This sequence comes from Aminobacteriaceae bacterium, assembly GCA_963668335.2. GTDB lineage: Bacteria > Synergistota > Synergistia > Synergistales > Aminobacteriaceae > JAAYLU01. Next base: position 139,071 of record CAXXRY010000054.1, on the reverse strand, counting down.
CGTACGCTTACGGACCAGGAAGTTGCCTTGATCAAGTCCACGACGAAGGACGCCCAGGCGATCAAGGTCGCCGAAGCCTCATACGCCTCTTGGAAGAGCGCCGTGGATCATCTGAAGGAACAGCCTTTGACGGAAAAAGAGATGAAGGCGCGCAACCAGGGGATTCAAAAAAATTCCGAGATTGCAGTTGTGAACGCGCACGATCAGGCGAAGACGGTGAAGTCGGAGGAACTCGCTCCCGAGGACAAGAGCCTGCTGAAGAGCAATGTCGTCGGCGGCGCGAAGAACATTTTTTCGAATCTCCAGCAGATCATGAACGACATGCAGTCGGTGATGAATGCGCTCGGCGGTATGTCCGGGACGACGGGACTGAACGTGAACGCGCTCCAGGGACTCGGAGGGGCGTTTCAGGGCGTTGCGAAACAGATGCAGGGGTTTCTGGGAAATTACGGTCCCTTCGCCCAGACAGTAGGCGCTCTTGTCGGCGAACGGCTATCCGTTCCTACACTCTCAATACCCGACTTTATGAGTATGGTAAAGATAGGAAGCGGCGGCTCTCCCGGATCGATTCCCTCGGTTCCTTCCGTACCGTCGGTTCCCGGGGTGAAGTTCAAACCTCCGTTTTAAACTGTTTCGAGGGGCGTAATGAAAGGAGGCGGGAGCATGAGGAACAAAAAGGCCGGATTTGCGGTATTCTTCCTGTTCTGTGCGTTCACGTTCCTTCTCCCGAAGGACGCTTTTGCCGTTTCCAAGGGAGAGGAGGAGATGCGGAAAGGCCTGAAGGAGTACGCCGCGAAAGAGTTTGCGCTTGCGGCCGCGCACTTCGGGAAAGCCTCGGCGCTTCTCGAAAAAGAGAAGAAACATTTGAAGGCGGGAGACGCCGCATATAACGAAGGATTGTGCCGCAGGAGCATCCCGTATGGAACAGGGAAGACGCCGGCAGAGCGAACAGATGCTGTCCTTGCCGCTTTTGACCGTTCGGCCGCGCTCTACGCCAAGGCCAAGGAAGAAAACAAAGCGGCGAACGCTCTTCTGCAGGGAGCCCAAGCGGCGCTGGCCGCGGCGCATCTTTCCGACGCGGAAACGCGGTACGCGGAGGCGCTGACAAAGGCGGAAAAAAGCAAGTCGGACATGCTTCAAGGGCTCTCTCTGGAGGGGCTCGGGAAGGTCGCGTATCAGAGGGCGCGCGTCGGAGAGAGCCGCCGGTATTTCAGCGATGCCTTGGATCGCCTGCACTCTGTTCCGACCGCTCGTTCGCGAGTTGCGTTGCAGTTGATCGCCTCCCTTAGAAAGGCGGGGGATATGCCCGGAACGCTCGAACGGCTCGATGAGGCCGAGAGGGAGCTTCTTCCCTTGGAGAAGGACGAAAAGACCCGCGCGGCGGCAGGATTCTTGCGATTCCTTATTCTTGCCGAGCGAGGACACACTTTCCTGCAGATGGGTATCTTCCACAAGGCGCAGGAAAACCTCCGGGCCGCATTGGAGTTCGACGAGAACAACCCTATGATCAGCGAGGAAATCCGCCTGGGCGTCGAAGGAAACAAGCTGGTTGCGGAGGGGGAGCTGGGAAATCCCAAGTTTTCCGCCGACGCGCTGGAGACGCTTCGCAGCATGGCCGAAAACAGGGGGCTTCACGATTTGGAATGTGCGTCCCTTATTTCGGGCGGGAGGCTGCTACGGGTCGACGGGCGGTACTCCGAAGCCATGCTCGTTTTTGAAAAGGCAACCCGGATTGCACGAGAAACTGGACTGGGTAACCGCTACGTTCAGGCGCTCCTGGCCAAGGCGAATCTGATGTACTTCCAAGGTATGTGGAAGGCGAGCGAGAATGTGTACAGGATGGCTTTCAACAGCGCGCTCGAACAGGGGGACATGGAGTCCGTACTCGTCGCCGTTTTGGGAATCGAGCGTATCGCCCGCGCCAACCACATGGGCATATCGGGCAAGATGGACTACCGGAAGATGCAGGGAGTCCCGTGGAGAGGCGCACTGCTCCAGCAGAAGAGCATCCTCCCGACGCGGGGAGGCGATGCGTTGCCTATGGCTTGGAGACGCCTTGGCGCGCTTTCCAGGGAGTGGTTTGCCGCGTCCGGGCCGGGTGTACAAGGCGCTCTTGCAGTGGAGGCGTCGGCGGAGATACTCGCATGGAATAGGATGAAAAACCTGGCGCGGCACCTCGTCGCCGAAGGCGTCTTGCGACTGGTCTCGGGACGTGGGGAGACGGTGCTCCAAGTCGCAGAGGCCTTGCTTGCCATGGAAAAAGAACGGAAGAACGCAACGGACCCGGGCGCATTGTCGCAGGCCTATGCAGCGTGCTGGGACGCTCTCGAGCATGGCGCCGGCAAAGGGCTCCTTGGGAGAAAAGGGGAACCGCCCGATATTCAAATCGACGGCATCCTTCAGGTTCCGCTCTCTCTTCCAAAAAATACGAAGGCTCCCGCGAAGGCGAGCCCCCCGGAGGAGTTGCAGCATCTTCTTACAACGCTGGCGGAGGCGTTGAACAGTCTCTCCTTGAAGAATGCGGAGCAGCGCGAGATTGTCCGCGCGCTGCTGAACGGCGAATCCATGCCGGAATCTCTTACGACGCGGCTGCTACGCGCGTCCTCTTCGCGGATGGTTGCGCACTCGCGAAAGATGGAGCAGCATCTCTCCGGAGGAGAAATGGCCGCCCGCAAGGAGTTCGCCGGAGTTCTTTTCGATGTGCTTGAACGTCTCGGAAGTTCTCCGCTCGATGAAATCCGGGGAAACGATAAACTGGCCCGCTATATCAAGGGGATCGAAAACGAGTCAAGAGAAGAACGGATGCAGCTCGCGGAATCCCTCGTCCTATCGACCCCGCCCTTCCTCGTCTACTCTCTTCGCGAGGCCTGCGGGCTTTCGGATATTCACAACGCCTGGAAAGGACTTGCCCTTCGCGCGCTCTTGCTGCGAAACCTCGGCGTCTTGGGAAAAGTTCAACCGATGTCGCTGCGTCAGGGTGTCGATCATTTCGCGAGCTCTCTGGCGAAGGGGGCCGAAGTCTTCGAGAAGCAGTTTGCTCTTGTAGATACGGACTCATCCCGGGAACGGGAAAGAAAAATCTCAAAAATGCTCTCTCTTGCGAAGGAATTGGTGCGAGCGGAGCTTGCGACGCAGCTCGTTCAGTGCAGGGCGGTGGCGGATGCGCCCGAAGGGGCTGTCGGGTTCGACGACAGGCAAGCCATGAAAGAGCTTATCGCGCGCTATCTTCTTGCGCTCGGAGAGACGGAGCAGGCACTGCATACCGCGGAAGACGTCAGAGCGAGCTTTGGCTTCACTGCGCGGAGTACGGGAGGGATGCCGAATCCCGAAGTTGTCTGGAGAACGCTCCTTGTCTCCGCGAAGGCTTCTCTTGTCTTGGGCGCTCTGCCGAAGGCGGTCCGTTTCCTGGACCAGGCGATCGAGGTCATGGAGTCCGTCTCGCCCTCCGACGGAACGAATTCACAAGCGACTGCCGATAAGCTGGATGTGTACCGCACGGCCGTAGAAACGGCGTATCGTCTTTACGCCACGTTCCCTTCCGATGAACACGCGGCGATGCTGTGGCGGTATCTGGAGGGAATGAAGAGCCGCCAATGGAGAGAAATGCTTGCGACTACCGGCGCAGCGTTTCTTGACCGTCTTCCTGAAAGCGAGAAAGAACGCTATCGGGCGCTGAGCATGTCTGCGGCGCAGCTTCTGGCGAAGATCTCCTTTCTTGATTTTCGGGGGCTTGCAAAGGAGGCGGATGAATCTCGCGAAGAACTTCAGGAGGTACGCGGGGCTCTCGCGGAGATATCGGCCCGCTACACCGTCGACTCCGTACGGCGCATTCCTTCGCTTGAAGAGGCTTCCGAGGCGCTGCATCCCGACTGGGCGGCGGCAAATTACTATCTGTCCCGTGAACTCTCCTTCGCTTTTGTGCTGGAAAAAGGGAAGCAACCTCGCCTTGTGCAGCTCCCCCTTGACTACGACAGCTTTTTTGCCTACACGTTGTGGATGCGTACGCTTCCCGACGCGGTTGAATTCCAGTCTGTACGGCCCAACGAGGCCGTCATGGCCGCGGGCGTTTCATCCCCCAGGCTCGCGAAGCAGCTTTTCGAACCCATAGCGCAGCTCGTCGGCGAGAAGAAAAAGCTCCTCGTCATTCCCCATGATCTTCTGTACACCTTCCCCTTCGAAACCATGTCGGTTGCGAGGGGCGATACATGGAGATTCCTGCTGGACGAAGGATGGACCTTTGCCGAACTTCCCAGCGCGTTTCTTCTCGAGAAGGCAAAACGAACGGAAACGCCTCCGGGGAAGAAGCGGCTTGTCGTAATGGCCGACCCGGAGTACTATCCGACGCTGCGCAAACAACACGGAGCGGAGGAAGCCAGAAAAATCCTTCTCGGCGGCGTCGAAAACCCCTTGGTGCAGCAGATACGGGATACGTTCTGCAAATACATGGCTCCGCTCCGGAACGCACGTCGGGAAGGCGAGTACCTTGTCGAGCAATGGAAGGGCCTCGGAGAAGTGCGTTCCCTGATGGGTGCGGACGCCTCGGAGAAGATGCTCTACGATCCGGAGACGAAAGTGTGGGATGCGCAGTATGTGCATATAGTGTGCCACGGCTACGACCGGAACAGCATCCCGGATCTTCAACCCGGACTTGCTCTCTCCCCGGTCGCGGACAGCCAAAACGATTCGTTTGCGCAGATGGGCGAACTCGCCTCGCTGCGATGGCGTTCCGATCTCGTCGTCCTCTCCGCCTGCGATACCGGTCTGGGCGATCTCTTCATCGGCGACGGGATGGTTGGCCTGAACACAGTCTTTCTTGCCGGCGGCGCGAAGGGAATGCTCATCTCCAGATGGCGGGTACCTGACGAGAGCGCTCCCGGTTTTATGAACATGCTGTACGAGCGTATTGTCGCGGGAGAGATGCCGGTTGACGCGCTTGCTTCAGCGAAAAGGGAACTGAAAAAAACGTACAGCGAAGCGTCGCACTGGGCGGTATTTAAATATGTGGGTATCCCATGGTGAAGTTTTCAAAACCGCTTTTTTGGAGAGCGGTATTTTTCTGCAAGGGGGCACAGTATCGTGAGAAAAAACAGAATAGCGTGCGCGCTTCTTGTTCTGGCGCTTCTGTTCGGCGCAGTCGGAGCGGCGCGCTCTTCGGAACTTCTACGCGAACGGGCGAAGAATCTGTATAGCGTGCAGGATTACCGGGGAGCGCTCGCGCTCTTCGACCGGTTGCTTGGAGAGATTCCGAGCGATGGCGAGGCGCTTGATTATTCAGCGTGGTGCCTGCGTTACCTCGGTGACTGGAAGAGTGCGGAAGAGCGTTTCTTCCAAGCTCTTGACGCTCCGTCAGGAGCGCTGACGAGCTGGATTCACGTGGGCCTCGGCGAAACGTACCTGGGCGCCGGCGACGAACAAAAGGCTGTGACCTCCTTTCAGAAGGCGATTGAGAGCGCGCCGGACGACGAAGAACTGTTTCTTCGTTCGCAGAAGGGAATTGCCTGGGCCTCGGCATTTCTCGGAGAACGGGAGGAACACGAGCGGGCACTTGCTCTGATCAGGGAAAAGGACGAGAAATTCGCGGAGGCGGTGCTAAGCGACACCGGAGCGATTCTTGAAGAACGCGAAGCCCTTGCGGCAGAAAAGAAGCCTTCCGAAGAGCCGGTCGAGCCGGTTCTTGTGCTGGATACAACGGAACGGCATGCAAAACTTTTCGAAGAGGAAGCTCTGGAGGAAGAGCTGGATGAAATTGTGTCCGATGTCCTTGTACAGGAGGAGCCGCCTGCAGCAAAGCAAGAAGATGTTCTTGAGATTATCGTGCTCGACGACGTAAAAACAGGTGGAGACGTCGCTTCTTCCGGAGAAAAGGAGGAAGCGAGGAGAACGGACGAAACCCCGCCCAGCGACACGACGATCACACCGTCTCCCGCTCCTGAGGCGACATTGGAAAAAGAAGAGACCGCGGCGACGCCGGCTGCTTCCAAGCCGAAGCCTGTGAAGAAACCTTCGGAGAAGAAGCCCCAAGAAAAGAAACCGGCCCAGGCCGGCGACGTTGTCTCTCCTCCGTCCACAGTCTGGGGCGTCCGCATCGGAGTCGCTCTAGACGAAGAAATCTCCAGGGCGGAGAGCGAAGGTCTCGCGGTGGAAAAGGAGAGCACAACCGACAAGTACGCTGTGCAACGCTTCCCCTTTACGCCGAAGACGCGCCCCTTCCCCTCATCCGTTCGTTCTCAGGCGGCATCCGAGTTCTATCATATCGAAGGGTACAAGGGGGCTATCCTGAAGGTGCACGGGATGATAAAGACAAAACCCCTGTCGAAACCTCTTGAATGGAAAAAGGCGACATTCGATGCGGTGGTGGGGGAGTATTCGAAAGAACATGGCAAGCCCGCGATTCTGACGGATCAAGGGACGTCCTCCGAAGCCGCCTGGTTGCTCCCCGAACGTCGGGTGCTTTGGGTGTTTATAGACGCAGGGCTTGACAATACATGCCAGGTGCAGATGTCCTATGTGGACAGAAGGATACAGGCGGGGCACCTCATCGGAATATTGAAGTAAGAGCGCGGAGTCTGCGACGACGCACCTGTCTCCCTACAAAAACGGAGACAGGTGCGTTTTCTGTGTTTCCCTGCGGCGACTGTCGCATACATAGTCGTCGGGGGAAGGGGGGCGTTTTTTCTCTGTTCTGTTATACTGTACATTCGAAGAATACAGAGGCAGGTATTCACACATCTTTTCCCTCCATACATGCTCTGGATTTTTTGTTTCGGGGATGTATGCTGAAAGGATTGAGGCCGATGCACAAGCAGACAACACACTCCGGAGGGGCGCTTTTCGTTCTGCTCGGCGCCATGCTCTGGGGAACGACCGGTACGTCGCAGGCGCTTGCGCCGGTGGGAGCGACGTCCCTCGAAGTCGGCGCGCTTCGCGTGGCCATCGGAGGGGCCGTGTTGCTCGCCGTTGCCCTTGTACGGCGTTCCTTTTCAGGGGGCGGAAAGTGGCCGTTGCTCCCTACCTTGATCGCTGTGCTTGCGACGGCGGCGTATCAGCCCTTCTTCTTCACCGGGACTGCGAAGACCGGGGTTGCGGTGGGAACGCTGGTCACGCTCGCCAGCGCGCCGGTTGTCTCGGGAGTCGTCGGATTCTTCGCTCTCGGCGAGCGACCGGAGAGAGTCTGGTACCTTTCAAGTCTTCTTGCAATCGCCGGATGCTCCCTGCTGACCTTGTCCGGAGACGCCGAAAGCGTTGTGAATCTTGTCGGCGTGCTCTTCTCCCTCGGGGCGGGTTTCTCATACGCTATTTTTGTCCTCGGTAGCAAGTATTTGTTGAAGGAACACACGCCGGACGCCGTCAACGGAGTGGTCTTCTCGGGAGCGGGTTTTGTGCTGCTTCCCGTGCTGCTCATGACCCCCCCGATGTGGCTCGCCGAACCGCGAGGATTGCTCGTCGCGCTGCACCTGGGAGTTATTGCCACAGGTCTCGCGTATTTCCTCTTTTTAAAGGGGCTCTCCTCCGTTCCAGCCTCGACCAGCGTGACGCTCTCAATGGCCGAGCCGCTGACCGCTTCTCTTCTCGGCGTCTTTCTGCTTGGCGAGAGAATGAACTTCCTCGGTGGAATCGGCGTCCTCCTTACGTTCGCCGGGGTGGCGCTGCTGGCGCTCGGAGGACGACGAGGTTGATTCAAGACTCGGGGCGAAACGGAGACTTCTATGGCGTTTGACATCAAGACTGTAGTGTCGTTATGGCTCCTCGTGAGCATTGTAAGCGCTCTCGCGGTCGTTTCCATGTACTTCAGGTATCGTAAACGCTTCGAAGGACTCGCTTTCTGGGCGTTTCACATGGGATTGTACACCATTGGTTTGTTGCTTTTGCTTCTTCGAGGCGCCATCCCGGATGTTTTTTCAGTACCCGTGGCCAATTTTCTTCTCATCCTCTCCCTATTTTCCCTTTTGACTGGAATGGAACGTTTCGTCGGAAAAACGGGACGTCATTTTCATAACTATGCTTTGATAACGGCGTATTCGCTGTGTTTCTGGTACTTTTTCGACGTCCGGCCGGACATGACGCTGCGTACTGTGCTGACGTCGGTAATGGCCTCGGCTCTTTTCATCCAGATCTCATACCTTTTGTTGATGAGAACGCCTTCAAATCTGCGCGACGTTACCAGAATGAGCGCGTTCGTCATGGCAGCCTATGCTTTTTTGAGCCTTGCCCGTACGATTCTCCTCGTCTTTTCTCCCATGGAAACGAATGAATTCTTCGAATCCGGGGCGCTTACTTCGATTGCGCTGATCAGTTATGTCGGGTTGAGCGTCTGTTGGCTCGTCGCGATCATCCTGATGATACCGCGCCGTCTGCTCGAAGAGGTCAGTGTTCAAGAGGAAAAGTTCGCGAAGATTTTCCGTTCATCCCCAAGCGCGATCATGCTCTCAAGAAAAACAGACGGGAGGATCTTCGATGTGAACGGCGGTTTTCTTGAGATGACCGGATTCGCGTTCGAAGAGATTGTCGGCAAAACGGTCTTTGAAACCAGACTATGGGGAGATGATCGGGAATATACCGAGATTTTTTCTGTCTTGTCGAGAGATCAGGGCGTACGGGGAATTGAGAGTGCCTTCCGGAGAAAATCGGGAGAGAACATGAGTGTTCTTTACTCGGCGGACATCATTGTGATCGACGGCGAGCAGTGTATTCTGTCCACCTTCTCGGATATCACCGAGCAGAGCCAACTGCGGCGGCAGCTGCACGAGATGGCCACGCATGATCCGCTGACGGGACTGCCCAATCGCAGGCTCTTCGATGAACGGGCAGCCGACGCTTTTGCGCGCGTGGTGCGCTATAAGCGCAAGTTGGCCATAATGTCCTTCGACATTGATCACTTCAAGCACATTAACGATACCCACGGACACGCTGTCGGGGATGAGGTTTTACGGCAGGCAGCCGTTCGTTTGCGAGAATCTCTGCGCATAACCGATACAGTTGCTCGCCTTGGAGGAGACGAATTCGTTGCTTTGATAGAGGATGTTCGTGGACGAAGCGACGCCTCAAGGGTGGCTTTCAAACTCCTGAAACTCTTCCGAAGACCATTCATTGTGGGGGGAAAGGAGATACTCATCAGGGTGAGTATCGGCGTTGCGCTTTACCCGGAAAATGGCGAAACGGTCGAAGTCCTTTTAAAGAAGTCTGACGATGCTCTCTACACCGCAAAAGAGATGGGGCGGGATACTTTGAAAATGGCGGAGGACTGAGAGAAAACAATGATGTCTTTGTGTGCTTTTTTTGAAACGGTACAATGGTCACGAAACGAAAGAAGAGCGTGAAGCTTTGCAAGGAGGGGATGTTTATGGATAAGGGTTTTCGAATGGAGAAGGATTCTCTGGGAGAAGTGCAGGTACCTTCGGAGAAGCTGTGGGGCGCTCAAACCCAGAGAAGTCTGCAGAACTTTAGAATAGGCGTGGAAAAAATGCCTGAGGAGATCATCTCCGCATTTGCTCTGTTGAAAAAAGCCGCCGCGAGAACGAACGCCCGCCTCGGTCTGCTTGACGAAGTTCGTATGCGGGCAATTTGCGGAGCGGCCGACGAAATTCTGGAGAGGAAGCATGACGATCAGTTCCCCCTTGTCGTCTGGCAGACCGGCAGCGGAACGCAGACGAATATGAACGTCAACGAAGTGATCGCACGGCGCGCCACGGAACTTTGCGGCGGGGAGACGATTATTCACCCCAACGATCATGTGAATCGGTCTCAAAGCTCCAATGACACATTCCCAACGGCGATGCATGTCGCAGCGATATTGGCATTGGAGGATTCGCTTCTTCCGCATCTTGCAACTCTTCGGTCGACGCTTGGAGGAAAGGCGAGTCAATTCGCCGGCGTCGTGAAGATAGGAAGGACGCACCTGCAGGACGCTACTCCCCTTACGCTTGGTCAGGAGATAAGCGGATGGGGTCGTATGCTCGAAAGAGATGAAGAGATGATTCGCTCCGGACTCGAATTCTTGAGAGAGTTGGCGCTCGGCGGAACGGCTGTCGGAACCGGACTGAACGCTCACCCCGATTTTGCCGCTTCTGTTGCAGAGGAGCTTTCCATTCTTTCGGGAAAAGAGTTCAGAACGGCTCCGAACAAGTTTCATTCGTTGACAAGCAAAGATGAACTTGTATTTGTCCACGGCGCGCTGAAGGCGCTCGCGGCGGATCTCATGAAAATCGCCAACGACATTCGCTGGCTCGCTTCCGGTCCCCGGTGCGGTCTCGGAGAGCTCGTCATTCCTGAGAATGAACCTGGGAGTTCTATAATGCCGGGAAAAGTGAACCCGACGCAGTGCGAGGCTGTTACGATGGTGGCCGTCCAGGTGATGGGCAACGACGCGGCCGTCGGATTTGCCGCCAGTCAAGGGAACTTTGAACTGAATGTTTTTATGCCCGTCCTCATCTATAACTTTTTGCAGTCATGTCGTCTGCTTTCCGACGTTATGGACTCTTTCGAGCGGAATGCCGTCAGGGGTTTGGAAGCCGACGCACAACGCATAGGGAAATATTTGAACGAATCATTGATGCTTGTAACGGCTCTGACGCCGCGGATAGGGTACGACAAGGCCGCCGAAATCGCGAAAAAGGCGCACAAGGAAGGAAGCACGCTCAAGGAGGCGGCCGTTGCTCTGCACTATCTGACGGAGGCTGAATTCGACAGCGCCGTTGTTCCGGAAAAAATGGTCGGTCCGAGATAGAGCGTGCCTTTCCCAGGGGAAGAGATGCTGCGTACAGCGTTGCGCAAACGGTAATCTGTGCAGATCTTTCCAAAAGGACGCTTTCGAAGAACTGAAAAAAACGAAAGTCGGCCCGCGAGGACTACGCGTATTTGTTTCGGGGAACGGATGAAGGCAGCGGATGGGTGAGATAGGCAAAAAACACCTCAAGGGCGGATACATACTTTCCACGATCTGATTGATGCTTGCCGTTATGCATGCTCTTGGTTGCAAAAACTGGAAGAAGACGCTTCCGGCGGCTGTGATTGCTCCGCTCTGCATTACGGGGGCGTTCTCCGTCGGAAACAGTATCTTCAATATTGGGGTCATGCTCTTCTTCGGAATTCTGGGGTTTCTCTTCAATAAAGTGAAATTGCCTTATTCTCCTCTGATACAGGCGGTCGTTCTCGGAACAACGATGGAGAGAGAGGCCTGTATCAAAGCCTTGTCCTGTCAAAAAGGATCATACGGCATCTTCTTTAGCCGTCCGATCTGTATGGTTATGCTCGTTGCCGCGTTTCTCTTTGCGGCGACACCCTTTTTAAAAAAGATGACAGCAAAAAGAACAAGCTCGTAGTTCGAGACAGGAATCAAAAAAGATCTTCAAGATACTCCGAAAGATGTGCTGCGGCCGGCAAATCAGCGTTCTCTCGCCGGCCGTAGCGTCCCATGAGATTACTCAAGCATACGGTGAACGCGCTCTACTCTCTCTTCCGAGAGTTTTTCAGCGCTTTTTCAATCCGTTCCATGCCTTCTTTTAGCAGTGCTCTCGGCGTGGCGATGTTTATTCTGACAAACCCTTCGCCGCCCGTTCCGAACCAGTGTCCGCCGTCGAGGGCCACCTTGCCGTTTTCCACGAGCAGCCTTTCCAGCTCAGGGCCGGAGAGATTCAGCGAGCGGCAGTCGAGCAGCGGAACGTAGGTGCCCTCGGGACGGAGCAGGGAAATCGAAGGAAGTCGTTCGGCGAGGAAATTTTCGATGAAATCCAGGTTGCCTTCAAGATATCCGAGAAGTGCGTCAAGCCATGCATCTCCCTGGGCATAGGCCGCTTCCAGTGCTGTAGCGCCGAAGACGTTGCCGCCGTCTATGTTGACGAAATCGATGACCGACTGGTAGTTATCCCGCAGTCGTTTCGATGGGATGATGACCGCAGCGGTGGCGAGTCCCGCGATGTTGAAGGTCTTGCTTGGCGCAACAGTGGTGATGGTACTCTCCCTCATAGCGTCGGAGATGGAAGCGAGCGGAGTATGCTTCGCTCCTTTATAGAGGATGTCGCAGTGAATCTCGTCGGAGACGACTACAACACCCCTTGCGGCGCAGATCGCGCCGAACTTTTCCAACTCCTCTCTGCTCCAGACGCGTCCTGCCGGGTTGTGAGGAGAGCAGAGGAAAACGAGCTTGATCGCGGAGTTGTCAAGCTTCTTCTCAAGGTCGTCGAAGTCCATCTCGAAGCGGCCGTTGATCAGCTTCAAGGGGTTCTCGACCACGGTGCGGCCTCTTCCCTTGATGGTGGAGAAGAAGGGGTAGTAGACGGGAGGTTGTACCAGTATTCCCTCCCCGGGTTGCGTAAAGGCCATGATAGCGGCTGCGAGCGCCGGAACGACTCCGGGGGCGTGACGAATCCACTCGGTGCGTATTTCCCAGCCGTGCCTTCGCAGGAACCATCCTGCGATCGCCTCGCGATACGGTTCAAAACGGCGGGTATAGCCGAAAATACCGTGATCTACACGCTCCCTGAGGGCTTCGATTACCTCGGGAGGCGCTTTAAAATCCATATCCGCTACCCACATCGGAAGCAGATCGTTTGTTCCGAAGAGCGGTTTCATACCGTCCCACTTGGCGCAATCAGTATTTCTTCTGTCGATCACTGTATCGAAGTCGTAGCGCGTCATAATGCGAACCTCGCTTTCAAGAAGTTGCCACTATCATATCATTTTTTGGCGAGGAGAAGATCAATTATCTTGAAAAAGTGGCTTATCTTGCAAAAAAAGGCGAACAATTAAAAGCCTATGCGAAAAATATAAAGGTTTATGGATTGTACCAACTGAAATAGTCTCTACGCTGCCTTCATTTGAAACAAAACCATAACCATTCTAAGATTTTCATAACAAAATGCATGCAAAACTGCACGCGAAAAGAGAGGGCTTAAGAACCATGTTCTTCCAATTCTGAAGTCACGCGCTCCCTCTTGTAGGAAAGCGGAAGAAGTGGTAGTCTGATAGTCCAATCGCATTTTCACTCAACATCTTGTGTGTGAAAGTTATGTCATTGTGTATATAGTGTTTTTAGGAGGGGTTTACGTGTCAGTTTCCTACAAGGAACGCTTTCGTTCGTCCTTTTCTTCGCCTAAGCCGGGAGGCGGTGAACGTCTCTCCGAGAATGCCCTGTGGCTTCTCGATCAGCGCTACTTTGCGCGCCGGTACGATCCTGTCCTTCGGGGAATCCGGAAGGAAAATTCTTTCGAGGAGTTTGCCCGGCGTGTTGCGCGTACCGTCGCATGCGCGGAGACGTCCTATCTCGCAGGAGGGGAGGAGGATCTGCGGTGGCTTCGCAGGTTGGAGCGGAATATTTTCGATGATATCCTGAACCGGCGCTTCCTGTTCAACTCTCCGTGTCTTTTCGGCGCAGGGGCCGGCTTGACTGTGGACCCTCGGATGGCGGAAAAGCTCTACTGCGATCCTGAAGAGCTGACGTTTGAAGACTACTCTCTGCTTCATCGTTCGAAGACGAAGGGGCAGCAGCTCTTCGCCTGCTTTGTCATAGAGGTTCCCGACAGTATCGACGGCATTTTCGACTCCGTCAAGGACGCGGCCGTAATCAGCAAGTACGGCGGCGGCGTCGGAGGAAACTTCGGCCATCTTCGGGAGCACGGTTCCGTCATCAACGGAGGTATCGGGGGCCAGGCGAGCGGGCCGGTGTCGTTCATGGAGACGTGGAACACCATGGGTGCGGTGGTGGTACAGGGCGGCCGCAGGCGCGCCGCGCTGATGGGGATGCTCTTCGACGACCACCCCGACATCTTCGATTTCATCGACGCGAAGGTCGACGAGGGGAAGCTTCCGTACTTCAACATCTCCGTCTGCGTCTCGGACAAGCTTATGGCTTCCGCGCAGACTGGAACCGACTTTCATCTCATCTCGCGGAGCAGCGGCAAGAGCGTTCGCTCGCTCAACGGCGTCGAGCTGTGGAATAAACTCTGCGAAAGCGCCTGGAAGCGCGGCGACCCCGGCATCTTCTTCATCGACCGTGCAAATGCGGACAACCTGTTGAAGCTCGACGAAACGTGGCGTATCGAGTCCACAAATCCTTGCGGTGAACAGCCGCTACCGAATTATACCAGCTGTAATCTTGGCTCGGTGAATGTAGAAGCGTTCGTGGAGCGCAGGGAGGACGGGAGCGTTCGTTTCGACTTTGCCTCCTTTACGGATCAGGTCTTCCGGTCGATGTACTATCTTGACCTCATCATCGATGCCTGCTCCTACCCGCTGGAGAAGATCGGGGAGCGCACGCGCCGCATACGCCCCGTGGGGCTGGGTATCATGGGACTTGCCGATGCGGCTATCCTGCTGGGCATGCGGTACGGCTCGGAGCGTTTCAAGGTTTTTTGCAGAACCCTCGCGGATTCCATGGGGAGCGCGGCGCTGTGCGCAAGCGTTGGTATGGCGGAGGAGATGGGGAAGGAGCCGTTCCCCGACGCGCACCTTGTCGAGGAGCTCTTCCGCAGATTCGCGCGTGAACAGGGAGAGGAGCTCTTCCCCGAATCGTGGTTTGCCTCCCTTGAACGCGAGGCCATGCAGTCGCTTGTCGAGAAGATGCGTTCGTCGACGACGATTCCCTACACCCTGGCGAATGCGTTCGACTCATTTTTCAACGCCGAGGGGCTCGGCAGTGAAGAAGAGCGCCTTGCGCTTGCCGCGAAGGTCCTTCAGGCATTCGCACGAGGACGCCTCCGCACAAGCAGACGCCTCTCCATCGCGCCCACTGGCTCGATTTCCATGCTCATCGACGCCAGCGCGGGTATCGAACCGAACTTTGCCTGGAGCTGGAGCCGCCGCATAGCCAAGGCCGACGGCGACGGTCAGGAGACGAGGGAGTTTCATCACAAGCTGCTTTCGCCACTTCAGGCTGCGGAGCTGCACGACACGGGCACGCTCTCGGATCCCGTCTTCGTGACCGCCTATGACATCACACCCGACGAGCATGTGGAGGTGACAGGTATTTTCGCGGGCGTGGTGGACAGCGGTATCAGCAAGACCGTAAACCTCCCCAACGACGCGACCGTGGATCAGGTGAAGGCGATCTACCGGCGCTGCTACGAAATGGGCGCGAAGGGGATTACGATTTACCGCGACGGCTCTCGCTCCTTCCAGCCTATCGAGACGACGAAAAAGCCCGAGAAGGCCGAGAAACCGGAAGAGAAACAGCCGCTTTCCAGCAGAGTCAAAGAGCGCCCGGGATTGGTCGTCTTCGGCAAGACTATCAAGGAGACGACTCCGTGGGGGAGCATCTACGTTACGCTGAACTTCGACGGCAACGACCCGTTCGAGGTGTTCGCCACCATCGGCAAGAGCGGCTCCGAGCTGAAAGCCATGACGGAGGCGCTTTCTCGCGCGATTTCGATTGGCCTGCGCAGCGGAGGCAAGCTGGAGGATTTCATTGCCACGCTCAAAGGACTCTCAGGGAAGGAGTACTGGCTCTTCGAGTTCGACGACAAACACGTCGCCCGTTCGATACCGGACGCGATCGCGGTGCTGCTTGAACGGCTGATAGGAAAGGATATTGGAACGCAGGGGGTAAGCTCCGGCGTCGAGTGCCCTGAATGCGGCGCGCCGATGGAAATGATCTCCGGGTGTGAGTACTGCTTCAGCTGCGGGTACTCACCCTGCAAATAAGTTTCGCCTGAAAAAGAGAAGGCCGGAAGAACTTGGTGCTCCTTCCGGCCTTCTTGTCTTATTCGAGGTGAGTCCTTCAGGCGACGATATCGAAGAGAAAACCGAGAATCTCGTTCCGCCGCTCTATGAGGCGTACTATTTCGTCGGGAGGGATTTTCCGGATGATTTTCTCCTCGTTGTTGCTTTCTTTTACAATCACCTGTACGAGGTCGGCTTCTTCCTCTATGTTGAACTGGAGGTATCTACTGTGGAGTGCCGCATGTTCCTGGAAAGAGTCGAGCGCGCGTTCAAGCGACTTGTCGCCTCGCAGCACACGGTCACGGAACCGTCCGTCGGAGAACGTCCGCTGCTCATCGTATCTTTTTCTAGGGTAGGATGGTTCAAGGTAGTTCTTTCTCGCCCATCCCATAACCTCGACAGAAGGAACGGAAAAAGCAGGAGACATGCTTTTCACCTCCAGAATACACTCCACCATCATCTAAAATATACTCCGTTGCGGGGGAAATGTCAAACGATTCCATTTTGAAAGAAAGGACTTTCGCATTGACATGAAGGGAAAATCACGTATAATGCTTTAGGTGTTTTTGTTTTTACAATTGAGACTCTTATCGAGAGAGGTGGAGGGACTGGCCCGATGAAGCCCGGCAACCTGCCTGAAAAGGTATGGTGCCAATACCAGCAGCCGAATGGTTGACTGATAAGAGGGAGCGTTTGAGCGACAGTCAAAGGCCCTTCTTGCGAAGGGTCTTTTTGTTTCATCAATTTGTATCAAGGAGGAAAAATAAGTGACAAAAGAGCGTTATCTCTTCTCATCCGAATCAGTGACCGAGGGGCACCCCGACAAGGTAGCCGACCAGATTTCCGACGGAGTGCTCGACGCGATTCTCGCGGAGGATCCTCTAGGCCGCGTTGCGTGCGAGGTGCTCTGCACCACCGGCATGGTGATGGTTGCAGGCGAGATTACCACGCAGACGTATGTGGACATCCCCAAGCTCGCCCGTGACATCGTGATGGAAATAGGTTACACGCGCGCGAAGTACGGCTTTGACGGAGAAACCTGTGCCGTGCTCACAGCAATCGACGAGCAGTCCGGCGATATTGCGCAGGGTGTCGACAACGCCCTTGAAGTTCGTGAGCACCTGGTGACGGAGGAAGAAATTGCAAAAACCGGCGCCGGAGACCAGGGAATGATGTTCGGATACGCCTGCAAGGAGACCGAAGAGTACATGCCGATGCCGATCGCGCTGGCGCACCGCCTTGCCAGACAGCTCGCCAAGGTTCGTAAGGACGGCACAATCCCCTATCTTCGTCCCGACGGCAAAACGCAGGTGACGCTGGAGTACGTTGACGGAAAGGCTGTCCGTGCGGATACTATCGTCGTTTCCGCCCAGCACCATCCGGAGGCGACGCTGGCCGAGATACGGGCGGATATCATCGAGCACGTCGTGATGCCTATCATCCCGGAGTACCTGATGAAGAACGACACGAGAATTCTTGTCAATCCGACCGGCCGGTTCGTCAAGGGCGGCCCGATGGCCGACTCGGGGCTCACCGGCAGAAAGATCATTGTCGATACCTACGGGGGATGGGTAGCCCACGGCGGCGGCGCTTTCTCCGGGAAGGACCCGACGAAGGTGGACCGCTCCGCTGCGTACATGGCGCGATATGCAGCAAAGAACGTTGTGGCAGCCGGGCTTGCCGAGCACTGCCAGATTCAGCTGGCATACGCCATCGGCGTAGCGGAGCCTGTTTCCATAATGCTGGATACCTTCGGAACAGGAAAACTCTCTGACGAGGAGATTACACGCATTGTGCGCAAGACGTTCGACTTCCGTCCGGCGGCGATCATTCGCGACCTCGAACTTCGCAAACCGCAGTACCGCCGCCTTGCTGCCTACGGGCACATCGGCCGTATCGACCTTGATCCGCTGCCTGCGTGGGAGCGGACAGACCGGGCCGAAGCCCTGGCCAAAGCGCTGCAATAGCGTTGAGTAGGTTTTTTTTGAGCGGGAGGCTGCGAAATGCGACCTCCCGCTTTTTCTTTTCCTCGCTCTTTCTCTGTGCTATTATGGCCGTGAAAAAGACGAACTGCGTCCCCTATTTCCGGAGGCGAGGAGTGGTTGTATGAGCGGAGAGGAGAACTTGGTATCGATTGCATTCTCCACAATAGAGGAGTTTGCGCCTCATAGAAATAGCCTTTTAACGCTTATGTGCTCAATGTGCGGTTCGCAGAGAGGCATGCGTCTTTTTGTTGCGGTAAACGAGGCGGTGAACAATGCGCTTTTCCATGCAAACAGGGACCTTCCCGAAGCATGCGTGGAGCTTGTTGTCGTCGATGAGGACGAGAGTTTGCGTATATCTGTACGGAGCGAAGGCGACGGTTTTGAACACGACCTGCGGGCGGATCCCGGGGTTTTTTCCGATTTTCTCAGGGAATCGGGCCGAGGAGTGCAGATTATTCTCCACGTCGTGGACGAGGTCAGTATTGAAGAGTCGGGGAGTACCGTCACGCTTCGTATGGGAAAAGATGATTCGCAGGAGAGTACCTCCGCGAATCCGTCATGAGGTGATCGCATGAAAAACGCTCACCAGAATTCTACGCCTTTCCCATTGGCTCTGGAGGTTGCAGGTTTCCGTTTCAACGGAATGAATCTGCTGGATATGTTCGGAGAATCCCTTGTGATGTGGGAGACGGCGACAGGACATATCGTCTACATGAACGAGGCGGCGAGGGTGCTCTACGACTATACGCTTGCGGAGACGGGCGCACTTTCTATCGAGGAGATTTTTCCTTCCCGCGATGAAGTCGCCGACAGGTCGTTCTCCGTGGTCACGACCTCGCACAGAAAGAAGAGCGGTATCTTCTTTCCCGTGCAGGCGACGTGCCGCACATTGGCGCAGGACACCGAAGAAATCATGATGATGGTTGTCGCCGACATCTCGCCGGAAAGTCTGGCGCGGGACGACGTTGCGCTTGCTTCGGACATTCAGCGCGGTTTTCTTCCCGGAGATCTTGTAGGAGAGTCCGATGTAGAAGTGCGAAGCATCTATCGACCGATGTTCCTTATCAGCGGGGATATGTTCGGCTATCACTGGGATCCTTCCGCACGGATTTTAAACGGCTACATCTACGACCTCATGGGACACGGGGTTCCCGCCGCGCTCCAGACGTCGGCCCTGATGGTACTCTTCCGACAGGCGTTCGAAGACGAGGACAGAATAGGCTCCAGCCTGACGGAGAAGCTGCAATGGGTAAACGATACGGCTGCGGAGCGCTTCCTTTCTGATTCGTTCGCCGCTGCAATCTGTTTCCGCCTTGATCTGCGCAAGAAGAAACTTTCCTACTGCGCGGCAGGGATCAACGCATTCCTGCACGGGGTGGACGGCGAACTGAAAAAAGTGCCGACTCCGGGGTCGCTCCTCGGGCTTTCCAGTCGTGTAGAGTTCGGGTCGGGAGAGGTTTCTGTGAAACCGGGGGACTATTTTTTATTCACAAGCGATGGATTTTTGGATCTGCTCGAAGGGACGGAAACTTTGCGGATGACATTTTCGGATGCTTACGACCATCTCTTCGAGATCGGTTATACCGGGGCCAGCAGGGACGATCTTTCCGCTCTCTGCGTCCACATCCGCTGAGACCTCCCCTCGGCGGTTTTAAAAAACTATCGAGCGTACAAGGCAATCAAAGGGAGGTTACGGATAATGACCTCGACCAGTTCGTCGGGGTCGACAGGTTTGGCTATGTAATCGTCCATCCCGGCGTCGAGACACATTTGCCTGTCGCCCTCCATAGCGTAGGCGGTCATGGCGATAACCGGAAGACGTTGTGCAGCGGCTTCTTTTTCCCGCGCTCGTATGGCCCTGGTTGTATCAAGGCCGTTTATCCCGGGCATCTGTATGTCCATGAACACAAGGTCAAAATGCTCGTCGGAAATTTTTCGCAATGCTTCAGCGCCGTCTTCCGCCAGCGAAATACTCCATTCCGGGCCGCCCTTTTTTCGCAGGATTGTCCTAGTAAGGCTGCGGTTGAACTTATTATCGTCGACGACGAGGATTGTGAGCTTCCCGGGTAGTGCGACAAGTCCGTCGGGTATATCCTGCTCCGGCGGGGTTGCCGGTTCCCGGGTGACCTGTCCGTTCTCGGCGGTTCTTTTCATTGTTACTGTGAAATGAAAAGTATTATGCTCGTTCCCGACGCTCTCTGCCCATAGAGCCCCTCCCATAGCTTCGGCCAATCCTTTGGCGATGATCAATCCAAGGCCCACCCCTTCGTAAGCGCGGGAGAATTCGCCGCGGTCCAGGGCGGAGTAGTCAAGCATAGCGTTGATTCTGTCGGCGGTGATTCCCTCTGCAGAGTGTACAACCGAAAACTGGAGAGTGAGCGTTTCGCTATTTTCATGAACAATGAAAACCCTGATTCGGATTTTCCCTTTTGCGGTAAACGCGATCGCAGTGCTGACGATATTGCGGAGTACCTGCCGCAGACGGGCGCTGTCGCCGCAGAGAAATTCAGGAATATCGGGCGCTATCGAGAGTTCCATCTGAAGACGTCGTTCCTGAGCTGTCATTGCCAGGGGGCGTACCGCCTGTGAGCAACAGGATCGAAGAGGCACGGGATCCGATTTCAGTTCAAGTTGCCCTGTTTCGAGGCGGGAAAGATCAAGCAGCTCCTCGACGAGCAGGAGTAAATCTCTGGAGGATGAAGAGAGCATTTCGACGAACTTTTTTTGTTCGAGATCGAGTTTTGTTCCTTGAAACAGATTGACAACGCCAACGATCGAGTTGAGGGGCGTTCGTATTTCATGACTCAAATTTGCGATGAATGCGACCTTTTTCTTGTTCGCGTCCTCTGATTTTGCAAGGGCTTCCTCAAGGCGAGCGATCCTCGCCGACGTTTCCTCGGGGAGATGGTCGTTCATGGGCGTTCCTCCTTGTCTGGGAGCAATCATCATTCTGTAGTGATTATAAACCGGAAGAGAAAAAAGGACAAAGGGGAGAGTACTCTCCCCTTTGTCCTGAAACGCTTCGTTGCGAGCAAGTTGGCACTATCTGAAAGCGTAGACCTTTCCGTCGTAGCTCCCGAAGTACACCGTGCCGTCGACTACAATCGGCGACGACATGATCTCTCGCTGCGACTCAAAACGCCAACGTTCACGTCCTGTGGCGGCGTCGAGCGCGAAGAAAACTCCGGAATCGCTTCCGAAGAATACGAGTCCGTCATGCACGGCGGGGTCGGAGTGAATACCGCCCGGTACCGGGAATTCCCACGCAAGTTTTCCGGACGCAACATCTACTGCAACGAGCTTTCCGTTGATGGTGCCGAAGAAAATTCGTCCTCCGGATACTGTGGGAGATGTGGTGATCGATTCTCCTGCATTGTACTTCCACAGAGGGATGACCCCCTTGATTCGGACAGCCTGCAACTGGCCGTCCCAGCTGCCGAAGTAGACAACGCCGTTGAACACTGTGGCGGTGGAGCCGATGGGGCCTCCGCTTCCGCCGCCCCATGATTTCTTTCCGGTCTGTGCATTCAGAGCATGGAAGAGCCCCTCGTACGCGCCGACGAAGACAAGACCGTCGCTGTATGCAGGTGATGAACGAAGCTCTCTTCCCGTGTCGAACGTCCACGCGAGCGTGCCGCTCGTTGCGTTCAGTGCGTATGTTTTCCCGTCCGCGCTGTTGAAGAAGACCTTTCCGTCTCCTGTTGCGGGGGAACCCCATATAGAGGAGGGAGTGTATTTTTCGGAGGGACTGAAACTCCACTGAACCGCTCCGGATACAAGATTGACGGCGAAGAGGGTACCGTCGGCTCCCCCGACATAGGCGGTTTCCCCAAGCACTGAAGGCGCGCCGTTTATCGTTGCTTTCGTGTCGAAGATCCAGAGAGCGCGTCCCGTTTTTCTATCGAGAGCGTGCAGTTTGCCCGTGCCGTCGCCGATGAGAATCTTGTCCCCTGCGGCGGCGGGGGAGCCGGAGACGGCGGAGAACGTGTCGTAGCTCCAGTGAAGAACGCCCTGCCACCCAACAGCCTCGGTCGCCGGAAGTGCGGCAAAGAAAAGAAGGAGCGAAAGGAAATACAGTTTCAAAAGAACTCTGTTTTTTATTTTGTGCATTGAAAACACCTCTTCTCTTTGGGTTGAGTGTTTCTCTTGACTATTATACCCCACTTCCGTGTTGTCGCATCGGTAAAATACCGACGTTGAAAAGACAGGTAAACGGGGGTACAATGCGATGCGTTCAAAAGAGAAGGGAGCGTGGTGTGCGTGCAACTTCACGCCGCAGCGGGAAAGTGGTTGATGGATTATATCGATTCATTCCGAGATGAGAACGGAACCCTGCACCCCCTGATGGAGGTGAAACGTACGCATAGTCTTCGAGTTCGGGACAACGCGTCGAAAATCGCTGCTGAACTCGGATGGTCCGGAGGGTTGCTTGATTGCGCCCTCACGGCGGCTCTGCTGCACGATACCGGGCGCTTTCCCCAATTTGCCGAATGGGGAACCTACTATGACGGCGCATCTCTGGATCACGGCGATCTGGGGGAACAGAAGCTAAGAGAGTTTTTTCCGGATGAGAAAGCCGCAATATACGGGCGCTGGGAGGACATCCTGCTTTCGGTACGGCTCCACAATAAAAAGGAGCTTCCCGCAGGCATTGCTCCTGCGGCGGCGCCTTTAGTCCGGATTGTCCGCGACAGCGACAAACTCGACGTCTTTCGCCTTGTCCGGATGCATGTGGAGGAAGACAGGATCAAAGAGCTGTTGCCCGGAATTATCACCTCGGGAGGCTATTCGGAGGCGCTGGTACGTGAAGTATCTTCTGAAAGGAGAGCCTCGTACAGCAATGTCCGTTCCCTCTCGGATTTTCTTCTGGTACAGCTCTCCTGGGTGTTCGACCTTAATTATGCTCCGTCCTTCCGTATGTTGCGGAGAGACGGGGTTCTCTACTGGATGGAATGTGTTCTGCCGCAGGATGAGTCGGTGAACGGCTTTATTCAGTCGGCGCTTCACCATGCACTGCTCGGGGAGAGCGCATAAGGCCGAAAAAACGCAAACGAAGCGGCCCGGAGAGCGTGCTCTCTTTCCGGGCCGCTTCGTGATATCCGTTAATTGAATCGGTGCGAGATTACGTCGATGATTGCCTTGTCAAGATTCTGCATGCCGTGGACGGAAACTTGGACCATGTTGTTCACAGTTTTTTCGATAGTTTCGTCTACAAGCCCTTGGGGCTCGGGGTAGTGACCGTCAAAGACGAGCAGCGCGGCATGATACGCTTCAAGCGCTCCGGTTCCTACTTTCAGTGCGCAGGTGTATTTCGCTCCGTCGCATACCATGCCGACGAGATTTCCCAGAATGAGCAACATAGCCTGAGCCGCTTTGGCGACATCTTTTGTCTTCAGGTAGGTCATGGCGGCCGCCGCTCCCGCGCCTGCTGCGACCGTGCAGCCGCAGGTCGGAGTCAGGCGTCCTGTGCGACTTTTTACATAACTTTGTGGCGAGATGGCTGAATGCGAGGGCCTTCGCGGTATCCTCCCTACCGGCGCCCTGCTGCGCGGCGAAGATCGCCACCGGAAGGATGGCGGTAACTCCGTGGTTGCCGCTGCCCGCGCTACTCTTAACGGGGAGGGGAGCTCCCGACATGCGGGCGTCCGCTGCGGCAGCGGCATAGGCTTTTATCTTCAGGCTGAGGTCGTCGGAATCGAATCCTGTTCCGGAGTGCTTGCGAATGGTTTTCCCGATGTTGAGCCCCGTATCGTGAGCCAAAGAGAAGCCGTATTCGGCGATGCGCATGTTCATCTCGACGCCTTTGAGGACATATTCGATATCCTCTTCGTCCATCGAATCCACCATCGACACGAGTTCCGAGAATCCCATGCGCGACACTTCCTCGGAGATGTTCTTTGCCTGTTCCGAAATATTAGCGGATTCGGGGCATGCTGCGGAGAAGCGGATTTCATCGTCGAGCAGTACTTCCACGATGTTGGTGTGGCTTCCTTCGATGCGGCAGAGAGCGGTTTTTCCGCCCGATTGGATTTTTGCTTCGACAAAGACGCCGTGCCGTTCCATATCGGGGGTCACCTTGATACACCCCTTGCTCAGCAGCTCCAAAGCCTTTGCGGCGTCTTCCTCCGCGCAGTCCTTCAGTACTTCGAGACCGTACTCCGATCGTCCGCAGAGGACGGCAAGCGCTGCGGCAACATTGTTCCCTCGAAGTCCCCTCGTCCCCGGAATGCCCACGTCCACGCCGTTTTTGTAGATGCTGTCGCTTACAGTGACGACAACGTTTTCCACATCTCCCGGCAGCTCTTCTTTCGCCCGGGCGACAGCCAATGCCACCGCTCCGGGCTCGGTACACCCAAGGGCGGGTTTTACTTCGCACTTCAAAAACTCCTTAACAGTGAACATTTTTTCCCCTCCACGCAGTAAAATTTGAGAATCAGGGTATATACTAGACAAATGGTACCGTGCAGCGAAAAGCGCGTCAATCTTTTCTTGGGGATTTACGGTGCGGAATGCGGGAAAGAAGATATGTTGTTTTTCCTTGCTCGCTTTGTTCACTATAGGATACAATGGAAAAATACGATATGCCCTTTGTTTGAAGGGCGGGATCCAGAGAACAATTTGCAGAGGAGAGAATCTTTTTGAGTATACAACTGCCCGTTTTAAAGCTAGGAAAACACACGCCCCGGTATCCCTTGATACAGGGCGGCATGGGGGTTGCGATCTCAGGACCCAGTCTCGCGGGGCATGTGGCAAAATGCGGCGGAGTGGGAACGATCGCCAGCGTAGGACTTGCGGCAAACTCAGCCCACTACAATGGCCGCAACTATTTTGACGCGAACCAGCTGGCAGTCAAAGACGCAATTGCAGATGCGCGGAAAATCGCAGGTCCCGGCGGAGTAATCGCCGTCAACTGCATGGTGGCGCTTACGGACTATGACCGCCAGACTCTGTCCGCCTGCGAGGGAGGCGTTGACGTCATCATCTCGGGAGCGGGGCTTCCTCTCCGCTTGCCCGAATACACTCGCGACTTCCCGGATGTGGCGCTCGTTCCCATCGTCAGTTCGTTGAAAGCCGCCGCGCTGATTACCCGCCGATGGGAGAAGACGTACGGGCGCGTTCCGGACGGTTTTGTCGTCGAGACGCCGAAGTACGCCGGAGGACATCTTGGAGTGACGAAGATGGACCAGGTGGATGACGAGCAGTTTACCCTTGAACACGTTATCCCCGAGCTTGTCGAATTCGTCGAGAAAGAGATGGGAAGCGATATCCCTGTCATCGGCGCGGGCGGTATTTGGGACCGCGAGGATATGGAAAAGGCCTTTGCTCTCGGAGCCAAGGGAGTGCAAATCGGGACGCGGTTCGCCTGTACTTTCGAGGGGGATGCTTCAGACAGGTTTAAACAGGCGTTCATCGACGCGACCGAAGAGGACGTTGTTATCATTCAAAGTCCTGCCGGCCTTCCCGGTCGCGCGCTCAAGTCTCCTTTCGTCGCCCAGTACCTGGAAGGGGATGTCAAGAGCAAACCGTGTATTGCAAACTGCCTGACACACTGCAGGTACAAAACGGAGAAAAAAACCTTTTGCATTGCGCAGGCGTTGATCGACTCTTTCCGGGGTAATTGGGAAGAGGGACTCTTCTTTTGCGGATCGAATGTTGTGAAGGTAAAGGAAATGCAGCATGTCGAAGAAATAATGAAAGAGTTCTTTCCGGAAATGGAATAATTCGGATTTTCCTGAGAGTTTCTGCCGCGTTTTTCCTTTTCAAGGCGGGGGCTTGCCCTCGCCTTGCGTGGTTAAAGAGGAGGAGAAAAGATGACGACCGCTCTGCGACGCTGCGTTGTTGTGCTTGCGCTTTTTTTGGCCGTGCTGATTCTCGACGGAATGCTTTCTGGAATCTTTCTCTTGACGAACGATGCTTTCCGAAAACCTGCGGAAGCCTCGCAAGATGAAAAAACAACTGTTCTCGAAGTAGCCCAGGTCAACGTTGAGGGTTCAGTCCGACCGATCCCATCGACAAAAAAGGCAATCAAGGATCGTATCGCGGAGATACAGACGGAGTTGGACGCTCTTCTAGAAAAAAAAGAGAGTCTCTTAAAAGACGAGGAGATAGCGGAAGAGGACCTTCGGAGGATACTTGTTGCTGTCGGCGCACTTCAAAATGTTTATTCCAGACTAACGAGCGCGTACGATAACCTCGCTGAAGCGAAGCGCGAGGAAGAAGCGCAGAGATTGAAAGCGGCGGCGCCTCTCATAAACGGCCAACCTCCTTTTAACCTTTCTTTCTACGAAGACGTCCGCAACCGGTATGAAGCTGTTGAACAGCGTCTTGAAGCTGTTCATTCTTCCATCCGTCTTGCGGAGGGGACAATTTCCACGCTGCAGGAAAAAGTGCAGCGGATGGAAGAAGAGCACAGAGTACTTTTTGAAGAGCTGCAGAGCCTGCAAAATGGTTCGGGAGTGAAGAAGCTGCTTCAGGTAAAGGAAGCCGAAACGGACCTTGAGGCTACAAAAGCGTCCCTGGTAGTCCAAGATGTAAATAGTCAAGCCCAGATTATCAACCGCAACCTGCTTGTTGCTGAACGCGACAACCTGAAAACAGGAGTGGAGTTCGTCAAGAAGCATCTTGCGTATGACGAGAAAGATCGAACGGATCGAATTGAGCGCATCGGCGAGCAGATAGCGGCGGCAAATGAGAAGCTCCCCGGCTTGCGCGAAGAGCGGGAGCGGGCACGGACGGTTCTTACAAAGAGCCAGGGGGCGCTGACGTCCGCGAGAAACGAGAAAGAAAGACTACTTGCCCAGGTCAGCGTAGCCGAACAACAAGCGGCGCTTCTACTTGCCGAGGTTTCTCTGGAACATACCGAGCAGACGCTGCATTTTCTCGAAGAGGAGCAGCGAATTTGGAATGCCAGGTACGCTCTTCTCAATGGAAGCCTCAAAGGGCAGGAGCTCTGGGACATGCGCTCGCTTATTCTCAGCCGCGTGAAGGATCTGGAGAGCGCTTTCCTCGTCCGTCAACGGGACATTTCCTCAATCCAGGAAACTATTCTCGCGGCGCAGAAAGAGCTTGAGGAACACGCAGGTGCAAACACCGTCCTTGCAAGGATACGTTCGAGGGTTGATCTACTCAACCGGATAGTGGAGAGTACCAACGCCTCAGTGACACAGGTTTTCTCTCTTTTCAACCAATACGGCCGACTACGTGAAGAGATTAACGAACACATTGACGCGGTGAAGATTGCAGAAAGAGTGACCACATTTGGCAAAGAACGCTTTTTCGCTTTCTGGAACATTACCCTGTGGTCAGGAGACGGGTATGACATAACGGTGGCTAAACTGGTCATCGCGGTATTACTCTTCCTCGCTGCGTTCTTTCTGAGCGGACGTCTTACCGATTTCCTCAGCAGGACACTGTTCAATCGATTCGGCATGGATTCAACCGCGATGATGGCAAGCCGCAAAATTCTTTTCTTCGTCCTGATGGGCGCGTTTATTCTCGCCGCACTTGACCTCGTCGGCATTCCACTTACTGCGTTCGCGTTCCTGGGCGGGCGCTCTCGCCATTGGTATTGGTTTTGGGAGCCCAAAATATATTCAATAATCTAATCAGCGGTTTCATCCTCATGTTCAAGCGAGCCGATGCGTGTGGACGATACGATCGAGATAGACGGTCTCTTCGCATCGGTGCAGGAGATAGGTACTCGCGCAACACGAGTGAAAACTTTTGACAATATCGACGTACTCATGCCCAATAGTTATTTCCTGAATAATAAAATTGTGAACTGGACGCTCACGGATCAGAAGATTCGCCTGAAAATAAACGTAGGTGTTGAGTACGGCTCCGACGCCCGAAAAGTGGAGGAGCTCCTTCTGCTTGCAGCGAATGATCATACGCGGGTTTTGCGTAATCCCGAACCCTTCGTCATTTTCCGGGAGTTTGGTCCGAGTGCCCTTGAATTCAGTCTTTTCTTCTGGATCGATATGACGAATGCCTCGACGTTGAAAGTCCCAAGTGATCTGCGGTATCGCCTGACCGCACTCTTCACGAAAAACAGAATCAAGATGGCCTTTCCGCAAATGGACGTCCATCTGGATACTCGCTCACCCTATCGATCTCTGCCCGAGTCTTCCGTCTGACGATGCTGATAGAACACATACACAGGAGGGATAGTATTTCATGCTTTCGCTTGCGGAAAAGGACCTGTATTCGCTGCTTCTTGACCTTGTCGCCATCCCCAGCGTCTCTTTCACCGAGGAAGAGAACCGGGCGGCGGACTTTATTTTTTCTACGCTCTCCGATCTTGAATACTTTCGGCGACATCCCTCTTTTCTACGTTTCCTCCCTGTGGAGGGGGATCCGCTCGAACGCAAGGCTGTGGCCGCGCTCGTCAAGGCAAAGCCCGAGACGAAAAAGACGGTCATTATCACGGGGCATTTCGATGTAGTGGATGCGGAGGCGTGCGGCCACCTCAAGCATTTGGCCTTCTCCCCCGAGGAGTATACCCGCCGTGTGGACGAACTGGAGATACCGGAGGAGGCTCGGGCCGATCTGGCGAGCGGAGAATACCTCTTCGGGCGCGGAGTCTCAGACATGAAATCCGGAATAGCGCTTGAGATGTGCCTTATAGGAGCGCTCTCACGTTCGGAGAGTTTCCCTGCGAACGTTCTGTTTCTAGCTGTTCCGGACGAGGAGAACACCTCCGCAGGAATGCGGGGGGCTGTTCCATGGCTTGTGCGTCTTCGTGATGAATGGGAGCTTGAATACGCAGCGTGCCTCAACAGTGAACCGTCGGTCGGCGGGAGGGGTATTCCTGCCGGAGGTGTGTACGTCGGCACGATAGGGAAGATCATGCCGTTTTACCTCTGCGTGGGGAAGGAGACGCACGTCGGCGATTACTATGAGGGGGTCAGCGCGTCGCTTTTAAACATCGTATCTTTCGCTCATCCTTGAGGGAAGCCCGGAGACCGCGGAATCCCTGAACGGGGTCCATTTTCCGCCGCAGGCCTGCCTCCGTTTCAAAGACCTGGTAAAAAACTACTCCGTGACGCTCCCCCGAACGCTCTGTGGCGTATTACAACTGCCTAACCGTCTCCCGGACGCCCGCCCGGATTCTTGAGGAAATGAAGACGGCCGCCGGACGGGCTCTTGAGATGACGCTTGGCCATCTATCGAAAGCCAGGCAGGTCATTGCGTGAACGAGGGGCCCCGATCCTGGAAAAGAAAGCGCTCCTTCCGCGCGTTCTTTCGTATAGTGAACTTCTAGAAAAAGTCCCGCAGACGGACGGATCATTTCGACGACGTGCTTGAATCTTTTCTGAGGACGCTTCCGGACTCCATGGACGAACGGGATCTCTGTATCGAAACGGCATCCTTTCTTCTCGATCTTTCCGGAGAAAAGGGGCCGCTCATTCTCGTCGGTTTTTTACCGCCGTTCTATCCTCCGCGTCTCAACAGGAGCGAGAGCAACGGAGGAACGCGCTCTTCTGCGGGCGGTGGAGCGCCTCAAGGAGGCGGGGAAGCCGTTTGGCCTTTCCATCAGTCGAATCGATGTATTTCAAGGAATTATGGACTTGAGTTACCTCGGGTTTCAAGGAGAACCGTCGGAGCTTGATGCCCTGGCAGAGAACATGCCCCTCTGGGGGAGAGGGTACCGTTTTCCCCTTGACGAACTGAAAAAACTCGATGTCCCTATAGCCAACTTCGGCCCGATCGGAAAGGATGACCATAAGAACGCCGAGCGTATTTTCCTGCCATACTACCTTCACACACTTCCCCCGCTTTTTTTCAAATTCGTGGAGTTTCTTGCCGAAGAATATTGAAAAAGGGTTTAGAGTAACTGATCAATACTGATTATAAGAGGCGGGTTTTCGGGGGACGAAAGCCCGCCTCTGCATTTCAAATCATATACAGGAAGCCTTCCCCTCTCCTTTGGGTTTATATTTCTATTTTTCCGGAGTTGAGAAAAAGAGGATTATGGTGGATAATAACTCAATGAAAGAATCAATTCTGGAATAGGAATAGGGGATACACTACTTTTTGTAAACATCGTTTCGCACTCCTTGAAAATAGTGAAACGAAATTTACTATACCTTCAGAAAGAGGTGGCATGATGTCTCGAAACAGATCGGAAGAGCTTATGGAGATGGAACACGAATACGGCGCCCACAACTATCATCCGCTTGAAGTCGTGATCTCGAAAGCCGAGGGTAATTGGGTCGAGGATCCGGAGGGGCGGCGGTACATGGACATGTTATCCGCTTACTCCGCAGTCAACCAGGGGCACCGACATCCCAAGATTATCAAAGCCCTTAAAGATCAGGCGGATATCCTTACCCTGACCTCCCGCGCCTTCTTCAATGACCGTTGGCCGGTCTTCGCGAAGAAACTTGCCGATTTCACGGGAAAAGAGATGATACTCCCCATGAACAACCGGAGCCGAGGCGGTGGAAACGGCTTTGAAGACTATGAGAAAATGGGGGTACATGGTCAAAGGAGTTGAGAAGGACAAGGCGGAGATCATCGTCTTTGAAAACAACTTCCACGGACGCACAATCACCATCATCTCCTTCTCTATAGATCCCGACGCTACGGACTATTACGGTCCTTTTACCCCTGGATTCAAGGTAGTCCCTTACGACGATCTCGAAGCGGTAGAAGAAGCGGTGACGAAAAATACAGTCGGCATTATGGTCGAGCCCATCCAGGGGGAAGCCGGCGTTGTCGTTCCGAGCGACGGATTCCTTAAGGGGCTGGAGACGATAGCCCGGAAGCACAATGTGCTTCTTGCCATCGACGAGATTCAGGACCGGTTTCTGCCGCACCGGGAAGAATTTTGCTTTCCAGCACGAGGGAATCACTCCCGATATCATCATTATGGGGAAAGGCTCTTGGCGGCGGCGTCTTCCCAGTCTCAGCCATAGCGGCGAACAAGGACATCCTGGGCGTCTATAAACCGGGAACCCACGGTTCCACCTTCGGGGGCAACCCCCTGGCCTGTGCCGTCGCCTCAGCAGCGATCGACGTGCTTGTAGATGAAAAGATGGTAGAGCGCGCCGCCGAGATGGGCAAATACTTCATGGACGGGATTAAGGCGATTCAATCGCCGAAAATTAAACTGGTTCGAGGAAAGGGACTGCTCATCGGCGTTGTCCTCAACGAGTCGGCAGGGAAGGCCCGGCTCTATACGACGGCGCTGAAAGAGAAGGGGCTCCTCTGCAAAGAGACGCACGACTGGATCATCCGTTTTGCTCCGCCTCTTGTCATTACAAAGCAAGAGATCGATCAAGCGTTGAAGACTATTCAGGAAGTGTTTGCTTCGACGCCGGTCCCCTGCGTGTAAGAAAACTCGGTCCGAAGTGTTTGCGGCAGCTTTTTGAAGAGGCTGCCGCAAACTTTATCGGACGTCCTTTGAATTGGTCGCTCTTTTCCTTTTTTTGAAAAATGGCGGACGACAACGGCGCCTTAGAAAAGAGCTTGGCTCTTCGGAAAATTGCTTTCTTGACGAGGCTTAAAAAAGAGCCGAAAGTATTTGAGAGATGGAGCGCGACGTAGTAAAATGACTTCTGAATAGCAGTGAAACCGTACGGTGGAACAAAAAATTCTCAGGAGGTGGTTGGTTTTGAAACGGAATTGGATGATTGCTCTCGTTGTGCTTGTTGTAGTCGCCGGATATTTCTTTATGCAACAGCAGACGCCGCAGCCCCCGAAGGAGGAGCCGGTGAAGGAAACTCCTTCGCCGACGCTCGAGGCGCCGAAAGCCGAAGAACCAAAGGCTGAAGAGCCAAAGGCTGAAGAGCCGAAAACCGAAGAACCGAAAGCTGAAGAACCGAAAGCTGAAGAACCGAAAGCGTCTGAAGAGACTGTGAAGATCGGCCTATCTTGCCGCTCTTACAGGCGACTGGGCGGCCTACGGTCAGGACCGAGGAAAAAACGGCCCGTCTTGCAGTTGACGAAATCAATGCAAAAGGCGGCGTCCTTGGAAAGAAGTTGGAGCTCGTTGTCTATGACTTTCGCACACGCGCCGAGGATGCTGTGAATGCCGTTCGACGTATGATCGAAGAAGACAAGGTTGTGGTGATTGTCGGAGCCAACGGCAGCGGCATCAACATCGCCACCGCGCCGATTGTGAACCGCCTGGGCGTATCCCAGATCGGCACCGTTTCAACGAATCCTCTCGTCACCGTCGATGAGAAAGGCGAGGTCCGTCCGTACTCATTCCGTATATGCTTCACCGACCCCTACCAGGGAAAGCTGATCGCCTTTTTTGCTGCGAAGGAACTGAAGAGAATGAAGGCGGCTATCCTGTATGACGTGGGGAATGACTATTCTCAGGGGCCTTCGTGAGTTCTTTATGAAGAGCTACGCCGAGTACCAAGGCGAGGTCGTCGCCGACCTCGGATTCCGCGGCGGCACGGATGTGGACTTCCGCGCGCAGCTCACCGAGATTCGAGACAAGGGCGCCGATGTGCTCGTCCTTCCCAATATGGGCAAGGAGATGGCGCTCATCATGAAGCAGGCTCGTGAGCTTGGCATGAACGAAATCATCTTCGTCGGCGGCGACGGATACGGCGAATTCATGTGGGAGATCGCAGGCGAGGCCATGGAGGGTTCGTACTGGATCAACCATGTCGCTCCCGAAGATCCCGCGATGCAGCCCTTCTTCGCGGCGTACAAGGAGAAGTGGGACGACGAGTGCAAGGAATTTGTGAACGGCGTGCTCGGATACGATTCTATTTACTGGGTTGCAGATGCAATCTCCCGCGCCGGCAAGGCGGATCCGAAGCTCATTCGCGACGCCCTTGAGGCCACCAAGGATCTGAAGCTTCACCATGCCTCCATCACCATGGACCCGAAGACGCACAACCCTGTCGACAAGGACGGCGTTGTTCTCATAGCCAAGGATGGCAAGGGCCAGTTCTTCACGAAGATCAAGCCGTAAGTGTACTGCAGAGTTTAAAAAATACAATATACCGTGAAGACGAAAGTATGATATAGTTGTTCCACGACGAGGGTAGGCGGAGACCGTCTGCCCTCGTCAATACGTGAAAGGAGTGATCCATATTTGGCAACGCTGATACAGCAGATCATCAACGGCCTCTCGCTTGGATCGGTCTACGCACTCATAGCCGTGGGATACTCTCTGGTTTATTCCGTTCTCACTCTTCTCCAACTTCGCCCACGGAGGCTTTCTTGTAATCGGCGGTTATATCTGCTACGCTGCGCTTCGTACTCTCGACATCGGAATATGGATGGCGGGTGCGCTTTCTCTGGTCGGAGCGGGAGCGGCGGCCATTCTCACGGAACGGCTCGCCTATCGCCCGATCCGTGAACGCACCAATGTGACTCTTTATCTTCTGATCGCCTCAATGGGAATGAGTATTGTCATCGAGAATATCTTTGTCATCGTGGCGGGGGGACGCTTCCGCGCCCTTCCTCCGGTTATTCCCACCAGCCCGGTGAACTTTTTCGGTCTTGCCACTACAAGCGCCTTCGATCTTCTTTCCCTTGTCTCGGCTGTTGTCTTCCTTGGCGCATTGCAGCTTTTCTTGTCGAAGACTCGATGGGGGCTTGCCATAAGGGCTGCCGCATATGACCTCCGGACTGCCGGTCTTATGGGAGTGAACGTCAATCGCTTGATCTCCATCGTTTTCTTCGTCGCGGGAGCGCTCGCCGCCGTGGGAGGGATTTTCCTCTCCGTCCGCTACACACTGTACCCGCAGCTGGGCGCAATCACAATCAAGGCATTTGTTGCGGCTGTTATCGGCGGTCTTGGTTCCCTTCCCGGCGCCGTGGTGGGCAGTCTCATCCTCGGACTCGCGGAGATGCTCACGGCCGGTTTCATATCGAGCCAGATGCGCGACCTCGTCGTCTTTTCCCTGCTGGTCGTCACGTTGCTTGTAAAGCCTACGGGGCTTTTCGGCAAGAGCGTCAGCGAGAAAGTGTAGGTGAGCGAAGACCATGTCAGGTTATGCGGAAGGTATTATCATTCTTTTGTGCATCAACGCCATCGCAGCCATGGGAGTCTCTCTCCTCACGGGATTCACGGGTATATTCTCTTTGGGGCATGCTGCGTACATGGCTCTCGGAGCCTACACGTCGGCGATTCTTACAGTGCAGCACGGTGTTCACTTTTTCCCGGCGATTCTTCTGGGCGGGGTCGTCGCTGTTGTGATTGCCTACTTCATCGGTGTTCCGACGCTCAGGCTCATGGGCGACTATTACGCCATAGCCTCGATTGGACTCGGAGAGGCCATCAGACTTATACTCGAAAACTGGCAATCCGTGACACGGGGAGCCCGAGGATATCCGGGGATTGATCCGTACACGTCGTTGCCTATCGCCGTCGGTTTTTTCGTCATCCTGGCCATTTTCATGTTCAACCTTATCAACAGTCGTTTCGGAAGAGCATGCAAAGCCTGCCGGGACGACTATATCGCATCGTCGCTGCTTGGCTTCAACACGGCGCGAATCAGAGTTGTCAGTCTCATGATTTCGGCTTTCTACTGCGGGGTTGCGGGAGCGCTTCTCGGCGGTTTCCTTTCTTTCATTCAGCCGGTCATGTTCGACATGCTCAAGTCGACGGAATTGACAGCGGTCGTCGTCTTCGGAGGCCTCGGATCAATGAGCGGCTGTATCCTGGGAACGGCGGTCATCACGTTGGTTACCGAGCTTTTCCGTCCGATCTCCCAGTACCGAATGCTCATTTACGGGGCTGTC
Organism: Aminobacteriaceae bacterium; assembly: GCA_963668335.2. GTDB lineage: Bacteria > Synergistota > Synergistia > Synergistales > Aminobacteriaceae > JAAYLU01. Next base: position 104,719 of record CAXXRY010000054.1, on the reverse strand, counting down.
CTCGTTATCATCATGGTTCTTCGTCCGGAGGGCATCATGGGCAACCGTGAACTTCTCTCTTGGATTAAGGATCCTTTCAGGAGGCGGACGTGATGAGCGCGGTTTTCGAACTTTCCGGCGTTACGAAAAACTTCGGCGGTGTGTGTGCTGTGAGCGATATGTCCTTCTCAATTCCGGAGGGCGAGTTGGCAGGTCTTATGGGACCTAACGGAGCGGGCAAGACCACCATCTTCAATCTAGTGACCGGCGTCTACGATCCCGACGAGGGTAAGATTCTCTTCCGCGGAGAGAACCTGGTTCCTCTGAAAACGTTCAACATCGTCCACAGAGGAATAGCCAGAACCTTTCAGAACCTGCGGCTTTTTCAGCGCTCCTCGGTTCTCGAGAATGTCATGACCGCCGCTCAGCAGCATGTCCCCTACACATTCTTCGAGGGAATGACGCATCTCGGACGGTGGCGGAGCAAAGAGAGCGATATACGGAAGAAGAGCATGGAGCTGCTTGAAAGGGTTGGACTCGCCGACAGAGCGAACCAGGCTGCGGGCACGCTCCCGTACGGACACCAGCGACGTCTGGAGATTGCCCGTGCGCTTGCGCTGGATCCGAAACTTTTGCTGCTCGACGAGCCTGCGGCCGGAATGAACGCCGAAGAGGTCCTCTCGCTGAACTCTTTGATCCGGTCCATTCACACGGATTTTAAACTGACAATCCTCGTCATAGAACATCACATGGACCTCATCATGGAGATCTGCCCTCATATCGTGTGCATGAACTTCGGCGCGAAGATCGCCGAAGGAACGCCTGATGAGATCCAGAACCATCCGGAAGTCCTGAAGGCGTATCTCGGAGAGGAGGAAGAGGAATGAGCGAAGCGATGATGACCGAGAAAAAAGCCCTCCTCGAAGTTCGTGACCTCCACGTGAGCTACGGCGCCATCAAGGCTCTCTCCGGAGTCTCTCTGAAGGTTTTCGAAGGCGAGATCGTCAGCGTCATCGGGTCGAACGGCGCAGGCAAGTCCACGCTGATGAACGCTATCATGGGCATGGTGCGGCGTGAAAAGGGAGAAATCCTTCTTGGCGACGCAAAGCTTGACTCGAGAAGTTTCAGGGTGGTGCAGCAGGGTATTTCGCTCAGTCCGGAGGGCCGTAAAGTGTTCGCCCCTCTCACTGTTCTGGAAAACTTGAAGATGGGGGCTTTCCCTCGGGGAAGTGACAGTCAGATCGAAAAAGATTATGAATGGGTCTTCTCCCTGTTTCCTCGTCTGAAGGAGCGGATTGGCCAATACGCCGGAACCCTTTCGGGGGGAGAACAGCAGATGCTCGCCATTGGAAGGGCGCTCATGTCCCGTCCGAAGGTGCTCCTCCTTGACGAGCCTTCGCTCGGACTTGCCCCCATCATTATCAAGGATATCTTCAAAGAACTACGCAGGATTAATAACGAAGGAGTCACTATCCTGCTGGTCGAGCAGAACGCGCGTCAGGCTCTTCTGCTCTCGCATCGCGGCTATGTGATTCAGACCGGACGCCTGGTCACGGAAGGTCCTTCCGAGGAGCTCCTCGCGAATGCGGACATCAAAGCGGCCTATCTCGGCGGATCTCACGCGAAGGGGAAGACAACCCAAGCGCTTGCCTGATCTTGTCCATTGTATCTTTTTTACGAAAAACACCCTTCATCTTCTAGATGCAGGGTGTTTTTTTTGATGATATACTTGACAAAAGTAGTAGGATATAGTACTCTGTGGTCAGTTTAGAGCAGGGGAAGTGGTTGGAATTAAACTCTCGACAAAAACTCGCTATGGTCTTCGCGCCTTGCTCTATATGGCCGAAAGATACGACGGCGAACGTACTGTGCCCGTCGGCGAAATTGCCAAGGAGCAGGAAGTTTCCGAAAAATATCTTGAGCAGCTTTTCCTGAAGCTCAGACGCAGCAACCTTATACAAAGCGTTCGGGGAGCGCAGGGAGGTTACATGCTCGGCAGACCGCCCGAAGATATTACCATCGCAAGTGTGGTGGATTCACTTGAAGGAGATATTACTTTTGCCGACTGCCTTTTACCGGGTGGATGCAGAAACCAGGATTCCTGCCCGACGCACGAACTCTGGAGCCGTCTGAAGGGGAGTATCGACGAGATCCTGGAGGATACCACGCTCGCGGATCTGCTAAAAAATGCAGCGACGAACCCTGCCGGAGAAAGAGCCGGCAAGGGATGCTGTTCAAGCAAATAGAAGGGGGAAAACAGAATGTCCAGACAGGTCTATCTTGATTATGCCGCTACTACGTTTACTGCGCCGGAAGTCGTCTCCGCGATGACCCCGTACTTTACGCAGTCGTTCGGCAATCCTTCGTCGATCTATTCTTTTTCGGAGAGCAACAGGAAGGCCATGACTGCGGCTAGGCAGCAGGTGGCGGATGCGCTCGGCGCGACGAAGGAGGAAATTTTCTTTACGAGCGGCGGTACGGAAGCCGACAACTGGGCCCTCAAGGGAGTAGCGTGGAGAAATCGTTCCAAGGGGAACCACGTTATTACGACGAAGATCGAACACCATGCTGTGCTGCATACGGCACAGTTTCTTCAGGAGAACGGTTTTGAAGTGACGTACCTCGACGTGGACGCCGAAGGCAGGGTGCGTCTTGAAGACCTTAAAAATGCAGTAACCGACAAGACAATACTTGTTTCAGTGATGTTCGCCAACAACGAAATCGGTACAATCCAACCTATTGCCGGGATTGGCGCATTCTGTCGTGAGAAGGGAATTATCTTCCACACGGACGCAGTCCAGGCGGTGGCGCATGTTCCCATCGACGTGAAGACGATGAATATCGATTTGCTCTCCCTTTCCGCACATAAATTTTACGGTCCCAAGGGAGTCGGCGCTCTCTATATACGCAAGGGAATAAAGATTGACAACTTCATGCATGGAGGCGGCCAGGAGCGCGGAAGACGCGCGACGACCGAGAACGTGGCCGGTATCGTAGGTCTTGGCGCTGCAATCGAGCTGACGGCGTCCAGAATGAATGAGGCGTCTTCCCGCGTCGGAAAGCTCCGCGACATGCTGATTGACGGCGTGATGAACGCCGTCCCGAACGCGAAGCTCAACGGCGCCCCCGTGGGCGAGCGGCTTCCGAACAACTCGAATTTCAGCTTTATCGGAATCGAAGGCGAGACGCTGCTTCTCGATCTCGACGCGGCGGGCATCTACGCTTCCACCGGCAGCGCCTGTTCCTCAGGATCGTTGGATCCCTCGCACGTTCTCATGGCGATCGGTCTTTCCCATGAACAGGCGCACGGTTCGCTCCGCATGACGCTCGGGGAGGAGACCACGGGAGAGGATATTGGCTACGTTCTCTCCATACTTCCGGGAATAGTGGAACGCCGCCGCGCCATGTCGCCTCTCTGGGAAGACTTTCTGAAGAAGACGCAAGGAGGAAAATAACGCTATGTACAGCGAAAAAGTATTGGATCACTTTCAGAATCCGCGCAATGTCGGTGAAATCGATAATCCGGACGGGGTAGGCCAGGCGGGAAACCCCAAGTGCGGCGACATAATGAAAATATACCTCCGTGTGGAGAACGAGATAGTCACCGACATCAAATTCAAGACGTTCGGCTGCGCTTCCGCTATCGCATCCTCTAGCATGGCGACAGAACTTGTAAAGGGAAGGAATATCGACGAGGCGTGGAGTCTCACGAACAGCGCTGTTGCAGAGGCTCTCGACGGATTGCCACCTGTGAAGATGCACTGTTCCGTCCTCGCGGAAGAAGCTATTCACGCTGCAATCAACGACTATCGCAGACGGAAGGGGTTGCCCGTGCTCGAGGAGAAGGAGTACGCCCACGATCACGACCACGGTCATCATCACTGAGCCGTGAACGACGCTCTCAATCGATGCCCGTGGCCCGGGACCGACCCCCTCTACATTGCATACCACGATGAGGAGTGGGGCGTTCCCGTCCGGGACGACGCGACACTTTTCGAATTTCTTCTTTTGAAGGAGCGCAGGCCGGTCTCTCGTGGATTACCGTGCTCAGGAAACGGGAAGCCTACAGGAGTGCATTCGACGGTTTCGATCCGGAGAAGATCGCCGGGTATGACGAGCAAAAAATCGAAGAGCTGATGGGCAACGAGGGTATCATCCGTAACAGGCGGAAAATAGAGGGCGCAGTGAAAAACGCACGCACCTTCCTCCGGATCCGGGAGCGAAAAGCCTCTTTCTCGGCATACTTATGGGATTTTCTCGACGGGGAGCCGATTGTCAACAGATGGAAGACGTTGGAAGAAGTGCCTGTTGTTACCCCACTCGCGGAGAAAGTAAGCGTCTGTATGAAAAAAGAGGGGTTCGTCTTCTTCGGCCCGGTGATATGTTACGCGCATATGCAGGCAACCGGAATGGTGAACGATCACCTGACGAGCTGCTTTCGCCATCCCGAATACGGGTATTGAAGCGGGAAAAGATGAACGGAAAGGAAGCCCCCTCCGTCATCTTCCCCGCTTCTTTTCTCAGCCTAACGAAGACCTTCGAACGGGCCACGCCAGCGCATCTCCGTCTGGGAGAAGGAGGGTTCCGTAAGATCAGCCTTCCTTGAAGCGGAGAATCCTTCGAACGGCCCTCTCCAGCTGACTGAGAACATATCGTCGAGATGACGGTCATTTCTTCTGAAGACCTCTCTCTCTGTTTCCATTGCCGCTGTAAATCCGTGCTTTCCTGCCATTGTACACACTCCCTTCAAAATTTTAAAAAGACGCAGAGTAAAAACACTTCCCAATAAAAAAACCGGGGGCCTCCAGAAAGGCGGCCCCCGGTTCCGGTTTTAGGGTGTGCGGCTTATGAGCCGAACCCACCGGAAGGGGGACCGCCGATAATGAGGAGTACGAGGACGAGTACAAGAACAGATATACGAACCAAACTCAATCTCTGTGCATTCATCAAAATGGCCTCCTTTCCGGTGAAGTGTCCTGTCTGAATATTGATAGGGATGATACAAGCCCCTGCGGTATCCTGTCAAGTATCTATTTCCAGACTTTTTACGTAAATTTACGTTCCCGAGGTGCAAAAGTAGGCCTTGGGATGAAAATTGTGGGTACATCCGGAACGACACGCTCATTTCAAGCTTTCCAGAGCACGCTGTCCGGGAGTATAATTCCCTCTTGTTGTTTACTTATTTCTGCGAGGTGTTTCCTGTGGTGAATGGGTTCTTTGTCTTTTTTGTTTTTGCTGCCGTCTATCTGGGGATGATCTTTGGGCGCTTTCCTCGCCTCGCGCTTGACCGCACCGGTATTGTCCTTTTGGGCGCAATCGTGCTTCTTGCCACGGGAAAGGCGTCTCTCGAGGGCGGCCGCTCCGGGATCGACGTCCCCACAATTTTGCTCTTGTTCGGCTTTATGGTTATTTCGGCGCAGTTCCGTCTGGGAGGTTTCTACTCCGAGGTTTCCCGGCGCATAGGGGCTCTCGCGGCGCCTCCTTCGCTTATCATGGGGGCGGTCATCGGGGCTTCCGCTCTCATGTCGGCGCTCCTCACGAACGATGTGGTCTGTCTCGCTATGACACCCGTTCTGGGGGCGGGGTGCATCCGCCAGGGGCTCAACCCTCTTCCTTTTTTCCTTGCGCTTGCGTGTGCCGCGAATATCGGTTTCTGCGCTCACGCTCATCGGAAACCCGCAGAACATGCTCATCGGCCAGTATCTCTCGCTTCCTTTCGGCGGATATCTGCTCTTCGCCGCCCTCCCCGTGTTCCTGTCGCTGCTTTCACTCTGGGGGATCATGCTCTTCCTTTTCCGGGGACGCTGGACTCTCAAAATGGAGGAGCAGCTGGTTGATGAGCGCTCCTTTGATGCCTGGCAGACATTGAAGGGGGGTGTCGTCCTGACGGTAGTCGTGGGCTTATTTCTCTTCTCGCCGCTTCCTCGTGATCTCACGGCGCTCGGCGCTGCGGGGGTCCTTCTGCTCAGCAGGAAGATGGCGTCGCGGCGGACCCTCGAAATAGTGGACTGGCAGCTTCTTCTCCTTTTCCTCGGTCTTTTCGTCGTCAATGCGGGCGTTCGAGTCTGCCGGAGGTCTTCAGATTCTCAAAGAGTTCCTTGACTCCTCAGGGGTATCGTTTCCTTCTCCGGCCTGGCTTTACGGAGTGACGACCGTGCTCTCGAATCTTGTCTCCAATGTTCCGGCCGTCATGCTGCTGCTCCCACTTGTGCGCGACGTTCCGCAGGCCGGCTACATCCTTGCAGTGTCGAGCACCTTCGCGGGAAATCTACTGATCGTGGGGAGCATCGCCAACATCATCGTCGCAGGCGAAGCGGAGCGTATGGGGATTCCATTCGACTGGAAGCTGCACGCGCTCGTGGGGAGTTCCGGTGACCCTGATCAGCCTTGCCGCCGGACTCGCCTGCCTCTGGCTTTTTTAAAAAACTCGATATCATGAATACTCGTTGAATTGTCCATAGAATCAACTTTATTCCCTTGTCTTTTGATAGGAAAGTGGTATATTGACGGGGTGACTTCCCGGAAGGCCCCCATGCTGAAAACGGAGGAGCAAGATGGATCTCTCGATATTCTTCAGAGGCGTTGTCATCGGGTTTTCGATCGCCGCGCCTGTCGGTCCCATAGGAGTTTTGTGCATCCGGCGCACGCTGACCGAAGGGCGTGCGTCAGGTCTTGTTTCAGGACTGGGGCGCAGCGAGTGCGGGATGCGGTGTACGGGTGTATCGCGGGCTTCGGCTTGACGTTTCTCTCGAACTTTCTGGTCAGCAGGCAGATGGAGCTTCGCCTTGCCGGAGGTCTTTTTCCTGTTGTATCTGGCGGTCAAGACGTTTTTCGCACAGCCCGCACAAAAAGCGGCCGAGGTACGCGGACACGGCCTTCTCGGAGCCTACCTCTCAACTTTTTTTTCTGACGCTCACCAATCCTGTGACGATCATCTCTTTCGCCGCCATATTTGCCGGACTCGGACTGGCCGAAGGGAGCGGAAACTATATATCCGCGGGAGTACTTGTCCTCGGGGTGTTTGCGGGTTCAGCTCTCTGGTGGCTTCTTTTGAGCGGCGGCTTCGGGGTTTTCCGTGAAAAATTCAGCACTGGCGGTCTCAGATGGCTCAATAGACTTTCCGGGGCAATCATCGGTGTTTTTAGTCTTTTCGCACTGTGGAGCGTTTTCTAGATTCATAATGCCCTCATGATGAAAAGGGGGCGCCCGTAAAAGAAGCAGCGCGCGTTTCGTACCGACTTCAGAAAGGAGTGTTGTTCGTGTGAACAATCGTATGAAGAACGGGAATCCCACCCCCGTGTTGGACGATGTCGTTCTCGGCGCGGTAGAATCTCTTTCGCAGCAGCTGCAACAGATGTTTTTGGGTAGGCAAAAACCAGGAAAAAGGCAGCGGAAGAGATGCGAACGAGCGCATCCTCTACCCGGTCGAGTATGGAACGATACGCCTTAGGAGTTTCCAAGATCATTGAGGGGCTTTCCGCATCTTTCCGAATCCTGTATTGCAATGGGCGATATTGCCATGGCCTCGAAAGAGATCGAGTCCGAGACGCGCGAGGGAGTGCTCAATGCGGTGACGGGTATGGAGCGCCTGGAAAAAACGTTGGACGCTCTTTCCACTCTCTCTGAAGAGCATGCCCGTATGACCGATGAGCTTTTGCACTCGACAGCGGATGTCGGAACCTTTCTGGAGCGAATCGACCGTATTGCGAAGCAGACGCGGCTTCTCGCGCTCAACGCGTCCATCGAAGCTGCCAGGGCTGGCGAGGCCGGGCGCGGTTTCAACGTAGTTGCCCAAGAGGTGGGAAAATTAGCGCAGTCCACGCAAGATACGGCAGCGTCCATCTCAAGAGCTATCGAAACGATGGGAGACCGTATCCGGCATGTCGTCGACGGCCTGAAAGAAACGGAGAACGCGCTTTCCGCCGGAAGGGAAGAAACGCAGGACGCGCTGGCGCGGGCTCGTCAGGCAGGCGAAGGCGTCATGCGTTTTAGCGGCTCGTTCTCCGAGCTGATCAAGGTCCTTGAAGAAGAACGGGTTTCCATCACGGATGTTGTGGAAGAAACGCAATCTCTTCAAGAAGGGACGAAGACAGTTCTCTCCGATGTAGGCGCTCTCGGCAAAAGCCTTGAAGCCGAGGTTTCGATGGCAAAAGAGTTTTCGGCTTCGATCAAGATGGTCACCGAAGATCTCTTCACGCTGCAGCAAAGCGTGTCGTCCCAGCGTCCTTCAGACGAGCTATGGATTGGACTGACTCCGTTTACCGACCCGCAGAAAATACGGGACAAATTCGGCCCCCTGCTTGCCGAGGTTGCAAGGCGGATGGGAAGAAAAAGCCGTCTTTTCGTCTCTCCTGATTATGAGAGCCTCGGGAAAATGCTTGCAACGGGAATCGTCGATCTTGGGTGGTTCAGTCCGCTTGCCTATGTCGACGCTGCTGAGAAAATACCCGTTGCGTCCTCTCGCCATTCCTTGCGTCAAGGGGCGTCCTTCCTACCAGGGGCTTGTGATTGCCAACAAGCAGAGCGGCGTCGGCGCCCTTGAGCAGCTCAAGGGCAAGCGATTCGCGTTTGTCGATCCGAAGAGCGGTTCGGGGTATCTCTACCCGCGTTTGCTGTTGCAGGAGAAGGGGTTCGATCCGGACCGCTTCTTCGGAGAGATTCTTTTCCTCGGAAGTCATGACAAGGTCATTCAGGCTGTCTTTGAGGGGAACGTCGACGGCGGGGCCACCTATACGGATGCCTGGGATGATGCGGCGAAAACGATGGATCTCCGTCGGCTGGAGATCCTCGCCAGAACAGAGGATATCCCGAAGGATGCGCTCGCCGTTCCCGCTTCTGTCGATGCAGCGTTTGCCGCTGCTCTTGCGGAAACGTTTCTTGGAATGAAAGCAGAGGGCGGAGAGTCCGGTGCGGTGATGAAGAAGGTCTCTATCGACGCTTTTGTGAAGGCCGACGATGCGCAGTACAATGTGCTTCGCAGGGCGAAGGCGATGAACCGCTGAAAAAAGAAGATCATGCGGGGCGTCCGCAGGATTCCTCCAATTCTCGCCCCGCATTGTGTCAGTTCTTTTTTGCTCCCGCCGAGGAAAAAAAACGAGCGAAATAACCTTCTTCGGACAGACGTCGACACACGCCGCGCACGAGATGCACTCCGGGGAGTCCATCTCGGAGGAGCGGACCATTGCGTTCACGTCCAAGCTCATGGGACAGTTCTTCGTGCAGAGTTTGCAGTCGATGCACTTTTCACTCTCGGCCTGAAGGCGCAGACGGGGCGTGCCGAGTTTTATCGCCGCGTATTTCCCCGCGATCATGAAGGGGGCCAGCATACAGCCGTAGTGACAGAACGGACGCCGGCCCATGGCGAGGGAAAACGCGACCATGCCGCCCATCGCGACGTAGAACATAAGGTACGATACGGGCGCGACAAGAGAGAATCCGCTTTCGATGCCGTAGAGAGGCTGTATGGAGAGCAGTCCTCCTGCACGGACAAAAAAGGCGACGAGGAAAGCGAGCCAGACGGCGGCGATACCGTACTTTATAAGATCGAGTTTCCCCCCCGGAACCCTCCGATCATTCGCCGGAAAGAGCACCTCCTGCACCGCGCCCCCCGGACAGATCCAGCCGCAGAAGACCCTCCCGGCGAAAAAGGCGAGAACGGCCGATACCGCCACGAAGATCAGGCTCGACGTCACGATGCCCTTCCAGGCTCCCTGCAGCGTGAGGAGCGGGGAGAGGTAGAACATCGTCACCGGGAGCGAGAGTACGAAAATCACCATGAGAGCTTTCCGTAGATTCTGCCGTTTCATTGAGATCCCTCCATCGTTGATTTGTCCATTATTATAGCATGTCATACTGCATGGGGGTATTGTTGATTGTGATTTCTCCTGTGAAGGCGCCATTTCGGCGCATACTGGAGTGTGTCTCTCCGTATCGTGATTGGATTCTGTTTCGCACCTTTTCCTCATGACCTTTTCGCGCTCAGAGCGTACAATAGTATAAATCACCCCGGTGCGAGGGGAAGGGAGGGGTTGTGCAATGGAGCATATTTCCAGTATCATCACCGATTTCATCGAGAAGAACATGAAGGAGAGAGGTTTATCCCTCTACAGAACCGACGAGGAGAAAATATTGGCGCTCGACGATCTGTACGAGACATGTTTCAAGTTCGACCTTGTCCTTTCGGACAACGACTTCAGCTGCGCCGTGCTCTCGAAGGGAGAGCACGGGTTGGTGCTGCGCAGGCGGTTCAACATTCCGTGGACGAACGCCGCGGAAATCAGGGAATTCATGGAATTCATCCGCAGCCTGTAAAGGAGGGAAACGCATGAAATCAACGTTTTTCCTTTTCTTCGCCTGTACGATGCTTCTTTTTGCCGTCCGTGCGCACGCGGCCAATTTTGAGAGGGTGGAGAAGTCCGAGGATGAGTGGCGGGCACTCCTCACCCCGGAGCAGTTTGAAATCACCAGAAAAAAAGGGACGGAGCCCGCGTTTTCGGGGGCGTACTGGGATCATCATGAGAAAGGGGTGTACGCGTGCGTCTGCTGCGATGCGCATCTCTTCTCCTCGGAGGCCAAGTACGATTCCGGTTCCGGATGGCCGAGCTACTGGACGACGATCGAGGGAGCGCCCGTCGCGGAGAAGCGCGATTTCTCGTTCGGGATGATCCGCACGGAAGTTTTCTGCGCGCGGTGCGACGCCCATCTGGGGCACCTTTTTACTGACGGTCCGCCCCCTACGGGGCTTCGTTATTGTATCAACTCCACTTCGCTGACCTTTATCCCTGCGGAGTGATCTGCTTACGTACTGTCCCTACAGCCGTCCGCATCGTCCAAATGCGGACGGCTGTCCATTTGCGGAGAACGCTTCTTGCCCCGGTTGGCGGTGAACACTGCTTCTTCATGCAAGCGCGGGCCGGGCAAAGGGGCTTGAAATGTTCTTTTTTGGGGAGCATAATGCTCCCTTGGATGAACACGTCCACGACACAGGCATGTTCGTCACAAGCGATTCCATGAGAAAGGGAGTTTGTATGTCATGCGCCGGATTTTTTGATGGATATGCCCGTTTCTTCTCGTCTGTCGACCTAAGCGAGTACCGTGCGCTCGCCGGAGGACAGCGTCCTCATTCGCTCGTCATCACTTGTTCCGATAGCCGGATCGTCCCGGAGGAGCTGTTCGACTCCCGCCCAGGAGAGCTCTTCGTTCTGCGGAACGTCGGGAATCTCGCCAGGCTTGACGAACCCTCGGTGGCCGCGGCTCTCGATTACGCGCTCCTTCACCTGGGAGTGAAGAATGTCGTGGTGCTTGCGCATACGGACTGCGGGGCGGTGAAAGCCTCGAAAAACGTCGACCACTTGGATACGGAGGGGTTGAAACGCTGGCTCGGTATGGAGTTCTTCGAAGGCGCCGACTCCGAGGAGGCCGGAAAAGCCGCCGGGCTCCGCCAGCTTCGCCGCGTTGAGCAGTATCCACTTTTTAAGAAGATGGCCGCCGAAGGCTCCGTGTCGGCCTCACTCTTGTTTTTCCACATCGACACCTGCGCTCTCGAAGTGTACGAAGACGGGGCGTGGAGCGCCCCCGAGAGGTTAGCTGTCCGTAAATAGCGCGTTCAGACTCCCCATTTTATAACCGGAGAGATCGAGGGTGACGAACGAAAAGCCGAGGGCGAGCACGGCAGGCGCGAGCCGTGCCGCCGTCTCCGGCGAGGCGAGCAGCGCGAGCGCCGAGTGCGGGGTTTCGATTCTTGCCAGCGCTCCGTGGTGACGGACTCGGATCTGCGTATTGGGGGGACAGAAGGAGCGTACGATTTCCTCCGCCCGTTCTACCTGATGCAAGCGCTCGGCGGTGATGGGCACGCCCCGTGCGATCCGGCTCGCAAGGCAGGCTGCAGCGGGTTTCTGCCACGACGGAAGCCCCCACTGTTGCGAGACGGCGCGTATCTCCGATTTGCTCAACCCGGCTTCGAGAAGCGGACTCCGTACCTCCTCAAACTCGGAGAGGGCGCGCATACCCGGACGGTAGTCGTTCAGGTCGTCGGTGTTGGAGCCGTCGAGTACCCAGCGGAAGTCTTCCTTTTTTGCCCACTTGAGTAGCAGCTCGAAACGGAATCGCTTGCAGTAGTAGCACTTGTCCCTGTCGTTTGCGGCAAAGCGCGGTTCCTCCAGCTCCGAGACCGGAATGGTCACGTGCCGGATGCCGATCGATGCGGCATATCGCTCGGCGTCGTCGCACTCCCATGAAGGAAGCGTCGGCGACGCGGCGGTAACTGCCACGGCCCTCTCTCCAAGGGCTCGAAACGCCGCTGCGGCGAGGAGCGTGCTGTCCACTCCGCCCGAGAATGCTACAGCTGCGCTTCCCATCTCTTGTAATAAAGCCTCGACTCTCTCCATCTTTTTCATTGCGGCGTGGTGCGGCATGCTCTCGATCCTCCCTTGTGAAGAACTTTGTTCTTCTCTATACTACATGAGAAGAGAAGACATTCCAATGCCCGGAGGAAAGTTCCTCATGAAGATTCGACCATCGACCGGATTCAGTTCCCCTTCACCGTCCTTCGGCCAGGGAACAGTCGTCGTTCTGATGAGCGGCGGCGTGGACAGCTCCGTGACTGCGTGGCTGCTGCAAAAGGCCGGGTGGCATGTCGTGGGCGTCACAATGAAGATCCCAGAAACTGGCAAGTCTCCAGGCGGCTGCTGCGGACGCGATGCGGCCTCGGTGGCCCTCGGGCTGGGGATTCCGCACTATACGGCCTTTATCGAAAGAGAATTTGAACAGCTTGTCATCGAACCGTTCGTCGAGAGTTACCTCCGCGGGAGCACTCCCAATCCCTGCGCCGACTGCAACGCGCTGCTGAAATTCGGCCTTCTCTGGGACGAGCTGGAGGATGCGTTCGGAGAGTCGTTCCTTGCTACCGGGCACTATGCTCGCATCGAACAGGAGGGGGAGAACTTCTTTCTCTCCAGAGGGAAGGAACCTTCCAAGGATCAGAGCTATTTCCTCTACGGGGTGGCGCGCCATCGCCTTCCGAGGCTCCTTCTCCCGCTTGGAGGGTATTCCAAAGAGGAGGTGCGCGCTCTCGCGAGGGAGGCCGCTCTTTCTGTGGCGGAAAAGAGCGAAAGCATGGAGATCTGTTTTGCAGGCGAGGGGGATTACCGACGTCTGCTCGACGGTCGTTCTCTTCCTCACGGAAAGATAGTGGACGAGGATGGCGAACTGCTCGGAACGCACAAGGGGATAGCGAACTACACGGTAGGGCAGAGAAAGGGGCTTGGAATCTCCTCGCGGGACGGTCTACACGTGCTGCGGATCGATCCCGGGCGCAACGCCGTTGTCGTCGGCCCTCGGGAGAGGACCTTCCGGAGGCGTGTGCGCGCGAGGAATGTGAATATCCTCTTTCCTGTACCGCCGGAGGAAGGGGCGTTCCTCTTCGGCAAGACCCGCTCGCGGGGGGAGCCGCTTCCGTGCGATTTGCTCCGTATGGACGAGAACGTACTCGAGGTCTTATTTCACGAGCCGCAGTTCGCTCCGACTCCGGGGCAGCGGCTGGTGCTCTACGACGCCGGCGGCAGAGTGGCCGCGGGGGGCGTCATTGAATACAGCGAGGAGGCGGAATGATGGATATCGGAATTTCGAAGAGACTGGCAAAGCTCTATGAAGAAGGAAAAGAAGCGGTGCTCTGCATGGTGGTGGAGGAGAGCGGATCGACTCCCCGGAGCATGGGCTCCTCCATGATCGTCTTTCCGGGGGGGAAGATAGAAGGAACCGTTGGCGGCGGTATCACGGAGCATCGCGTCATCGAAAAAGCTCTCGAACTTCTTGCCAAGGGAACGGGGACAATGCTCTACAGGGAGACGCTCTCCGCAACAGAGGCCGCGCTCGACGGGGCGGCCTGCGGCGGTTCCATGGGAATCTACCTCGAAGTCATCGGCAGGAAGCGCGAGCTTGTCATCTTCGGGGCCGGGCATGTGGGGAAGGCGATTTCCCGTCTCGGCGACATGACCGGATTTGCCGTCACCATCTGGGATGAAAGGGCGGAGTTCGCCAACGAGGAGAACATCCCGTGGGGAAGGACCGTCTGCTGTCCGCTGGAGAACTTTTTCGATCATGTCGCCCCTTTCCACGGGGATACCTACGTCATCATCGTCACGCGAGGGCATGTGCTCGACGCGGACGTTGTGAAGCTGGTCGAAGGAATGACCGCCGCATACATGGGGATGATCGGCTCCAGAAAGAAGATCGCCTTCGTGAGGGAACGGCTGTTGGGACAGGGTGTCTCCGCGGGGCACATCGACCGGATTTACCAGCCGGTAGGCCTGCCGATACGTGCGGAAACCCCGGAGGAAATCGCTGTCTCCGCGATAGCTGAGATCATTGCCGTAGCCAGAGGGGCGGATCTGCCCGCCCTACGCTCGTCTCTTGCACCGTAAAACGTTGAAAAGAAGAGAAAAAGATCGAACAACGGCTTTTTCATGGGCTATTTGATATTCACTCATATTGAGAACGCAAAAAAAAAGTGTACACTATAAAGGTCAGTATTGGTTAGATTTTATTCGGCATGAAAGGCATGGTGATGGGCATGGCCGTCGCATACAAGGACTATTACGAGATTCTCGGCGTGAGCCGGACGGCGTCCAGGACGAGATCCGGAAGGCGTACCGGAAGCTCGCGAAGGAGCATCACCCCGATGTGAACAAGGGAAACGGCTCCGATGAACGCTACAAGGAGATCAACGAGGCCTACGAAGTGCTCAAGGATCCGGAGAAACGGCAGAAGTACGACACCCTCGGTCCGAACTGGCAGCAGGGGCAGGATTTTTCGCCGCCTCCCGGATGGGGCGGCGCTGCGCACATGGACTTCGGCGGCGACGCGGGCGGGTTCAGCGACTTCTTCAGGACGATCTTCGGCGGCTTTGCATCGGGCGGCAGAGGTGTTTCAATGGACGATCTCTTCCGTTCGCAGGGGAGGGGGGGCGAGGAGGAAATGTCTCTCGAACTCTCTCTAGAGGATATACTCCGGGGAGGGAAGAAGACCATCTCCATGGAGCAGGTCGTGCACGGCGCGGACGGGCGTCCTTCAAGAAGCCGGAGGACGCTCAACGTCAACCTTCCCCAAGGCGTGACCGAGGGGTCGCGCATCAGGCTCAAAGGGCAGGGAAGCAGGGGCGGCGATCTGAATATTGTGATCCATGCGGCGCCCCATCCCAGATTCACCGTAGAGGGGTATGATCTTGTCACTTCATTGAAGGTTTCCCCCTGGGAGGCGGCGCTTGGAGCTTCCATCCAAGTGACGACTCTGGACGGCGTGGTCACGATGAAGCTCCCTTCAGGTGTTCAGACGGGAAAGCGGCTTCGTTTGAAAGAAAAAGGGCTCCCCAGAAGAAAGGGAGCCCGGGCGGGCGATCTTATCGTGAAGGTCGAAGTCGTTGTCCCCGAGAAATTGAGCGGCCGCGAGAGAGAATTGTTCGAAGCGCTCGCAAAAGAGTCGTCATTCAATCCCCGGGGTTGAGAAGAAGCGGCGGAGGGCCGGATTCGTCCGGTCCTTTCACGCCCGGGGCGTCGACGATAAACCGTGAAACGGCGGTCCTTCCTGCGGTGTCCACCAGCGAGACTGTGTGTACACCTTTCTTGAGCGTCCAGAAAAGCGCTGCGTTTCCCTCCTGCTTTCCGGCATATTCTCCTCCCACGAACCAATAGACCGGGGGCTTGGCGCCCTCGGCCTTCAAAGCCACCCTCTGATCCCCTCCGAGCGGCGTGAGAATATACCGCGAGCCAGGGAGCGGAGAAGTGATCGTCGTTTTCTGCTCCGCCTGGAGCGTCAGCGAACGCCGCAGAGCGAACTCTTCCAGTTCGGCGGGCCAGACTGTCTTCGCCGATCCGTCTCTGATGACGTGCATCGGACACGGCACGGAGGAGGAGACCCCCTCAAGAGCGTAGTCCAACCTTCCTACAGGACATGCAGGAGCGATCGGATGGCCCGAAAGAGCGCATACCGTGCGCGTGATGACCTGCGGTGGGGCGTCGTACCATCCCGAAGGGGGAAGGCCGCGGAGGATCTCGACGATGGCGGGAGATGCGGCCTGCGAACCCACCAGCTCCGGGTGCGCCTTCCCCGTTGGATCTCCCATCCAGACGACGACGGTGTTGCGCGGCGTATAAGCGGCGGTCCAGGCGTCGCGGTAGCCGTACGAAGTTCCTGTTTTGAAGGCGAACCACTCTTTCCCGTACTCTATCCTTTTGCCGTGGAGAGGGAGGAGCCGCCCCGTGTCTTTGAGTATATCGGCGACCAGAAACGCCGCTCCTTCGGAGACCAGCCTCCTGCGGAATGGAGGTTCACTCGGGAGAAAACGCGGCGAACGCCGTATTCCCAGAGTCGCCAGCATGACGTACCCCTCCGCCATCTGGAGGACGCTCGTTTCGCACCCTCCGAGAATCAGTGAATCTCCGTAATGGGCCGCGCTCTGCGTCAAGTTCAGGAAGCCCGCGTTGCGGAGGAGGTCGAGCACCATTTCCGGTCCCGCTGCCCGCAGCACCCTGACTGCGGGGACGTTGAGCGAGTCCGCGAGGGCTGTTCTGGCCGAAACCGGTCCTCTGTAGGTCATGTCGAAGTTTCGGGGGGCCTGTCCGGAGAAGGCAAGCGGAGTGTCCGCAAGGAGCGACGCGGGGGTGAGGATTCCCTTCTCGAAGGCTGCAAGGTAGGCGAACGGTTTGAGCGCCGAGCCGGGAGAGCGTGGTCGGCGGGCGCAGTCAATCCAGCTTCCGGCGATCCCTTTTCCAAGGCGCCCGTTGCCGACGTACGCTAAAATATCGCCCGATTCGTTGTCCATCACGATTCCGGCGGCGGTGATCTCCTCGGGCAGAGAGTCCAGAGAGGCTGACAGCGTCCGCTCAAGAAGCTCCTGGAGAATAGGGTCGAGCGTCGTCTCCAGAACGCCCCCCTCCTTCCGTTCCCCGAGCGCGGCGAGGGCGAAATGAAACGCTTTCGACGGGAACGAGCCCCGCGTATCGGGAATGCGCTCGGCTAAAGCGAGCCGGTACTGTTCCTCTGTGATCTTCCTTCGTTCGAAGAGCGAGGAGAGTATGGCGTCGCGCCGATTTCTCGCGGCATCCGGGTTCCGGTCGGGGCGGTAGAGGCTCGGCCCCTTGAGCATTCCCACCAGAAGCGCCGCCTCCCCGAGGGAGACCTCTCCGGCGCCCTTTGAAAAGTAGATTCTCGCGGCGGCTTCGACCCCTCGTATGTTGCCGCCGAACGGAGCGCGGTTTAAGTAGAGTTCCAGTATCTCTTTCTTCGTGAGCATCTCCTCGAGCTTCTGCGCGGCGGTGAATTCGATCAGTTTTGTCTTCAGCGTTCGCGGGCGCGGAAAGGAGAGGCGGACGAGCTGGCTCGTGATCGTCGACGCTCCGGAGACTACCTTGCCGGCCGCAAGGTTTTGCCACACCGCGCGGAGGAGCGCGGCGTAGTCGATCCCGCCGTGCTCCATGAAACGTCGGTCCTCTACCTCGACGGCGACGAACGGGAGCCATCGCCCCATCTGTTCGAGCGGCACGGGAACCGACCATTCCGATTCCGGAGAGAGAAAAACAGAAAAGACCTCCCCCCTGCGGTCGAGTAGCACGGGAGAGGTCGGCCATTCAAGAACTTCGTCGATCTGAAGCGGGAGGGAAGCCTTCCAGAGAAGGCCCCCTCCTGCCGCGAGAAGCAGAGCGAACAGCGTCGCGCAAAGGACGCGGCGGAGGGGGCGTTTCATGTTCAGTGGATCTCCACGGTCCCCGGGGCTCCCACTGCCGAGATATCCGGCGCGTACATTCCTTCGGCCGCAAGAGGAGGCAGCGTGAAGGTTCCCCTGGAAACTGCGCGGATCACGTATTTGTACTCAACAGGTTTCGATAGATAGTCGACGAAGAGAATCAAGCGGTCGTCGCGCAACTCCGCGCGGATACCGCCCTGATCCGGAGACGTCCCCTCGCCGGTGAGCCGGGGATTCTCGATCTCCATACCGCCCGGCAGCATATCGACGACCACCAGGTCGCTCAACGCTGCGGAGGGCGTCATCGTAATCGTCGCTGTGATCCGGTCGCCTCTGGAAAGAGGCGCGCCTTCCGCAAGCGGCTTCCCGTTCCGTCCGGACCACGTGCGTTTGAGGGCGATCCCGTTGCTTGAGGGTTTTGGCGC
The DNA here is from genome assembly GCA_963668335.2 of Aminobacteriaceae bacterium. Taxonomy (GTDB): domain Bacteria; phylum Synergistota; class Synergistia; order Synergistales; family Aminobacteriaceae; genus JAAYLU01. The sequence goes on along the minus strand of CAXXRY010000054.1, from coordinate 86,578 downwards.
CTTCATAGGTACGCCCGCCGACGTCCACGCGAAATATGCGGTTCCCTCGCCGTTGAGCGAGAGCGTCAGCGGTCCCTGTGGGACCTCCTTCAGATCCAGTGTGATCCGTTTTCCGTCTGGGAACGAGGCGACCGTCGCACCGGAGCCATCCTTCAAAACCGCGGTGAACGGTTTTCGCGCCTCTCGCGTCTTCTCCATCCATCGACCGAGCGCGAGCACGGCCATGCCGTTGTCCTGCGTTGTCCTCCATGTGCCGTTGCGGGCCTCTTCGATCAGTTTGAGGGCCAGATCGGAGGCGCCCGCCGAGAGGGGATCGACCTCGCTCCACATAAGGAGTTTCAGCGCGTTGCTCCTCGACGTGGACTCGAAGGTCGTTGACTCGTTGCCCCTGAGCGAAGGAGCGCCTGTCCCCAGCTTGCGGAGAGGTTCCGATGTTTTGGAGGCCAGTGCGTACGCGCCGGCAAGGAAGATCTTGCCGGACTCGCGGAGTGTGTCGCCGTGTTCGCTCAGGTGCGCCATCCACCCGAGCGGCGGTTCGCCGCGGAGAGCAAGGATGTACGCAGCATACGCTTTCAGGGTCATGTTCTCCCGGTACGCAGCGTCGCTGTCGTTCGCCGGGGCAAGAGGAAGCATGCTCCGGACGTTGGCGAGGGCGTTGTCGAGCAGGTCGTCGGGTACGGGAGCGCCGCTCTTTTTGGCCTCTACGAGAAAGTGCGCGGCGTACAGAGAGCCCCACATCGAGGGAATCGAGCTCCCCGGCCACATTGCAAAACCGCCCGAGTAGAGCTGCATCGCGGATAGCTGGCGGATTCTGAGCGCGAGCGCCGCTTTCTGCTCCTCCTCGTTCACGAGGAGCGGATCCACGTCGCGCACGATATCACCGAGAACGAGGAGCGGCCACGCGCCCGATATCGTCTGTTCAAGGCAACCGTACGGATACTGCAGAAGGAAGGAGGCCGCGCCTGCGAGGTCGAGCATCGGAAGATCCGAGAGCAGAAGCCGCCCCTCTTCGGTTCCGGGGAACCAGTCCCTCGGAATCTCTATCGATCCCTGCGCCCCGCCGCGCACTACCCCCGAACTTGAGAGCGCGATTCTCGGGAACGCAGGACGGACCGGCAGATCGAGATTCTGCGTGAAAGAGCCGTCCTCCCACTGCGTTTCGACAGTCAGGTATGTTGTTCCCGCCTGGTCGCCGGCTTTGAAAGGAACGCTGAAAAGCGCTTCGCCTCCGGCGGCCACGTTTGCAACGAACTCTTTCTTTCCTGTGAGCGCAAGGGGGCCGTCGATCCCCACCTTCACCGAGACCTGGCGTTCGCCGGATGCGGCGGAGAATATCTTCAGCGGAGCGTGGAAGGTGTCTCCGGGGGAGACGGCACGCGGAAGTGAAAGTTCCGTGGTGATGTCGCGCGCTATGGCGACGAACTTCTCGCCCTTGCCGAACGCTTTCCCGGCGGAGCCGACAGCCATAAGCCGTCCTTTGCCGCTGAACTCGGGCACGTCGAACGTTGCCTCGAAAGCTCCGTTTTCATCGGTCGGGACGCTCCCAAGGAAGAGCGAGAGCATCGTGAATGTCCGTGCGGAGACCGGCGACATTCCGGCGCGGAGCGCAGCCATGGCCTCCTCGCCGGCGCCGCCGCCTGCTTTCAGAAGCGGAGTCTCCCTTGATTCCAACGGGAGCAGCTGGTCGTAGAGGTCGTAGACCGAGACACCCTGAGCGCGTTTTGCCATGAAGAACGCCCACGGATCGGGCGTTGCGTATCCGGTGAGAGAAAGGATTCCCTCGTCCACAAGGAAGAGGACCACCTCGCCCTTGCGGGGGGTTCCCGAACCGTCCGTCAGCGTGCCGTGTACATTCAGCGGTTCGTCGGGGAGCGTGCGTTCGGGGCTCAGCAGGGCGATGTCGAGATGGTGATCCTTGCGCTCCACAGGGATGGAGAGCGTGCCGAGAGCGCGGTGATTTCCCCACTCCGCTCCCTCGACGACCGGACGGATTACAGAGGCCGTGATATAGGCGTTCGGAATCATGTCGTCGGTTACCGGAACCTGGAGTTTCACCTCGCCTTTCTTCCAGTGAGACGACTTTTCGGAAAAGCTCTCTGTTCGTTTCGACGGTAATCAGGAGATTCCCCTCGAAGGGGCTTCGGAGTGTGACGGTTGCCTTTTCTCCCGGTTCGTAGCTCTTTTTGTCCGCGGTGACTATAACGCGGTCGAGCAGCGTGGAGCCGCTTGCGCCGCCGCCGTAGGGAGTCCAAGCGTAGAGCGTCGTCGAGGCCATGCTGTCGGAGGTTTCGTCGGAGACTTTGACGACGTACTCCCCGTCTATCTTCGGCGTGAAGGAGAAAGAGCCGATGCCGTCGGCGAATTCCATGGTCTCCTTGAGCGTGCGGAACTAGCTCCCGCTGCATCTGCATCCTCGTCTGGTTGCCCGTACGGACGAGGTTGTAGTGACGCTGGACAAGGAAATACTTCCGCAACCGCGATTTCAAGATCGGACGCTTCTGCCGTCCGGCGTTACGGCCGCAACGCGAACCGAGATTTCCTTTCCGGGGAGGACGTCTCCCTGAGGTTTTTCGATGCCCAGATAGACCGGGTAGGGGTGGAAGGGAAGTTGTACGGAGGTCGGAACCCACCGTCCGCTCTCTTCCATTACCTTGACGAAGAATGAGAGGTTGATTGAGGCCGGGCGGAAGCCATCCTTCAGGACCCGAGAAGGAAAGCGTTCCCTTGCCGTCTTGATCGAGCGAGCCGTCGCCGACGAAGTCGGTGACGCTCTCGAACGTTCGCTCCATATCGCCGAAAGTGAACGCGTTCCACCCTTCGGGGCGGAACGGCACGGCAACGGCGCGCACTTCACCCTCGAAGCGGAGTCCGGAAGCAGGAGCGCCGAAGAGATAGGACGAGGAAACGTCGATAGTCAGCGTATCTCCAGCGGTCAGGAAGGGAGCGTCAGCGACAGCCTTCACCTCGAGACGGGGAGCTACGAAGTCCTCGACGAAGAACTCGGTTCTTCCAAGAGGCGCATTTTCTCCTCCCGGAAGGGCTATCACTGCGCTGTACATGCCTGTGGGGGAGGCGGGTGCAAGACGGGCGGAGAAGGAGGCTATTCCTTCGGAAGAGAGCAGCGCCGTTCCTCGCGCAACTTCGCGTCCAAGGGATGAGCGTACGATGTACAGCACGGGGAAAGGCTCCGGGGGGAGCATTTCTTTTGTTCGCACAAGCGCGGAGAAGTCCACGTTCTCGCCCGGGCGGAAGACGCCCCTCGGCGCGAAGAGCAGCGCGTCGTATTTGTCGGTCCAGGGCCGTCCGTCGATATCGAAGCCCGTATCCGCCAGAAGATTGCTTTCAAGCTTCAGGAACGAGATGTCGTCTCCCTTTTCGACCGTCACAATGGATGGCAGAAGCTGGTCGTCCCAAGGTTCGGCGCCCTGCCGCGTCCACAGGCCGTTTTCATCCGTGGAGCCGCTTGCAAGAAGCTGGTTGCTCTTCGAGTAGACGCGCACCGTCGCTTCCTTGACCGGCTCGATTCCGAGGATGGAGTTTACCCACACGGTGATCCCGTTCGCCCAGACTCTGGCGACGATGCCCAGGTCGGTTACGGCGACCAGCTGTTCAGTGTCAGCCCAGTATTCGCCGGACGACTCGGACGCGGTCAGCAGGAAGACGCCCTTAGCCTCTCCGGCTAGTTCGCGCAGGTCGATGGCGCGCCGTATGGTTTCGTTGAGGTTCCCCTCGGGTCGCGCTGTACGGGTGGCAACTCTCCTCGCAAGGTCTCTGGGTATGGAGTAGTTCGACATCGCCATGGAGACCGGGATGTTGTTCTCGTACAGGCGCCACAGGTTGAGCGTGATTTCTTCGATGTTCACCGATTCAATCGGGACCAGCAGGTCGCCTGCGGGAGAGAGGAATGTCCCGCCTGACGGGAAGGCGAGGGATGGATAGTAGTCGGGGAAGATGACAGCTCTCTTGAATTCCTGTTCAAGAGCTTTGCCGTCTTTCGAAGGAAGCCCTTTTTTGATGGTCAGTTCCACCCGCTGCTTGGGTTTGAAGTCTCCCAGGATTGTGAAGCCGTTGTACCCCGGGTCGATAGTGAACTCAGTCGCGGGCGAGAGTTCGATAAACTTGGAGAGGACGGATATATCCGCTCCTACCGAGGTGTTTACATTGATGACGCTCGTTGTAGGATACCGTGTGTCGGCGTACACGCTGCGGATCTCGAGTTTTCTGGTGACCGCGATCTCGTGGCGGACCTCCTGTTCGATCCCCAGAGGTCCCGCGTCGCTTGTCAGCCCGGGCGAGAGGACGAGCGCTATCTTCTGTCCTTCATAGTAGTTCGTCGTCAGGCGCACTGTCGACGAAGGCGCCTGGCCGGCGGGGGAGTACCCCAGCTGCTGTCGCTGTTCGTTCAACAGCGACAGAAAACCGCGCAGTCTGAACGGTGAGACGGGGAGATTGAACGTCAGCTCGATGACGACGTTGTTGCTCTCGGTGAAGTCGATCTGCTGCGCTCTCAGGAGTTTCAGCGGTTCGGTGAAGAACTCGAAACTCTGCTTTCCGGAGAGCCGCCGTCCTTTTGCGTCCTGCAGCGAGTCCTTGGCGGTCGCACGGAAGCGCGTCGCTCGCTGAAGATTCGATACCGGGGAGAAGACGAACGTCTTTTGATCAGTCCACTTGCCCACTCCGCGTATGGAAGGCGAAAACTCAACCGGCATGTTTCGCAGCGGCACGGTTTTGCCGATGAGATTCTTCTCCGCGACAGGCTGCGAGAAGGTGATCTTTACAGGCATCCTGCCCTTGACCATCCCTCCGGGAGAAAACGAGAGAATGGTGAACTCATCAGCCGCCAACGCTCCGTACGCTCCTCCGAAGAGTAAAACAATCGCGAGAAGCGCCACAAAAAACTTTCTCATATGTATCATCTCCTTCTTCTCTGAAATATATGGTAGTGCGCCGTGTATGTCGTTTCTTTTGGAATTATACCGCGAATCGCGGAGAAGATGGGCATGGTAGCGGGAAGAATACGAAATACACGGAAGCTCCTACAGAAAAAGCGAAGAAAAGGTGTTTCGTACTCGGCTGTCGCGATAATATCAAGAATCGGGCAGACCGAAGAAGACCTTCTCTTCGCTCTTCATAAAGGGGGGCGTTTGCTGCTGGAGCTCACCCCTCATACATAAGGCGCTCTCTGTGAGCTATTCCCGGAATTTCAGGCTCGTCAACCACTCTTTTACATGATCTTCGTACGCATCGAAAGAGTCTGCCGCTATCGATACGTGGATGCGGAACAGCCACGTATCCGTAAACAGGAATAGATCGATGTTCTTGCGGGCGTCCTCATTTTCTCCTTTTGTGAATTCAGCCCCGGCGACGGGGTAGGAGTACAGCTCCGCAAAATCGTCAAGAGAGGGGCTGATCTCTATTTCTTCTTCCTGTATCCCTTCAAACTCGGCGACAAGCTTTCCAAGCGTTTCGGGGGTTACAGGTTCGCCGTCGTTATTCTCAACCGGCAGTCTTTCCACGACGAGCGCAACGACGCCTTCATCCAGGATCCGCGTAAACGAGGCGGTTCCTTCGTCGTTCATCTGGAAATCGACGACTTCCGCTTCCTCGGGGAATTTGGAGACCTCGATCCACAACCCCTCCACGGCATCGTCGGAGATCTGACCTTCATTGTCGTAGTACTCTGTTTCCATACTGAGGATCGCCCAGGTATCCTTGCCGCCGAATTTGTGCGGTTTCGCCAACGCCACGAAGGAACCGAGCAGATCGTTTTCGTCCTCCGCGTTGAAGATCTCCCCGCGCATGACGATTTGCCCCTTCGAGTTCTTCTCCGCTTCATCGACTCGGGCGTAGTACACTGCCTCTCCGTCTGCGCCTTCGAAGTGGTAGAGCTTTCCATCATAAAAGTACGGCGGGTCCGATTCCGTCACGCTCGCGAGTTTTTTATAGTCGACGTCGAAATACTTTTTTATGGTCTCGGTGACGTATTTCCCCTCGATGACGAGAGAGCCCCACTCGCAATCTTTCTTTTTGCACTGGGCTATCCGGCTTTTGTAGTTGTTGAGATAGTTGTGCCAGATGCCGAAGCGTATCATGTCGGCCGGTTCTTTTTCATTCGTCAACTCTTTTGCGTCAAAACTCATAAAACCCAGTTCCGTAAAGTTTGAAAGGAAAGTGCTCATTTTTTTCAGTTCGGCGCTTGAAAACACTTTGTCCGCTGCTGCGAACGCGGCGCCGCAGGCGAAGATGAGAAGCGAGCAGGCGACCATAATTGTTACTAGCCGCTTTTTAGTGCAATGGAACATGTGAATCACCTCTTCTTTTGAATGTGTGCAGATCTCGTTTTTAAAAATTCCTCGCGAATACGAAAAAGCGCGTCTCCGCTTGCTCCTTTACGTACTCGCTTACTCTATAGAAACTACGAAGAAGACTGTCGCTGTAACGTACGTTAAGAAAAAGACACCGATGAGGGCGAAGAGGATACCCGTGTAGAAGCGTATTCTGCTTTTGTTCTTTCCCCCTTTAAAAAAAGAGAACGCCGCCGCCGCGAAAAGGACGAACAGAAGCGCCGCTGCCCAGAGCTGCATACCGTGCGCCGCCGTCAGGGATCAAACGTCAGGGTTGCCACCGCGTCGGTATTTTCGTCTCCTACTTTTTTCAACTTGAGTTTGCGGAAGCCCACCCTCTTGCCGCCTCGGATGGGGTCGTCAGGATGGCCTTCGAACGCTTTTGTGGGATGAATAATCACATTTTTCATATCCCCCGACCACGTGATTTTTTTCCCGTTTTTCAACATTTCCTGAGCATAGAACCCGAAATCCTCCGATGTCATTTGAGCGACTGCATTTGCCAGGGTAATAACTCTCGAGTCATTTGGTTTGACGACGTACCACCCCTTTCTCTGATCATATGCATAATCGAACCCGCTCCAGCAGAAGGCGACCGCTATGTTGTGCGATCTGTTGTTTTTAAGGGTTATTTTGATCCATGCTTCCGCCGCGGAAACGCACTGTGCAGCCAAAAGTGTCGCGAGCACACATACACCCGCCGTTTTCAACAGTGTCTTTTTCATTGTTTTCCTCCCTTTTCTTACCCGCTCGACCGGGTATAGATATGAACAGCAAATCCTCCAGTAGCTTCCAAATATCGGAACAGAAGAATAGCGCAATGCTCAGAATTTTCCCTAGAACAGTTTCCCTTGGTGCACAGCCGCGACAAGAACGAGGCGCATCAAAAAACTAATTTCCATCCGCGGGATACCTGCCCGTCCTGTCCACAAGAACAAGGTCCATGAAATCGATCGCCGAAATCTTGACCTTCGGCGCATCATTCGTCCCGAACGTGATGAAGTTCCCGTCCGTGGAGGCCGTGGCGAAGAGTTTTTCGTCTTTCAGCGCGCCGAAACGTATCGTATCGAGCCTGGACTCGAAATCGAATTCAATGTGGGTGTTCGTGGCCATCTCAACTTCGAGTTTGTATCCGGGCAGGGCTTTGACGCTTCTGATATATCCTGTTTGTACCCTCATTTTCTCACACCCCTGTAGAAGAGCCTTTCCCGCGGAGTCCATGAGTATTGTGAACGGAAACAACCTGTTGTACACCCCCTCTTTCGGGGGGAATGGGGGGGTGGTGTTCTGCGCTTGTCAGAAGTCCATCGCGGCAAGTTCGTTTTTTGAGTGCACTTCCAGTTTGCCATAAATGATTTTGAGCGCCGACTTGACCGTGTTCTCCGAAATGAACAGGCGGGATGCGATTTCGCGGGTGCTGCAACGTTCTTTTGCCAGCAGGGCGATTTCTCGTTCCCGCGGCGTCAGAACGGATGTGGCGGGATCAAGGTGTCTGCGTACGGAGGCGGCGCCGGATGAATGGCGCTTGCAGAGCATGATCAGGGCGTTCATTCGCTTCATGTCGAAGCAGGTCTTCGCGTCCTCCAGAAGAGGGAGAAGCGTCGTCCCGAACTCCGCGAAAGGCAGGTATATACGGTCCGGAAGCGCGATGCGGAGCGCCCGGGACAGATGATTCGCCGCCTCGTCCTCGCGTCCTTCCTCTTTGTATGCGGCCGCGAGGTAGATATGCTGACAGAGGCGGGGCAGTTCATAGTTCATCCCGTGCGCAAACTCCATGGCCGGTTCCGTCAGCCCGTACAGCTCCGGAAAACGCTTTTCCAGAAGCAGCAGCTTCCCGTAGAGTATGAGACCGTAGGCGTGCCCCTGGACATAGAGCGTTTTCTTGATGCTTTCAACGTCGCGAAGCCAGTCGGGGATTCCTTCAGCTCTCCCCAGTAAGAGATCGAGCGAGGCAAGACAGAGTTCGACCATGCGGACGACGGATCTTTCGGGAAATTCCTTTCTGTATCCGCACAGGCTCTCGCGGGCCGTCGCATATGCCTCTCCGTCGCCTCGCAGAACTGCAAGGTGTGCAAGAACAAGTTCCGCGCATAAGGAGATACAGGTTTGACGAGCGCTCCGGGCCTGGTAGAGCGCTTTATGGCTTGCCGCCTCGGCTTCGGCCTCATCGCCCCGGTACAGGCAAGCTTCGGCCCGCATCACGCTGTCCGACCCCGTGCCGTGACCGTTGGACAGCTTCACGTACCAGGGCATGCATTCCTCCATCAGCGCCAGCTCCGCATCGAGTTCCCCGCTCGTGCTCCAGTAGAGGCAGAGCACCGACACAATTCCGAACGTCCACGGCGTCGAGCCGAACACTACTGTCCTCGGAGGAACGTCGTCGTATGACATGTTCAAATGAAGAAGTGCCTTTCTATGGTATGCGCTCATCTTCGCGATATCGTTGAACTCCGTAAAGGAGAGCAGCAGCGCCGTTTCTCCCCTGATACGCGACACGGTCGATTCCGGGAGACCGGAGGGGGTGTCCGTAATCGCGCGCAACAGGCGAAGCATTCGCGAAAAACGCGAGTCTTTACCACTCTTCATGAACTGAAATGCAAAGGTGAGGATAGCGAACGGGTACTCTCGAAGCGTCTGTTCCGGGCATTCCTCGACGATCCGCTCAAGAAAAGCGACGATGTCATTTTCCTTCTGTTCGTTCAAATAACTGGTCGTGAGCGGCATTGAGAGAATGGCGCCGTAGTCGCGAACCCTGGAGAAAAACTGCGCTGCCGGAAAATAGTCCGAAACGGCGGCGCAGGCTTTGCCGGCTCTGCGAATCATGAGCTCCGCGAATTCGCGGGGTTGGTTCTCGAAACGCTGTTTCAGATAGTCGTTCAGGATGTTGTGGACGGAATAGACGCCTTTGTCCGCGATGTACGAGATAAAAAAACCGTTTTTCAGCATCTTGAGCAGATGTTCCGGCAGGGTCGAGCCCCCCGCCATGATGGCCGCCTGTCTGGGAGTGAAGGCGTCGAGGAGAGAGAGGCCAAGGAGGAATTCATGTTCTTCCTCGGTCATTCTGTTCCATATAGCCGTTTCGACGAGCGCGTCCATGTCGCGTGCGTCGGCGAGCGCCCCCGTTTCCATGTAGTTCGAGGCCTGGAGCAGAATGGCGGAGACCCATCCTTCGGAGACGCTCTGAATTTGGTCAAGCTCATTCTCCGTCATGCGCGCTCCGGCCGTACGGCAGAGGTGCGCCGTATTCTCACGGTCGAAGAAGAAATCTTTCGTTCCCAGCCTGTGGATATTTGCGTCCTGAACCGCGATTTCAAAAGTTGGAAGAGGCTGGGTGATGAAGATTATGTGCAGATTTGGGTTTGAATGCACGGAAAAAGCGTGTGCAATATGGTACGGAATCGGACTTTCGAACAGTTGATAGTTATCGATCACAAGAAACGTCGCCGCGTCGCAGCGGCACTCGCGCATCAGCTCGGCGATATCGGGAAGCGTTTCAACCGTCGGGGGGAACAGTCCCTTCAGTCTTCGCGCAACGTCGATATCCACATTCCCGAACAGTCTGCACACACCTTCCCACACCTTCGAGGGGCGTTCGCCGAAACATGTGTACCAGTTCTGGCTGCTGTTGTGCTGCATACCCCTCAAAAATTCTCTGACGGCGGTTGTTTTTCCAAAACCGGACGGCGCTTCCACTATAGTAACGGGGAACGCCGGTATTCCGGCCAGACGAGCCGTAAGACGTTCGGGAAAAACGTATGTTTCACCGCGGGGTCGTCGATTCGTCACTTTTCGCATGAAATCCCTCCCCGTTTCATCCGGGGCATCTGGCGCATTGCACACAATCGGAAACTCTCATCGCCCGATCTTGATTGTACGATAAAAAAGCAAAAAGTGCGCGCCTTCTCCCGAATGCAGTTCCGCGTCCAGTGCAGTATATCCGCGCGGGGACGCGAAGCTGATGTTCGTTTTATCCAGCGGCCGGAACTGGAACGCGGAGCTCCCGTCCAAAATTACTTATGGCTTCGAACCTGAAAATCGAGACTCCATTTCTCGAACTTGAAATTGAATTTTTTAAACGCAGCTTCGTTGGTTTTTTTCCAGTCGCCCTCAAAAGGCTTGATAAGTTGATTCAGAGGTACCGAGTGTTGATATTTATACACCTGTCCGGGGTACCATTCGCCTTTAAAGGGATTCGTCCCGCTCATACCGAACTTTACGTTCCAGCTCGCCGGTTCCCATGTTGTAGAATTTCTTCCGTCAAAAAAATACTGCGTAGTACTCGTCATTTGAACGATCGTGAAAACGCCGTTCCAGTGAATTTTTCGGTCAAAAATAGCCGTGATGATGTCGCCGTTTTTGCTGTTGTTGATGATGTCGAATTTGTGAACCAGAAGCAGGTGATTCCCGTCGCCGATTTTCGTGTTTTTTTGTTTCCGCAGTTGCGTTCCCGTGTACTTGACCGTTACCCAGTCGGGTTTCGCCAGAGCGGCGGAAGCGAATGCCAGCAACAGCAGCACCGCTATGCCGGCAAGCATTCCGAGCCTGTTCTTCTCTCTCATTTTTGTCCCCCCGTTTATAAAAAAACGTATTTGCTGCGAAAAACTGCTTTCCCGCAGCAAATACTGCCCAAAACAGGCGTCCCGATATGCTTTAGCCTGCCGCGGGAATCTCGATTTTAATTTCTCGCGTTGTGATTTTTTCCTCGTCACCCCAATCCTTTTCCGACTTTACGGAGTCTTCCTGAATGACAAGCGAACCCCCGTCGTCCGCCAATCCGCCGTACCAGTAGTTCTTTGTCGCAGTCGCTTCTTTCAAAACGATCAGCTCCTCCGCTACTGTGTCGTACATTACTGCCGAGAGGCGAAGCGCAGCCATTGAAAAGGTTTCGCCCTCCGTCTCGCGAACGTCGTCAATCCGGGGTCATGACGAAACGGCCTACGTCAATCCACGAAGCGGATTCCATCGTCCCCGGGGATTTCAATTTTTTTCTCCATTGTTTCGGGCTCGTACAGCATGTACGTCATATCAGCCCGCATTCCGCTTCCGCTCATCAGCAGGAAAAAACTCTCGTCCGGACTGAAAATGATCTCCTGGCACTCTCCGGCGCTCTCGAGCGGCAGGAACGTCAGAAACGCTCCGTCTTCAGCAAAGAACCAGACGCCGGTTTCGTTTTCCGTTGCGGGGCTCGATTCATCCGCTTCGACGACGCTCCAGAAACGCAGGGGGCCTTCGATTTCAGAAGGCACATCGTGCACTTCCGCCTCAACTCTTTCTTCGCCTTTATACACGCGCCCGTCCTTCAGTGAAAATGCGTGAACGTCAGGCGCAGCGGCTTCCATCCCTTCCTGCTCGACGAGAGCGAGGCCCGCGAGGATTTTCTCCGCATCGCTTTTTTTGAAAAGCCTCTTCGTTGTCTCCCAGGTTATCTCAGCCATAAAAAGAAACGGGGTCGGTCTCTATGAACAGGACCATGTGAGAGAGCCCCATATCCCGTTCAGCGTATCTTACGACCTGGCAGGGGTAGGAGAAACTCGCGCCGATTTTTTTCGGGGCTTCCGTGAATGTAAGTTTTTTCGCGTCAGGGCTTTCCCAGAAATCCTCCGAGCCGATAAATTCACGAAGAACACTTTTGTCGAGGTCCCGAAGTTTTTTCTCCGCGTCAGCCGGAGCCGAAAATCGTCCCACGACGAGCGTCACGGCAGTGCCGTCGCCGCCCTTGCCCCAACTGTAGACAAACCATGGTTTTTCATCGTCTCCGTCTGAATAATCTTCGACCACTGCGTCTTCGGGCAGCCCGTTCGCTTGTATCCATAACCCTTTCACCCATGCATCGGGTGCATCGCCGGCGTTCGCGGCATTCGCGAAGCAAAAGGGCGCGGCAAAAATACAGAAAAGCGAAATGTACAGTATGGCCTTTTTCATGTCGTTGAAACCTCCAATCTATGTATGGTTTCAAACCTGAATACCGAGGTCTCGTTTGCGTAACGTGAAGCGGAAGCCGCAACCGATTGTCAAACATGTACTCAGCGCGTATCCTGTTCCTTCTTTTTTCTCTTCGGCGCTCTTTCCCTATTGGTCAAAAGTTTTCGGGTTGACGTTGAGAATCATGCACGCCACATCCCACACGCTCAAATCCTTTCGCCAGTCGTAGAAATTATTCATTGCCTGCGCGAAACTGTCCGCTTCCCAGTCGTTCGTGGCGACTCCCATATCGCTGAAAATTTTTATCAGTTCTCCGCCCAGCTCGACACGCTCCGCGTCCGTCGTCGTTCCGTACCAGTGCATCTCACCTGCTTTTTTGAAACGCTCCACTCTCTCCGCGTGGACTTCGAGGGCTTTCGCCGCAGCCGCCGTGTCAAGATCGATCTCCTCGAAGAGCCCCTCGTTTTCCGCCTGAACCATACACCATTCAAAGGCAAGGTCAAAGTCCGGTTTTTCTATCCGCTCGACTTTGAGGGACGACGCCCAGCGGTTCCGCTCTTCGAGGTCTCCTTCGTTCTCCTCGAATTGCGCAGTCTCGCCGCCGAATTGAGAGTGTTCGTAGAGCGTGACCCTGTACCCCGGACATACGGCTACGGAACACACGCTGTCGTTGGGAATGTCGAAGCCGTTGCCCAGGTCGTATTTGCCCGGAGCGGGGATGTGCCACGCAATGCCCCGAAACTCCGGAAGCGAATAGACGACGGCGACGAAATCCAATGTTTCCTCGTCGTCCTCCCCGGTTTTGTCGTTGAACACATCGCCTTTGCCTTCTTCGGTGTCGACGAGCTTCATGTGTGTGAACCACTCTTCGCTCCTGTCGGAGTAATCGCCGAACGTGTCCGCCGCGCCCGCGGCTTGGACGAGGAAAACGTAATCGTCGGCGAATACGCCTAGTATCGCGACCCTTTTGGCGTCCTCGTTTTCACCGATTTTATATTCCGCCGTCATACACGGGTACGAGAGTATTTCGGCGAAGTCGTTCGCCCCTGCGTCGAACTCGATGTCGTCAGCGTCGCCGCCGCTGTCCTTCACGCTCTCCATAATCGATTCCTTTACTTTTTCGGGCGTTGTTTCGTCACAGGCGGGCGTCCTGTAGATGCCAAGTACGAGTGCGCCGTCATCAAGAGCGCGAATGTAGGTTACTTCACCATCGTCGTCCGCGGTAAACTCCATAACTTTCGCGTCGTCCGGAAAGTCCGGAATCCGAAGCCACACCCCTTTGACACCCGCGTCCACTCCCGAGGCATGCCTGTCTTGGGATTCGTCTTCGCTTTTGTTTGCGCGGGACGGATCTCGATCGACGATTTTCATGTTCTCGAACCAGTTTTTCATTTCATCCGTGTCGTAGTCTTCCATGCGATTGGCTACGAGCGAGAGATGAACGCGGAAGACCCACTCGTCGGTGAAGATGAGAATGTCCTGGTTCCCTCTCATGTCCTCGTCTTTGCCTGTCGTATACAGCGCTATCGCGACCGGGTACGAGTAAATCTCTTCGAGTTCCTCGACGGATTCGGTGATTTCGACGTCGTCCAGGTCGATTCCGATGTCCTTGCGGAGACTTTGCAATTTGACGACCAGTTTTCCAGTATCGGCGGGTGTTAATACTTCGCCGTTTCTGTCCTCGGCATATATCCTTTCGATCGATATTTTTAAGCCGTCGTCGAAATCCTGTTCCAAGTACGCCTCGCCCTCTCCGTCCGACTGAACGTTGAAGGACGTGGAACGCGCCTCCGGGAGACCGGGAATCTCGATCCACAACCCCTTCACCTTGCCGTCGTCGGCTCGTACAGGAGCCGTAAACAGCGAACACACCAGAGCAAAAACGAAAAACTTCCCAATACACTTCTTCATCATTGTTCCTCCATTCCTCTTGATATGACCGTCCTTGAGCACGAAAGCGCCGATGTTCAGTCGACAGCGCCCTTAGTTTCCCGAGGCGGGGAGGACGTTTTTTCCTTCCGCCTCTTTCTCACATATCGGCATCAAGGGGTGCGCGAGCGCCCCTGCCGAGGAGGACGATACACTGGTTTCAGGGGTTGTGGAATCACCCGTTCGGGTGGTATTCCAGGGGGGATTCGCGGAAAGGACATGTTCTTAAGGCGGGGGAGAATGTTTCTGCCGAGCGCCCGGAACGCACCGTTCAGCTGCGTGAATGAGGGAAATTGAACGCTGGGATCGCGTCTTCAAAAGGATGTTTTCATCAACTCGACGCGGGAATGGATCCCTGGCTTTCCGTAGACGGCTTTGTTATGCTCTTGACCGTGTTTTCGGTTGCAAAGAGTTTTCTTGTCCGAGATCTCCTTGACTGAAAGGCTGTCTTTCGGAAGAAGCGCTACCTCGCGTTTGCCCCATCCTTCCGAAACATGTATACCCGATCTGCCCGCCCTCCTGTTCAATAAGCGGGCTCCGGATACCGCTGGAGCCCGCTTCCGATTCTACGAAAAAGAGAAAGATGTGTTCTCGCGGGCGCGGAAAAGTTTAGCCCGCAGGCGGCACGGGAACTGTTATTGTCCGTTCCCGTACCTTTCTTTCGTTGCTCCAGTCTTTGGGAGAACGCACGGAAGATTCGGAGAGAACGATTCGCTCTCTGTCCTCGGCAAGAGAAACAAAAGAATAGTTCTTTGTATCCGAGGCTTCTTTCAATGGGATCGTTTCTTTTATGGCCGAATCGTACAGGACGGCGGACAACTTCAGTCCGTACGAAAGACCTGGCGTCGCGGTTCCCTCGCGGATATCGTCGATACGCGTGAACACAAAGCGCATACCGTCGTCCAGCCACGCGATTTCTCCCCGAAGTCCGCTGAATTCCGCCTGTTTTTCCATGCCCTCCGCATACACGTCGAAGAACATATCGGGACGCGCCGCGCTTCCTCGAACAAGCACCAGACGATCGCCCGAGGGGCTCCAGAGGAGGTCTTGGTATTCATGCTCGCTGTCCAGGGGGATGAAGGTCAAAAATTCACCTTCGGTTCCGAAAAACCAGACGCCCGTCTCCGTTTCGGTTACGGCGTCGGAAGTTCCCGGCCCGACAACGGCCCAGGCCGCAATTCCGTTGTCCAGTTCCCCGGGAATTTCATAGACTTCGCACGCAAGCTCCTCTTCGTCTTTATACACGCGGCCGTCTTTCAGCGAAAATGCATCCGTCCGAAGCGTCGTTTCTCCTTTTTCCGCGAGGGGCGGCAACTGAAGCGTTTCCTCCATTCGCTCCGCGATAGGGGCGAATCGTTCTTTCTCTTCAAGAGGGTATACGAGTATGAACGACGCCCAGTGCTCGTTGTCGATTTTCCCGTATTCGTGGAAGAGGCGCTCGTTCCCGTCTCGACCTCCGTCGTCGCTGTAGACCAGTCTGTACCAGCCTTGGTCGCTTTCATCGGGAGCGGAGACGATATGCGCTGTTTCCTCGAGTCTGCTCCGCAATCTGCTCTCTCCATTCTCTCCCAGGACGTTAAAGCCGCCGGAGAGCGTCAGTGTGTATGTATCGCCGTCGGTGCTCAACCATAGTCCGTCTCCGTTTTCCGGTTCTTCGGTATCCGTATAGATTTCAGGATGCTCCACCGAGTACCCGAAACGTTCGTTTACGTAGGTTGTCCAAGTCTCCTTCGCGGAAACGGGGAGCG
Source organism: Aminobacteriaceae bacterium (assembly GCA_963668335.2). GTDB lineage: Bacteria > Synergistota > Synergistia > Synergistales > Aminobacteriaceae > JAAYLU01. The sequence continues at coordinate 70,635 of CAXXRY010000054.1, read as the reverse complement.
CGCACGTGCATGCCAGGAACGCCGCGGCGGCGCACAACAGTAGTGTTTTTTTCATCGCTCGTTGCTCCTTTCATTGTTCTTGACGCTCATGGGTTCGACGCATCGTCTTCCTCGGCGCTCGATACCGAACGAAACGTATGCGGCGCTGCTGCAAAGGTATGGAGCGCTTTATTTCTTCATTTCTATCGCAAGGTACTTTGCTATAAAAGCGCCATGTTTGCGTTTATGAAGAGCGTATGGAACAAGAGCAGAACGCTCCCGTACGCGAACGCTCTCCATCCACCGCGTTGTCTGAGAAGGGGAGTCAGAAAGACGGCGATAATCACGAGATACGCAAGCGTGGGTGCTGAGATCACCCCCTTCGCCGTTACATCGGTACTCAGGAACAGCTCCTCGGGAAGCTTGATGAAAGCGTAGGCCGCGCTGACGACGTAAGCGGCGAAAAGAAAGCGTCCGAGGTTCGCAGAGAGAAAAACGAGCCCTCTTTTCGCGCTATGAACGGGCTGTTTTGCCGGATTCCTTTCCGTTCTCCACGTCTGTGGGCGAACGTGGACATCGGATTTTACTGCAAAGCGTTCGCAACGCCCCTGTTCCTCCGAGAAGTCGTCTTCCTGTTTTTTTAAGTACATCGTATCCAGGAAGTTTGTAATAAATGCTATATCTTTTTCCAGCAGCCTCCGTTCTTCAAGCAGTGTTTTGTTTTCGGAGACGTCGAACGCTTCTCTGTCGACGGCAAAAAAAACAAAAATCGTCTTCCCTTTGAAACAGAGGGCCAATGGCGCGTCCACAGCGTCGTGCAAAAGCGTAATGCCCTCGATCACCCTCGGGGCGAGGGTGATCATCGCAGCGACGGGGTCGGGAGCATATACTTGGTACGTATCGTTAAAGATGGCAAGTTCCGTTTCCAGTCGGCGCCATCCATCGTTCGCAACGCGCCCCCCCGTGAAATCCCTCCCGACGACCTGCACTTCGCCCTTGAATTCGTCGGAGAAATCAAAGGCCATTCCGATGCCGCGGAAGATGTTCTCCCGAGTTTCCCTTTCATTTGTTGTACCGCCGATTTCTTCCTCCCGTAGAATAACCTTTTGCAGTGTAAGATCGCTCTGCCTGAAGCGGACTCCGCGATATTCTGCTTCGATATAGTCGTTTCCTTGCCAGACGTCGGGAGGCGCGAAGAAACCGAGGGATGCGATTTCGCGTACGTCAAAAGTCCTAGAGGGTTCGTAGGTAATGTTGTGGAACACTTTGCTCAGCTCCGAGGCGACAAGTCGTTCCTTGAAGAGAGCGTTATATTTTTTCCGAACGCGGAGCGCATGGAACGAACATCCCGAGGAGACGACGGATGCGAGCATGCAGGAGAGCAGGAACCCCGTCCCCGCGCAGAGAAAACCGATGGTGAGAAGAGGCCAAAGGACGACGGCGAGGAGCTTCATCATACGCGCCTTGCGGCGTAAATGTTCCAAGGCGCTCATGTCTGCGTTCCCTTTGGACGATTCGAGGCTTTGTTTCTCTCTCCGCGCTCGTCGCCAGGCGAAAAAGCCCCAGATTATCCCGATCCCGAGGAGGAAAGGGGTCGCTAACTCCAGGGAAAAAAGCAAAATAATCATCAGCGTATCCATAGATTCAGAGCCTTTCTCATGTTGGAGTCCAATTTTAAAACGCCATTTTTACGTCCTGTTTTTTATATTCCTCCGCTTCGAAAAAAGCTTTCGGCGCGTGTCCGCGAGCTTTGCCGATCAAGCCCGCAGGCAGGCTTGCCAACAGTTGGTTGAAGAGCGAGACATTCATATTGTAGATACGCCGCGCGGCTTGGAGGTTGTCCTCGACATCGGCGACGGCGAGCTGAAGCTGCTTATAACTCTCGTTTGCCTTCAACTCGGGGTAGTCTTCCGCGACCACGCTGATCTTTCCCGAGAGTTCGTCCATCTGCTCATTGGCGGCCTGTTTTTCTACGATGTTCATGCCTTTCCGAAGTCGGACGATAGCGCCGAGAAGCTCCGCTTCATGCTTCGCGTACCCCTTTGCAACGTCCAGCATCTTTGTCAGCGCGTTGTATCGCCTCGTAAGCGCGATATCGATACCCGAGTCGGATTCTGCGATCTTTACTGCGAGGTTTTCAAATCGGTTTCTCATCGTAATATACCAGAGAACAACGACGATGAGGAACGAGCTGACGACGATCGCGGCGATGGATTCGTTTCCCATTGTTTTCTTGATACCTCCGTTTTTTGTAATGGATGTTATAGTTGTTCCTAGCCCGCAACCGGCGCTGGGACGGCGACTTCACGCGTTCTGAGGGGGGGCCCCGGATCCGCGCGCTCTTCCAGGAATTCCACAGAACTTTCTTCCGCCGCGATTCTGCCCTCTTCAGGGAAAGATACACTGTTTTCAAGTTTTATGGAATCACCCGTCCAGGTGGTATTACCGGGGGATTCTAAGAAGGAAGATGTTTTCCATGCGTAGGGAGCGCTCTCCGCATGCGGATGAGAGCGCTCCCTACGATGGATTCGTTTGTTTCAAAAGGAGACTTTTGTCAGCTCGACGCGGGAGTGCACGTTTAACTTTCCGTAGATGGCCTTTGTAATCGTCTTTACCGTGTTTTCGGTTACAAAAAGTTTTTTTGCGATTTCTTTTACGGAAAGGCCGTCTTTCAGAAGAAGCGCCACCTCGCGTTGCCTGGCGCTGAGAATGGATCCCGACCCTGAAAGGGTTTTGCGGACCGCTTCCGCGCCTGATACCTGACGTTCGCACAGCGAACGCACAGCGCGTACCCGGTGTTCCGGAAAAGTGTTTTGAAGAGAATCAAAAAGCGGCGTCAACGAATCTCCGTGTTCGGCGAAGGGCAGGTATATTTCATCCGGCAGGGCAAGAAAGAGCGCCTGCTCAAGATACCGGACCGCCTCGTCCCGATGTCTTTCCGCGTTCTTCGCGACCGCGAGATAAATGTTGTAATAGACTTGGGGAAGCATATAGTGCATCCTGCGGGCGAACGCCAGAACCGGTTCCGCGATACCGTACAGCTCGGAAAAGCGTTCTTCCTGAAGCAGCGCCATGCCGTGAAGCATCATTGCGTACGGCTGACCGTCGGTGTACACCACTTTTCGGATGCTTTCGGCGTCGCGGAGCCAGGTAGGCAGATCTTCGAGGCGTCCGAGCGCCAGGTCGGTAACGGCCAGGCAGAGATCGCCGATACGGAGAAGCGACGTTTGCTGCGCGTCCCGGGCATCCTTGAGAATGCTCTGATGGACCGACGCGTACGAATCGGAGTCGCCGCGCAGCAGCATGATACGGGCCAGCACCAGCGATGCGCAGAGGCAGTTGCCGATCTGCCCCGCGCTGCGCGCTTCAAAAAGCGCGGTATGGCACATGACCTCCGCTTCGACATCGTCTCCGCGGAAGAGCGCGGCCTCCGCGCGCAGGACATACTCTGCGCCGGCGCCGTGCCCTCCCGCGAGGGCGACGTAATACGGCAGACATTCGTCCATCACCGAGAGCGTTTTTTTCAGGCTGCCGCTCTCTCTCCAGTAGAGGAAGAGTACCGACGCTCCGCTCATCGTCCACGGCATGGCTCCCCCGAAAATAACCGACCGCGGAGGATCCGACAGTTTCAGCAAGGAGTCGTACGCCCGCCTGTGGTATTCGCTCATCTTGGCGATATCGTTAAACTGGGGAAAGGACATCAGGAGGGAAAACTCCCCTCCGATCCGCAGCAGCTCCGTCTCGGAGAGGCCGGAGGGAGCGTCTAAAAGCTTCTGTACCATCGCCGTTGTTTTTGAAAAAGGGAGCATCCTTCTGTCCCTGAAAAACTGCTGGCCGAACGTCACGAGAGCCAGCGGGTATTTCAGCAACGTTTCCTCCGGGCATTCGTCGATAAGACGCTCGAAGAGATCGATGACGCTCCGCTCCCTGAAATTATAAAAATATTGCGTTGTCAACGGCATCGAGAGGATTGCCTCGTAGTTCCCGGTCTCGATGTGGAATTGCGTAGCGTGAAAATACTCCCCGACCGTCTCGCACGCGCGTCCCGCCCTGCGGTACGTCTCCCGCCTGAACGTCTCGCCCGTTTGTTCAAACCTGCTCCTCAGGTAGTCCTGCAGGAGACTGTGCATATAGTAGACGCCCTCGTTCGGAACAAACGGAACGAATGCGTTCCGTCTCAGGATTTCATCGATATTCGCATCATTGGAAATACCTTCGAGCATGATCGACGCCTGACGCGGAGAAAAACATTCGAACAGCGAGACGGAAAGCAGAAAGTTTTTTTCATCTTCGGAGAGGCGGTTCCATATCGAGGTCTCGATAAGGTCGCTCATGGTTCGGGCTGGAGCAAGAACTCCCGTCGCCTTGTAGTGGAGCATCTGGAGTTTGAGCGCTGCGATCCATCCGCCTGTGGAGGCGCACACCGTTTTCAGCTCTTGAGATGAGAGCGTAAGCCCCGCCAGCGCGAAGTAGCGCTGCACGCTTCGTTTATCGAAGGAAAAATCGACAGGGCCGATGCTGTGAATGTCGGGGGCGCGCCAAGTTGTATTCTCCGAGAGCTTCTGCGTGATGAAGACGATATGGAGCGCTTCGTTGCGGTGCAGGGAAAATGCGTTGATGATGTCGGATTGTACTTCGCTTTTTACGAGCTGGTAGTTGTCGATAATTAAAAAAGAATCTCGGTCGCAGGAACACTCCCGCATAATCGCGGCAACATCGGCCATTGTTTCCCTGTTCGGCGTGTCGAGGCTTCGAAGGTTCCGGGATACTCTTGGGTCGACATTGTCGAAGAGGTCGCAGATATTGCCCCAAGCTTTTGCGGACGGTTCACCGAGACTTGTGTACCAGAATGCGCGCGAGGAAGACGGAATGCTTTCTCGCAGGTATTCGCGAAACGAAGTCGTCTTGCCGAATCCGGAAGGCGCTTCGATAAGCGTCAGCGGATAGTCCTTGACGCGGGATACTTTTGAAAAAATCCGTTCGGGAAAATAAACGATGTCTTCGGCGTGAACGCTTTTTCGGGGCATTGTACTCTCTCCTGTGCATCGTATTGGGGCGCTGATGCTTTCAGTTGATATGGTACCCTAAATAATTCATTTTATCCAGTTTTGATAACCATTTTGTATTCGGCGCTTCCGAGAGTGAACGTTGCGCCTGCGATGTATGGTGCATCCGCTGGAAGCAGCGAAAAAAAAAGAAATAAAGAGGTTATGAGAGGAAAAATGAAATATCGAGGGTATATGCGCTTTATTTGCTCTTTCTTCTCGCGCTGAATGTCGTTATAATCTTATTGGTTAGTATTGGTCAAAAGGAGTGATCGCGATGGATTTCGCTAAAATGACGACAAAGTCACGAGAGGCTTTCTCGGACGCACAGAATAAAGCCGTAACCTACGGGCATTCGGAGGTGGACGGCGAGCATCTTCTGCTCGCGCTTGCAGAGCAGGCGGAAGGGCTTATTCCGCGCATGCTCGCCCGGATGAACGTCGACTCGAAAAGTCTTGTTCGGAAGTTGGAGGAAGAGCTTTCGCGCCGCGTGCGGGTCTCCGGACCGGGAGTGGAGCCGGGAAAGGTGTACGTTTCGCAGCGTCTCTCCCGCATGCTGGTGAAGGCCGAGCAGCGGGCGGAGCAGCTGAAGGACGAATATATTTCGGTGGAGCATCTCTTCGCCGCGTTTCTGGAGGAGGGAAAGACAAGCGCCGCCGGGCGGATTCTTGCAGAACTGGGAGCTACGGAAGAGAAGTTTCTCTCCGTCCTCAACGAGGTGCGCGGAAGGGCGCGCGTCTGCAGCGACAACCCCGAGAGCACCTACGAGGCGCTGGAGAAGTACGGCCGCGATCTGGTGGCGATGGCTCACGCCGGAAAGCTCGACCCGGTCATTGGGCGCGACGAAGAGGTCCGCAGGGTGATTCGCATCCTGAGCAGGAAGACGAAGAACAACCCCGTGCTCATCGGCGACCCCGGCGTCGGCAAGACGGCCATCGTCGAGGGGCTCGCCGGGCGCATCGTCAATGGCGATGTCCCCGAGGGGCTGAAGGACCGTTCGATCTTCGCGCTCGACATGGGGTCGCTCGTCGCTGGGGCCAAGTTCAGGGGCGAGTTCGAGGAGCGATTGAAAGCGGTGCTGAACGAAGTCAAGGAGAGCGATGGACGGATCATCCTCTTCATCGACGAGCTGCACACAATTGTCGGCGCGGGCGCCGCGGAGGGCGCCATCGACGCGGGGAACATGCTCAAGCCCCTGCTCGCGCGCGGAGAGCTGCACTGTATCGGCGCGACCACGGTGGATGAGTACCGCAAGCGTATCGAAAAGGACGCGGCGCTCGCCAGACGGTTCCAACCCGTACTGGTGGAGCAACCGACCGTGGAGGATACGGTGTCCATACTGCGGGGGCTTAAAGACCGCTTCCAGGTGCACCACGGAGTGAAGATACGCGACAACGCTCTCGTTGCGGCGGCGGTGCTTTCGAACCGCTATATCACCGAGCGCTTCCTCCCGGACAAGGCCATCGACCTGGTGGACGAGGCGTGCGCCCTCATCCGCACCGAGATCGACTCGCTCCCTGTGGATTTGGACGCTGTTTCCAGGAAGGTGATGCAGCTCGAAATAGAGGAAGCCGCGTTGAACAAGGAGAAGGACGCGGCGAGCGTCGAACGGTTGAAGACCCTCCAGAAGGAGCTGCAGGAGGCCCGCGAGGAGCAAACCGGCCTGCGAGCGCAGTACGAGACCGAGAAGCAGGGGATCGGGGCCGTCCGGGAGCTTCGGGAGCGTATCGAATCAATCCGACGCGACATTGAGAAAGCCGAGCGCGAGTACGACCTGAACAGAGCCGCCGAGCTGAAGCACGGCACGCTGCCGCAGCTCGAGGCCGAACTTCGCGAGCGGGAGAAGGCGCTGGAGAACGGGCACGTCGGGCCGAAGATCCTCCGCGAGGAGGTCACCGAGGAGGAAATATCCGAGATCGTCAGCCGGTGGACAGGCATTCCCGTCACGCGGTTGCTCGAAGGAGAGAAGGAGAAGCTGCTCAAACTCGACGAGGTGTTGCATCGGCGCGTCGTCGGGCAGGACGAGGCCGTGGAGCTGGTGGCCGACGCGGTGCTCCGCGCGCGCTCCGGCATCAAGGACCCGCGGCGGCCGATAGGCTCGTTCATCTTCCTGGGGCCCACGGGCGTCGGCAAGACGGAGCTGGCAAAGACGCTCGCCGAGTCGCTCTTCGACAGCGAGGAAAACCTGATTCGTCTGGATATGTCGGAGTACATGGAAAAACACTCGGTCTCCAGAATGGTGGGAGCGCCTCCGGGGTACGTCGGGTACGACGAGGGGGGGCAGCTGACCGAGGCGGTGCGTCGGCGGCCGTACTCCGTCATCCTTTTCGACGAGATAGAAAAGGCGCATCCCGACGTCTTCAACATCCTCCTGCAGATACTGGACGACGGGCGCATCACGGACAGCCAGGGGCATCTTGTCAACTTCAAGAACACCGTGGTGATCATGACCAGCAACATCGGCGCGCAGTACCTTCTCGAAGGGATTACCCCCGACGGGCAGATCCGTGAGAGCGCGCGGAAGCAGGTGATGGACGAGCTGCGCCGCGCATTTCGTCCCGAGTTTTTGAACCGCGTGGACGACGTGGTGCTCTTCAAGCCGCTTCAGCAGGAGGAAATTCGCCGCATCGTACGCCTGCTTGCCTCGTCCCTTGAGGAACGCCTGAAAGACCGGAATATCTCGTTGAAGATCACGGACGCGGGAGTGGACCTCATAGCCCGCGAAGGGTATGATGCGGTGTACGGGGCGCGGCCGCTGAAGCGGTTCATGGTGCGCCGGATAGAAACGCCCGTCGCGCGCATGATCATCTCCGGCGAGGCTTCCGAGGGGTCGCGGATCGTCGTGGACGAACGCGACGGAGCACTTTCGCTCTCGACCGCCGGTTTATAACGCGCCAGCCGGATGCCGATACATAAGCAGCTTTTTTGAAACACTGAAAGGGGGGGATGCCGATGAAAATCAATTCCGTTGGTACGACGCGGCCTCTTCCCCCTCTTCCCGCCGAGGAGATTGTCGCGGAAAAGGTCGAAGACCAAAAGGAAGAGGGGCTGAAGAAGGTCGAGAAGGCGAGACGCGAAGTCGAGGCGGAGCGCCTTGAGATTATGGACAGGCATCATGAGACGGTGAAAAAATCCGCGGAGACGTACGACAAGATCGTAAAAAAACGGATGATGGAGAAAGAGATCGAGGAGCGCCGCCTTCAACAGCGCGAGCTGTTGGCCGAACGGAATAAAGAGGCCGAGCAGCGGCGCGACGAGATGAAAAAAGCCGCGGAAAAAGACTGAATCGGAGGGGTATTGGTGAAAAAACGTCTTCCCGAAGCGCTGAGAGCGACTTCGGCAGTTTTTGTTGTGCTTTTGTTTATACTGTTTGCAGGGCAACCGCTCCATGCGGCGGCCATCGAAGAAAGCGGTACGTATGCCGATTTCGACGGACTGAGAGTGCATTATGTGGATGAAGGACCCCGGGAGCGCCCCGCGCTCGTCTTCATTCACGGCTGGTCGTGCGACGTCTCCTTCTGGCGCTTTCAGACCGGGGCGCTGCGCGAGAAGTTTCGCGTGATCGCGATCGACCTGCCGGGATTCGGGCTGAGCGACAAACCCGCCGACATGGCCTACACGCTCGATCTCTTCGCCGGCGCGGCCCGGGCGGTCGTCGAGGCGGCCGGAGTGGAGAACCCGGTCTTGATAGGGCACAGCATGGGGTACCCGGTAACGACAAAGTACCTTGCCCTTTATCCGGGGGAGGTCCGCGCGATCGTCAACGTGGACGGCGCGTACTTCCGGTCCCCGGCGAACCCGCGGACGGTCGAGGAGCTGAAGGAGATGAACGTGTTCCTGGAGGGGCTGCTCGGCCCCGAGCGACCGCGGTTCATCGGCTTCTTCATCGAATCCACCTTCTACGGCAGAACTCCGCAGGAGCTGCGGACCGAGATAATGGAAAAGATGGCATCCGCCGACGAATACGCGGCGAACAGCTCGATGAAAGAGTTCATCGTTCCGGAGAACTGGGAAGAGCGCTCCTACGACGTTCCTGCCCTGGCGGTCTACTCTGCGCACGAATACGTTCCGCTCGATCACGAGGCGTATCTGCGGACGATCTTCCCGGATCTGACCTACGAAGAGTGGCCGGACACGGGCCACTTCCTGATGATGGAGGCCCCGGAGCGCTTCAACGCAGTGCTGGTGAAGTTCTTGGAAGGGCTGCCCGAGTAGAGTGAAGGAGAAGGGGGATTCCTCCTTCTCCTTCGTATTCCCTTGGATATGCGTTTTTTATTTTGGATGTGAAGTTCATTGGCTGTTCTGTTTGTAATTCCATGGAAGTTGATCTGCGAGGGATGCTATGGAAACGAAATCCGACAAGCTGACTCTGCTGCCCTGTTTCGACTTTCCGGAAGCGGCGGAGGTGTGCCGCCGGGATTTGAAAATACCCCGCGAGAGGGCGATCACTCTCGGAACTTCCGCGGTGGAGGCGTGCGACAGGGGGTACTATTTCGACGAGAGCGGGGCGAAGGTGGACTGGGGGCAGCTTGTCATGGGGGCGTGCTTCGACGCGCGGAGCATCTCTCCGGATTTTCCGCTGCCGATGCCCTCCCGCACACCCTTTCACGAGACGGCCGTCCAGGTACGGAACGAAACGACCCTGTCAGCCTGCTTTCGACTTCTCGAACAGGGCGTTCGCCCGCTTGCGTTGAACTTCGCAAATGGGGTGCACCCGGGAGGCGGCTTCCTTCACGGCGCGCTCGCGCAGGAGGAGACGCTCTGCCGATCCAGTGCGCTCTTCATGACGATAAAAAACGATCCGATGTATGCGGCGCATGCCGAACGCCCCCTCCCCGACTCCACGGACTGGGCGATTCTTTCCCGCGGCGTCCCCGTATTTCGCAGGGACGACGGCAGCGCGCTTACGAAGCCTGTTCTGGTGGACTTTATCACGTGCGCCGCGCCGTATGCGCCCGGCGTCGGACAGCCGGAATCGGGGAATTTGTTGCGCCGAAGGATTTCGCGTGTGCTCCGGATTGCCTTTGTCTTCGGGCACTCCACGCTCGTTCTGGGTGCGTGGGGGTGCGGCGCCTTCGGCAACGATCCTCCAAGGACGGCGAAGGACTTCCGGGAAGCATTGGAGACCGAGTTCGCCGGAGCATTCTCACGGATCGTCTTCGCCATCGCCGACTGGTCTTCGGAAAGGCGCGTTCTTGGGCCCTTCCGGGATGTATTCGCTGCGGAGAATGCTTCCTTATGAGAGGGGGAAACCATGAAACTCGAAAAAGGGAACCTTGCTGGGCTTCCGTCGAAGTTGTCGGATAAAGAGGTCTTCGAGGAGATTCTTCACGCATCGTCCTTTCGCGTGGAGCGGATCGTCTCCACAGGCCAGGCGTCGCCGCCGGATTTTTGGTACGATCAGGAGGAGGACGAGTGGGTGGCGCTGCTCCAGGGCGAGGCCGTGCTGGAGTTCGAGGACGGCTCCAGCGAGAGGCTCCGCAGCGGCGACTGGGTCTTTCTTCCGGCGCACATACGCCACAGAGTGACGGCGACGAGCGTGGAACCGCCCTGTATCTGGCTGGCTGTTTTCGGCCGTCCGGGATTATCGTAATGAAGAGTATCGCAACTGAAAATCTCGTTGCCGGGGAATCCTTCGCGAAACTGATTATTTCCGATGTAACGGTCGCCCGTGTTGTTCTTCTGGATCTCGAGACCAAAAAAACGCGGGGGCTCTTCGACCGAGCGAAAACCCCCGCGCTTGATTCGAACTCTTGTCTCTGTTACATCCCCGTATCGAAAGAAACGATTTCTCCCTTGCCTACCTCGACCGCTTCGCCTACCACAAGAGGCTGGTCCATTCCTTTGATGTGGAAGATGATGTCGTACTTTCCAGGAGGAACGGGAAAGTGTCTCCAGAGGGGTTCGTCGTTGTCGAACCCTCTCCTGATTTCGAAAAGCGGCGTGTCTTCTCCCGAAGGAACAATATCCCATCCCTCGACCTTTTCTTCCGTTTTTTTCATCACGATTCCCGAAGCGACTTCCAGAACCGTTTCTTTCCCCTCTTCGACGGAAAGCGCGCGGGTGAAGGGGACCGGTTTCTCTTCGTTTCGTGAAAAAGCGAACTCTACGTTATACTCTCCTTCAGGAAGAGGTTTCGGGGTGAAGAGATAATACCCGTTCCCGTGATATTCGTTCGTCAAGGAGAACTGCTCGCCTTCGCTATCCCTGATGATCACGTTGCGAACGGCCTCTTCCAGCGGCTTTGCAATATTGAAAAGGAGCGCGCCGAAGAAGACCGACGATTCGCCCTCGGCCTTGAAAGTTTTTGTCCGGACTTCCGTTGCCTCTTGATAATTGGGGTTCGCATACCCCAAGACTATCGTATATTCCCCCGATGGTAGGCTGTGCGTCATATCCGCCTTCGGATCTTCCACTGTCTTTATGGTTTTTCCATCTTTCCCGGTAAACTTATAAAACGCGAGGCTTTTTACGGCGCTTTCCGGCATGGCGACGCGGACTTTCGCCAGCGATGTTTTGCGGCCGACGGTCTTTGTCTCCGCCGGAACGACGACAAGGCTCTTCTCGACGGATTTTTGCATCTCTTTAAAAGCCGCAAGGAGCGATTCCGTGTCGTCCGCCGCGTAGTATTCGCCGCCTCCGGCATTTGCCATGCAGCGTAGTTGTTCGCTTTCGTCGTCTTGAACGTCGAAACCTACCACGTGGAGAACAAAACGAATTCCGCTCTCTTTGAGTTTTTTCACTACCGCGCATGGGTCGGTTGAACACGTATCCTTACCGTCGCTGATCATAAGTATCGTCGTATCGGCGTCGCGGGCTTTCAGTGTATCTGCGACGAGTTCGACGGAAAGAGCAAGAGGCGTTTTCCCCTTAGGTTTCAGACTGCGCGCTTTTTTTACAATCTCCTCGCGATTCCCCGACCCTATAGGAACCAAAATTTCAATGTCGTTGCAGTCGCCTTCTTTTCGGTGTCCGAACGCAACAAAGCCTGTTTCGAGCGAATCGGGCAACGCGGGGACAATTTCCGAAAGCACTTTTCGGGCGGCCTCGATTTTTGTTTCGTTTCCTGCCTTGCCCCACATACTTCCCGATGCGTCCAGGATAATGACCGCTGCCGGTTTTGTCTCGGCAAAAACTACTCCGGTGAGAAAGAGCACCAAGAAACAAGAAATAAAAACAAGTACTCGTGTGTGTTTTTTCATATGTCTTCCTCCCTCGAATAATTGAATGAATCTTTATTGCCTCTTGAGTTGTCATGCTACCATGAAAAAGATTTTTTGCAAACAGGCGGGTGTCCTGTGTGTTGCTCCTTAAGGTTTGCTTATCCCGATGAGTAGATGCAAAAGGCGGATATGTGCGATATTATAGTTGTGATTTGGAGCACGCTTCTTGCGGCAGTTACGTGAGATTTGCTTTTCATCCAGGAAGGGTGAGTTCGATGATTCGACGAACGCTTTTTTTCGTAAGCCTGTTTTTTTTCATCTACGGCGCTTCTTTTGCAGCGGCTATGCCTGCCGATGAATTTCTTGAACTTTGTGGCGTCGGTTCTCTTGAGGAAGTGCATGCGGCCGTCGCTTCGGGGGCCGATGTAAATGCAACGGATGCGGACGGATGGACCGCTTTGATGGCGGCGGCTGATAACGGAAATACCGAGGTCGTTGCTTTTTTGGTGGAACGCGGGGCGGATATTCATAGAAAAGACAGATGCGGAACAACAGCGCTTATGGCGGCTGCCGGCGGTTCGGATACGCGTTCGGTACAACTCATTGTAAATGCCGGAGGGGACGTGAACGAGCGGAACACGGAGGGGTGGACGCCGCTTTTCTTCGCAGCCCGTTTCAGCGAGGAGCCCGACGTGATCCCGCTTCTGATTGCATCGGGCGCGGTAGTTGACGTTACCGAAGAAGACGGCGAGACGCCTCTTATGATCGCGGCGTGGTACGGCGAAAATCCGCGTATTGTGGAGGCTTTGCTGAAGGGCGGGGCCGACGTGCACCGGAAGGATACTAAAGGGTGGACGCCTCTTTCATACGCCGCGTGCACAAATGAAAATCCGGAAATCATTGCGGAGCTGTTGCGAGGCGGGGCCGATGTCGACGAACGGGACGAGGACGACGGAACGACGCCTTTAATGAATGCGGCGGCATGCAACTGGAATTCCGCGGTACTTTCGACGCTTCTACGGGCAGGCGCCGATGTGAATGCGAAGGATACAAAAGGTTTTACGCCGTTGCATTTTGCGGCGAGATACGCCAAGAATCCAGAAGTTGCCAAAATATTGCTGAAAGAGGGGGCGAATGTAGCCGCGCGGGACGCGCAATGGGGGCGGACGCCTCTTCTATGGGCGGCCAAAACTTCGAAGGAGCCGAAGATTGTCGAGGCGCTTTTGGAGGCCGGAGCGGATATTCACGCACGGGATAACTATGGACGCACAGCGCTCATGTGTGCGGCGGAAGAGTGCCGTTCCCACCCTGATATCGTGTGCGCACTCTTGCGGGGAGGAGCCGATGTGAATGCGCTGACTTCCGACGGGCGGAGCGCTCTTTTTTTCGCGGCGGTTTTCCAACACAATGATACAATCGTCCAACTCCTGTTGAAAGAGGGGGCGGAAGTGAATATACGGGATACGACGGGAGTAACCCCTCTTTTGTTTGCTGCGGAGTATGGCACCAGACCGGAGATTATTCTTGCGTTGATCCACAACGGAGCCGATGCGAGCGTTCGCGATGAGGACGGAAAACGTGCAGTCGACTATGCGGAGGAGAACAGCTATCTGAAAGATACCGAGGCTGTGCAGGTTTTAATAAAAGTTTCACAGCAATAAAACTTCTCGGGGGTCCCCGGAAAAACCGCGAAATGTTTCCGCAGCATGGGGAACGTGCATTGGCTAAAAAAAAGAGTATCGGGGGGAGAAAATTATGAGTATGATGGTGAGACGTGTTGCGAGGATTCTTTTTCTTTGTGTTGCAAGTCTTTTGTGTAGCTGTTCTGCGCAGGCGAACGCGGTTGTTCTGCTCGACACGCCGGAGGCCGCCATGGAGCTGACCGAGCGAATTATGGGAAAGGTTGCCGATGATAATATCGAGAGCGCTATTTTTTTGATGCGGCCGTTTTTCCGCCTCCCCGACGCAGAGTTCAAAATACTTCTGGAACAGAGTAAATTGCAGATTCCTATTATCAAAAGCCGTTTCGGGACTCCATTGGAACATGAACTCATTGAACAGCGATTCATAGGGAAATCGTTGATGAGAATAGTCCACCTTCAGAAATACAAGTACCACGCGATGCGCTGGGTGTTTGTTTTCTATAATCCCGATGGATCATGGTATATCAATTCTTTTAATTTTGACGATAAGATCAAGGAGCTTTTCTGAGGTTTTCGCGCTGAAAGATGTTGAAGACCTTGTTTTAGTTCCACTTGCGATCCTTTTTTCGGTGCGATTAAAACGGCCTCCCTTAAAGGCCGTTTTTGCATTATGTATTTTCGCCTCCCTCGCCCCTATTACATTCTGCATGGTGTATGATAGTATTTAGCTTCAAGTATAATCACAAGGAGTGAGTTTGTTTTATGCCGTCAAAAACATTCAGTCTGCTGCGCCCCGAGAGTTCGCGTTTCAAGCTCTCATTGCTCTCGACGGGGCACTTTTTCAATGACCTCTACGCATCCTTTCTTCCGACGTTTATTCCGACGATCATCTCCAGGTTGGGAATTACCATGGCGCAGGCAGGTTTTTTCAGTACCTTCCTCGGAATCATCCATATTATCTTTCAGCCGATCATAGGGTATCTCTCCGACCGCTCGGCGAACCCTTGGCTCATTATCTGGGGTCCGATCATGACATGTCTTGGGGCGACGATGATTCCTCTTTCTCCATCCTACGGGGCGGCGCTCTTTTTCGTCGGTCTGTGGGCGCTTGGGAGCGCGATGTTCCACCCGCAAGGGCACGGTGGGGTAGGCCACGTCGTCCCCCGGGAAAAACTCACTGTTTCTTTGGCTCTCTTCGCAGTTGCCGGGACGGCGGGTGTTACGGTTAGCCCGCTCTTCGCGGTGGCCTTGGTGAACACAGTAGGTTTTCGCCTGATGCCCGTGGTGGCGATGATCCCGGTCCTTCTTCTCGGCTGGTTCACTTGGAGGACAATGCCCTCGATTTCTCACGAAAGCGGCGATGCCATGACGCCGCAAAAGGGACTGCTGGCGACGCTGAAGTCCGTCTTCGTGATCATTTACCCTGTATGGGCCATATCCACAGTCCGCGACGCTGCGAGCCAGGGCGTTCGTATGTTTCTACCCATCCGTATCGCCTCCGAAGGAGGGGAGATCGGTATGGTAGGAACTGTTCTTTTTCTCATCATGCTCTCAAGTACGATAAGCATGGTTCTTGTCGGCAAGATTGCTGATCGATGGGGGAAGAAAAAAGTCTTGATGAGCATCATGCTCCTTTCGCCTCTTTTTCTCCTCGCGGGGAGATACAGCGGGGGGTGGACAAGCATCTTCTTTTTCTTGGTCGGTACTGCGGCAATAAACGCGACGATGCCGATTACGGCCGCCATAGCTCAGGAGATGGTACCCAACTCCCGCGGTATGGCCAGCTCCATTGTTATGGGACTCTCCTGGGGATTCGGAAATATGTTGATGGCGCCGCTGGGGAAGATCGGCGACCTCTTCGGCGTGCAGACCACGCTTCTCGTGGTGGCGTTCCTCCCGCTCATTGCGCTGCCGTTGCTCTATTCTAAGCCGTTTCGGGAGACGGCGGAGTAGGCCTTCCTTTGACAGAAGGCTAAGGAAAAACACTTTTCTCGAAATCGCATAGCGGTAATTTCGTTTTTTGGGCACTTTCGTTGCTTTCTTCTTCCATGGAATGCCAAGGTGGTGTAAAATGTTCACGATGTGTTGTTCTCCCGGCGCGTCGGGAACATGTTTTGTCGGTGAGCGGAAGTCGTTGGGAGAAAACGATGGTTCGGAACGGCTGAGATCAAAAAAGCGAAACCCGTTGGCGTGTGTTTATCGGTTGATTTCAAAGAAGCTATAAAATTTGTGACGGGAGGGGTTTGTTTATGGAGCAGCAAGAGACGTTCGAGAAAAGAATGCGTCCTGCATGGAGAAGTTTTATGACGTGGTGGATTTTGTGTGTCGCGGTGGCCGCCCTCGCTATCTTCCTCAGCGTGCGCTATTCCGCGCCTTGGTGGATTGTCGCGGTAGCGTTGATTCCTGTTGTCGTCATCATTCTGAAGCGCTGTTCGACGGAATTCATCGTGAAGAACGACGAGGTAACGTTGGAAAAGGGACTGTTCTCGAAAAACTCGGTTGAAGTAGGTATGCCGCAGATCCGAACCATTGAAGTCCGGCAGACGGTTTTTCAGAGAATGCTTGGCATAGGCGACATAATGATCGCTTCCTCGGGAACTGATACGTATGAGATAAATGTCGCCGGTATAGAGGAGCCTAAAGAACTTCGAGATCTCATTCAGGGATTCCAGAGGAAAAGCGGTAGCTCGCCGGAGTGATCTTTTTATTCTTCAGAGAAGACTTTTTTGAAAATCTTATGCAGCGAAAGAGAAGAGGGGGCGTTTACCACGCCCCCTCTTCTCTTTCGCTTATTGTCGTTTCGAGGAGTCTTCGCGCGTTTTTCGGCGCTTCTCGCGGAGCAGTTCCTTGGGCTCGATCGAAATTGCGTTCCCCTCGAAAAGAGACTGGATACCCCCGGAAAAAAGTGATTTTGCGCGTTCACAAGTCTCCCGGCACTTCCCAAGGCATTTGCTCTGGTTGTCGTCCGGTTCGGTATAGACCGTGATGACGCCCTCGTAGTTGCGCAGAATCGTCTTTCTGTCCGAGCGCGAGATTACGTAGTTCGGCATAACGGGTATTTTACCGCCCCCTCCCGGCGCGTCCACGACGAACGTCGGCACAGCCAGCCCGGATGTATGGCCCCGCAGATACTCCATGATCTCCAGCCCCTTGCCGATGGAGGTTCTGAAGTGCTCGATCCCGCGCGACAGGTCGCACTGATAGATATAGTAGGGGCGTACCCGCATTTTCATCAGCTTCTGGTTGAGGTCGCGGAAAATGTACGGACAGTCGTTCACTCCCTTCAGGAGTACCGACTGGTTGCCCAGCGGAATGCCTGCGTCGGCGAGAAGGGCGCAGGCGCGGGCCGCTTCGGGGGTGAGCTCCTTCGGATGGTTGAAATGCAGGTTGATCCAGAGAGGGTGGTATTTTTTCAGTACGGAGCACAGCCGTTCCGTCACTCGCATCGGGAGCACCGCCGGCGTACGCGTTCCTATCCTGATGATCTCGACCGTGGGAATCGCACGTATCTCGGAGAGGATGGAATCCAGGGCCTCGTCGGAGAGCGTGAGAGGGTCGCCCCCTGTGATGAGCACGTCTCGAATCTCCGGCGTCCTTGCGATATAGTCTATGCACTCCCGGATCTGTTCAGGGGAGCGGGCCGTGTCGGTCTGCCCAGCGAATCGCCTTCTGGTGCAGTGCCGGCAGTACATTCCGCATTGGTCCGTGACCAGCAGAATGCACCTGTCGGGATAACGGTGCGTCAGTCCCGGAACGGGGGAATCCACATCCTCGTGCAGAGGGTCGAGCAAATCGGTTGGCGCGATGAACGTCTCCTTGAGCGTCGGTACGGCTTGTTTCCTGATGGGGCATTCAGGGTCGCTCGGGTCGATGAGCGACGCATAGTACGGGGTGATGGCCATACGGAGCGAGTTCAGGCTCTTCCGCAGCGTCGCGGCCTCTCCCCGCGACAGGGTGAGAATCCGCCCAAGCTCGTCGGCCGTGGTGATCCGCGACTGCATCTGCCAGCGCCAGTTGTTCCATCGTTCTTCTCCTGCGGATTCCCTGAGCGCTTCGAGGAATTTTTTCCCGCCCGAAGCAAAAGGAACCAAGGGAGCGTTCGTCCCGGCGAGAAGCGGAAGCTGGGGAAACGCGTCCTTGGTACGACGGCCTTTCGACGGAGGTTTTGTTTCCTCCAGCGAAACATCCGGCGTGTTGACGACATTAACGCCTTTTTGAGAGTTTTTTGCAGTAGAGGACAAGATCGTCACCTTCCGAATAAAAGTCGGGAATGCGGCCGCATTCTCCGTAATGCCGTGCAAGATAAAAGTAGCGCTGTCCCAGGTAATCGTCCCTTCCCGCTGTTTCGACACGGATAACCGCGCTGTCCGACTGTTCCAGAAGGGCCGAGCACATCTTCTTCTCAAGGTTGCCGCCGATCCCCTTTTTCTGATGGTCGGGAGCTACTGCGATCCAGTAGAGGTCATAGGCGAAACGTGTCATCGGTGTAGGACCGTAGATCAGGAATCCGGCGATGTCTCCGTCGATCCACTCCGTGAGCAGGATATAATCGCGCCCCGGATGGAGCGACCATTCGAGCAGCACGTCCTCGAGGACGTCCAGTTCGTCGGCGGTGAACGCTCCTGTTGCCGCTGCGGTCTTCAGGCAGCGCTCGGCGAGATCGTTACTCACATGTCGTCCCTCCTTCATCTTCTTCAAAAGCCAGTTCGAGTATAGTGTGTACGGTCTGCTCGTCGGAGAGCCCCGCCTCCCGACACTGGCGCAAAAATCCTCCCTCCGGCGTGATATCGGGGTTGGGATTCACGTCGAGCACGTAGAGAGTCCCGTATCGTTCACGCATGTCCACCCGGAAGTACCCTTTGCAGCCAAGCGCACGTCCCGCAGACTCCGCGAGGTGTGCGGCCTTCTCCCTAAAAGTTCCCTCCGCCCGCTGCGGGACGAGCGAGTAGAGAGGCGAGGCGGGATTCCATTTGGAATCGTAATCGAGAAAGCTTGTTTCTCCGGTTTGTTCGTAGTCTATGACCGAGACGCCGAGCACCTCGTACGGGCCGTTCCCGAGGCAGGCGACGGAGTACTCGCGTCCGGGAATGAACTCCTCTGCCCGGACTCCCCGAGGAAACAGGGTGAGTTTCTCCAGGATTGTTCTAAGGAGTACGCTCTCTTCCCGCACGAGTGAAGCGGGGTCGATGCCGACGCTTCCGTCCTCCATCAGAGGCTTGACAAACACCGGCAAGCGGAGCGACGCCAAGAGTTCAGGGTCGAAACCGGGACGGAGCGAGACGCCTTCGGGAACAGGGATTCCTGCATCCCTGAGCGTCTGCGAGCACGTTTCTTTCGACAGGCATGTTTCAAGCACCTTCGACGGATTGCCGGTACAGGGGATGGACATCTCCTCGACAAGCGCGCGGAAGCGGTGTTCGGAACCGCTGTCGCAGCCGAATCCCTCGAAGATGTTGAAGACGCAGCGCGTTTGGGTCGAGCGGACAATCCGTTGGATGTGCTCCGGCGATTGGAGGATTTCGGGTGTGACGTCAAACGGCGCCGGAGCGTACCCATGTGCGCGCAGGATGGCGGAGACGAACTCACGCCCCCGGAGCGCATCGGCGACGTCCGTGCGCGGCGACTGTTCCTTCGCGGCCGGAAGCAGGACGACGAGAGAAGCGTCGGTCCCGGACTGCGTTGTCGTGAACTGCATTCGATCACCGGCTTCCCCGGGCGGGGAAGGCCAGGCCGTTCCGGGAGAATGCGCTCCGCATAATGGAACGGAGGAGATCAGTATACTCCCCGCCGCTGAGACGATGAAGGATGGGGAGGTCGCTATATTCCGGGGAAAGCCCCGGAAGCGGGTTTATGTCGATGACCCTGGGCATCCCGTCGCAGTCCAATCGGAAATCCACCCGGGCCATGTCCCGCAGTTCGAGCGACTGAAACGCTTTCAGCGCGAAACGGCCTATCTGGTCCTGGACGGAAATAGGGATGCTTTCGGGGCCTTCGTAGCGTATTCGCTTCAAGTAGTCGCGTTTCTCTTCGAGGGAGTAGAGAAACTCTTCCCGCTGAACGACTGGAACGATACGCATCATTCCTACCACGGCGGGGCGGCCGTTGCCGACGATCCCGACGGTGATCTCGTCCCCCGGAAGATATTCTTCCAGCAGAGCGGGCTGCGCATATCGTCTCCATATTCTGCGGATCTTCTCTTGCGCTTCGTCGGGCGTATGCGCGACGGAATCCGAAAAGATGCCCTTGGAGGAGCCTTCGTACCGTGGTTTCACCACAAAGCGGGAACGCTCGGCGAAGAGCGCGGGGAGCTGCGCAAGATCCTGTTCCTGTTTGAAGCACGTGCACAGAGGAACGGGAATCTCGTCACAGAGCAGCGTCCTGCTGGTGAGCAGCTTGTCGAGCGCCACCGCCATGGAGACGGCGTCAGACCCCCAGTACGGGATGCCCGCGCTCTCCAGGAAACAGGGAACTTGCGCTTCGCGGCCCCTGGCTTCCCCTCGCCCTTCGGCGATATTGGCGACGAACTGCGGATTTTGCGCCGCAAGACGAGACGCAAACGCATCGTCCTGCTCGCAGAGAGAGACGGAAAATCCGAATGCGGAAACAACATCAGCTACCGCTTCGACGGTGGCTATCGGGTCGTACTCTTCGTATTTGTCGTCCGGCTCGTCGGAACCGGCTTTCTTTTTGAGATTATAGACGACGGAGACCCTGGCGACAGGTTGCAGCGGAACGTCGGGCTCTTGCCCGTACTCTTCGTTCATTGAATTTTCCCTCCTGAAGGATACATGAATAAAGACCTGCGAAAGCGCGGTCATGCGGTTTTCCATTGCTTTAAATCCTATGTGAAGGAACCGCCATGTCTCCCTCCTCCAAGAGTTCTCCCTCTTCGTGCGAAGAGGGGCTTTCAGTGCGGATTATAGATGTTTTTAGAGGAAATACAAGAGGGGAGTTGTGTGCTTCCTGAGAATATGTACAACCTATTGAATAACGGGCGGGAACGGCATTTTCAAAGTGTTTCCGCCCGTTGTTTTCAACGTACGAACCGAAATAACGTGGTGTTACGCAAGCGCGACGACTGCTTCCGGGGTGATGACTCTGAACGTAAATGACTCTGCGAAGAAGAGGCGAACTTTCCCGCCGTTCCGCTCTTCGAAACCGAGGGAGAGGTCCTGTCCCAGAACCAGTTCGAAATCTCCTCCTCGCATCGAAACAACATAGGATTCGTCTTGGGTCGACAGGATGACGCTGTCCACCAAGTTGCCTACATGCTTCGATGTCGGATATCCCGGAGTAGCGCTGTATATGGTTTTCCAGAGCTTCGGGGATGCGACGAAAGCATAGGGGCCTTCCACAGCGGTTTCCCGAAGCTTGAATATCGCTACTGAAAGTGCGTTGACGATTCCACTCGGATCCTCGCTCTCGAGCTTAACTGTGTTTCCAGCGGCTGCCGCGACCAAACCGTCGATTCCGGCGGAGGCGAGCCCTTTGTAGATTGCCTTTTCTTCGAAAAGAGCAATCTCCTTCGCGGCCTTCTCGAGGGCGGAGAGATCCGGGTCTTTCGCACCTCGGCTGATATTGTCAAGCTCCCAGATGTCAAGTTCGAAGGTGGCCCTGGATTCGACGAGAGGAAGAACCTTGTTCACACCGAATTGAACGTTTTGTCCCTTGCTGGGAGTATCAATGTCAAGTCTTCCTGTGGAGTGAGCGCTGTAGGTCCACCCCTTTGGTCCTTCGATATCCACAAATTTACGGGCCGACAGGTTCGCCACAAGGACTTTTTTTGCCTGATCGTCAAGCTCCTCCCATGCCTCGGGAGTTAGGAGCGATGCGGATCTTCTCAGAATATCCATGAATAGTAACCTCCTTTACATTTTCCGATGTTCTAAAGAATCTACTTGAGGCTCCCGATGCCCAGATTAGAGGCGGATGTGGACGAACCGGAATCTCCTGACCCAGCTCCTGTCTCCACCTGAAGGAGCGGCGCCGAAGAAAAGAGATAGGTTTTCAACTCCTCGTCCCAACCCTCCATATTACGGCGAAGCCATTCAATGAGCATGGCCGCGTGTTCAATCTCCTCGTCGCGGTTGTGTTTCAGGAGTTCTTTGAGCTCGGCGTTGGGAGTAAGCGCGGCTCGCTGGTTGTAGTAGTTTACAGCTTCTATTTCCTCCATAAGACTTTTGAGCGCCTGCGCCTGATCCACTGTCTGCTGATCGAGCTTGTCTGCGGATTCCGTGTATTGCATGATATCTCTCCTTTCTTTGATTCGAGTTTCAAAGACCGTGCCCTTACGAGCATCCGTTTTTCTTTTATTATTATACCGTGTACAGATAAAAATACCTCCGATGGAAGGATTTTTACCTTTTAATGAAACGGTTACAAGGTAGATTTCATTATGTGATTTCGAGTATACTCTATCTCTTGGCTTCAGTCAAGCTTGGTCAGATAGATGCTTTCCTTTACTCTATGGTATTATGCGGTGCGAAGCGTGCGGCTTCCGCCGAAAGGCGAATTATAACGAGGGAAGGTTATTTTGCATTATGGGAAAACAGGAAAAGACGACTCTGTTGTCTGAAGATATACGAGAACTGCTCTCGTTAAAACAAGGCGAAAATTTATTGTTTGGTGAACTCGCGGCGGCGACTGCCGACCGTGGATTCGGCATTCTTCTTGTGCTTCTCTCGTTGCCGAGCGCACTTCCCGTTCCGGCTCCCGGGTATAGCACTCCTTTTGGTATAGTGCTCTTTATCCTTGGGGTACAGATGCTGTTGGGCGGAGAGACTCCGTGGATACCGCAATGGGCCGCACAGAGAGAAATCAAGAGGAAAACCGCCGACAGGATGATCTTCGGTGCGGCGAAGTTTTTTTCTTACGTGGAACTCTTTATTCGTCCGCGTTTCGATATTGTCTCAGGAAAGGGAGGCGGGATGGTCTGTTCCCTTTTGCTGCTTCTGATGAGCGGGCTTATGATCCTTCCGATTCCCCTTACCAATACGCTCCCAGCCATGGTGATCTTCTGCATCGGCGTGGCGCTTACAGAGCGCGACGGCCTCGCTTTCATCGTGGCTCTCTGCTTCGGAGTGGCTGCTACGGCACTGTATGCAATTGTATTCTGGGTGCTTTTTCACTTTGGCGCGCAGGGGATTGTCGAGGCGAAAGATATCGTAAAGGGCTGGTTCTTCTAAACCCTCTTCTTCCTGCTGTATCATGACTATGCAGCGTATCTCAAGCCCCCCGTGGGTCGAGAGGGGTGATACTATGTCCATTCGGCGGAAGATGCTGGTGTTGATCTCGGGTTTTCTTCTTGTAACGCTTGTTTTGACGTTTGGAAGTTATCGTTTGACCGGGAGGAACGTGCGAAGCCAGGTTGAAGAAACCGGCCGCGCGATGGTCGGTGAGGTTGCTTCTTCAATGGATGAGTATATAGCCAAACTACTCTCCATTACCGCTACCCTGGCCGTTTCAATCTCCTCCATCGGCTCGGATGCCCGCACCGATTACGTCGAGCTCTTCGGACGTTATCTGGAGGCGGCGCAGATTCACGGAGTACAGACGGTCTTCATGGGGTTTGAGTCGAAAGCTTTCGCCGATTCCACCGGATGGGAACCCCCCGAAGGCTATGATCCCCGTCCTCGCCCGTGGTATGTCGAAACGCTGAAGAAGAACGGAGTTACAGTCACTTCCCCGTACATTGATTTGATAACGGGGAAACTTCTTATTAGCGTTACCTCCCCGGTGCGCACCAAGGAGGGGGAACTGCTCGGTGTGGCAGGGCTTGACGTAAGTCTTGAGCATATCCGCCAAAAGGTGTTGACCAGACGCCTTTTCGGAGTAGGGTTTCCTTTCCTTGTCGACAGGAACGGTTTTTTTATCGCGTCTTCTTTTGACGAATGGACGTTGGAAGAGAATATAGCCCAAACGTCCGATGCCGTTCCCGCGGCGCTTGCAGACGTTGGAAATACAATACTCGCAAGGAAATCAGGATTTACTCCGCTTTTCATCAAAGGGGAGCGGATGATACTTTTTCATGCTCCCGTCGGGGAGTATTTCACGTTCGGTTTCTTCTTCCCCGAAAGCGAATTGAACAGTTTCGTTCGGGATATTTCCTTTCTGCATCTTTTCGGAGGCTTCTCAATCATATTGCTTGCGATCGTCCTTCTGTTCCCGGTGGTCTATGAAATAGGACGTTCATTTTCTTCTCTCACAACCACTATCGACAGCATTGCAACAAAGCTCTCGGAGAACAAAGATTTCACCGAAACCGCTTTCGATGTGCACCTGTTAGCTTCGGAAGTCGGCGCGTCGATGGCGCGCACGTCGCTCCTTGAGTTTCAGACATTTCTGGGGAGCATGGAGAATGCCCTGAAGACGATCGGACGGCAGGGGGAAGAAATTGCCGCGCTGACCGAGGAAGCATTGGCGATCCAGGACAACCTGACCGAGGCCAACGGAGAGTTGAATCGAAGACAGAAAATATGGAGAGATACTCTCGAAGTTATGGAAACGATGACCATGTCGGGCGAGTTGGAGAAGAACCTCCGAAGCGTCGCCGAGAACATACTCAAGAGTACGCAGGCTTTCGGCGTCCTTCTGTCCTGTCGCAGAGGCGACTATTTTTTCAACCTTGTTTGCGCGGGATACGAGGGTGCTTCCCTCCCGTCCGGCGAAGCAGTCGCGCTCTTCGGAAGCGTAGCGGGCAGGGCGGTACGGGAGAGGGATGCAGTCTGGGTCGAGGATGTGTCTCGTGATCACGAGTATGTCCCGGTTCATCCGGAGGTGGTCAGCGAAGTCGAAATACCCTTGCTCCACCGCGGGAAGGCGAACGGGATTCTCGAAGTGGCATTCGACAGGAGAACACCCAGGAACGACGATCTGCTCGAAACGCTTCTCCCGGTGGCGTCCGCTCTTGGAAGTCTGATCGAAGCCGAGAATGCGCACATCGAGATAAAAGACTCCTACCGCTATCTTGTCCGTAAGCTTCAGTCCGTGACGGAAATATACCACCTTGAATCGGCGGACCACATGGACAGAATCGGCGCATATTCCCGTCTCGCGGCGCGAATTTTGGGTAAGAGCATGGAAGAGCAGGACGATATCGAAGTGTTTTCTCGGCTGCACGATATTGGAAAGCTTCGCGTGCCGCTCTCCATCCTCGCAAAGCCCGGAAAACTTACCGAGGAAGAGATGAAGACCGTTCGCAATCATCCGCTCTGGGGAGCGGAGCTCATTGGCGGCGCGAAGTGGCTGGATATGGCCAGGAAGATTTGTCTCTCGCATCATGAAAAGTGGGACGGCAGCGGCTATCCTCTTGGATTGTCGGGTGCGGAGATTCCCTGGGAGGGGCAAGTCGTCGCGCTTGCGGATGTGTACGATGCGTTGCGTTCCAGACGGGTGTACAAAGACCGAATGGCGCACGAGGATGCGGTACGAATAATCCTGCACGGCGACGGAAGAACTGCACCGGAACACTTCAGCCCCTTGATTCTCGATTTCTTCAGAGAACACCATGAGGAATTGGACGCAATTTACAGAGCCTTCTTTCCCAGGGAGAATGAGAAGTAGACTCTTCATCGCGGACGTAGTGAACCCCGCGCTTTCTCCGGGTGCACGGAATGGGAAACTCGTGTGGGGAAGTCCCTTGCTCTTTTGTGCAGGGATTTCCCCACACTTTTATTTAAAGAATGCATTATTTATAAGCTCTATGGGTTGACAAATCCGCACCCTTTTTGTATTCTCTCTTGGAACATAAGTTTATTATTTTTTTGAAGATGTATTTATTTTTAGTACGAAGAGAGAGAGGCGGATCATGTCGAACTGTTTTCTTGTGCTTGAGGACGGAGATGTCTTTAAAGGCGTTTCTTTCGGAGCGCCGGCGCCCCGAGCGGCCGAACTCGTCGGAGGCGGCGCTGCCGGAGGAGGGGAGCTCATCTTCAATACGGCGATGTCGGGCTATCACGAGATGTTGACGGACCCGTCCTATGCAGGGCAGATCGTCGTGCTCACCTCCCCTCACGCGGGGAACTACGGCTGCGACGACGCCTGGTCGGAGAGAGGGCCGGACGATCCGGGATTGGCGGAGATAAAGCTGCGCGGGCTTGTGGTGCGTTCGTGTTTCTCCGGTCTCGTTCCCCGCGGACGCATCTCCCTCGACGCTTTCCTCAAAAAGCATGGAATTCCGGGTCTCGCCGATGTGGACACGCGCTCATTGACGATCCGGCTGCGTGAGAAGGGGAGCTGCAACAGCTTCATCGTCGCTCCTTCAGCGGGAGATGCGCTGAGCGTAGAGGACATGCGTTCCGTTCAGTCGTCGTTCCGTCGACTTCCCTCAATGGAAGGGGCGAATCTTCTCGCATCGGTGGGTACGCGAACGGCGCTTCCCGCTTCTTTCGGTAATCACCCTCGCTTCACCGTTGTCGACTGCGGGGTGAAGGGGAATATCCTTCGCGAACTCGGGGCAAGGGGGGCCGCAATCACGGTGCTTCCGTGGAACGTCTCAAAGGCGGACATCTTGTCTACCCGCCCCGACGGGGTGCTCTTTTCGAACGGCCCCGGAGATCCTGCCGCACTCAAGTCAGTGGTGACAACGCTCCGAGATCTCATCGGCGAGGTTCCTGTTTTCGGTATTTGCCTCGGTCATCAGATGATCGCCCTCGCGCTCGGAGGGCGAACGCGAAAGATGAAGTTCGGCCACCACGGCTGTAATCATCCCGTTAGAGACGAGCGGACCGGCAAGGTGCAGGTGACCAGCCAGAATCATGGCTTCGAAGTGGATGAGCAGTCCCTTCCGCCGGACGTGAGCGTGTGGTTCCGCAACGCAAACGACGGCTCCGTCGAGGGGTTGACCCACCGGAACCTTCCGGTGATGTCCTGCCAGTTCCATCCGGAGGCCGCTCCGGGGCCGCGCGATTCTTCGTGGATTTTCGACGAGTTCGTCGGAACTGCTTCAGAGAGGAAGGAGGGTTCCCTATGCCGGCTCGAAACGATCTGAAGAAGATTCTCGTTCTCGGCTCGGGCGCCATCGTCATCGGGCAGGCGTGCGAATTCGACTACTCGGGGGTGCAGGCGGTCAAGGCGCTCAAGGAGGAAGGATACGAGGTCGTGCTTGCCAACCCCAATCCAGCCACGGTGATGACCACTCCGGGAATCGCCGACGCCATTTACCTTGAACCGCTGAAGCTCCCGTGGGTGGAGGAGATCATCAGGTGCGAGCGCCCCGATGCGCTCTTGCCCACGATGGGAGGGCAGACCGCGCTGAATCTCGCCCTTGAACTCGCCGAGGAAGGCGTTTTGGAGCGTTACGGCGTCGAAATCATCGGCGCGTCTGTCCGCTCAATACGCCTTGCGGAAGACAGAGGGGCGTTTAAAGACGCCGTTCGCTCGATCGGATTGGACACCCCGCGTTCCGCTGTTGTCCGCAGTGCGGCGGAAGCGTTCGCCTTCGCCGAAGACACGCCGCTCCCCCTGATCATTCGTCCTTCGTTTACTCTCGGCGGCCTGGGAGGTTCCATCGCCTCCACGAGGAAACAGCTGGCGCTTCAAGTCGAGCGCGCTCTTGCTGAGAGTCCGGCCGGTTCCGCGCTTCTGGAGGAGTCGCTTATCGGATGGAAGGAGTTCGAAATGGAGGTCATGCGCGACCGTCGGGATAATGCCGTGGTCGTCTGCTCCATCGAAAACATCGACCCTATGGGAGTGCACACAGGCGACAGCGTGACCGTCGCCCCGATCCAGACGCTTAGCGACAGAGAGTACCAGGAGATGCGCACAGCGTCGTTGAATATCCTCAGAGTCGTCGGCGTGGACTGCGGCGGTTCCAACGTACAGTTCGCCGTGCATCCCGAGACGGGGCGCATGGTCGTCATCGAGATGAATCCCCGCGTGAGTCGCTCTTCCGCGCTGGCTTCGAAGGCTACAGGTTTCCCGATAGCCCGCGCGGCGGCGAAACTTGCGGTCGGCTATACTCTCGACGAGATACCGAACGAGATTACGGGCAAGACGACGAGCTGTTTCGAGCCCGCGCTCGACTACGTCGCGGTGAAGGTCCCCCGGTTCGAAACGGAAAAGTTCCCCGCGGAGTACGAATGCCTCGGGACGCAGATGAAATCCGTCGGCGAGGCGCTCGCTCTCGGACGGACGTTCATGGAGGCGCTGAACAAGGCCACACGGGCCGCGGAAGCGGGGTACGACGGCCTGCAGGAGCTGGAGATCGGGTATGACGGATTGGACAGGATGCTCTCTCCGCTGCATCCTAGGAAGCTCTTCGCCGCCTATACCGTGCTCCGTCGCGAGGGGAAGAGGGCGCTTCCGTTGTTGGTGCGAAAGACAGGCGTCGACCCGTGGTTCCTGCATCAGATGACCGAACAAGCCGACTTCGAGGAGAGCCTGACGGAAGGGGTGTTGAATGGAAGCGCGGTGTTGAAGGCCAAACGCTTCGGCCTCTCCGACGGACGGATCGCCCGCGTGACGGGGAAGAGCGAATCCGAGGTGGAGGCCCTTCGGGAAGCGGAGGGTATTTCGCCGTCGTTTCACTTCGTCGATACCTGCGCTGGAGAGTTTCCCGCCGCAACGCCGTATTTCTATTCCACATGGGGCGAACGCGACGAAGGCGAACCTCTGGGCGGCGATGCGGTGCTTATCCTCGCCTCCGGCCCCAACCGGATCGGACAGGGTCTTGAATTCGATACCTGCTGCACGCTCGCATCGCTGGCCTGGCGGGAGGAGGGGCGGAAGACGGTGATTGTGAACTCGAATCCTGAGACCGTCTCCACGGACTACAACGTCTCCGACCGCCTGTACATCGAACCGCTGACCGCGGAGCATGTGAAGGCTGTTTTGAAGAAGGAGGGAATCCGCGACGTTCTGGTGCAGCTCGGAGGGCAGACGCCGCTCAACATGGCCCGGGAGCTTGAATCTGCGGGCGCGCGTATCGTCGGCACCACCCTCTCAGGAATCGAGGAGGCGGAGGACCGAGGACGCTTCGCCGCGTTGGTCAAGTGCCTCGGGCTCCGTCAGCCGGAAAACCGGATGGCGGGTTCCCGCGAGGACGTCGCCGCCGCCGCGGAGGAGATCGGCTATCCGGTGCTGTTGCGCCCCTCCTTCGTCATCGGAGGAAAGAACATGTTCATCGCCTACGGACGCGACGAGTTGGAGGAGTTTCTCGACAGAGGATTTTTGTTGAGCGAGTCGGCGCCCGTACTGGTCGACCGGTTTCTGGAGGATGCCTTCGAGTACGACCTCGACGCGCTCTGCGACGGGACGAATGTCTACGTCGCCGGAATCGGCGAACATATAGAGGCAGCCGGTATTCACTCGGGCGACAGCGCCTGCGTCTTCCCCGTCTACAAGTCGCCTCCGGAAATCCTTCGGGAGATGGCCGACGCCGCTGTTTCCATCGCTCGTGCGATAGGCGTGAAAGGGTTTCTCAACATTCAGTTCGCCATGAAGGATGGGGCGCTCTACGTGCTGGAGGTCAACCCGAGAGCTTCCAGAACGGTTCCTTTTCTCTCGAAGGCGAGCGGCGTCGATCTCGTGAGGGCGGCCGTCCGTCTTTGGGAGGGAAAGGATCTCGAGGCGCAGGGGCTCGTCCGGAATGGCTACGGAGAGGGGCGCTGCCTTGCGGGATGGGCGGTGAAAGAGGCAGTTTTCTCGTTCGACAGGTTCGCCTCGGTGGATCCGTTGCTCGGGCCGGAGATGCGCTCAACCGGAGAGGTCATGGGAGCGGGGGAGAGCGTCGGCGAGGCGTACGCGAAGGCGCAGGCCGCTTGCGGCACGGTACTGCCGACGAAAGGAACCGTGTTCATTTCGGTGAACGATCCTGATAAACCAACAATCCTCCCCGTTGCGAAGAGACTTCGGGATATGGGGTTCGGGATTGCGGCCACGAGGGGAACAGCGAGCTTTCTTTTTGAAAGGGGCGTTTTCCCGGAGGTGGTGCTGAAGGTGCATGAGGGCTCGCCGAACGTGGTGGACCACATGCGCGCGGGGAAGATACAGATGCTGATCAACACCCCTCTCGGGCGTCACAGTCAGCAGGGAGACCAGGAGATGCGCATCGAGGCGGTCCGTCGGAAAATACCGTACACTACCACGACGTCGGCGGCGGAGGCGGCTGTGGAGGGGATTGCGGCGCTCAAGGAGGGTGTCCTCCGCGTGCGCCGGCTGTAATGTACAACGAGGGGCTCCCTGCCGTACGGGAGCCCCTCGTTGCTCTTAGGTGAACGCCCTTCTGTACTGTTCCGGCCAAGAGAGCTCGATTCCTCGTTTTCTCGCCTCGTTCAGCGGGAAGAAAGGATTCCTGAGCAGCTCGCGCCCCAGCGCGACGAGGTCGGCCCTCCGGTTGCAAAGCGTCTCTTCGATCATGTCGAGGCTGGTGATCAGCCCGACCGCGATGGTGGGAACCTCGCACTCCCTCTTGATCTGCTCGGCGAAGGGGATCTGATACCCGGGATGGACGGGGGGAGGCGTCGGCGTGACCCCTCCAGAGCTGACGTGGACAACGTCCACTTCCTTGGTGACTCTGTCGACGATGCGGGCCATCTGTCCAGTGGTCATACCTCCCTGGACGTAGTCCTCCGCCGAAATTCGGAGGAAAAGAGGTTTCTCCTCCGGCCAACGTGTGCGCACTGCCCTCGCGATCTCCTGGAGCAAACGCGACCTGCCTTCGAAGTTTACACCGTAGCCGTCCCGCCGGCGGTTGCTCAGCGGCGAGAGGAACTGGTTTATCAGGTAGCCGTGCGCTCCGTGGATCTCTACGACGTCGAATCCCGCCTGGAGCGCTCGCCCCGCCGCTGCGGCGAAGGCTTCGGTGACGCGCGCGATCTCGTCGGGGTTCATCTCGACGGGGTCTTTGTATTTCCCGTCGTCGCTGTAGTTGACAGCGCTGGGCGCATAGATGGTTTCAGCTGCCGCGCCGCACTTCCGTCCGGCATGGTTGAGCTGCACGCCGATTTTTGCCCCCAGGCTGTGGATGTGGCGCGTCAGTTCGGTCATACCTGCAATCTGTTCATCGTCCCAAAGTCCGAGGCAGTTGTCGGAGAGCCGTCCTTCGGGGAGAACGGCGGTCGCCTCGATGATGATCAACCCGGCTCCCCCGAGGGCGCGCGCGCCGTAGTGGAGATGGTGAAAGGGGGTGACGCGGGAAGAGGGCGCGCTGTACATGCACATGGGGGGCATGACTATACGGTTTTTCAGTTCAAGATCCTTGATGTGGAAAGGTTCATAGGCTTTCAATCAGAACATGCCTCCTTCAGTAATATGTCAAGATATGCCGGAAGTGTCTCCCGGCATTGAAAGAGTATCACGAAATACTCTTTATTTCTACGGTAAGCTGAATGGGGAGCTGCCTGTTGAAGATGCGGATGAAGATGCGAAAGACCGCTCCTGCAGGAGCGGTCTTTCGTGATTCGCTGCTTCTGCAGTAATCCGGCCTAGGTCCACTGCATCATCTGAAGTACGGTGAGTGCAACCACCGCCAGGGATATCTGGAGAGCGATTAAAGGAAACACCCACTTGACATACTTCTCATAAGAAAGCGAGGCAAGCCCCAGACATCCCATGAGGACGCTCGACGTGGGAATGAAGCAGTTGCTCAGACCGTCTCCAAACTGGAAAGCCTGCACAGCCACCTGACGGGTTATATGTGTAAGATCAGCGAGCGGAACCATGATAGGCATCACCGTAACCGCCTGACCGGAACCGGAGGGAATAAAGAAATTAAGAACCGTATTGGCAAAAAACATCAGGTTGGCGCCGATCACAGGACCGTACTTGGCGATAGGGAGTGAGAGGTAGTACACTACTGTGTCGATGATTTTCCCATCGGTCATGACGACTGAGATTGCGCGCGCCATACCAATGACCAGAGCGGCATAGGCCATATTTCCCGCTCCTTTAACGAAATTGGAGGAGGTGCCGTTGATTCCAAGCCCTCCTATGAGTCCGCAGAAGACGGCCATCATGAAGAAAATTACAGAGTAATGATTGATACCCCATTTCAGTTGAAGCGAGCCGTAGATGATCATGCCGAAGCCGAAAAAAACAATGAGCGTGCAGAGAATATGGCGGAGGTCCATATGTTCCTGCTCTTCAAAATGATTGTGCTCCTCCGCGGTCTCTTCCGCCGAGTACAGCAGGCTTTTCGTAGGATCTGTCTTGATTTTTTTCGCGTACAAGTAGACGAAACCGACGCAGAGCGCCACATTTACAATATGAAAGAGCACCCGGACGCCAAATCCGGAAAACATCGGCAATTCGGCGATTTCATGGGCGATGCCGACTGTGAAAACGTTGCCCCAGCCGACATTGAAGCCCGCGTACGAACCAAGATAAATTATGGCGAAACCGACGACTGCGTCGTAGCCAAGGCCTTTCGCAAGAAGAATTCCAAGAGGGATGAGCGCGATGACCGGATTTGCAAAAACGCCGGTAGCGCCCCCAATGGACATCAGGATCATGATGACGGTCACGGCGAGGAATTCTTTGCCCTTGAGTTTGTGGACAATCCGGTTCATGCCGACGCGGATTGTTCCGGTCTCTTCAAGAATTTTAATGGCGCCGCCCACGAAGAACACCATGAAAATCATGGATGCGGATTGGATCCATCCTTTAACAACCGCGTCGAAGACCTGCCAAAAACCCTGCGGGTTTGAGTCCACTACTTTAAAAGAGTCTGCAACGACAACTGTTCTTGCTCCTACTTTTATCCTTTCGTACTCTCCCGCCGGAATAACCCACGTCAAAATCGCCATGATGATAGTAATGAGAAACATAAGTGCAAAAACGTGAGGAACTCTGCTTTTTTTTGTTCTTTCCGCCATTGAGTATCTCTCCTTTGTGTCTTTAGTATCGTTTTTTACAGGGGACATTCTTAACCGATCATCGCGCGAGTTTTTCCATAACGTAGCTGACGAAGACCGCCACGCCCACCGGAAGCGCCTCGTCCGGAAAATTGAATCCGGGGTTGTGGAGGGATACTGGCGTGTCTCCGGCTACTCCCAGCCTGAAGATTGTTCCGCGGGGGATTTTCTGCAGGAAGTACGCGAAGTCCTCTGAGCCCATCATCGGATTGGCGAGACGGATCACTTTCTCCGGCCCCAGCACATCACGCGCGGCTTCGGCGAGTAGTTCGGTCTCTTCCGGGTCGTTGACCACGGGAGGAATGCCGAACGTGTAGTCGCAGACAGCTTTGCAGCGGTAGGAGGCCGCGATATGCGCGCAGATGCTTTCCAGTCGTTCGCGTATTTTCGAACGTATTTCCGGAGAGAAGCAGCGCACCGTTCCCGCAAGCTCGACTTCCTGTGGAACCACATTGAACGCGTTGCCGCCGTGTATCTGACAGACGGAGAGTACCGCGCGTTCGTTGGCCTCGATCTCGCGTGCGAGGATCATCTGCAGGCTGATCACCGCCTGCGCGGCGGCGGCGAGGGCGTCGCTTCCTCTGTGAGGGTAGGCGCCGTGGGTCCCTTTGCCGACCATCCTTACCTTGAAGATGTCTCCAGAAGCCATGAACGGACCAGGGTAGACCGCAACGGAACCAATCGGGACCTCGACCCCCCCGTGAAGCGCCGCGACCGCATCGACTGCCGGATTTTCAAGAACGCCGCATTCGATCATCTTCGCCGCGCCGTAGAGGGTCTCCTCGGCAGGCTGGAAGAACAATTTCACCGTCCCGGCGAATTCATTCCGGTTTTTCTGCAGCACCTTTGCCGTAGCAAGAAGGATGGCGGTATGGCCGTCGTGTCCGCAGGCATGCATGACGCCTTTGTTTTGGGAGGCGTACGGCGCGCCGGTTGCTTCTTCGATTGGGAGGGCGTCGATGTCCGCACGAAGCCCTATCGTCGGCGCTTCTCCCGTTCCCGTCCATTCCGCGGTCCCGCGAATGATTCCGAGAACGCCCGTCTCGATGGCGAGAGGAATCATTTCGACTCCCGCCGCCTCCAGTTCCTTTTTGATGAACGCGGTGGTTGCATGTTCGTTGAACCCGACCTCCGCGTTCCGATGCACAAAGTGCCGCGCATCGACCACGTACTTTCTTATTTCATCCACTTCTTGCCATATTTTTTCCCGCATTTCTCGACCTCCTGACACGTACTTTTCCTCCAACCAACGGAGGGTTCTAATGAATACAGGTTATAATACAATGCATGAAGCAAAAAATCACCCCCTTAGCGCACTTTTTGCCAAGGGGGTGATTTTTTGTCAGGTGTTATGTCAGGAGTTGCAGCAGGATTTTTCCGCCGCCGCGAGGTGGCTGTATGTTGTCAACCCGTAGTCGGTCTTCATTCTGCCTACGACGGCGAGCAGCTTCGGAATATCGATACCTGTTGTGATTCCCATGCGTTCCGCCATGTTCGCCATGTCCTCCGTGGCGGCGTTTCCGGCTGCGCCCGGCGCAAAGGGGCAGCCTCCGAGGCCTCCCGCCGCGGCATCGAAGGAGGAGAATCCCATTCGGAGCGCGGTCAGCATGTTTGCAAGCGCCATTCCGTGCGTATCGTGAAGGTGGAGAGCGAACGGATAGTCTCCGTATCTGACCCGCATCTCGGTAAGTGTATTCGCAAGATACTTCGGGTCGGTCGTCCCGATCGTGTCGCAGAGGGTGACGCC
Source organism: Aminobacteriaceae bacterium (assembly GCA_963668335.2). Lineage (GTDB taxonomy): Bacteria > Synergistota > Synergistia > Synergistales > Aminobacteriaceae > JAAYLU01. The sequence goes on along the minus strand of CAXXRY010000054.1, from coordinate 36,207 downwards.
GTCGATTCCCGCCTCAAGACACGTATCCACGACGCGGAAGACCTTTTCGGGGGAACGTCTCCGGCGAAGGGGCAGGCGAAGGATGTCGCCACCGAGAGGCGGAGTTTCGTCTCTCCCTTCAGCGCACAGACCTTCTTCAGCTCCTCGATGGATTCTTCAACCGTTCTTCGTGTGTTCGCCATGTTGTGGTCCACGCTCGCCGAGATGACGAAGTTCATCCAGTCGACGCCCGCCGCAAGGGCCGACTCGGCGCCCCTGAGATTCGGCACGAGGGCGACGGAGGTGATCTTCCCCCGCCACTTTGCATTGAAGTGCGCCGTAACGTCCGCGGCGTCCGCCATCTGCGGAATGGCCTTCGGACTCACGAAGGAGGTTATCTCCATCGTGGAGATGCCCGTTCCGGCGAGGGCGTCGAGTATGGCGATCTTGGCCTCCGTGGGGATGAACTCCTTCACGCTTTGGAAGCCGTCCCGGGGGCAGACCTCCATGATCTCTATCCGTTCGGGCAGCGAAAAAGTCATGAGGCTACACCGCCCCCTCTGCTCGAAGCGCCGCGATGGCCTCGGAGGTCATGCCGAGAAGCGATCCCAGGATCTCTTCATTGTTCTGCCCCAGAGCGGGGGAGGGAGTACGTACTCCGGCGGGAGTATCGGAAAGCTTGATGTGGCTCCCGGTGACCTTCAGTTTTCCTGCGACGGGGTGTTCCGTCTCGACGAACATCTCTCTGTCGCCGGCGATATGCGGGTCGTTAACAACCTGTTCGATATTCAGGATCGGCGCGCACGGAACGCCCGCCGCGGAGATCTTCTCGCAGACCTCGTCCACGGTGAAACGAGTGGTCCACTCCTCGATCAGCGGTTTGAGCTCGGCGTGGTTCGCCACGCGGTCGCGCACTCTCGTGAAGCGGGGATCGTTGATCAGATGCTGAAGGTCCATCGCCGCGCAGAGCTGCGACCAGAGTTTATCGTTCGCCACGCCGATGACGAGGCTGCCGTCGGAGGCGCGGAAGGAGTCGTACGGGTAGGTGGATTCGTAGCGGTTGCCGATGCGCTGCGGTATGCGCCCTTCCACGAGGTAGATCATGTTGATGATCTCCAGGCTTGCCACTGCGGAATCCACCAGCGCCACGTCGACCTTCTGTCCGAGTCCTGTGGAGACGCGGTTGAAGACAGCAGAGAGAATGCCGATCGCGCAGGAGAGCCCGCCTAATACGTCGCCCATCGCGGTTCCGGTGCGTGTCGGTTCGCCGCCGGGCCATCCGGTGGTGCTCATGAGGCCGCTCATTGCCTGAGAGATGATGTCGTACCCCGGGCGCTGACTATAGCGCCCGGTGTGGCCGAAGCCGGAGATGGCGGCATAGATGATCGCCGGGTTCAATTTTTTCAGCTCTTCATACCCCAATCCGAGCTTTTCCATCGTGCCGGGGCGGAAGTTCTCGATTACGATATCGGCCTTCTTTACAAGATCGAGGAAGATCGCCTTCCCCTTGGGGTTCTTCAGGTTCAGCGTGATTCCTTTCTTGTTCCGGTTCAGGTTCATGAAGTACGCGCTCTCGCCGTTCTTGAAGGGACCCATTTGCCGGGTGTCGTCGCCCTTTCCCGCCTCTTCGATCTTGATGACCTCAGCGCCCATGTCAGCGAACATCATCGTGCAGAACGGTCCCGCGAGCACGCGGGTAAGATCAAGGACTCGAAGCCCTTCAAGCGCTCCTTTTCTTGCACTCGCCATTCTTATTCCTCCCCTTAAGTGTAATCGTTCTTCCCCGCACAGGTGTTTCGTACTCCGGAAGCCAATCGTTCCTCTTTCCCTGGGGCGATTCTCCTCTGAAAATAACTGAAAAAACGTCCTTTTTTCAGTTCTTCCAGATCGCCGGCCAGTAATGCATCGAGAATGCGTATATGTTCATCTACCAAAGCTTCCATATCGTTCTCAGCGGCAAGATCCTTCAACACCGCCTGCTGAATTTGTCTGTAGACCATTTCGAGCATTCTCAACGTCCATCGCCTCCCGGATTTCTCCGCGAGCGATGTGTGAAAGTCCATGTCGATTCTGCTGAATTCAAGAAGGATGGTTTCCTTTGAATCGGCATGCATTCCAAGGGAAAGCATTCTATCGAGTATTTTCCTAAAGACGTCGTAGTCGTCGCGAGTAAACAGACCCTTTTCGATAATCTCGCGGAAGACGATTTCTTCGAGAGCGTAACGGATATCGTAGAGTTCTTCCACCTCTTCAGGAGAGAAAGCGACGACCATCGCTCCTTTCTGTGGAATAGTGCGGAGAAGGCCGCATCCTTCGAGTATCTTGATTCCTTCGCGGACTGGCGCCCTGCTCACATTCAAAGCTTTCGCGAGCTCTTCCTCCCTTATAAAGGAGCCGGGAGTGTAGTTTTCGGAGAGAAGAAGTTCTTTGCCGAGATAGGAGGCCACTTCTTCTCCGAGCGTACTGTGCCTGAATGAATGCGCTTTGAGCACTCCGAAACCCCCTTCAGCGTGCGATATGTTAAATGTCGACATTAGAGATATTGACATGATTATACAGACTGCGATGAAGGTGTCAAGAAACAAACGAACCCGCCGAAAGGCGGGTTCGTTTGTTTCTTGAGGCGTGTTGTACGGGAGAAGAATCAGCGGCACAACAGGGCGCTGATACGTTTGTACAGGCGGATCGTCACGATGGAGACCAGAAATCCCTTCAGGAGATTGAACGGGATGACGGCGTAGAGGATGAGTGTGTAATTGTCGTGAATCGCGGGTATCACCGCCGAGGACATCGAGATGATCTGTTCGAGGGGCATCAGGTGCGAGTAGAATGGGAGCAGAATGAAGTAGTTCGCGAAGGAAGCGGTGATCGCCATGCAAAGAGTTCCAACCGCAAGCCCGGTCATGGCGCCTTTTTTTGTCCGGTTGAAGCGGTAGATCAGCCCTGCGGGGACGACAAGTGCCGAGCCCATCATGAAGTTTGCCGCTTCGCCTATTCCTGCCGAAGATGTTGAGAACATATGAAGGATGTTCTTGATCAGCTCCGTGAAGACTCCTGCGATCGGGCCGTAGGAGAACGAGGCAACAAGCGCCGGAAGATCGGAGATATCGATCTTCAAGAAACGGGGAAATATCGGCAGCGCCATGTCGATGTACATCAGCACAGCGGCAAGAGCCGAAAGTAGCGCGGTCCAGACGAGACGGCGAGTGTTGCAGCGGGATACGGCTTCCATAGTACGATCAAGTCCTTTCCAAAAATATAGAGCCCCGGATGCGACGCATCCGGGGCACGTGTGCAGTCTTCGACACCCTCTTCCATCCTGACTCCGGTCCGTCCGGAAGGACGTTCCTTACAGTCGGCTCCGGATTCACACCGGATCTGCCTTTCGGCTCGCGGGCTTGGAGCCGCTTCCGGCTCATCACCGCCGGTGGGGAGTTCCACCCCGCCCCGAAGATGTTCAACTCTATTGTACACCGATTTCTCGAAAATTTCTATTGACAGGGGCGCGCGATCTTCCTATAATCCCGGAAAACCGCGAAAGTGCAGGCTCGTTCCTCCACGGGGCGGGCCTTTTTTTGATTGTATTCACGAAAGGAGATGTTCCTATTGAAAATAGCAGTAGTCGGCGCCACCGGAGAAGTTGGACGCATGATGACAAAGGTGCTTCAAGAACAAAACGTGAAGCCGGGGAAGGTTGATTTTTACGCCTCGGCGAAGAGTGCCGGGAGCACAGTCGAGTTTCACGGGGAAAAGCACGAGATCAAAGAGCTCACGAAGAAGGCGATGAAGGAAGGGTACGACTACCTGCTCTTCTCCGCGGGAGGTTCCGTCTCCCGCGAATTCGCTCCCATCGCAGCTGAAGCGGGAAGCGTGGTCATCGACAACTCTTCTGCGTTCCGGATGGATTCCGCAATTCCCCTCGTCGTCCCAGAGATCAACGGAGATCTGCTCAAAGGCTATACCCGGGGGATCGTTGCAAATCCGAACTGCTCGACTATCCAGATGGTGCTGGGGCTCTACAGGATTCACGAGCGTTTCGGCATCCGCTCCATTGTGGTGAGCACCTACCAGTCCGTCTCCGGAGCAGGCAAGAACGGGATGAACGAGCTTGAAGAGCAGATGAAAGGGACCATTGCCCCGAAGAAGTTCATCAAGCAGATTCACCTCAACGTCGTTCCGCAGATAGGCGCGCTACTGGAGAACGGCTTCACCGACGAAGAGATGAAGATGGTCAACGAGACGAGAAAGATCCTGCGAGACCCTGACATTTCCATTTGGGCGACAACTATTCGGGTGCCTGTGCTCTATTGCCACTCCGAGTCGGTCTTTGTGGAGACGAGGAAGGCATTCGAAATGGACGGCCTTGCGGAAGCGCTCGAAGCGTCGGAAAACGTCATCCATACGGATGAGATGTTTTCGCCGATAGATGTCGCCGGAAGCGATACCGTCTATGTCGGGCGCCTTCGGGCGTTCGACGCCACCCGCTTCCTGATGTGGAACGTCGCGGACAATATCCGCGTCGGGGCCGCAACGAACGCTGTTCGCATCCTGCTGAAACACCGCGCTTTGAACTAGCGGCATGCACGGTTTTTTTTGTCATCCTCCCGGTGGTGCTCGTCATGGCCGCCGGGTGGATACTCGGCAGACGACGTGTCGTTCTCCCCGAAGCATTTGCACAGATCAACAAGGCCATCTACTGGGTCGCCATACCTGCGCTCATTCTGCGAATGACCAGCAGCGCGGACATGTCGACGCTTGCCGACAAGAACATGGTGCTTGCGGTTTATGCTTCCTTTCTTTTGGCGCCTCCGTTTGCATGGTTCGCGGCCCGGTTGGCGGGAGAAAAACGAGAGAAGAAAGCGACGTCCGCGCTGATGCTCATTCGTTCGAACACTGTTTTCATGGGGCTACCCGTCGTCACGATCGCAGTGGGTATGAAGGGAGTGGAGGTACTTTCGCTCTACCTCGCGTTTACGTTTATCGGGTACCAGATCATCTCTATCTCCTGGGCCCAGCTTGCGCTCTCCGGCGGTATTTCGCGCAGCACGGTGAAAGAGACGCTGAAGAACCTGGCAAAGAACCCTCTCGTTGTCTCCAGTCTCGCGGGGTTCGGTCTCTCGGTTTTCGGGTGGAACACCTTTCCTGCCTGGCTGGACGAGACTCTTAAACTGCTCGGTAACACGGCAAGCGGCATGGCGCTGCTCTCGCTCGGCGCGTCCCTCAAGCTCGACGGGCTTTCGGGGATCCTGCCCCGCGTCTGGCGCGATGCTGCGCTGAAACTTCTCTTTCTCCCGGTGCTTACGTGGTGTTTTTTCCTTCTGTTGCCTGTCGAACCGGTTGTCTTCCGGACGGTCCTTCTCATCTCGGCCATGCCCGTCGCGGTGGACTGCTACATCCTCTCGCAGGTTTTGGGTATGGACGCTGCGCACGCCGCGGAGACGATCTCCGCGAGTACGGTGCTCTCCGGGCTGACTGTCCCGTTCTGGATTTCGATGATGGATCTTTTCATCAAAGTCGTGTAACGTCTCACACTGTTCGCCCCTTCACTCTGTCGCTCTGTAACAGTGTTCGCGGCGGTTCTTAATGTATAATGCACTGTATTATCCACGTGCGAGTGCGCGTCAAAGGAGGAGTTTTGCGTAATGGTTGAGAAGAATGCGGCAACTCAGGAAGAACTCGTTTGGGACGAGGTTCCCGATATCGTCGAACCTGTACTCAAGATCGACGAACGCCCCAAGACGATCTGGGAAACGGTGCTCTACGGTTGGCAACACACGCTGGTCGACATAACGCCTCTCGTCTTCCCGCTCATCGTCGCCGCGGCGCTCCAGATGTCGCCCGACCAGGCCATCTCCCTGGTGAACGCGACGCTGGTCGCCATGGGCGTCGCCACGCTCATCCAGACGACGCTCGGGAACAGGCTCCCCATTATCCAGGGACCGTCGATCACCGTGGGTGGAACGGTCATGTCCGTAGGCTCCATCTTCGGGGTACCGGCGATGTGGGGCGCGGTTTTCGTCGGGGGTATCGTCGAGACGCTCGTGGGAATTTCCGGCGTTTTGGGAACACTCAGGAAAGTCTTTCCCATCGCCGTTGCGGGCATCGTGGTCACCTGCATCGGCCTCAATCTCGGTATGACCGCGGTCGGCTGGATGGTCGGCGACGGCAACCCGATGAACTTCATCCTCGGCGGTGTGGTGATCGCACTCATCATCCTGCTTCAGCTCAAGACACGCAAAATCGCTGGCGGGACCTTCGCCCGCGGCGCCATCTTCTTTTCTATATGGATCGTGGGTATCGGTCTCGCCGGAGCTCTTGGTCTCGTCAACTGGGAGCTCATCAATTCCCGCCCCTGGTTCGCGTTCCCGAAGCTCTTCCCCTACGGAGGTCCCGGATTCGGCTGGTCCTTCGCAATAGGCGCCATCTTCGGTATCCTCGCAGGTTATCTCGGCTCGATGGTCGAATCGATCGGCGACTACGCGGCGACGTGCGCCGTCTCCGGCGAAACCTTCAAGGTGCGTCACATGAACAGAGGGATTGCGGCGGAGGGCGTCGGATGCATCCTGGCGAGCTTTCTGGGCGGACTTCCCGTGACCAGCTATACGCAGAACATCGGCGTCATCGCCAACACACGCATCGCGAGCCGCTTCGTCGTCCAAGTCGGCGCACTTTTCCTCATTCTCTATGGACTGAGCCCGAAGTTCGGCGCGCTCCTCGCCGTCATCCCGCGCCCCGTTATGGGAGGGGTCTTCATCCTCGTCTGCGGTTCCATCATCATGTCGGGAATGAAGCTGATCAACTCGGCCCCGAAGACGGAGGGCAACGGTATACTCGTCGGACTCACACTACTGCTTGCAGTAGGGCTTCCGGTCTACGCCAGGGGCTCTCTCGGCGAGTGGATGAAGACGGTAACGCCTTTCGTGCGGATGCTCTTCACCAACACTGTCGTCATCGCGGTCATTGCGGGCATCGTGCTGAATATCGTCATCAATCATGTTATCGTGAAAGAAGAGAAGAGCTGATTGCTCGTCCCGCCTACAAAAAAAGAGTCGTCCTCCTTGAGCGCGGAGGACGACTCTTTTTTTGTAGGCGGCATCGTCCATATATCCGTTTGCCGCAGCATTTTTTCCCTCGGAACGCTGAACTGTAGATGCGTTCCTTTCACTGCGTTTGATTTTTTTCAGAATACGAATTGAGAGAAGGCATCATCAGAAAAACCCTTGACACCGCTCTCCTTGTCTGATATATATAGACTTAATCCACTAAATGGTAAGAACTACCGCAGGGTGGAAATAGTCCGGAGCACCACTTTTTTTTAGAATTGCCGATTATATCCGGAATAGTGACCCCGTACGTTAAGCAAACGAAAATAACCTATGAGTCATAATAAGGGTATCCCCCGAGGGATGCGATGATAGGTTCCTCAGGTGGGCCGCTTTTGAAACCATGCCGGAGGTGAAGCTATTGAAGATACTGAAATGGTTGGATAAACATTTTGAAGAGTATGTTTTAAGCGGTCTACTCGTTGTCATTGCTGTCGTCATGATGCTTCAGGTCATTATGCGATATGTATTCAACGCATCGTTGTCATGGGCGGAGGAGGCATCCAGGTATGCTTTCGTCTGGTCAGCCCTCGTGAGCATCGGGTACACAATCAAAGAAAGCAGTATTCTTAAGGTTGACACTCTTGTTGAAGCCCTGCCCGCCGGTTTGAAGCGTCTCCTGGTCACTTTGATAAACGTTTCTGTGACTCTTTTCTTCGGCTATCTCTTTATCAATTCGATTCCGGCGATCCAAAGAGTCATAAGGACCGGGCAGACAAGCCCCGCCCTGAAAATCCCTCTGGGTTGGATTTATTTCGCGGCCATCGCGGGTTTCTTCCTGGCTACGGTGAGGTCCATCCAGAAAACGGGGCAGGATTTAGGCGTAACGATCAGGAAGAAGGAGGCGTAAAGATGGTTCTGACACTCTTCGTTCTCCTGATCGGCGGTCTTGCTCTCGGAATCCCTATTGCAGTGGCGCTGGGTTTTGCAACGATTTTCCCCGGATTGACAAATCCGGCGTTCCCCGCTTCACTGGCCTATGTCATCCGGAATATAGTGAGCGCCCTCGACAGCACGCCTATGCTGGCTATCCCTCTTTTTATTCTCTCTGGAAACATCATGACCAAAGGGAAGATTTCGGACAAACTGTTCAATTTCTTCGCTTATTTTATCGGAGATTTCCCCGCCGGAATTCCCATAACGGCAATTTTCACCTGCCTGTTTTATGGTGCGATTTCCGGATCCGGTGTGGCGACGACCGCCGCTGTTGGTGGCATGGCAATCCCCTTTTTGGTCTCCCTGGGGTATGACAAGGTCTACAGCGCCGCACTGGTGGCTACGGCAGGAAGCCTCGGGGTCATAATTCCTCCCAGCATTCCCTTCGTCACTTACGGAGTGGTCACCGGCGTATCCATCGGAAGCCTCTTTATCGCAGGGATCATCCCCGGGATCGTCATCGGCCTCAGTCTCATGGGGTATGCTCTTTTCTACGCCAAGGTGCACGGCGAGAACAGAAAACTCATTTCTGAAAAAGTGAAAGCCCTCCGTTCAGGCGGTTTCCTGCGGCTGTTCAGGGAGAGTTTCTGGGCCTTGCTTACTCCGGTCATCATTCTCGGCGGGATCTACAGCGGGATTGTGACTCCCACAGAGGCCGCCGCCGTATCGGTCTTCTACGCTCTCCTGGTATGTCTTTTCGTCTACAAAAGCTTGTCGTTCAAGGAACTGGGAGCAGTCCTAAGAGACACTGTCAAATCCTACGCCCCTATTGTTGTTCTGCTGTCATTGGCTATTGTGTTCGGCCGGGTTCTCTCTCTCCTGCAGGCGCCCGCCGTATTGAGCGACTTTATACTGGCCAATTTCGCCGGGAACAAGTTTATTTTTCTCATTTCGCTCAACATTATTCTCCTTGTCCTGGGCATGTTCATGGACGTAGGACCGGCCATTGCCATTCTTGCACCCATGATGCTCGCCGCCGCCACGGTCCTGGGTATAAACCCTATTCATCTGGGAGTCATCATGGTGATCAATCTTGCGGTCGGCATGGTTACTCCTCCCTTCGGTGTGGATCTTTTTGTGGCGGCGCCGCTTATTAATGATCATGTGATGAAGGTTGGAATGAAAGCGATTCCGTTCATCATCGCTTTCATTTTCGCGCTCATTCTGATCACCTTTATACCGCAGATGAGTTTACTGTTCCTGTGAGAAGGAATAGAGGCAGCAGATAGGGCGTTTTTCCTATTTGTTTACGTCCTTAAGGGAGGTGGAAAAGGCAAGGTTTTTTCGCGTGTTCTGGAGAAAGTTGTTCTGGAAGTTAGGGACCACGCAAGAGCACAACTTGAAAAAGGAGGGGTATGAAATGAAGCAAGTCAGGGTGTTTTCGCTTTTAATGGGAGTAGCTTTTGTTGTGTCGGTGATGTTCATGTTTGCGGGTCCGGTGGCGGCCCAGGAATATACGCTGCAGTTGGCCGGAGCTTATCCTTCCACCGGAGAAACTCCCAGAGCGCTGGCTACCGAAAAGATCAAGGAGCTAATCGAGAAGAAATCGAACGGAAAGATCAAAGTTCAGATTTATCTTGATAATCAGCTCGGCGGCGACCGCGAGATACTCGAAGGATGCCAGCTGGGCGACATCGCCATGGTCTCTCAGACGACGGCTCCCCAGGTAGGATTCATACCTGAACTCGCCATTTTCGATATCCCCATGCTGTATGAAAACCTGGATGTGGCGAGAAAAGCGCTTTCCGGGTCCTTCCGGACAAAACTTGAGGAATGGTACGACAAGGCGGGACTCAAGCTACTCCTTTTCGAACCCATTTATTATCGCGAAACCACCACCAGCAAGCCCATCAACTCGGTTGCCGACTTTGGCGGACTCAAGATTCGCACCATGGAGAACGAATACCACATGGCTTTCTGGAAAGCTTTGGGGGCCAATCCTACACCGCTGAGCTTCGCCGAACTGTACGTAGCTCTTCAGCAGGGAACCGTCGATGCGCAGGAAAATCCTTACGAGATCATATGGTCCAGTAAATTCTATGAAGTGCAAAAATACCTCATCAATACCCATCACATTGCGTTCATTCTGAGCATCAATATCAATAAGGATATTTACGAGGGGATGCCCGAGGAATACAAAAAGATCATCGACGAAAGCATGAAGGAAGCTGCGGAGTATCTTTTCGACATGGCCAAAGCGAAAAATGATGCAATGCTGGCTTCCCTGAAGAAAAGCGGGATGACCATCATTGATCCTGATCCTGCCCTTCAGGCGGAGTTGAAAAAGGCTGCTGCTGAAACCGAAAAGTTGATCCGTAAAAATGTAGGCGACGCGGTAGTTGATGAAGTGCTGAAGTCAGCCGAAGAAGCGAAAAAATAGCGATTCTCATCTTGTTTTTCTGGAGGAAGAAGCCCGGGGCGTTGCAACCCGGGCTTCTTTTTTGGCTATTTCAGCGGATGGTGTTTTTTCTATTACGCAATTTCAGCGTTTTGTTAAGGTGATGAAAAGAAGCCGAGTCTTCTCGCCGTATCGAAGCGTCAGCGGTTGTCCCCATGAGTGGTCTGTGACGACAAGCATTTCCATCTCCTTCAGAGGATGCTTTCCTTCGATCTCGGCGGTAGCCTCCCCGTGGAGGCAAAGAAGTATCGTCGTGTCTCCGGGAAGGAAAAGACGTTCAATATCCTTTTTCGAGAAGAGGTGACGGTATTCGCACGTGAGAATATCCCTCTTGCAGAAAATGTTGAAATCCGTCACCGGACCGTCGGGCAGCATGCAGGAGGCGGTATGTTCGCCCCTGAAGCGAAGCGAGTCGAAAGGAGAACGGAGGGAGACCGTCTCTCCGTTCACAGTGAGATCCAGGGCGTTCCCGGAGAGAAAGAAGAGTACGCGGTCATACCCCGGAAACGTCGAGAACGAACCTGATTCGCCCACATTCGCGGAACTCAGCCGCCAAAGGAAATCTCCTTCTTGAAGCGTTGCATCCTCCGGGTAGATGAACATTTCATGCGTAATGCCTCCGCCGTTTTTCCACGGCATGGTCCGATAGTCCGGGGGAGTTCTTCGTATGACGCGCATACTCTTCACCTCTCGTTATTCTCTGGTAGTGTAGTACCGTCAGTTCGCATTAAAGAGCGCATCGACGGCTTTCTTTACGCTCTCTTCCTCCACACTGTACGGAAGCGTGATATGGTATCTGTCCGGGTAATTTCTGTTCACTTCGCGGCCGACCTCCATCGCGTTCGGGTTCCGGGCCCATGCGCGCCGCGCTACGCCGCCGAGGACATCCCACATCATTGCGGATTTGATGATCTCGTCGGTGCGTTCCGTCCCGTCGAGGACGAGTCCGAATCCTCCGTTGATCGCTTTGCCGATTCCCACGCCGCCTCCATTGTGCAACGCGCAGAGCGTCATTCCTCGGGCTGCGTTGCCGGCGAAGCACACGGTCGCCATGTCTGCGCAGATATTGCTGCCGTCTTTGATATTGGCCGTCTCGCGATAGGGGGAGTCGGTCCCGGAGACGTCGTGATGATCTCGCCCCAGCATCACCGGTCCGATTTCGCCCTTGCGCACCATTTCATTGAATTTGAGGGCGATGCTGGTGCGTCCCTCGGCGTCCTGGTAGAGTATCCGGGCCTGTGTTCCCACCACAAGGGCATTCTTCTCGGCGTCGCGGATCCAGAGCCAGTTGTCGTAGTCCTGTGAACGTCGGTCGGGGTCGATGCAGTCCATCGCCGCGCGGTCGGTCTTGCGCAGATCCTCCGGGTCGCCGCTGAGGCAGACCCAGCGGAACGGACCGTAGCCGTAGTCGAAGAGGACGGGGCCCATGATATCTTCCACGTAGGAGGGCCAGATGAAGCCGTCGTACGTGTTTTCGCCGTTTTTGCAGATCTCGGGGACTCCGGCGTCGAACACCGCGCGCATGAACGAGTTGCCGTAATCGAAGAAGTACGTGCCGCGGTCGACGAGTTTTTTGATGAACTCGTAGTGCTTTTTGAGGGATACGTCCACAAGACGGCGGTACTCCTCCGGCTTTTTCGAGAGCATCTCGGTGCGCTCGTCGAAGGTCAGTCCCTGCGGGCAGTAGCCTCCGTCGTAGGGAGCGTGGCAGGAAGTCTGGTCGGAGAGCAGAGGAATCTCGATCTCGTGTTCGGCCGCGTACTGCAACAGATCGACGATGTTCCCGTGATAGGCGATCGAAAGAGACTGTTTTGCCGCGCATGCTTCGGAGGCAAGATCGAAAGCTTCCTTGCAGCTTCCGGTGACCTTGGCGACCCACCCCTGGCTGTGGCGCGTTTCGATGCGCGAAGCGTCCACCTCGGCGATGATGCCGACGCCGCCTGCGATCTCCACGGCCTTCGGCTGCGCGCCGCTCATCCCGCCGAGTCCGGAAGAGACGAAGAGGATTCCTGCGAGATTCTCCTTCTCACCCACGCCGAGCCGCTGCCGGGCGGCGTTGAGAATGCTGTTGAACGTGCCGTGGACGATGCCCTGCGGGCCGATGTACATCCACCCTCCGGCCGTCATCTGTCCGTAGTTCGTCACGCCGAGCTGCATACCCCTGTGCCACTCCGCCGGGTTGTCGAAGAGGCCGACGAGCATGCCGTTGGTCAGGATGACTCGGGGCGCATCCGGACGCGATTTGAAAAGCCCGAGGGGGTGTCCGCTCTCGACGACGAGCGTCGTCTCCTCGGTGAGTTCCTCGAGGTATCTCTTGATCAGGCGGTACTGGAGCCAGTTCTGGCAGACCTGACCGGTCTCGCCGTAGGTCACGAGCTCATACGGGTAGAGGGCGATTTCGAAATCGAGGTTGTTGTCGATCATGACCTGGAACGCCTTTCCAGCGAGGCACTTTCCCTTGTACTGATGCACCGGGAGCCCCTTTATCCGCCCCTCGGGACGGAACCTGTAGGCGTAGATGCGTCCCCTGGTGCGTAGTTCCTCCAGGAATTCGGGGATCAGCTCCTTGTGGTACATTTCGGGAACGTAGCGGAGGGCGTTCTTCAATGCAAGCTCCGTTTCGCTGCGGTTGAGCGTCCAACCCCGGTCAGGCGCGCGCCGCATCCCCTCCACAAAGACGGGGTAGTCGGGGAGAGGGCCTTCCAACTGGATGGTCATGGCGTTCCGGTTCATTTCATTTACCTGCAACATCTCTTCCACCTCCACAAGGTCTTAGTACATTTTACAGCATTGATTCCAGATTGTGCGCTGTCTCCCGCAGAAGACGAAGATTTTCGTCGAAATTGCGGAAGACGTTCTCCGCGATGCCTGCAAGCCCCATCTGCGCGATGAAATCCCTCCGCCGGTCGAAGACCGGGGACGCTGATATCCCCCGCGTGCGGCATCCACTCCTCGCGGCTTGATGCGAACCCCTGTTCCCGTATGCGAAGCAGTTCCTCTTCGAGAGCTCTTTTGTCGATTTCCTCTCCGTCGAGCGGAGATCGTAACGAGGAGGAAAGAACAGAGGACCGCACCTCGGGAGAGGCGTAAGCGAGCAGAATTTTCCCCGTGGCTCCTGCGTGAAGGGGAATCGTCATCCCTCTGTGCGCGGTGAACTTTACAGGGGAGAGAGGCTCGACCGAGTGGATGCACGACCCCGAAGTTCCTTCCGCAACGCTCAGGACCGCGGTATTCCCCGTGCTTGTCATAAGAAGGAGCATCCCTGGCTCTGCTTTTTTTATGAGTTCATCGTAGAAAGAGGACTTGCTGCTGAGAAGAAAGAAACGAATGCCCGGTCGGTAGCCCTCGCTTGCCGGATCGCTGAAGACCCAGCGGCGTTCTTCTAGAGAGATGAGAAACCGGTGGACGGTGCTTTTGGGAATTCCCGTCCGTTCCTCGACCTCGCGGACAGTGAGCGGCGAAGATGATGAACAAAGCGTCTCCATGATCGCCGTCACCTTGAATGCCCCGTTCTGTTTTGCATCGTGCTCGCTCTTTGTCATCGCGACCTCCAATAATGGGACAATATGTCCCATTATTAGCATGAGTATCACGGTTTGTCAATCGCCTCGGCGGAACAGGACACCGCGTCTTCCAATCGTTTGTATTCTGCGTTTCAGGGTTCGCGAAAGAGAGCGATGGTATAATCGTCCATAGTTTTTCAGGAACGATTCCGTATTTCCAGACTGAAAGGGGAGCCTTTCATGCTTACCGCCAACCTGATAGGACCTCCGCGTTTTTTTCTCGACGACAGAGAGCTGTTCTTCCCGTTCCGGAAGGCCCAAGCGCTCCTCTGTCACCTTCTGGTCGAGGAAAGAGCCTCCCGCGAAACGCTCTCGTCGCTGCTCTGGGGCGGGAGCGAGGACATGCTCGCCTCTCAGAGCCTGAGGAACGCGCTTTACCTTCTTCGGAAGGGACTCCCGGAGGGGCTTGTGGCGACGAATAGGCTGTGGATAACAGTCGATATGGCACGTGTGGATCTTGACCTGTTCTGGCTGGAACATCTCGACGACGCCCCTCCCGAACGTCTTTCCTCCTTGTGCCGTCAGCTCCTTGAGGGATTCTCGCTGCCGAACGCGCCGGAGTTCGACGACTGGCTTCGGAATGCCCGCTATCGGTGGTCCGGAAGAATCCGATCCGCTTTTATCGAATTGGCGCGGCGGCGTATGGAAGCGGGGGTGTGGGAGGCGGCGTTGTACCCCTTGAACCTTGTGGCGGCGGGGGACGAAATCGACGAGGAAGCGTATCGCCTGATAATGCACGCCCATGCGGCGCGGAGCGAGTGGGGGCAGAGTGGCCGAGGCGTGGCGGGTGCTCGAAGGCCGCCTGAAGAACGAACTGGGCGTGGAGCCTTCGAGCGAGGAGTCTGGCTCTTGCCGCCGTTCTTCTTCAGAAGCGGGATACGCGAACGCCGGTATTTGAAGAAGCGCCTCCGGCTCCAAGGAAGGACTTCTTTTTTGGACGTTCCTCCGAGACGCGCTCTGTCCGGGACTTCTGCAGTGCGGAGAGCTCGTTGCCGCGCTGCGTTTTCGTCGCAGGTGAGGCCGGCGTCGGTAAAAGCCTGTTTGTCAAGATGGTTCTCCCCCTTTCTTTTCCGTCCGAACCGCTGGTACTGCGATGTACTGCCGGAAATCCGGAAGCGGCATATCCGCTGCTTCCATGGGATGAGCTCCTGGCGTCCCTCTTCCGTTCAGTCGACAGAGAAAGTCTCGGGCTTCCCAAAACGGTCTGGACCATTCTGGGGCAGAGCTTTCCTTCCATCGGAAGCCGCCAGACGTCGGTTCAGCCCAGAAACCCCCGCCGTCTGGGCGCAATGCTTGCGGAACTCTTCGCTTCGGTGCCCGCAACGCGTCCCTTGGCCCTGGTGTTCGAGGACTTTCAATGGTTCGACGAGCCTTCTATGGATGTTCTCGAACATCTGCTCCGTTCGTCGCCTGGAAATAGCACCTTGTTTTTCACCTCGAGAGCGGCGTCCTCCTTCCGCGGCGTTTCTCTGGTACGGGATGCCGCTCGAAACGGGCGTATCGCCCTCCTTGAAATTTTTCTTTCGTGCTTCTCCCGCAAAGAGTCAGACGACTTCTGTGCGGCTTTATTGCCTTCCCGCTCCCTTTCAACCGATGAATTGGAGCTGATCTTCCGCCAGACAGAGGGGTTGCCGCTCTTTCTCACCGAACTTTTGAGGACTGTCGAAAAAGGTTTGCCGCTTTTCGAAGCGCCCCGGCATCTCGGAGACGCTATCGAGGGACATCTGTGCCATATCGGCGAGGAACAGCGCAGGCTTCTGGAGGCGATCTCCATTTTTCCTCAGGGCGCAGAGTGGACGGTGGTGCGAAAGCTTCTCGGGCTGTCCGGCGCGCGACTGGCCTCGCTGTCCGAGAGTTTGAGAGGGAGAGGTTTACTCGACGAAAACCGCGGCGAGGGAGAATCACTTCTTTTGGAATTTCGTCACGGAAAAGTGAGGGAGCACGTGTACGCCTTCATGTCCGAAGGGCGGAGGCGCACGTTGCACGAGAGCGCCGCCCGCCTTCTTATGGACGAACTCTCCGTTCGTCCGTGGGAGGACCTCGCATGCACGAGGATCATCCATCATTGCAGGCGAGGAGGATTACGTCTGGAGGAACTCGAATATATGATCCGGAGGCTCAAGTACCATATCAAGCTGAACTATGAGCTCTTCCCCCTTCTCGACGACCATATTCTGAAAGCGTGCGCGACATCTCTGGACAATCGCTCGAGTACGGTGGATGATCTGGAAGCAGCGAGGGAGCTGCTCCGCGCGCTCCGTAAAGAAAAGGAGGGAACTTCGCCTCGCTTTGCCGCTCTCGAACGGTCGTATTTTGCGCTTCGAGGCGGGTACTATCTCTGGTGGGGCGATTACGACCAGGGAAAGGCTCTTGTCGAGGAGGGACTTGCCCGCGCTGCGGAGACGGACGACGTCCCCTTGCAGGCTGACTGCCTTCAGCATCTTTGCTACTACGCTATCCAAAGAGAAGACGGGGAGTTGTTGTGTTCGGCCGCTTCCAGACTGAGCGAAGCCGCCGAACGGCGCGGCGATGCAGCGCTCGGCGCAATGGCGCTCAGGTTTTCGGGGATGTCTTTGCTCTTCCTTGGAAAGTTCGAGGATGCGGAACGCACGTTACAAGAGTCCGTCGCTTTCTTCCGGAGGATGGAGTACCTCGATTCTCCGTATACGCTCCAAGTGCTTGCCGGAAACTGCTACCTTGGAGAAATACGCTATCGTACCGGGCGTGTTCGTGAAGCTCTGTCCGTTTTTTGTCGCTGCGTCGACGAATGTGAGGATCACGGCCTTTACCGGGGGCTTTGCCTCTTCTGCAGCAACGCGGCGCTCGCCTCGTTCGATCTTGGGGAAGAGGAGACGGCAAAGGGGTACCTCCGCAAGGCAAGGCTCTATTTTGAAGGGAGCGAACTGAGACGGGCGAACGCGGTCGGTCTTGCTCTTCTTGCGCTCTTCGCTCTCCGGGAAGGGAAAGAGGACGAAGCGCTCTCCTTTTGGGAGTCCGCCGGGAGTCTGTGCGTCTCGTTGCGAAAAAAATCCTGGATCGCCGCGTGCTGCCGGGTACGCGAAGCGCTCGAACGCGAATTCGGAACCGAACATTTTGCGGGGCGCCCGATGACAACAACAACATCAAACACCTTCTCCGCAGTCTGCAGAACCTTCGAAGATGTGTGCGGGGACGCGTAGAAAGTCGTCCGGTTTTTCGTTTTTTCCGTTACTTTTCTTCCGGGTGCAGATACCCTCCTGGTTGACGGGCTTTGTGATAGGACATGCCCTCCAAGAGCATCTCCCTGGCGAAATGTTCCATCGTCCCCGTGTATTCGTCCGCCTCCATGAGATTCTTCAATTCTTCGATTTCTTCTGTATGCAAAAGAATTTCCATAGCTGAATCCCCTCCTTTGCAACGGATATCAACAGCAATCTTAGTCTATTGGGAAAATTGCGTCAAGTGGAAGGGGCTAGAAAGGGTAAATATTTTGAGCCCCCCGGCTTACGGCTCCCGGGGGGCTCCGCTCGGAACGTGTTTATGGTTATTCCTTCACGAGCAGGACTTTTTCACCTCTTGAATGCCGGATAATCATCCAGGATATGGTGAACGCCATGAGCACCATCAGGAAGAGGATCGGGAAGCCCGCCGCCGTGGATATCTGTTTGGTGGCGTCGATGCCGCTGATCTCCCCGCCTCCGCTGCCGCTGATCAGGTTGATGATCGCTACTGAAGACATGACCGCTCCCCAGAAGATTTTGAGCATTGCGGGAGGTTCTTTCCCCTCCTGGTGCGCCGCCGTTGTTGAAAGACTTGCCACCGTTGAGGTCATGGAGTCGGCCATTGTGACGATCGAGATGAAGACCGTGCCCACAAAGATCCAACTCAGGATGTTCGAAAGGGGGTAGTGTTTTAAAAATTCGAAAACAGATTTTTCGAGCATCAGTTTACCGCCTTCGTGGATGGCTTCCCAGAGCCCCTGTCCTGTCAGTTCCAAGTGGATAGCAGCGCCGCCGAATACGGAAAACCAAAGCAGCCCGAAGAGCGCCGGAACCATCAGGTTCATCAGCATGAACTGGCGGATTGTACGTCCCTTGGCGAGCCGGGCGAGGAACATGCCGATGAGCGGCGCGTAGGCAAGCCAGATGGCCCAATAGTAGATCGGCCACCAGCGCGGCCACGGCGATGCGTCGACAGGACTCAGATAGTGGGTTCGGATGAAGAACTCGTTGATGAAGTGCCCTGTTGCCTGCGTGCCGAGGGAGAGGATAAAGCGGGTCGGCCCGAAAGCGAAGACAAAGACGAGAAGCGCAAGGAAGACCTTCGCGTTCTTGTCCGAGAGCCATCGGATGCCTCTGTTCAGGCCCGTGTAGCTGGAGATGACGTAGACCGCGACCATGGCGCAGACTACGGCGACCCACATTGTTTTTCCGGCGGGCAGGCCCGTGAGGATCTGGATGCCGCTGCTGATCTGCATGGTGCCGACTCCCAGCACCGCCGCGACACCTCCTGCGATCGCCAACAGGCAGATGCCGTCGACGACGGCTCCCGTAAAGCCGTTGATGCTTTTCCCCGCGATCGGGTAGAGCGTGGAGCTGACTTTGTAGGGAAGGTCCATGTTGTAGGCGGCGTACGCTATGCCCAGCCCGCAGATGCCGTACATCGCATAGGGAATGAAGGTCCAGTGGATGTAGGTGGTGACCATGGAGAACATCGCCGCTTGCTCGGTCTTCGGTTTGATTCCGAGGACCTCGAAGACGCCGGAATCCATGAGGTGATAGAGGGGTTCGGCGATTCCCCAGAAGACGATGCCGGTCGCGATTCCGGCGCAGAGGGAGATGGCGAACCAGTTCCATGTGGAGAGCTCGGGTTTCGCGTCTTTTCCGCCGAAACGGATATCGCCGTATTTCGAGAAACAGAAGAAGAGACAGATGAAGAAGAAGAGATTGCCGGAGATCTGGAAAAGCCACCCGAAGTTCTGAAATGCGAACTCCACGATGGCGTTGAGTACGTCGTAGAAAAGTTTGGGCGCGACGAGTCCGACGACGATGATGCCGACGAATGTGAGCGATATGGGGATGAAAATGCCTTTGCGGATTTGGACATCGTTAGTGTTCATGATATGCGATTACCTCCTGATCAAAGTGAATTGTCGCTGCGGGGTGCTTCAATCACGCACTGGCGGAGGCGGAAAGAGCCGTCCGGAGCATCCCCCCTTCGTTGACGACACGGTACGCCTTCGCAATATCGGTCGAGAGCGTCCTGTCCCTGTCGAGCCACGGCACCGTCTTTCTGAACTCCTCGTATGCGGCGGCCGTTCCCCTGCCCAGCGGAAGATCGGGCGACGCCTGTCTCCTGAGCGTGATTGCCTGAGCGGCGTGCATCATCTCCATTCCCAGGATGTACTTCAGGTTGTCCGTGATTTTGCGCACCCTCTGCGCTATGTGCGGCAGATTGTTGGCGTGATCCTCGATATCTCCGGCGAGAGCCAGGAAGTCGACCGTCGAAGGATTCGAGAGATGCCGTATCTCGGTGTCAAGAAGGGAGAACGTTTTCTGTATCGTCCCGAAGGCGTGCACTTTTCCCTCCATGGGGGTAAGAAAGCGGGGCAGCCGGGTGAAGGCGGGATTGCCCAGCTTGATCATTCTGTAGCAGGATGTTCTGGAGACGTGGCTCAGCACGACGGCGAGCATCTCGAATCCTGTTGCGACCGTGGTTGTTTCGAAGTTCGAGCAGGAGATGATCCTCCGCTCGTCCAACAGGAGACAGGGGTTGTCGTCGGTTGTATTCATCTGAATGAGACTCTTCGCGACGACGTACTCCAGAACATCCCGGAGCGATCCGTGAATGTAGGCGCCTCCGCGGAAACAGAGCGGGTCCTGCACCGGTTTTTCCGGGTCCGGCGCGTAGATGAAGCTGCCTTCGAGAAAACGCCGTACCAGCGATGCGCTGAGCGCTTGCCCTTGAAGGCAGCGCAGATCATGAACTTTCGGATAGAGCGGCGAAGTATTGCCGTTCAGGCCTTCGAGGGAGACGGCGTAAATCAGATCGGCCTGGTCTGCGAGAACGAGAAGATCGTGCAGGACGAGCGCTCCCTGCGCCATGCCGAAAGAGTTCGGACCGACGATGGCCAACGCGTCCTTCGGTCCCAATTCCACCGGCGTGATTCCGGTCTTGCGGTGAGCTTCTCCAGAGAACATCTTCGTTCCTTCGTAATAGACTTCGCCTTCGCCGATCATGGCCAAGCCTATATGCGAAAGCACGGTGATATCTCCTTCGCCGATCGATCCACGCTCCGGGACCACGGGTGTTATGCCCAGGTTGAGGAACTCGGCGTAGCGGTGCGCAATCGCGGGCTGAATGCCGGTATTGCCGTGCAGAAGGCAGTTCAGGCGGATTGCCATCGCGGCCCGCACCTCCTCGCGCGAAGCCTCGGGAGCGACGCCGAGGGAGTGCGAATGGATGACGTTCTCGTTGTACTCTTTAAAGAAGTTCTCCGCGATATGCTTGTCCTTGTTCCACCCCACGCCGGTATTGAAGCCGTACACCGGAACGTCGCTTTCGACGAGGTCGAAAACGAGCTTTCGGGATTCCTCCAGGCGTCGTGCGGCGTCGGGGTGAATCTCCACCGGTTCGTTCATCCGGGCGATTGCATGCAGCGTATCCAATGTGAGGGTGCTTCCGGTCAGTTCGATGCTCAAATGACATTCCTCCATTCTGTCCAGGTATGCTCCTCCGAGGCGTGTCTCCGCGGCTTCATCGTGCGTTCGTTTCCTGCCGTGCCGACAGAGCGGCCAGAATGCGTTCCGGCGTGAACGGCAGCTCCGTCATGGAGGTCCCGAGCGATGCGTTGACGGCATTTGCGATCGCCGGGGCTACCGGCACGGTACATATCTCGCCGATGCTCTTTCCGCCGAACGGTCCGCCCGGTTCGCCCTCTTCGACAAGCAACACGCCGACATTCGGCATCGAAGGGGCGTTGACCATAGTGTAGCGGCTCAGCGACGCGCTCTTCGGTCGTCCTTTCGAGTCGTACGCAAGCTCCTCGGAGAGCGCCATGCCGACGCCCATCTGGACGCCGCCGTAGATCTGCCCCCGCAACAGACGAGGGTTGATCGCACGGCCCACGTCGTGCACCGCCAGGTAGTCCGTTACCTCGACCATTCCGGTGAACGTGTCCGTCACCGTTTCTGCGAAATGCACTCCGTACGAGGCGGGGTTCGCCTCGGGTTTGTAGTGCAGATACTCGCCCGTTTCTTCGCGCAGCTCTTTGGCGATGCGACACACCATCTCGCCGTAACTGCGGTTGACGCCTCTCTCGCTGTCGACCACTTCGCCGTTTTTCAGCGAGAGCCGGTGTGCGTCGACTGCGAGTACCCGCGCGCACTGTCCAAGAAAACGCGACTTGAGTTTTTCCGCAAGTTCGAGGGCGCAGGCCCCGCAGACGTAGGTGACGCGGCTGGCTACGCAGCCGACGTCGAACGGAGTCGTCGACGTGTCGCTCTCGGAAACTTCCACGCGCTCCGGGGCGAGGTCGAGCACCTCGGCGACGATCTGCCCTATGGTTGTCAGCGTGCCGTTTCCGAGCTCCTGCAGGCCTGCGTTTACCAAAACCGTTCCGTCCTCGCAGAAGCGCATCGCCATCGACATGAAGTCGGGATACGGAGAGCCGAAGTAGCCGTTGCCGTGCGTGCAGCACGCGAGTCCGACGCCGCGCCGGAAGCGTCCTTCGCCGAGTGGGATCACGCGCCGTTCCTTCCACCTGAAGGACTCCATCCCACGAACAAGACAGTCGAGAATGCGCGCGTTTCCGAGAGCGGGCCCGCTGGCCGGGTCCGTGTCCCATGGATGGACAAGATTTTTCAATCTGAGTTCCGCCGGGTCCATTGAAAGCTTTCGAGCGAGCAGGTCCATCGCAATCTCCGTGATCGCGTGAATCTGCGGGGAACCGTAACCGCGGCACGCTCCCGCGGGGGTGGTGTTCGTGAAAACAGTGCGCCCGCGGAACGACTGTGACGGAATACGATACAGCCGGGAGGTCTTCTTTCCCATCGCCATCATCACCCGTTGCGTTCCCGTGGCGTAGGCGCCCGCGTCCACGATTACGTCCATCTTACGCCGGAGAAGGTTCCCTTCTCTATCTGCGGCGATCGTAATCCGGCCGACGGAGGCCGCTCTGGTTCTCGTGGCGAGGATGGTCTGACGGCGGTCGAGAGCAAGTCGCACGGAAAGTCCCGTTTTCAGCGCCATCAGGGCGCAGTGCGGTTCTATACCGACCTCCTGCTTGCCGCCGAACGCTCCGCCGACCGGGGTTTTCACCACGCGCACCTTGTTGAACGGAATACCGAAAAGGTCGGCTAGGACGTAGCGGACGGTGAACGCCATCTGACACGGAGTTTCAACGAGCAGGACGCCCCCGTACTCCATCCTTGCCTCGCAGATGTGGTTTTCCATCGCCCCGTGGTGTATTTTCTGCGTCCGGACGACGCTTTCGAGAACGATCGCATCCTCGGAAAGACTCTCTTCGCCGTAGGCGATTTTGCCCTCGATCACCCCGGGCATTCCCTCCCGAAACGAGGGCGTTTGCGGGAGCGCGGCCTGCTCCATATCGAGCAGAGGCGCCTCCTCTTCAAAACAGATCTTCACGGCGGCGGCCGCTGTTCGGGCGGTTTCCTCGTCCTTGGCGAGCACCGCGCCGATAATGTCGCCGACGAAGAGCGGTTTGTCCGTGAACACGGGATGATCCTGCACATCGGTCTGGTCTGGAAGAAAGAGCGCGCTGTTGAAGCGCTTTCCCGGATCGTCCTTCGGAGAGAACACACGAAGAACGCCCGGCATCCGTTCCGCTTGCGAAGCGTCGAAGGAGACGACGCGCCCCCTCGCAACGGGACTGAGAATCAGGCGTGCGTGCGCCGCGCCTCCCGGCATACGGTCGCCCATGTACTTCATCCGCCCCGAGGCTTTTTCGACGATGTCGTTCCTTTGAACGTCGCGTCCGACGTACTTCAATTCACCCACGGGAGATCGCCTCCTTTGCCGCCGTCCAAAGGTCGTCTCCCAGTCCGCGTACGGCAAGGCGTTTGAACGGGAAAGACGCTCTCCCCGGAATTGCGCGTTCTACCGCGTCCGAGAGGGCGTCGAGGAACGCGGTACGGTTCGCTTCGGTCCAGTCGCGCCGGTCAAGGACGGCTTCCGCTGTTTTCATGCGTAGAGGGGATGTTCCCAGAGATCCTGCAAAAAGTCGAACATGGCCCGGTTCGGGAGAGAAAGCGAGGGCAAGGCTGAGTTTCGAAATGGCGACGGCCTTCCGGCTGCCGGTCTTGACGAAGAAGGAGAGTAAGTTCTCCCGAAGCGGAAGGCGGACGGCGCGGATATACTGGTCCGCATCGAGCGAGTTCTTTCCGGGGGCCGATGCGATCTGTGCGGGAGAAATCGTACTTTTCCCTCCCTCCGCGTTCTCGATGAGCAACGACGCTTCGAGCGCGCAGAGAGGGGGTAGGCTGTCGGCTGCCGGAGAGGCATTGGCAAGGTTGCCCCCGATCGTTCCAAGGTTGCGTATCTGAGGGGAACCGACGAGCGACGCCGCCTTCGCAAGAGCGGAGAAGCGCTCCTGAATAAGGGGGTGTTCTTCGATTTCCGTGAAGGTGGCGCAAGCCCCTATATCCATGTGATCCGGGTGTATTTCGATACCCTTCAGGTCCTTTATACCCGAGAGGTCGATCAGGTCGGGTGAAAGATCCGGCGAAGCTCGGAGATGCACCAGCAAGTCCGTACCGCCCGCGAGCAGAGAACGGGTGCGCGGAATCGCAACAGATGCCCGCAGCAAATCCCGGAGTTCGTTCACATTCGACGGAGTGTCAACTCTCATGCGCCTTCATCCTCCTTGCCGCATCCTCGATAGCGTCGATAATCGGCAGGTAGCCCGTGCAACGGCAGAGATTCCCCTCGATGCCGCGCTGAATCTCTTCGCGCGTGGGGGAGGGGTTGTGCTTCAGCAACGCGTACGCGGCCATTATCATCCCGGGGGTGCAGAAACCGCACTGGATCGCGTCGTGGTCGACGAATGCCTGCTGGATCGGGTGAAGCGTACCGTCGGAGGAGAGTCCTTCTATCGTGACGACGGATTTCCCTCTCGCCTGCACCGCAAGAACAGTGCAGGAAGTTACCGCTTTGCCGTCGAGCAGCACGGTGCACGCGCCGCACTCGCCCTCGGAGCACCCCTCTTTGACGCTCGTGAGTCCGAGGACGTTCCGAAGCATATCCAATAGGCGCATCGACGGGGTAATCTCGACCGAGCGCGGCGCTCCGTTGACTGTCAGTTCAATGATCACTACAATTCCTCCCGACGAGAATTCCGCTCTCCTGCGTGCTCATTTCCCCTCTAGGTAGTCCCCTTGGGGGAGGCGTTGATAAAATTCTATCTATCCGCCTGTCAAAATCTCGTCAAGAAAACGTCAAAAGTCGGAGTTGCATTATGATCTTGTGCACTGTCTCCACTTCGGTGGATATTGTAGAAAGCAAAACGAACCTTTTCTTCCGTCAATCCTTGAGCATAGAGCTCGATACACGCCTTTCGCTTCTTGACGGGTGATTTGAATACCCTTACGATAATATTGTTAAATTTAAGATATTGGTGGCGAGACCGCTGCTTGTTCTTTCGTTTCCATACTCAAAATGTCCGGGAGGTGAACTGTGCATGCAGAGAAGAGGATTCGCAACGGTGATTATCCTGATCTTATGGTGTTGCTCCGCGTATTCGGCGGAGCGGATTGTTTCGGCCGCTTCGGACCCGTGGCCGCCGTTCACAGACCCCGACCATCCGAGCCAGGGACTTTCGCTCGAAATTGTCCGCGCGGCTCTGGGAACCGAGGGGTACGAGGTGACGATGCGTTTTATGCCGTGGGCTCGCGCTGAAGAAGGAACGCGGCAGGGGACGTACGATATCGTGCCGAACACGTGGATGACCGAGGAGAGGAAAAAGGTCTTTTTCTTCAGCGAACCATACGCCGAGAACAGAATCTCTTTTATCAGGCGCAGAGGCGAGCCTTTCGAATACGACGGGTTGGAAAGTCTGAAAGGGTTCGTTGTCGGCGTCGTTCGAGGGTACGGCTACGAAGAGTCTTTTCTGCAGGCTTCCGGTTTCGTCAGGGAGGAAGCGAGCGATTTCTTGACGAACATCCGAAAGCTTTTAGCCGGAAGAATCGACATGACGCTCGAGGATGAAATGGTTGCAAGGCATCTCCTGGCGAATGATGAGGGGGAATATGCCGAAAAAATCGAGTTTGTCGCGGAACCTCTCGTCGTGAAAAGACTGTACGTCGTCTGTGGTCTGAGCAATCCGAGGCATAGGGAGATAATCGAAGCGTTCAACAGGGGACTCCTCAGCATCCGGGCCGACGGAACATACGACAGGATCATGTCTTCCTACGGTTATCGATAGGAGAAGAGCCTCTGCCCGAAAGCCGGTTCCGGGAGGATTTGTTGCAGGGGTTCGGGAGAGGGGGAAAGGTGATTCTCCTCTCCCGAACTCTTTTTGCACCGAATTCGTACGCTACTGCTTCGCGCCTTCGATCCAAGGCCTCGGGTCCACGGATTTTCCTTCCTTCAGAACATGGAAGACGAACCTCGGCTCGGCCCCCTGAACCTCTCCCACAACGGCTATTTTCGTTCCCCGCCGTATCTTTTCTCCCGATTTGACGTAGATGATTCCGAGTCCGCCGTAAAAAGTGGCAATGCCATTGCCGTGGTTCAGATAGATCGCGTTGCCGAAATTGCGCATCCATCCTCCGTGAAGAACCGTTGCATCCGCTGCCGCGTGGACCGGTTCGCCGGAGGCGGCCTTGGCGGAAAGACCTTCTCCGAAACTCGTTCCGGTATGCGCGGGGGGAGGTCCTCCCCGAAGCGGCCAAGTCAGGCGCAACGGCGTGGAAGGAGCTGCGGGCGCTTCAGGCGTCTTCTCGACGACAGGTTCGCTCTGCGGCGGAGTTGGACGCTGCACAAGAGGTTCCGGTTTCTCGGCCGAGGCTCCGGGAATCGTGATCGTTTCGCCTATCTTAATAATGGAACTCTCGGCAAGGCCGTTGGCTTGCAGCAGCGCGGACAGCGAGAGACCGTACAGACGCGATATTCCGTAGAGAGTATCTCCTTCCCGCACTTTGTGCGTGCGCGCCGTTCCGTTCGCCGGAGTCGCGGGCTGATCGGGCGAAGCCTTCGGGGACGGGGGTTGTTCCGCTTTCTGTGGGTACTCCTTCGGAGCCGCGGGCTTCTTGTCCGTGGTGGGTGCTTCCGTCAGGGGTGGCAGAAACTCATCTGCGTATTTCGGTTTCGGCCATGCTCCCAGGCCGCGGCGTTTCGCCTCGTACAGCGTGGCAAGAACGTCTCCCGGCGATTTAGGGACCAGGAGCACCGTCCCCACCGGTGGAAGTCCATCGCTCGCAGCTATCCCGTTGGCCGAGGCGAGGTTCGCAGGAGCGACGCCGTACCTCCCGGCTACCGAGTCTACGGTGTCTCCGGCTTTTACCGTGTAGACGCCGAACGGGGGCTGTTCCGCGATAGCGTAAGGCGCGGCCAGAAAAACAAAAAAAAGTGCGACGCAGAATATTCGTCTCATGCCCTGTTCAACCTCCTGGCGTCCCGAAGGACGTGAAGTTCGCCCGGCGGTGGTGTTCTTCCGGCTCGGGAGAGGAGAAATTCGTTCTGTACTATAATATACCTCGAAAAAGCGATGCTGGGGAAAAGATGCGGCACATTCCGTCCTGTTCCCTCCGCCTATTTAATTCCAGAGAAACGAGATGATCGCGTGTTTGAAGCCGAATACTCCATACCCTATGCGGGGATTGGTCCGGATGGGGCCATGAAGCTCCCTGTACTTCTCGATATACTTCAGGACATGGCCGACAGGGATGCTCACAGGATGTCCATGACCGTGGCCGATCTTCTGCCGAGAGGATTGAGCTGGGTGCTGCGCCAGTATAGGGTCATCGTGGACCGGTATCCGGGGCACGAAAGTACATTGATAGTCAGAACATGGCACGGACCGAGGCGTAATTTGCATTCGATCCGTGTTTTCGAGGTCAGCGACGCCGCCGGGCCCGTCGCGTCGGCGTGGACGAGCTGGATACTTATCGATACCGTGCGCGGACGTCCTCTCCGTCTCGACCGGCACACAACCGAGGTCTACACAAGAGAGGCCTATCCGATGGACGGAGATGCTCCTTCTCTTCCTGTAGTGGAGAACTTTGCCTACGATACATTTTTCTCCGTCCGCAGGTGGGATCTTGACCGAAACGCCCATGTGAACAACGCCGTCTACTTCTCATGGGCTGTCGAATCGGCGCCGGATGCAGTGGCCGCGAAGTACGAATTGGGAAAAATTGAAGCAGAATACCTGAAACCTGTGGAGAAAAACGGCGATGTGCGCGTCAGGACCGCGTTGCTTTCGGCTGACCAAGGCGAAAAAACCTTCTTCCACTTGATCGAAGGACCGGACGGCGAAGCGAAGGCGCACTTCGCCACTTGGTGGAGAGAGCGGAAATAAAGTTCTGAAAGAAAATTCGCCATTGACAACTCTCATCTTTCTCTCTAGAATTGGTTTGTTTCTTCAATAAACTAATCTCCGTACCGCGAGCCGTCGTATCGATTCGATGCAGAGGAGGGACGGGATGAGAATTCGGAGTATCAACGCTGAAAAAATGGGTCTTTCCAACAGGTTGACCCTTCTGAATCTTATACGGACTACTCCCGGTGTGAGCAGGCGGGAACTTGCACGCCTCGCCGGGCTTGATCCCAGTACAGTGACCAAGATTATCGCCGCGCTTCTCGAAAAAGGGCTCGTCATTGAACATGGAGTGCGCGACGCCGACCATCCGGGGAGAAAATCCATCATGCTCCGCGTGCACCGTGATGCTGCTGTCGCCTTGGTTGCAGAGATCGGCGTCGAGAAAACCCGAATCGCGAAAGGTTTTCTCGACGCGTCATTTGAAGTGCTTGACGAATTCGACACGCCCCTCGACGAGGATGCTTTTTTCTCTGCGTTCGCGGGGAGCCTTCGAACCAAAGCCTTGTTTTTCACTCATACAGCGTATTGTGCACTGAGCGTTGCCGTTCCGGGAATGGTGGAGTGGGGGAGCAACGTGCTGCGCTCTCTTCCGCATATGGGGTGGAAAAACGTCGATTTCGAAGCGCGTCTTAAGGCGCTTCTTCCCGAGATGGAGCTTCCGGTATTCACGGCGAACGAGGCCAAGCTCTCGCTGATTGCGGAGATGTTCCGCAACGGAGG
This sequence comes from Aminobacteriaceae bacterium, assembly GCA_963668335.2. Lineage (GTDB taxonomy): Bacteria > Synergistota > Synergistia > Synergistales > Aminobacteriaceae > JAAYLU01. Next base: position 7,971 of record CAXXRY010000054.1, on the reverse strand, counting down.
GGTCTCCAGACTGCACAGCGGCGTCTATGTCTATCTCTCGCAGGGGGTTGGCGGCGCTATCCTCATGGGGGATAAGATCATTCATGGACTCAGCAATACCGCGGGCGAAATCGGCCACATGACCGTGGATCCGTCGGGTCCTCTCTGCCATTGCGGCAACCGAGGGTGTTTCGAAACGTTCGTTTCCATAGACACTGTTGTGAGGAACTATGAAAAACCGGGAGATTCCTTGCCGGGAAACGATTTTCGCGAAAAATTCAGAGCGCTTCTCGGATTGTTCCAGGAAGGGAACGAAGGCGCGCGCCGTGTTCTCGAAGAGATGGGAGGCTTTCTCGCAACGGGTATCGCCAACCTCGTCAGTATTCTTAATCCCGATTTCATCATGCTTGGCGGAATGGGATCCATTCTGCCCTCCTCGTTTGTAGCGGATGTCGAAGAAGCCGTCGCCCAAAAAACGCCCGGCGCGACTTCCTCTGATTTTTTGCTCACCACCGCGTCCTTGGGAATAGAATCCGCCGCTCTTGAAGGGGCGACCCTCATGGCGATGAACCATTACGTGAAAAAGGCGGTGCAATAGTTTCACGACACGGTGGGATTTCCTGCTCGGAGGTGTTCGGATGAGAGAAGAAGCAATGGCGGCGGGAAGCGGAGGAACACTGCGGTACGGTATGCTCGGAGGCGGCCCGGGAGCGTTCATCGGAGGCGTACATCGCATGTCGATCGCGATGACGGGAGCGGCGGAGCTGGTTGCAGGCTGTTTTTCACGGGAGTACGAAAAGACGAAGTCGACGGCGGGGGAACTTGGAATTCAGGAGAACCGCACCTACCGCACTTTTTCGGAAATGGCGGAGGAGGAGGAGAATCGTCCGGACAAAATCGATTTTGTGGTGATCGCTACGCCCAACGAAACCCACTACGAAGCTTCCAAACTCTTTCTCGAAAAGGGGATTCATGTCGCCTGCGACAAACCGCTCGTCTTCACCGTTGAACAAGCGGTGGACCTTGTAATGACCGCAAGGAAGGCAAAAAGAGAGTTTATGGTTACCTACGTCAATACTGGATACCCGATGGTGCGTCAGGCAAGGGAGATGGTACGCGCCGGGGAGCTCGGCGATCTGAGAGTTGTCATGGCCGAGTACCCTCAGGACTGGCTCTCCGAAAAGCTGGAGGATACGGGAAGCAAGCAGGCGTCATGGCGTACGGATCCCAAGAGCGCCGGGATATCCTGCTGCGTCGGAGATATCGGCACGCACGTCGAGAATCTTGTCCATTTTGTCACGGGGTTGGAGATCGAAGCGCTGGCGGCGCAGATGGATACGTTCGTCGAAGGGAGAGCGCTGGATGACAACGCCTTCATCTGGCTCAAGTACAAGGGGGGAGCGAGAGGAAACTACTGGCCTTCCCAGGTTGCGATAGGCCGTGAGAACGGCTTGAAGCTGCGCGTCTACGGTACGAAGGCGGCGATTGAATGGGATCAGGAAAACCCCAACGTGCTGAAATTCTTTCCCAAGGGAGAGCCGGCACGTCTTTTGACTCGCGGGAGCAGGTATCTTTGCGACCATGCGAAACGCTGGTCTCGACTGCCTCCAGGACATCCGGAAGGACTTTTCGAGGCGTGGGCGAATATCTACGAGGCATTCTGCAACACAATCCGGAACCGCTCCGTAGGGGCGAACCAACATCCGTTCGAGAGCTACCCTACCGTCGAGGACGGGGCGCGGGGCGTCAAATTCGTGAACGACTGTGTTCGAAGCAGCGCTAAAGGCGCCGCCTGGATTGAAGGAGCATTTAATTTGGATGCTCTTTCGGAAATCGCTTGATCTTGAAAAGGAGGTACTATGCGATGGGAGAGCTCTTTCCCGGAATAAAGAAGATTCAGTACGAGGGGCCGCTTTCAAAAAATCCTCTTGCTTTCAAGGAGTACAACGCCGACGAGGTGGTCGCAGGAAAACCTATGAAGGAACACTTCCGCTTTGCTCTCTCATGGTGGCACACGATATGCTCCTCGGGAAGCGATATGTTCGGCTCGGGGACGGCCATCCGTCCGTGGGATTACGAGCCGCACCCGGTCAAGCGGGCAAAACTCGCGGCGGACGGCGCTTTCGAATTCATGGAGAAGCTGGGACTTGAGTATTTCTGTTTTCACGACAGGGATATCGCGCCCGAAGCGTTGACTCTCTCCGAGACGAACGAACGCCTCGACGAGGTCTGCGACTATGTTAAGGGTTTGATGAAGAAAACCAATATCAAGCTCCTCTGGGGGACTGCGAACCTCTTCAATCACCCTCGCTACATGCACGGCGCGGCCACATCGTGCAACGCCGACGTCTTCGCCTATGCCGCCGCCCAGGTGAAGAAGGCCATGACCCTCACCCGCGACATGGGGGGGGTGAACTACGTCTTCTGGGGGGGGCGGGAGGGGTACGAGACTCTGTTGAACACCAATATGAGTCTTGAACTCGACAACCTGGCCCGCTTCCTCAAGATGGCGGTAGCGTACGCGAAGGAGATCGGTTTTACGGGACAGCTCCTTATTGAACCGAAGCCGAAGGAGCCGACCAAGCATCAGTACGATTACGACGTCCCGTCCGTATTGGCATTCCTGCGGAAGTACGGTCTGGAGAACGATTTCAAGATCAATCTGGAAGCGAACCACGCCACCCTCGCGGGGCATACCTTTCATCACGAGCTGCATATCGCCAGAATCAACTGTGTTCTTGGCAGTATCGACGCGAACCAGGGCGATCTCTTCCTTGGCTGGGATACAGATAACTTCCCGACCGACGTCAACGCGGCGACGCTCGCGATGATCGAAGTTCTGAAGAACGGTGGTATCGCCCCGGGCGGCTTCAACTTCGACGCGCACGTCCGTCGTCCTTCATTCCAGAACGACGATCTCTTCATCGCGTATATCGTCGGGATGGATACCTTTGCCAAGGGACTGAAGGTCGCGGCTAAACTGATCGAGAGCGACGAAATCGATGCGTTTGTGGCGAAGCGATACGAAAGTTATTCCTCGGGGGTGGGGAAAAAGATTGCGGAAGCATCCGTCGGATTCGGGGAGCTTGAGGCGTATGCGCTGGCGCACGATCAGCCAGTTAACGGCTCCGGCCGGCAGGAGATGCTCGAAGCGATCGTGAACCGCTATATGCTCAACCCGTAAGCAACAGAATCCCGGCCCGTAGAAACGCCGGATATGGAGTTGTTTCCGACCGGTTCATCTTCCGCGAAACGGGTGAACCGGTCGTTTTTTCTCGAACCGCTGTCGGCGGCATAATTGAAATGTCTCTCGGCTCATTCTTTTTGAGTTCCGGCGAGTTTCCTCTTTTCCTGATGCTCTTGTAGAGTAGCATGTTGATAGTTTATAATGCCTTCAACCGTTTTTCATTCTTTTGATCGGCAGTGTACCAGAGTAATGATTGGGTGGGGGAAGTTCCCTTTCCTGAACTGAAACGCGTTTCGTTCATCGGATGAAGCGGTTGTATTCCTCTCTTCTTCTCGATCGAGAAGAAGAGGGAACAAAAGGAGTGGTGCAGATGAAAAAAGTGTGGAAACTGGGCGTCCTGGTTTTTCTGGTAGCGGCGATGTTTTCCGTCCCGGCAGGCGCTTTCGCCGAGGAGTATCCTTCGAAGGGGATAACGCTTGTAGTCCCGTGGGGAGCCGGAGGCGTCACCGACGTGGCGGCTCGCGTATTTGCTCCTCTCTTCGAGAAATACATGGGCGTCCCCGTGGTGATCCTCAACCGTCCGGGCGCGTCCGGAGCTATCGGTACCGAGTACGCAAACGCCCGCCCTGCCGATGGGTATACGGTGCTCTTTTCGGCGGAGACGCCTGCGTCGTTCCGAATCATGGACGTGAGCAAACTCTCATTCCATGACTTCGAGCCGATCATGCTGCTGAGCCATTCGGAGAAGATCATCGCGGTTGCGCCGGAATCTCCGTACCAGACGCTCGCGGACCTGGTGAACGATATTCGCGCTCGGCCGGGAAAAGTTCGCTTCTCCTACAGTGGAGCGGGCGCCAGCGGTCACGTGCAGGGGCTTTTGATGATGCAGAAGGGCAAACTCGACTTTTCGAGCACCCCCTTCGGCGGCGGAAACAACGCCCTGCTCGCAGTTCTCGGCGGTCAGGTCGATTTTACGTCCCCCAACATCGGGACTGTGAAGGACTACATCGCCGCGGGAAAACTCCGTGCGCTCGCGGTCTTCGACAGCAAGAAGACCGCCTATCTGCCCGGTCTGCCTCCTATCACCGACGCCATCCCTGAGATAGCCCCCTTCCTGCCGCTCGACTATCCGAACTGCCTGGTGGTGAAGAAAGGAACTCCTCCCGAGATCGTGGAGAAGATTGCCGACGCGACGTCGAAAGCCGTTGCCGACCCGAAATGGAAGGAGTTCCTGGAGAACAACTGGTATGTTGGGCTGGACGCCGTGAGAGGGCAGGATATGCTTGCCTACTGGGACAAGTGGGCCTCGGTAGTGGGTTGGGTGCTTCAGGACGCCGGGGTGGCGAAGAAGAGCCCCGAAGCGTTCAATATCCCCAGGCCGTAAACTCGCTTTCCGACGAGCCGCCCCTTCCCGGCAAGGGAGTGGCGGCTCTTTTGCTTTCATTGAAAGGATGGCTTGTATGAACACTTCTCTCTGGGCGGCGAATATCAGGCATAGCCTGTTCTTCCTTGTCCTCGCCGCGCTTTTCGGCTGGCAGGGAGCCCGCTCTCACGACGGCGGCGACTGGGCGCTCTCTCCCGCGCTTTTCCCACTGCTTCTCTCGGCGTCGCTCGGGCTTCTCGCTCTTGTCCTGCTCCTGCAGGGATATCGTCGCCTGAAAAAAGGCGCGCCCGCGACCTCGACGCAGGGGGCGGATTCCACGACGGGAAGCGTTTTCCTCGTTTTCGGCTTATGTTGCGCATACGCTTTCGTGCTCCCTTGGGCGGGTTTCTTCCCGGCTACGGCTCTTTTTCTCGCTCTTTTCTCCCTACTGATCGGCGAGCGACGTCTTTGGACGATAGCGCTTCTCTCGTTTCTTTCTCCGGCGGCTGTTCTCATCATCTTCCGTCACGGCTTGAACGTACTGCTCCCATAGGAGGAAGAGGAAAATGGACCTTGTGCTCTCCGTCGTTTCTCAAGTAGACGCCGTCTTTGTGCTCTTTATTTTCGCCGGGGCCGTAGCGGGGCTTTTCGTGGGAGCTATCCCCGGTCTTTCTGTCACGATGGCGACGGCGCTCCTCGTCTCCATTACCTATACATGGAGCGTAAAGAACGCGCTCGCGGTCATTCTGGGGGTTTTTGTCTCGGGCGTGTACGCGGGCGCGGTCTCCGCCATCCTGATCAATATTCCGGGAGCTCCTTCTTCGGTAGTGACAACTCTTGACGGGTATCCGATGGCCCGCAGAGGGGAAGCCGCGCTCGCTCTCTGGGCTGCGACCTTCCACTCTTTCGTCGGAACCGTCTTCGGCTTTCTTGTCCTGATGTTCGTCGCCAAGCCCGTGACGAGCTTCGCGCTTACTTTTTCCGCGATGGACTATTTTTTGCTGGCGCTTTTCGGCTTGACCACAATAGGTACGTTGACGGCGAAGAATTATATCAAGGGAGGCATTTGCGCCCTTCTGGGCCTGCTGTTGAGCATGATAGGCATCGATCCCTTCTCCGGCGGCGTCCGGCTGACATTCGGCGTATTCGATCTCCAGGGAGGGGTTCCACTTATCGCCGCGCTCATAGGCCTTTTCGGATTCTCGGAGGTGCTGGATCAAGTGGCGCGCGGTGCGATGAACGCCATCGCGGCGGAAGCGGGGAAGATGCGGTACTCTTTTCGAGAGATGGTTCGCTTCCTTCCTCTTTCGCTCCGCTCTTCGCTCATCGGGGTTTTTATAGGGGCGCTTCCCGGAGCGGGAGGTCCTGTCGCTTCGATCATAGCCTACGACTCGGCGCGGAAGAGCGTGAAGAACCCGAGCCGTCCGTTCGGCGAAGGGGCCGTGGAAGGAGTGATCGCGAGCGAAGCGGCGAACAATGCCTGCATCGGAGGGGCGCTGATACCGATGCTCACGCTTGCAGTCCCGGGAGGACGCTGTGACGGCGGTCATCCTCGCGGCTTTTTACGTGCACGGGCTGCAACCGGGGCCTCTGCTCTTCGTCCGGACTCCCGAACTCTTCTCCATCGTCCTCGCAGGGGGATTCGTCGCTTCCGTCGTCATGCTGATTCTCGGGATGACCGTTGTCCCGCGGCTCTCGAAGATCGTGCTCGTCCCCAAGCGAATACTGATGCCGCTTGTGACGGTTCTCTGCGTGGTTGGTACTTATGCGGTGAACTCCAGCATGTTCGACGTGGGACTGATGTTCTGCTTCGGGCTTGTTGGTTTTCTGATGCGGAGCCGCGGGTATCCGCCCGCTCCGCTTGTTCTGGGCCTCGTGCTGGGGGAGATGATGGACTCGAATCTTCGGCGTGCGATCAATATGGCGCTTGCGGGCGATAACTTCTTCTTCTCGCTCTTCGGCAGGCCGACAAGCGTGGTCCTCGCGCTGTTGGTGATTCTCTCCGTTCTTGCGGCCGTGCCGGGAGTGAAGGAGCGGGCGCTTTCTCTTTTTTCCAAAAGAAACCGAGCATAACGATGCGTAATAAAGAGGAGGCAATTCCAGTCTCCTCTTCGCTATTCCAGAATCGCACCCCTCGTTCAGAAGCGTCTCCCGGAGCAGGTCCCGGCCCACTTCCTTCGGAAGCGCATTCATCTTCAGGCAGAGGCGCATCGCCGTTCCCGCAGCCTGACCGATGGCCATGCACGGCCCCATCACTCGGGTGGAAGCGTAGGCCATCGACGATACCGAGATGTTCCGCCCTGCTGCGAGGACATTGTCGAGCCCCTCGGGGAGCAGACAGCGCAACGGAATTTCGTAGTCGTATTCACTCCACAGGTAGACGAGCCTGTTCTGTTCGTAGTCATGATACTCCATGGGCCAGGAGCCCATCGAAATCGCGTCTTCGAAGCGGCCGCCCTTCCATGATGTCCTCTTTCGAGAGGACGTATGCGCCCCTGATGCGCGACGCCTCGCGGACGCCAAGAGAAGCAGCGATGGCGGAGAGTACCGCGTTTCCGAACCCCGGAACGTACTTCCGGAAGAAACGTGCGTTTTCCAGCGCTTTTTCCCGGCCTTCCACAAGCCCTCGCGTTACATCCTCGGGGAGCGACATATCCGCTCGGACCCAGTTGGCGTTGACGATGGCCGAGCTGTTGCCGGGAAGCACGGTCAAAACGCCGTTTCCGCGCTCCCCGGTGACGTCGCCGTTCCGGCGGGCTTCGGCGAGCAGCGCTCGTATTTCGTCCTTGGTGACGAGGCGTGCCGTGTCTCCGTCGACGCCGTCCATGCGGAAGACCATGGTGGCAGCCTGGAGCCTGCCTCTTTCGTCTCCCTTGATGACGGATGTTGGATCGGCCAGTCGCGAGAGGAGGGCTCCTCCGGAGGCGTCTACGGCCAGACGTGGAGTTATAGAACACCGCGTCCCCGATTCCGTGTTGACGACCTCGACGGAACGAAGATGACGTCCCGAGAAGTCGGCGCCGATGACGCACGTGGAGAGCATCAGCTGTACTTCGCGACGCCGTAACAGGGAGTCGAGAGCGCACGCGAGCAATTCCGGATCGCAGGTGTCGTTTCTGTGCGTGTCCCTGTCCACCCCTTCCAGTATGCCTCCTGTACGGTGAAGTTCCGCCGCCAGAAGGTCGCGGAATCCGCCGATGATTTTGCGTCTTCCCGGCAGCGACGAATAGCAGCCACAGAGCGTGCTCACAAGGCCATTCGTCGCCGTGCCCCCAAGACGTCCGCTCTTTTCAACCAGGATGACTGACGTTCCCTCGCGTGTTGCAGCCAAAGCAGCAGAAACACCTGCGATGCCGCCCCCCAGGATGAGAATATCGCAGCATACGTCTTTGAAATGGTGTTGAATCATCATATCCTCCTCATTTTGTTGCTCCCGAACTGG